>NZ_JBXWNV010000002.1:0-562937 GCF_059610545.1 Ruegeria sp. CDSC068
GCTCTGCCCCCGGACCCCCGGAGTATTTTGGAAAAGATGAAATTAGAACTCGACCGGACCGTCAAGCTCGTGGACCTGCCACGGTAGGCCGTGCCCGTTCAGCATATCCATGAAGTCATCCGGATCCAGCTGTTCCATGTTCCACACGCCCGGCTCGGACCAGTTGCCTTTCAGCACCTGCGCCGCACCGATCATGGCGGGGACGCCGGTGGTGTAGCTGACGGCTTGGCTGCCGACTTCTGCGTAGCATTCTTCGTGATCGCAGATGTTGTAGATGTAATAGGTCTTCTCGCCGGAGCCGTCCTTGGCCTGACCCGTGGCGATGTCGCCGATGCAGGCTTTGCCTTTAGTTTCGGCACCCAGATCGCCGGGATCGGGCAGCAGAGTTTTCAGGAACTGGATCGGGATGATTTCCTTGCCGTCATGCATCACCGGATCGATGCGGGTCATGCCGACGTTTTCCAGCACCTTGGCATGCATGATGTAGGCATCGCCAAAGGTCATCCAGAAGCGGGCGCGCTCAATCTCGGGGAAGTGGGTCGTAAGCGACTCCAATTCCTCGTGATACATCTGGTACATGTTTTTCTGGCCGATGGCGGGGAAATCGTATTCGACTTTTGTGGTCATCGCCGGGCTGGTATGCCATGCGCCGTTTTCCCAGTGGCGCACTTCGGCCAGCACTTCGCGCAGGTTGATTTCCGGGTTGAAGTTGGTGGCAAATTCCTGATCGTTCGAACCGCCATTGGCGTCCAACACGTCGATCTGGCGGATGGTGTCCAGCTTGTGTTTCTTCAGCCATTTGGCGAACACGCTGGTTACACCCGGATCGAAGCCCGAGCCGAGGATGGCGGTCAGGCCAGCCTCTTTGAACCGGTCCTGATAGGCCCATTGCCAGTGGTATTCGAACTTGGCCACGTCTTCGGGTTCATAGTTCGCAGTGTCGAGATAATGAATGCCCGCCTCAAGACACGCATCCATCAGCACCAGATCCTGATAGGGCAGGGCGAGGTTCACCAGCAGTTCGGCCCCGGTTTCCTTGATCAGCTTGACGGTATCTTCGACCTTGTAAGCGTCCAGTTCGGCGGTGGCGATGTCAACGCCCACGCGATCTTTCACTGCCTTAGCGATGGCATCGCATTTCGATTTCGTGCGGCTGGCCAGAGTGATTTCGGTGAAGATATCCGAATTCATTGCCATCTTGTGCACGGCCGCGTGCGATACGCCGCCTGCGCCGACAACCAGTGTTTTGCCACTCAAAGTTCCCATGGGGGTCATCTCCTCTCTGGAGTTATTCGTAATAGGTGTAGCCATTGATGGAGTCGCGATAGGCGCTCATCAGGGTTTTGCGGTCCTTGGCCATCAGAGTACCGGTCGAGATCGCCTCGTCCACCATTTTGCGGAACGCGGCGACACAATCGTTGGGGTCGAACTCGACATACGACAGAACCTGGCTGATCGTGTCGCCCTCTTGCTCGTGCAGCAGGTCAAAGCCGCCGTCCGCGCGCAGGTCGATGGTGACTACGTTTGTGTCGCCGAACAGGTTGTGCAAATCGCCCAGTGTTTCCTGATAGGCACCGACGAAGAAGACGCCCATGAGGTATTCCTGATCTTCGGGCAGGGAATGCACCGGCAGGCTGGGCGAGACGCCGTCGGCCAGAATAAACCGGTCGATCTTGCCGTCGCTGTCGCAGGTGATGTCGGACAGCACCGCGCGACGATCTGGCGTCTGGTTCAGGCCCTGCAACGGCACGATAGGGTGCAGTTGGTCAATGGCCCAGACATCAGGCAGCGACTGAAACAGCGAGAAGTTGCAGTGATAAATATCGGCCACTTTCTCAAGCTGATCATCCACATCCGTGTCCAGATCATCGCTTGCGGCCAGCGCTTTGAGACGGGCCATCAGCGACAGATAGATCCGTTCGGCCCGAGCCATCTGGCGCAGGTCTACATAGCCGCGGCGGAACAGCGCGCGCAGTTCGTTGCGGTAGAAATTCGCGTCGTTCCAGCATTCCTGCAGTCGGTCGCTGCTGAGATAGCCGTTGATTGCAGCCAAGTCTGAGACCAGATGGTGGTCGTCCGCTTCAACCTCGGGGCCGTTGGGCGCATCGTAAAGCGTGCTTTCCAGCACGTTAAACACCAGCATCGACGATGTTGCCACCACGGCGCGGCCGCTTTCAGTGACCAGCGTAGGGTGGTTCACTTCTGCCTCATCCATCGCATAGGCGACGGTTTCGACAACATTGGCGCAGTACTCCTCGACCGTGTAGTTGATCGAGTTCTCGGCGGCCTTCTTCTCACCTGTGTAATCCACGCCCATACCGCCGCCGAGGTCCAGATGGGTGAGCGGCACGCCCTCGCGTGTCAGTTCAGTGTAATAGCGGCAGGCTTCGCCCACCGCGCGACGTACATCGTTGACGTCCTGCACCTGCGAGCCAAGGTGTGAGTGCTGCAGCTTCAGGCAATGCAGCAGTCCCGCCGCTTTCAGCTTGTCCACCGTGGCGACCAGCTGATCGGTGTTCATGCCAAAGGCCGATCGATCACCCGAGCTTTCTTCCCACTTGCCGCTGATCTGGTTGGTCAGTTTGACCCGCACGCCGATCAGGGGTTCGATGCCCAGCTCGTTATAGACCTGGATGACTGTGTCAGCCTCTTTCGGGCTTTCCAAAACAATGACCGTGTTGAACCCGATCTTGCGGCTGAGGATGGCCAACTGAATGAATTCGGCATCTTTGACGCCGTTGCAGACAATCAGCGCCTCGCTGGCCAGACGATGCGCCAAGGCCACCACCAGTTCAGGCTTTGACCCGGCCTCAAGCCCATAATTGTATTTCTTGCCGAACTCGACAATCCGGTCGACCACCTGCGCTTGCTGGTTCACCTTGATCGGGAAAACACCGCGATAGCTGCCCTTGTAGCCGGTGCGTGCAATCGCATCGCGAAAGCTCTCGTTAATGTGGACAATCTCGTGTTCCAGATAAGAACTGACGCGCAGTATCATCGGCGCTTTGATGCCGCGTTCATCTAGATCACTGAGAATACCCGGTAAGCTGATCGCTTCGGCCTCGGGGGCCATCGGATTGCGCAGACCGATTTCGCCCTGCTCCGTCACCTCAATGAGACCTTTGCCCCATTTCTCAACTCCGTAGATGGAATGCGGTGCGTCGGGCGTGTGTTTCAATCAAGTCAGTCCTTGTAAGTCAGGGTGCCAGTTTCGCGCCCGCCAATACGGCAGCTATATGATTCTTCCAAGTGTAATCTATGGGGCGGAATTTTCCGAATTCATGCAGCTGTGCGAATTGGGATCAAATGGTTGTCCCATTGGCAATCAGCCCGGTTGGATATTTTGGCCTTGTTTGTGGACAATTGCCCGATGACTCCAGTCCCGGTTGTGAACACAAACCCGTTTGATGCGGTGCCAAGGCCGCAAACATCCTCGTGCAGGAAGACGCCATCAAACTGTCCGTCCGCGACCCGAAAACGGTGCACGGCATTGCCGCGGGGGCAGGTGATAGCGACTGTTTCGCCTGCACCGGAAAAGGCGATGCTGCCCGCATATCCCTGCAACGTGCTTTGGTCAGCGTCGGGCGCTCTGAGTAGCAGGGGCTTTTCGCCACGGCGATGCAAACCCAAAAGGGGAGGATGTTGCGATGTATCGCCTTGCCATTGCATCGCGAACCCGATCAAACCGTCAGGTCGCACGGCCAAATGGCGGATCGAGTTTTTGTGAAGCTTTTGTGGCAGTTCTACCTGCTCAAGAACCCCGCCATTTTGGTCCAGATAGGTCAGGCGCGGTTGCATCACAGGCAGGTTGAGCTTGGTTCTTCCTGTTTCTGGGTGGGTTTCGATCCCGCCATTTGCCACAACCAATGTGCGACCATCTGGCATGAGACGCATGTCATGGGGACCGACACCGCCCGAAGCGAACTCGCCAATTCGTGTGTAGTCATCTGTGTTCCAGACACCAATCACGCCCTGACCGGTCTCATAATCGTTTTCGGTGGTGAACAGCCGCGTTCCATCGGTTGAGAACACACCATGCCCATAGAAATGGCGGCCTTTTGGGGCTTCTAACACAGCGGTCTGTGTGCCGGTCGCGCAGTCGATGATGATTGCAAATGTTCCCGGACGGCGTGCAAAAGCCACCGCTTGCGCGTGGTGGGGATGCGCCGCCGCCGCGTGCCCGCGCGCGGGCAACGGCAGAGAAAACAGGATGTCGCCACCCGCGTCCATCCCGGCCAGCCGATAAGTCCCATCCGGGAACAGCGCCGCAGCCAGGTAATCCGGCGCACCGACAGCAGACCATCCACTCATGGGTGCAAGGCTAGCGGCAGCCAGCCCGGCTAGGAAGCGTCGACGGTTGGTCATGGTTCAGTCCCCGTCCAGCGAGTTGAAACCGGCATTGATGCCCAACGTCGGGCCAAGCTCGGTCGAGGCAATGGCGCGGATATCGTTGATGGATTGCTGTAACGCCTCAAGGCGGAACCGTCCCTGCGGGGTTGCCACAGCGACAAATGCCGGATCGTCCAGTGACTGCGCACGGTCGATGGCTGCAGCGAATGCGCCGTCCAGATCTGCCGCGATGTCCGGATGATCTGCCGACAGGCGCGCGGCAAGGTCACGCAAAGCGGTCAGAGACAGCTGCACATGGCGCAACGAACGTTCGGAGCGCCGCGCCTCGGCGCGTTTGGGGCGGGGGCGATCGAAACTTCCCATTGGGCGACCAAGGCGGGTTTCGGCGGTGAATTCCAGACCGGTCGTCAGGGCCTTGTAAAGCTCTTGCATGGCTTCGTCTTCAGACCGGTATGGACTGTTCTCACCCGGGCTTGCCAATGCGCGTGCGTAGTCCGCCCAGTCTGCATCAATTGCCCCGGCATTGCGGTTGATGTCTGCGGTTATGGCCTGCATCAGTGCGCAGCGATACTCGGCGCTGCCCAGATCGGTGAACCGTGGATCGTAGAGCATCAGTTCCAGCGCGAAAAAACCGCGTCCGGCCACGGAGGTTTCCGCAAAGGCATCCGGGGATTGAATGGCTGTATCCTCAGCAGAAATCAGGCCGGACAGGGCTTTGGGGGTGAATCCCTTGGTATCGGGCCAAAACGCCAACGCAAAGGCGCGGTCCTCGGCTTCGGATGGGCCAAAGCGCAGATGACTAACCGAAATCCAATCGTCAAACGCCGCGTGGTATGCAGTGCGAAGCGGGGTCGAGTTCGGGTCACAATCCGCCCGTGCAGCATTAGCCAAAGCATTGGTGGAATCTGACAGGGCGGTATAGCCAGGTAGGATATGAGCCTCGATGGCGTCGGACAGGATCGGCCCACGATCTTGTGCGTTGGCGCCCAGAGGCAATGTCAGGGAAAGAGCAAGTACGAAGGCGCGCATGGGTCAAAGGCTTTCTAGAAAACGGATAAGGGCATCGCGGTCGGGTTTTGGCATCTCGACGACAGCGTCACGCGCTGCCTGCGCCTCACCGCCGTGCCACACGATCGCCTCAAGTAACGACTGCGCGCGCCCGTCATGCAGAAACTGCGTATGTCCTGACACCTGCTGGGTCATGCCGATCCCCCAAAGCGGTGGTGTCCGCCATTCACGACCCGTTGCACGCGCCTCGGGTCGGTTGTCGGCCAGCCCTTCACCCATGTCATGCAGCAGCAGGTCTGTGTATGGCCAGATCAGCTGAAAACTGTGCTCGGGGCGATCTTCCATGCGATGCGTTACGAACGAGGGCGTGTGGCACGATGCACACCCGGTGTCGTGGAACACCTGCTTGCCGCGCAACACGTCAGCGTCGTTCATATTCCGCCGGGTCGGGACACCCAGATTCCGGCTGTAGAAGGCGACCAGATCCATGCCGATTTGATCGATTTCGAAGGTCCGGTCGTCGCCATCACCATGCGGCGCGTTCACGCAATCGACTTGCGCATCAGTGCAATCGCCGTGCGCCGCTGGATAGAGCGGGCTGGAAATGCCTATATCCCCGGCGAAGGCCGCCGCGGATTGCTCCATGATCGTGGGCATGCCTGCCTTGTGGCCAAACCGGCCCACCATCGGCGCGCCATATTCAATCGCCCATACGATGTTGGGGCGGCCGGAGATTCCATCGCCGTTCCCGTCTTCGGGGTCCGCGTTCGCCAACAAGTCCCCGACCGGGATCGCTTCGAGCAGACCCAGGCCGATCATCTGCGGGGCTACGCGTGGGCTTATCATGGCTTCGGGGTGCAGCGGGCCATAACCCAGATCCGCAGCCTCGTAGGTCGGGCGGCGCAAGGTAATGGTTTCCCCATCAGCCAACGTGACGGGAACGTCCTCGTAAGTGATATCCAACCTGTATTCCGCCGGGTGGCCGGGAAGGGCCAGATCCTGCATCTGCCCGCCGTAATTCGGTTCGGGCAGGGTGGCGATGTAGTCTTCGATCTCGGCGTACCCGTCTTCGGATGTGCCAGGGATGGACACGCGCAGGAACATCGAAATCGCGTTGTCATCTGGCCCGTTGGGCGTATGCCCGCGCCCGTCTTTGATGTGACAGCGTTGGCAGGATCGTGCGTTGTAGAGCGGCCCCAACCCATCTGAGGCCAGTGTGGATGACGGAGATGACACCCAGATTTTCTTGAACAGGCCGTTGCCGACTTTGAAGTCAAGCTCCTGCTCGAAACTCAGGTTGCCCGAGGGCTGCGAAAACGCATCTGCGTCGGTGCGCACGCGGACAGTTGCGGCACCACCGGGCAACTCTTCAAAGCGCTGCGGCGCGCTGAAATCGTCAGGTGCGGCGGTTACGCGCGCAATCCTTGCTTGTTCGTCTTCGGTTCTGGGAAGGTAGTTCAGGTGAAAATCCCGCAGCTCGGCCGACAGGGATTGGGTGGCCGCAAGGGCGGCCACCGTCACCAGCGAAAGCTTACGCGCCTTCGTCCATTTTCGATGCGTTGAGTTGCGCATAATTGGCTTCGCCAATCCTTTCGTACAGGTCCAGCTGTGTTTCGAGGAAATCGATATGCCCTTCCTCATCCGCCAGCAATCCTTCAAACAGAGACATAGTGACGTAGTCGCCAGCGCTCTGACAGTATTCGCGCGCTTCCTTGTACAAGGCCCGGGCGTCGACCTCTGCGGCCAGATCACATTCCAACGTCTCTTTTGGGGTCTGGCCGATGCGCAACGGGTCAAGTTGTTGCAGATTCGGGTGACCGCCCAGGAAAATGATTCGCTCGATCAGCTTGTCCGCGTGCTCCATTTCTTCGATAGATTCTTCGCGGCTTTTCTTGGCCATGTGGCCAAGGCCCCAATCTTCCTGCAGGCGGTAATGCAGCCAATACTGGCTGACCGCCGTTAGCTCATGCCGCAGAGATTTGTTGAGATACTCTATGACCTTGGGGTCGCCCTTCATCTGCATTCTCCTGTGTTACCTCGCTGCGAAGTGCGCGAAGCTGCATCGGGACCTCCAACTTATCGCTGGAGCGCATCGAGTCTAGGAAAAGCGGCATGCACCCGCCACAATCTGCTGATTTTCCAAGGGCATGGTAGATTTTACCAGGGGTAATGACCGCGTAAGGATCAGACGTACGCATCCAATCGATGGCTGCGCGGATATCGTGATCCGAGATGTTTGTGCAGTGGCATACGATCATAGCAATCAGGGCTCTGAGTTGTATTTCTTACTGTATTAGTAAGTTAATTTGGAAACGTCCAGAGGCAACAGATCAAAGGTACCTCACAAGATTTGGAGGCGGCGTGAAGCAGCCGCCTCCGTTTGGCGCAAACCTTGTGTTTTACTGGAAGACCGCGTCTGGGTTGTCCAGGCTGTCCGAACCTTCGAACGCGATTTGGTCAAGTTCCAATACAGTCACAATGCGCTCGATCGTCTTGGTCTGATCGACCAGACCGTTAACGCCACCCATGATCAGCACTTCGCCGCCTTCGCTGCCGCGTTTCAGCATCTGGTCATAGGCAAAACCGGCCTCTGCGGTCGATTTCAGACGCCCAAGGGCCTGCATGGTGTTGGCTAGTTTCACCTTCATCTCGGCATCCAGAGCCGGATCGTTGGCAACAACCAGATCCGACAGCGATGCGCCGGAAACCGGAGTGCCGTCGATGCGGGTGTAGCTGCCCAGATAGACGTTCTGAACGCCCAGACCATCGTAGTAGTGGCTGTTGTGGGTGTTGTCCGAGAAGCAATCATGCTCTTCTTCGGGGTCGTTCAGCATCAGGCCCAGACGCATACGTTCACCGGCCTGCTCGCCGTATGACAGCGAACCCATGCCGGTCAGAATGGCGCTGACGCCAGCGGTTTCGTCGGCCGTCAAGGCGGCGCGTGCTTCGCCACCTTCGACCCATTGCGCGGCCATCCATTCCAGATCGCTGACCAGCAGATCAGTCGCAGCGCTCAGGTATTGTGCACGGCGGTCGCAATTGCTGTTGGTGCAGTCGTCACCCTGAACGTAATCGGTATACGGACGGTCGCCTGCGCCCGCGCCATGGCCGTTCAGATCCTGGCCCCACAGCAGGAATTCGATTGCGTGGTAGCCTGTGGCAACGTTTGCCTCGATCCCGTCGGCTTCGTGCAGGGTTTCGCCCAGCAATTCCGGGGTGATTTCGCTGGCGTCGATGGTTTTGCCCGACAGCTCAAAGCTGGGGTTGGCGATGACATTCAGCGCGGCGAACTCGTTCTCGTCAGTCGGACCGCCATAGGCTGCGTCCACATAGTCGATCAGCCCTTCGTCCAGCGGCCATGCGTTTACCTTGCCTTCCCATTCGTCAACGATCGCGTTGCCGAAACGGTAAACCTCGGTCTGCTGGTAAGGAACACGTGCGGCAACCCAAGCGGCGCGTGCCGAGTTGAGTGTGGCGTCTGACGGATCATCGATCAGCGCGTTTACGGCGGCCTGCAGCGACTTTGCCGCGATCAGGCTGTCGTCATATTTGGCTTCGGCGATGTTCGCGTAGGTGGTCAGAACGTCGATCTTCGCTGGGGCGTCCGCAAACGCTGCAGTCGCGATCCCAAGGGTCAATACGCTGGTGGCGGCAAAAAATTTGGTCATAGAGGTGACACTTTCCTGTCAAAAAAACTCACTAGCGCCGCCTCAGCGACGCGCATGCGCCAAAAACTGAGTGAATTAGTAGGTTAAGTCAACCTGAGTCTTATTGTCGGAAATAAATGTCGCACCCTTTCCCCATAATTAGCGGGGTAGGTGGGCCGAAGCCGCGATTGCACGGAGTATTAATCACATTAGAATGGACGACGTGATTCCTTGTTGGATGGTGCTTTGTTTATGAAATGTGCAGCCATTGCTTTGATGCTGACACCGGCGATTGTTCTATCGCAGGTGCAAGGCCCTGCCCATGAACATGGTACGGGATATGTGGATATCGCCTTTTCTGATCAGGCATTTACTTTGTCCCTCAACGTGCCTTCTGCAGACATCATTGGTTTTGAAGGGCCGGCCGAAACCGATGACGATCGCGCGCAGGTGGCGGTTGCGGTCTCAGACCTGTCCAAACCTTTGGGCTTGTTTGTGCTGCCGGAAGAGGCCGGATGCGTTACCGCATCAGCCAATGTCACCCTTACGGGTGAAGGATTGGGGCAGGACAATACCACCAAGTCTGCTGATCAAGATCAACATAGCGATTTTTTGGCCGACTACCTGATTCAGTGCCAGGATATTACAGCGCTGGCTAATATTCGGTTTGCGTATTTCGAGCGGTTCGAAAATGCGCAGACGTTGATCTTGCAGGTGACCCGATCCGGTCAAACCCAAACGTATGAGATAACTCGGAACCAACCGGATCTGGTAATGTGAAATGCCAAAACGCGGGCCATAGCGGACGGCCCGCGCCCATATACGATGCAAAGGGCGCAATCATGCAAGCGTGACGAAAGCGCTATGGACGGCACCCAACGTGCCGTCAGTGCACGAAATGCAGTTCTGAAAAACTCTGCCGCCACTCTGCAACCTCGGCGGCGATATCCGCGCCCGCCAATCCAGAGGTGATCAATGCCGCCAACCGATCAGCGTCTTGCGACGTCATCCCCCATCTGACCAGTTCAGGCGTCCCGAACCGAAGGCCGTTCATGTCCCCTTTTACTTCGGGTGTAGGCAGTCCAATTCCGCAAGCAAGAAACCCAGCGCGGCGCAACGTTTTGGACGCCGCTTGCCCGCCGCCGTAAGATTCTGCCGACACAGCAAACTGGTGTGATTTGGTAAACCCTTCCCGACCCGCAAAGACGGGAACGCCACGAGCGTCCAATCGTTCTGCGAGCGCTTGCGCCATCGAGATCATTTCGGCCGCGTATTGTTTGCCGAAGTCGCGCCAGTCCAGCATTGTTACGGCCAACGCTGCGGACTTGGCCGCGTCGAAGTTGGCCGTCATTCCCGGAAAGGCAATCGCGTCGAGTTTTTGCGCAATTTCAGCGTCATTGGAGACGATCAAACCACCAGCGGGGCCGCCCAGGCTTTTGTAAGTGCTCATCGTCATGAAATGCGCGCCCTCGGCCAGTGGATTGCTCCACGCTTTGCCTGCGATGATCCCGCATTGGTGCGCAGCGTCGAACATGACCTTGGCCCCGATCTCGTCAGCGATCTGCCGGACCTCTTTTACGGGATGTTCGAACAGATTGAGGCTGCCCCCGATAGTGATCAGCTTGGGCCGTTCTTTCTGAGCCAATGCGCGTAGCTGATCCAGATTGACGGTATAACCGTCAGCATCCGTCGGTGCCTCGATTGTGCGCAGACCAAAGAGACCGGCACATCCCGCTAAGTGATGGGTCACGTGCCCACCGATGGAGGCTGGGGGTGCAATTATTGTATCGCCAGGTTTGCAGGTGGCCATAAAACCATAAAGGTTGGCAATCGCGCCCGACGGCACTCGGATTTCGGCGAATTTGGCATCAAAGACCTCGGCGCAGAGTTGGGCAGTGATCACTTCGATCTCTTCAATGGCCTCCAACCCCATCTCATATTTGTCGCCGGGATAGCCCAGCGACGGCCGCGACCCGATGCCCGACGATAACAGCGCCTCGGCCTTTGGGTTCATCACGTTGGTTGCGGGGTTTAGGTTGAAACACTCTCGCTCGTGGATCTCGCGGTTTCGGGTCGCAAGATCATCGATCCGTTTGATCAGTTCATCAGACGAGGCCTGAGACGCCTTAACGGCGATTTGTTGAACCCGAGTTTCGCACTGATCCGGGACCCAGTTTCGGTGTGTGATTGTCATGTCTGTGACCTCCTGCTTGTCACCAGATTGAACAATTGAGGCGACATCGCAAATCAGAATTGCTATTTCTTGGCGTAGAAAAACTGAGTCTAAGGCAATGGCTGTTCTCCCAAGACGCCCGAAAGGGCCACCTCTTAACGCACTCCGCGCTTTTGAAGCTGCGGCAAGGCTGGGCAGTTTCGTAGCTGCTGCCGAAGAGCTGAGCGTCACGCCCGGTGCGATTTCGCAACATATAAAGACAATTGAAGCGTGGGCGGATGTGCCTCTGTTCCGGCGAAACGCGCAAGGGGTTGAGCTGACCGCGCCCGCGCGGCAACTGGCCAGTGATTTCACTCTGGCTTTCGATCAGCTTGCGGCCGCAACGCAGAACCTGCGGAACCTGAGCCCGAGCGTTGAGATCCACATCGCCGCCCTGCCTTCGGTCGCGCAACTTTGGCTGCCGGCGCGTTTGGGACGAATCCGAAACACTAGGCCGGACATGAAGTTTTCGGTAACGGCCATGGAAACATCGCCTCGCCTATCACGTGATCTGTTTGATCTTTCAGTCTTCATTGCCGAACCTGACGGGGCGGCCGATCAAATTGTAATCGCGGAGGACGTCATTTTCCCGGTTTGCGCGCCGGAATTGGCCGAGAGTTTCAATTTTGAATCCACCCCGCTGCTGCACGATCAGACGTGGCATGATGACTGGCGGCGGTGGTCCGAGGAGACGGGGACACTCATCAGCGATCCTAACAAAGGGCCGAAATATTCGCTTTACGGTCTTGCAGTTGAAGAGGCTAAGTCCGGGGCTGGTGCTTTGATGGCGCATGGATGTCTGATCGAACCTGCGCTCAAGGCCGGGCATTTGGTGCGTGTATCGGCGCAGGCCTGCGAAACAGGCCGGTCGCTGGTGATAAACCTTCCACATCCATCGAGGCGACGCGCGGAACTTGAAAAAATTGTCGCACTATTGCGGGAAGGTTAGCGACGATGGGACGATGACTACTGCCCTTAAATAGTAACTGAACTTTGCGAGGATGGTTTCGGAGAGTAATTGAGATCTCGACCATGCAAGGTCCGACTAACGAGTTTCCTGAGTTGGAACTGATACGCCAGGATGCAGCCCAATTCAGCCACGGCGACAAGATCACAAGAGGTGTTTGGGCCTGTGATTGCGACGGTATAATTTGAATGGGGAATTTGGTAGCGGAGGAGGGACTTGAACCCCCGACACGCGGATTATGATTCCGCTGCTCTAACCAACTGAGCTACTCCGCCATGAGTGAGAGGCGATTTAAGCGAGGGGCCGGAAAGGGTCAAGGGGGAAACACCGCCTTACAGAGATTATTTTTGCCCCGATCAATCTGCTTTGGTTGCCTGTTGTTCAGCGACCCCAGCAGTATCAGCAATTCTACGAATGAAGGCCGCGCAGGCGTCGGGTGCGGTGATCGGGATCATATGGCCCAACCCTTCTATCTTTTCGTCGCTCAGCCCGAACCGGGTCATGGGGGCACCGTTGGCGTTGGGTGAAAGTATGGTGTCTTGTGCCCCGTACAGAATGCCGCCGGGTACGGACAAGTCGGCATAGCGGTCTACCTGGGCTCCGATACTTTCATCCACCCCTACAACATCCTGCGACGCGGTAATGAAGGCCGAAGGGCGCAACCCCAGCGCACCGCCGGCGCGGTCCAGAAAGTCATCTGGCGCGGGTTCCGGATAGAAAACGGCTCCCAATGTATGCGGGGCGGTCTTAGCCGATATAGGGACAGCGATCGTGTTGCCGATAAAGTTGCGCAACCACTCGGTACGTATTTCCAGTGGTTTGAAAACTTGCGGCGTGTTCGACAGCTTTTGCGTCAACGGGGCGAGCAAAGCGAGCGCTTTGGTTTTCTCCGGGTGTTCCAACGCCATAGCCAGCGATACGGCCCCGCCCAATGAGTGTCCGACCAGAACGGCGTTGGAAATGCCTTTGGTGTCCAGAAACTCCTGAATCATGCGGGCCTGTTCGGGCAGGCGCCCAAGATCGGCGCTATCGCGGGTTGAGTATCCGCAGCCAGGGCGGTCGACTGCGATGACGTGATAGTCATCCGCCAACAGGTCCATCAGAGAATAGGTGAAATGTTGCAGTTGCCCCGCAAGCCCGTGGATCATGATGACTGTCTGCTTAGTGGGGTCGCCCTTTTCCACGTAATGAATGCTGCCGCCGCGCACCGGGACAATCTGTCCAAGTTGCGGGACGCGCTTCAATCCCTGCCGGGTCAGTCGCCGGGTCCACAGGTTCATGCCGACAAAGAAGCCGCCGATCAGAAGGGCGATAACTAGAATTGTGGTCATCTCATCACTTTCCGCCTGAGGAAGGGGCAGGTTGGTATTGTTCCAGCCCGGATTGCGCCATGCGCTTTTCATACTCTGAAACGGTCCCGGGCCAAAGCGTCGTGTTCCGGCCCTGTGCATCCTGATACCATGAGGCGCAGCCACCCACCTGCCATACGCTGTCTTCGTGCCGTTCGCGCATCTCCTCTTCGAAGGCTTCCTGGTAGTCCGGGCGGGGTGTTATAATCTGCAGTCCGTCGCGGTTCATCTGGTCCAGCACTCGGCCGATGTGGCGAACCTGTGCTTCGATCATCAGCACAACCGAGTTGTGACCGAGGCCGGTATGTGGCCCGAGCAAGATGAAGAAATTGGGGAAACCTGCGATGGCAGTACCCAAATGCGCTTTCATTCCGTCCGACCATGCCTGGCGCAATGTCAGTCCATCGGATCCCGTTATGTCGAGGCGCTCGACCACATCTGTGACATGAAACCCGGTGCCCCAGATCAGAACGTCAGCATGTGTTCGGCTTCCGTCAGATGAAATGATCTGATCGCCCTCAATTGATGCCACACCGTGCGGGAGAACTGTCACGTTTTCACGCGCCAGTGCCGGGTACCAATCGTTCGAGCTGAGGATGCGTTTGCAACCGATCCTATAGTCCGGCGTCAACTGTTTGCGCAGGCCTGGGTCGGCGATCGCGCTTTCCAACGATTTGCGCCACATCTTCATGGCAAAATTTATCATCCGTTTTTCGCCGCTGAACACGCGGTGGCGATACTCGAAGACAATGTAAATCAGTTTCCGGCGTGCCCAAGGTAACACCGGGATGCTGCGATAAAGGCGGCGTAACCGGGGCGCGATTGGGCCATCCGGGCGGGGCAGGACATAGGGCGCGCTGCGTTGAAAGATTGTGACGTGTGCAGCAGTTTTTGCAATCTCTGGAACAAACTGGACAGCGGATGCGCCGGTTCCGACAACTGCGACGCGTTTTTCCTCAAGCGACGTGTCGTGATCCCACTCGGCAGAGTGAAAGCAAGGCCCGGGAAAGCTGTCCGCACCGGGTAAATCGGGGATGCTGGGCAGATGCAGCGCCCCTATGGCTGAGACTAGAAACCGCGCTGACCAGCGCTGCCCACTTTCGGTTTCCACCTGCCAGCGCATGCCGTCCCAGCGGGCAGATTTCAGCTGCTGCCCGAAATGGCATAGCTCGTAAATCCCCTCATCAAGGCAGACCTTTTTCAGATAGGCCTGAATTTCAGCGCCGCCCGCATAAGCCCGGCTCCAGTCCGGGTTCAGATGCGTTACCATGGAATAGAGGTGCGATGGGATATCACACGCGACACCGGGATAGGTGTTCTCGCGCCACGTCCCGCCAATCTCATTCGCTTTTTCAAGGATCGCAATGTCCTTGATGCCGCGTTTGCGGGCCTCAATCGCCATCGTCAGGCCGGAAAACCCGGCGCCGACGATCAGCATATCGGTTTGATAGTCCATGCGCTCGTCCCTCCCAAAACGACCGATATGGTTGGATCAGACTATAGGTGCTGGATTGCGTGAGAACAGCCTCCCGTAGGGTCAGGCACCGTTCACGGTTTATTCAGCCGCGTAGGATTTCGCCATTTGGATCAAAAGGCGGCTCGGACAGAATGGTCGCCTTGTGCGGACGTCCCAATACCATCACCTCGACCTCATCCCCTGCTTTGGCATCGGTTACAAAGCCAAGCGCCAGAGACATGCCGACGGAATAACCATAAGCGCCAGAGGTCACGCGGCCGATACCCTGACCATTTTTGAAGACTGGCTCACCGCCGGTCGCGTCGGCGTTCGACGCGCTGGTGTCAGCCTCATCCAGATGCAAAAGGACAAGCTGTTCGCGGGCAGGGTTGGCTAAAACGGTCTCGGCTGCGTTCTTGTTCAGAAAGTCTTTGCTGAACTTGCACAACCGATCCAGACCTACCTCATGCGGCCAGTATTCGGGGCTGTATTCGCGGCTCCACGAGCCATATCCTTTTTCGACCCGCAACGACATCAGTGCTCGGCTTCCCACTGGGCCTGCGCCAAACTCCTGACCGACCTGAAGCAGGGCGTCATACAGGCGGGCCTGATCTTCGGTGGCACAGTGAACCTCCCACCCCAAATCACCCGTGAACGAAACCCGTAGGGCCAGTACTTCGATTCCGGCCAGTTCGATTTGGGCGGATCGCATGAAGGGGAAATCCTCGGTGGCCAGCGAGGTATTGGTCAGGCGCTGCAATAACTCGCGCGATTTTGGGCCAGCGACGTTGAACCCGCACACGGCCTCGGTCCGGCTTTTGAATGTGGTGCCATCGGGCAGGGGGACCTGTTTGAAGAACCGTTTGTGATACCGCTCGGCCAATCCGGATCCGATGATCCAAAACTCGTCATCGGCCACACGGGTTACAGTGAAGTCCCCGGCGATGCCCCCGCGTTTCGAGATCAGAGGCGTAAGACAGGACCTGCCGACCGATTTGGGCATGGTGTTGGTGAAAACAGCATTCAGCCAGTCCTCGCCTCCCGGTCCCTTGCAGACATATTTGGCAAAGTTCGAGATATCGATGATCCCCGCGCGCTCACGCAGCATCCGGCATTCCTCACCCACGGGTTCCCACCAGTTCTGACGGGTAAAGCCATTAGTGTCTTTGGTTCCTGGCGTATCCGCGAACCACAAGGGGTGCTCCCACCCTGCGTTCAGGCCAAACACTGCGCCTATTTGAGCTTGCGTGTCATAGATGGGGCGCGTGCGCGCTGGGCGGCCTGCGCTGCGTTCCTCGTTCGGGAAGTGGATCGCGAACCGGTGGGCGTACTGGTCCTGAACGCGGGTCATTGTGAACTCTTTCGTCGCCCAGTCATCGAACCGAGCCATATCCCAGGCGAACATATCGTACTGCGTTTCACCCTCGATGATCCATTGCGCCGCCATCAGGCCCATGCCGCCAGATTGTGAGAAGCCGGGGATGATACCGTTGCAACAGAAATAGCCGTCGACCTCGGGCACTGGTCCCATCAGCACGTTGCTGTCGGGCGACCAGATCATCGGCCCGTTGATAACCCGCTTGATACCGGCTTCACCCACGGCGGGCAGACGTTCGATGGCGTTCATCATATTTTCTTCGATCCGTTCCAGATCGTCGGGGAAGAGATCATGCGCGAAGTCGAGTGGCGTGCCGTCCTCGGCCCAGAATTTCATGTCCTTTTCATAGGCGCCAACCAGCAGGCCCTGACCTTCCTGCCGCAAGTAATACTCGCCGTCACGATCACTGACCGAGGGCAGCCGGGTGCCATGCGCTGCCACGTCCGCCATTGTTTCGGTCACGAAATACTGGTGCTCAGTCGGTTGTAGGGGCAGCTCAATTCCGGCAAGTTTGGCGACTTCGCGCCCCCACAGACCGGCGGCATTGACGACCCAAGGGGTGTGGATGTCGCCCTTGGGTGTTCGTACGATCCAAGTGCCATCTTCTTGCTGGTCAGTCGCCGTGACGGGGGTAAATCGATGGATCTCGGCTCCGCGTTGCCGGGCGCCCACCGCATAGGCGTTTGTGACGCCCGATGGATCCACATTGCCACCGTCTGGTTCGTACATCACGCAGCGGATGCCATCGTAGTTGACCAGCGGGTTCAGTCGCTGGGCCTCTTCGATGCTGATCTCATAAAAGTTCATGCCGTAAAGCTTGGCCTTAGCGGCTTGCAGCATCAGCTGATGTTCGCGTTCTTCGGTTTGAGCGAGGTAAAGCGAGCCGGGCTGGAACACGCCGCAGCTTTGGCCGGTTTCGGCCTCAAGCTCTTTGTACAGGTTCATCGTATAGTGCTGAATGCGGCTGATATTGGTGCTGTCGTGCAGCCCGTGGATGTTCGCCGCGGCGTGCCAAGTGGACCCGGATGTCAGTTCATCCCGTTCCAGAAGAACCACATCCGACCATCCCAGTTTGGTCAAATGATAGAGGATCGAACACCCGATCACCCCGCCGCCAATCACCACCGCCTGTGCATTCGTTTTCATGAGCCTGCCGTATCAAAGTTGGTCCCGTCGCCATGTGTCATCATCGCGATGGCACCGGCAACGGACATAAATTTCATGTTGGGTTGAGTGAGTTTAATCTGAGGCTAAACTCAGAAATCCAGCTTTTGGGCGCGGTCATATGCGACTAGCCGCTGGTTCAGCGCGTTAGCCTCGGGCGCGCCGGATTCCAGCGCGAAAACAAAAGCATGCGTGAGGTAGAAACAGGCCGCGTCAATGTCTTGCGCCGCTTCGTGCTCATCCGCGGCCAGGGTGTATAAGCGGATCAGATTGGCATGATCATTGCGATCATGTGCGTCCAATAAAAGGCGATCCAGTTCCTGTTTGTCCATGGGCGTCCCCTTCTAAGATCAACCGGTCGGCCACTTGGCAACCGACCGACTAAAAGAGGTTAATCCGCGCGACCGTTTTCGACTTGCGTCGCGACCCAATGGTGGAAGTTATGCGTCGGCCCGTCCATAGCAGGCGAAAACCGTCCGCCGTCGAACAACATCCCGTGTCGGCCTTTCTGCATGCCTTCGACCACAAAGACATCCTCTTCGAATACCGTCTTCCACAGCTGCGCGTTCGAAGCACGCAGTCCATCCTGCTGCGGAGTGTCATCAATGCTTTTGGCATAGTATAGCTCGATATGTTCGACGGTGTTTTCCTGATCGACCGGCTCCAGCACAATGGCAAATGCGTGATCGCGCTGCACGCCCAGCAGAACGTTTGGATAAACCGCAATATACTCTGCGCCTTCGTTCCACTTGTCGCTCAGCCCGTCAAAATCCGGGAAGGTTGCGCCGTCCTGATCTGTCAGTTGGCGGTAAACCAGGGTCCCTTGACCCGAATACTGACCGCGCTCTTCGATGTTGTAGTGATCCTCCAGCCGCGAATAACTGTTCAGACCGGGATGCACCCATGGCAGGTGATAGCTTTCGCAATAGTTCTCGACCGCAAGCTTCCAGTTGGTCTTGACCTCAAGCTTGAATGAGGACGTTTCACCGCCGTGGAAGACGGGTTTCTCAAATTCCTTCCAACGTTCCAGCAGGGGGCCGTGTACCTCTTCGAATTCCGGTGCTGTGCCGTCAACATTCACAAAGATCACGTCGCGCCAGACGTAGGACCGCACGCGGATCAGACCCAGGTCTTCGCGATTGACGTCTTCGTGCTTGTTCTGGCCGGGACCACCCACATGCGGGGTTGCGCGCAGCTCGCCTTTCAGGCTGTAGCACCAGCTGTGATAGGGGCAGCGGATTGCGCCGCCGATTTTGCGCGGCGTGTCTACCAGAATCATCCCGCGGTGGCGGCAGGTGTTTTGAAAAACGCCAACCTCGCCGTCTTTGTCCCGGACAATCAGCAGCGGCATGCCCAGAAAATCGACTGGTTTTGCATCGCCTTCTTCCGGAACATCCTTGCCGAAGCCGATCCCGGACCAGTTGGCATACAGCACAGAACGCTTTTCTTCGTCAAAAACGGTCGGATCGATGTAATGTTCGTTCGGCAGGCCATTTGCGACGTTTACATCGGCCAGAACGGAAGACAGCGCGCTATGCTTGTTCATCGGGCTCTCCTGAGGTTTTGCTGGATGCTATTAATCCCTATTGGCGGATTGAACCTGTTGGTCTCAATATCAGAAAAGCTCATCAGAGAGTGATTTCACCTAAACCGAACCTTCTTGAACCTCTTGAACGATCCAGTTCTTCAGGGCGCGGGCGCTATCTGAGAGCTCTTCGTCCGGGCGTCCGACCAGGTAAAACTGGTTCGGAGCGGGCACTTGGTGTGTGCCAATAGGAACCAGTTTGCCTGATTGCAGCATGGGTTGGATCAGCCGCTGCCAACCCAGCGCCAGCCCGGCACCCTTGCGCGCAAGCTGCAGCGCGACGGAATAGCTGTTGACGCGGGATTCAATGGGCACTGTGCCATTATATCCCAACTGCTGGAACCATTCGGGCCAGGTGGTCCAGGTGCGGTCTTCTGACTCCAGATGGATCAGCCGTTCAGAAGTCAGATACTCAAGACCGGCATCCGCAAGCCTTTCTGCCATTTCTGGGCTTCCGACCGGGACTAGCTGGTCGCGAAACAGCGGAGTGTGTGACAGGTTGGGATCGCTGTCCCGCCCATAGCGAATGAAAAAGTCGACGTCAGGCCGATCGCGAAAGGGGCGATCCTGTGACAGTTGATCAACATTGACTTCGGGCATGTCCCGCCAGAACCGAATGACAGCCGGAGACAACCACAACGCGGCAACCGCGGTTGTCGATCCTACGGTCACCTTTCCCGCCGTGGACCGGTCGCGGATCATGCTCAGCGTTTTTGAGATGCGCCCGAAGGATGTGGACAGCGCGTCATAAAGCGCCTTGCCATCCTCGGTCAGATCAACGCCGCGATGCTTGCGTTGAAAGAGAGGTGTGTCCAGATCGCCTTCTAGCGCCTTGATCTGGTGGCTGACCGCGCCGGGTGTGACAGACAGTTCAACGGCGGCGTTCTTAAAGCTCAGGTGGCGGGCGGCGGCCTCAAAAGCTGACAAGGTTGTCAGCGGCGGCAGGTTGTAGTGGCGTCTGGACATGGAAGCTGGTGAATCGTTTTTCGGTTTAGTTTAATTTTTATCAACTCAGTTTTAGTTTTTTTGAAGGTGAAAGCTATAGCGCTTTTGATGATTTGATGTTTTTCTGGCTCAAGTTAAAGGCGGATGTCGCATTTTTCGTCAATGCGTCGGTTCTGGCCGAATTTAGAACGGAGCGCCACTATAGTCAGTTCTACCAACAAACGTTGTGTTTTTCGGGCTTTTCGAGAGAATTTTCCGGGCGTCGCAAGACGGTACTGCGACGCAATGATGTCCCGAACTGACAAACGGGAAAGGTCGAAAGGGGACGTGAAGGAGGCGCGAACCCATTCCCAGTTGGTAAGACCGAGTATCGCCTGATTGCACGGTGTGTTGAATTCAATGCAACTCAGAAGGCGTAAGACCATGCGGCGGTGCCGCATTTCTGAAACACAGAAACGAAACAAGAAAGAGCCGATACGTCTGCTGCAGCACCTTCCCCATCGTTCGAGGCGATTGGGCGAATTGCGTGAAATGCAGAGGCAGTTTCGCAATTGATACAGCACCACGGAGGAGCAACATGTCGATACCCGAACCCTTTACGGATCTAGAGATAGAAACGGCCGATGCCGGATTCTATGAAAATTACAGCGTCCCAATCGCCCTAATCAGTAAGGGCATCATGGTTGCCCTTGTACTGTGGGCACTTGTCTTCCCGGCCAATGCCAACAGCACACTTGGCAGCTGGAATGGAAAGCTGCTGGAAATCTTCAACAGCTTCTACGTGGTCATTGTCGGCCTGTTTGTCATCTTCCTCGTCATTGTTGCCATCCTTCCAACGACCGGAAAGCGGGTTATGGGAACAGCGGGCGAAAAACCCGAGTTTTCGAACTTCTCCTGGTTCTCGATGATGTTTGGAGCGGGTCTGGGTGTCGGCCTGATGGTTTTTGCCACCGCTGAACCGTTGGGCCTGTGGGGATCGAACCCCGAAGTCGTGGCCGGTGCAGTTGCAGGCAATGATCCAGAGTCCGTTCAATCCGCGTATCGGTATACTTTCCTGCATTATGGCTTTCATGCCTGGGCAATTTACGTGGTGACCGGCCTGTCGCTGGCCTACTACGCCTATACTCGTGACATGCCTCTGACCATTCGTGCGGCTCTTACCCCGCTTTTCGGTCGTCTGATGAACGGTTTTCTCGGCCACGTCGTTGACGTTCTGGGCGTTGTTGCAACGATCCTGGGTGTGTCCGTTACGATCGGGTTTGGTGTCAGCCAGTTCATCGACGGTCTGTATGCAATCACCGGCATGGAATGGATCATGGATTTTGGCGGTGAAGTACCCACGCCAAGCAAGGTTGGTCTGATCGCGGGTCTGGTTGTCATCATGGGTCTGTCGATTATTTCGGCGGTCTCGGGTGTTGGTCGCGGTGTTAAATACCTGTCGAACCTGAACCTTGTTCTGTCGATCATCCTGCTGGGCACCTTTGTGATCTTCGGCTCGTTCGTATTCGCCATGACAACCTATGGCACAGCACTGTTTGACTACCTTCTGCACTTCCTCTCGCTGAGCTTTGGTGCATACGGTCCGTTGTCGACCGAAGCGTTTGCAGCGGCTCTGCCTGCAGAAGCGCAGGCGCATGCGGCTGATCTGGTGGGTGGCGCAACCAACGCATGGGGCAGCTTTGACGGCTTTAAAAGCGGTCTTGAAGGTGCTGCGGCTGAGTTGAGTGATGACACGCTGGCGGCTGTTTACGCCGCAGGCGAGCAAGGCCGTCAGTTTGGCTGGCAATCGGGCTGGACCACCTTCTACTGGGCTTGGTGGATTGCGTTCTCGCCGTTTGTGGGCCTGTTCCTGGCGCGCATCTCCAAGGGTCGGTCTGTTCGTGAGTTCATTCTTGGCTGCGTACTGGCGCCGGCGCTGGTTTGCTTTGCCTGGATGACTGTTCTGGGTGGCACTGCGATTGATCTGGAATTGGCTGGTGCAGCAGAAGGCGCGATCATCGGTGCGTCGAACACCAACAAGCTGTTCGTGACGCTGTCTTACATGATCGACGGTGGGCTTCTGTCCATGCTGAACGTCATGTGCGTGATCCTGATCATGACCTTCCTAGTGACTTCTGCGGACTCAGGCATTCTGGTTATGAACACCATCATGTCCGGTGGCAGCCAGGAAACCGGCGTCAAGCACCGTATCATCTGGGGTGTTATCCTGACCGCCGTGATCGGTGCGCTGATCTTGGCCGCTGGAGAAAACAACCCGATGGACGCGTTGCGCAATGCGATGATCATCGGTGCTCTGCCCTTTACGGTTGTTATGGGGCTGATGATGGTTTCGCTGACCAAGGCGCTCTATCGTGATGGTCGGCGCGACAAGCATGCTGATGCAAGCACGCAGGCGGCTGAATAAGCGCAGGTCTTAATGCCAAAACAGACGCCGCCCCAGTTGGGGCGGCGTTTTTCGTTCCGGGTTCCCGTGTCGTTTCCTGCAAACAGATATCGCAATCAGTGAGGTGCGCCGGTGCCGAATCCGTCAGTCTGATCAGCAAGATTGGAGGATTGCCCCGTGAACATTCGTACCGCGACACGCTCGGGCGGACGCTCTGCCCGTCGCGCCCTGCGCACTGCCCCGAACTTTGAAATGCTGCCCGGCCTGACCAGAGGTATCCCCTTGTGTGAGGTAATGGATGGTGCTCAGGTCGAACGCATCGACACTGCTTCGATGGATATTCTGGAAAATGTCGGCGTTCAGTTTCGCGACCCGATTGCGCTGAAAGACTGGAAAAAAGCCGGAGCCAAGGTCGAAGGGGAGCTGGTTTACCTCGACCGTGGTTTGGTGCGTGAGTTGATTGCCACCATACCCAGCGATTTCACATATCACGCGCGGGACCCGAAAAAGAATGTGCGGCTGGGCGGTAAACACTCGATCTTTGTGCCTATGACCGGCGCTCCATTCCTGCGCGATCTGGACGACGTGCGCCGAAATCCGTTGCTGGAAGATCTGGCGATGTTCCACAAACTCAGCCACATGATGCCCGCGCTGCATTCCTCGGCGCATCACATCGTGGAACCTTATGACCATCCGATCAGTCAACGCCACCTGCGCATCACCTATTCGTCGATGAAACACTCGGACAAAACGTTCATGGGCATGACCACCTCACCCAAGAACGCCGAAGATGTGATGGATATGTGCGCGATCCTGTTTGGCGAGGAATTCCTTGAAGATCACCCGGTGACCACCGGTAACTGCAATGGCAACTCGCCGTTGGTGTGGGACGAAACCATGCTGGGTGCATTGCGGGCCTTTTGTCGTCGCAATCAACCAGTGCTCTGCTCACCCTTCGTTCTGGGGGGGGCCAACACGCCCGCATCTGTTCCGGCCACGGTGGCCCAGTTGAATGCCGAGGCGCTGAGCGCACTGGCCTACACGCAGGTCATCCGCAAAGGGGCTCCGGCGATCTATGGCCACTACCTGTCGACCGTGTCGATGAAATCCGGTGCTCCGATGGCGGGTACACCCGAGATCAGCCTGATGAATTTCATGATTGGCCAGATGGCACGGCATTATGACGTCCCTTGGCGTACTTCGAACACGTTGGGTGGGGCCAAAACCTTTGATGCTCAGGCCGGATATGAATCTGCCACCACCTTGCAGGCAGTCATACATGCGGGTGCCAACTACATCTGGCACTCGGCCGGATGGAATGAGGCCGGGATGCACTGTTCCGTGGCCAAGTTTATCGTCGACGCCGAACAATGTGCGATGGCGTACCGCATGGCCGAGGGGCCAAAGTGGCACGATTTCGATCAAGCCCTCGCAGCGGTTCCGGATGTTGGGCCCGGTGGTCATTATCTTGGTCACCCCCATACACAGGACAATTTCCAGAGTGCGTTCTTCATGCCCGAGCTGTTCGACAACAACTCGATCGAACAATGGCAGGCAGAAGGCAGCATTGAAATCACCGCGCGCGCCCTGAACCGCGCACGCGCGTTGCTGGCCGAGTATGAAGAACCCAAACTGGATGAGGCGAAAAACGAGGCCTTGCTGGACTACATCGCCCGACGTGAGCGTGAAATCCCGGCCGCTGATGAGCTGAACCAAAGTTACTGAAGTTACTCCCCCGCATTCCACCCGCCCGGCCAGTTGGGCGGGTTTGTCCCTTCAATAGCAGTACGGAACACAAGCCGTGAAAATCGCTGAAATTCACATCTATAGCCACGATCTGCCTGTCAAAAACGGCCCCTACACAATGGCCAATGCCGAGGTCTGGGCGCTAGACACCACATTGGTCAAACTGGTGGCCGACAACGGGTTGGTCGGATGGGGCGAGACCTGCCCGGTTGGCCCCACTTACGCCGAGGCCCACGCCGCTGGTGCTCGGGCTGCGTTGGCTCAGATGGCCGAAGAATTATTGGGTGCTGAGATCTCTCCGCTAGGACTGCACCGACGAATGGGCGGCCTTTTGAACGGACACAACTATGCCAAGGCGGCTATCGACATCGCGGCACATGATCTGCTGGGCAAGCAGTTTGGGATCAGCGTGTCGGAACTTCTTGGCGGTGCAGAAGTAGACAAGGTTCCGTCATATTATGCGACGGGGGTTGGGGCACCCGACGATATAGCCGTTCTGGCTAGGGAAAAATTGGCCGAAGGTTACCTGCGCCTGCAAATCAAAGTTGGTGGTCGACCGGTTGAAATCGATATCGAAACCATCCGCAAAGTGTGGGAGGCAATCGGCGGGTCAGGCATGCGGCTGGCCGTGGACGGAAACCGCGGCTGGACAACCCGTGATGCGTTGCGTGTCAGCCGCGAATGCCCGGACATTCCGTTTGTCATGGAACAACCCTGCGATACGATCGAAGATCTGCAAAAGATACGGTCACAAGTGAGCCACCCGATCTACATGGACGAAAATGCCACCAATCTGAATACGGTTATCACTGCGGTGGGCACTGGTCTGGTGGATGGGTTCGGCATGAAAGTCACGCGGATCGGTGGCCTGCAGTCCATGCGCGCGTTCCGAGATCTCTGCGAAGCGCGGAATCTGCCCCATACCTGCGACGACAGTTGGGGAGGGGACATTATTGCCGCAGCATGCACACATATCGGCGCGACTGTTCGACCCGATCTGCTGGAAGGCGTTTGGCTGGCTGCGCCATACATCGAAGGCAATTACGATGCCCAGAATGGAATTCGCATTGAAGGCGGGCATATCCAAGTTCCAACCGGGCCGGGGTTGGGCGTCGTTCCCGACGAAACCCGCTTTGGCGCGCCGGTCGCATCTTTCTGATGGAGCATATCATGGAGTTTGCGGGAAAATCAGCTTTGGTCACGGGCGCTGCAGGGGGGATCGGAACCACTCTGGTGCGCCGCCTACGTGCCGCCGGCGCGCAGGTTGCCGTTGCTGACCGCCTGACTGACGGGATCGAGGCCGAGGCCCATCTGCCTGGTGATCTGCTGGACCCGACCTATGCCGATGCACTTCCGCAAAGGGCAGCAGATGCGCTGGGCGGGTTGGACATTGTTGTTAACAACGCAGGTGTCATTACGCGGGGTGCCGTTACCGAAACCTCGGATCAGGATTGGTCCCTGTCACTGGGAGTGAATGTCGAGGCCCCATTTCGCATTTGCCGCGCTGCGATCCCGATTATGGCTGCGAACGGAGGAGGGGCGATCGTAAACACCGCATCCTGCTGGGGCCTGCGCCCCGGTCCAAACCACGCTGTCTACTGCATGACCAAGGCAGCGATCGCTTCTCTGACCCAATGCATGGGGATGGACCACGCCCATCAGGGCATCCGCATCAACGCCGTTTGCCCAAACGAGGTTAACACGCCTATGCTGCGATCCGGGTTCGCCAAGCGCGGGTTCGATCCGGATACCGCGGTAGCCGAACTGGGGCAGACTGTTCCCCTGGGCAGAATTGCCGAACCTGAAGATATTGCCGACGTGATCCTGTTTTTGGCCTCGGATGCGTCGCGGTATGTGTGCGGTGCGTTGCTGGAAGTGAATGGAGGCAAGCCGGTATCATGACCCGATTTAATGGCAAAACCGCTCTTGTCACCGGCGGACGCAGCGGGATCGGTCGGGCCATTGCTCAACGACTGGGTCAGGAAGGGGCGCAGGTGTTTACCGCGCAACGTGGGCAAGATCCCAGGTTCGAAGGGATCGAGGCAGATTTTGGTGATCCGAGCGGCCCGCAATCTGTGGTCAATCAGGTCGTTGAGCGGGCAGGGCGTCTGGATATCCTCGTCAACAACGCGGGCATGATGCAGGAAGCCCTTGTCGAAGACATGAGCCTGGGGGATTGGCAGCGCAACCTGACAGTCAACCTGACGGCTCCTTTTTTGCTGATCAAGGCGGCACTGCCTCATCTGCGGCAGACGCAAGGGAACATCGTCAACATCGGCTCGATCGAAGGATTGGGCTGTAATCCGGGCCATGCGGCCTATTGTGCGACCAAGGCCGGGTTGCACGGCTTGACCCGTGCCGTCGCCGTGGATCACGGGGCGGAGGGGGTCCGCTGCAACGCGGTGGCACCCGGCTGGATCGACACTGAACTGAACATGGGTTTCATTGACGCTCAGCCGGACCCGGATGCATTTCGCCGCGACATTGGCCGCATCCATCCCGTCGCCCGGACTGGCCGACCAGAGGAGGTCGCGGCAGTGGTAGCGTTTCTTGCGTCCAAGGACGCCAGCTTTGTCACCGGTCAGATTTACACGGTGGATGGGGGTCGCACGACCAAGCTCAGCCTGCCCTGACAGGTCATTCCTTTCCTGAACGCCACTCTTTCCAAATCAGATAGCTGTTTGCACCCAGTGAGGCGAACGGCTCGGGTGGTAGGCGCGGCGGCATCGGTTGGGTCAGGAAATGAGCCGCGATGTCCGATCCGCCCTGCGTGACCAATTCCGCCACTGCCATGCCCTGCAATGTCCCTCGGGCAATTCCCAAACCGTTCTGACAACAGGCCGAGAAGACGCCCTTGTCCAACGCTCCGAACGCCGCTGATCCGTTTCGGCTAAGGCAAAGCATTCCGGCCCAACGATGCTCCATTCGTACATCGGGCAGATGCGGAAACCGTTCACGAAACTTGCGGTCATGCACCCACCCTGCATTGCGCAGGCGCATGGGGCTGGTCTCGATCGTCGGGTGGAAGGTCGAGCAGGTGCGGATCAGCAGTCGATCCCCATAACTGCCCGAGACGCGCCGGACCGACGTGCCCATCGGATCGGCTGGGGTGACGGCCCAGCGGGGCTGGCCTCCCAATGTCTTGATCTGTTCAGGCGTCAAACGCTCGGTGATCGACGCGTAAAGGCAGATATGCATCAGTCGGCGTTCGTAGAAGCCAAAACTCTCCAGATGGCCGTTATTGGCCAAAATGACCTGGCCCGCTGAAACCTGCGCTTCAGGTGTTTTCACCAGCCATCCCGCGCCTTGTTTTTCAAAGCCGGTAACGGGAGAGTTTTCGAACAGATCAACCTGTGACGACAGGTGAGAGGACAGAGCCCGAATGTAACCGGCGGGCTGGATCATCACTGTGCCGGGTGCATAGAGGCCCGAGCTGTAGTGCGGGCTGCCCGTGATCTCTTGCATCTGTTGGCGGTCATAAAGCGTGCAGGGCTCTCCCAACCGATCCAGATGTGCGGCGAATTCGCGGTTGTGCCTGTCCCCGGCTCGTGTGGCGGCGGCGTTGAACTTACCGCATGGGTCGAACATTTCCTGCGGCAGCTCGCATTCTTCAGCCACGTTCGTTGCAAATCTTATTGCGCGGCGGTTTAGGGCTATGGTTGCGCGGTCCGCTTCCAGCCCGCCCCCGGCGTAATTGTCCGAGGCCAGATCATGGGGCAGATCGATCATGAAGCCCGAATTGCGGCCAGCGGAACCTTCGGCGAAACGACCAGCCTCTAGCAGAACAACCTTGAGCGCCGGGTCAAGCTGGCGCAGCCGGCGCGCAGCGCTCAGCCCGGCAAACCCACCACCGACAATTGTGACGTCGGCTGAGATGTTCTGTTCAAGTCGGGGTAGCGATGTTTGGGGCGGCAGAATGGCGTTCCACCCCGCCGGCCCGGTCTGTCGTGGCAGCCGTTTTGCAGTATAGGCCGTCAATCGATCGCCTCGTCCGCGTCATCGGCCAGATCAATCCAGATGGTTTTCAACTGGGTGTACTGGTCGTGGGCATGGACCGAGTTGTCGCGGCCACCAAAACCGGATTGTTTGTAGCCGCCGAAGGGGGTGGTGATGTCACCCTCTCCGAAGCTGTTCACCGTCACGGTTCCGGCGCGGATCGCCCGTGCGCCGCGTATGGCTCGCTTGGCGTTAGCCGTAAAGATCGAAGCACACAGGCCATAGTCGGTGTCATTGGCAATCTTGATGGCCTCGTCAAAGCCAGACACTTCGATCACCGACAGAACGGGACCAAAGATCTCTTCGCGCGCCAGAGTGCTGTGATTGCCGGGTACTTCGACCACGGTCGCTTCGACAAAACCCTTGTTGGCATTGCCACCAATCACCACGTTTTCGGCTTGTTCTAAGTAGCCGCAGACCTTGTTGTAGTGGCCTTCGCTGACCAACGCACCCATTCGGGTTTCCGGGTCCAGCGGATCACCGATGTTCCACTGCTTCGCGTGATGGGCGATCCGCTCCAGCAACTCGGCCTTTACGTCCTTGTGCACGATCAGACGGGACGAGGCGGAACAATTCTCACCCATATTCCAGAACGCGCCATTCACGACATGGGCCGCCACGCGGTCAAGGTTCTCGGCGTCATCCATCACGATGGCCGGGTTCTTGCCGCCCATCTCCAACACAACCTCCTTGGCGTTGCTTTCCGCCGAATAGGTCAGGAACCGTTTGCCAGTGACGGTCGAGCCGGTGAAAGAGACCATGTCGATATCCATGTGTCGACCAATCGGCTCACCGACATCAGCACCGCCACCCGGAACGATGTTCAGAACGCCACGCGGCAGGCCCGCCTCCATCGCCAGTTCCGCGAGGCGCAGGGCGGTCAGCGTGGTTTCGGTTGCCGGTTTCACCACGACGGAACAGCCCGCCGCCAGCGCTGGCCCGATCTTCCACGCCAGCATCAGCAGCGGGAAGTTCCACGGCAGCACCAACCCCACAACTCCGATGGGTTCGCGCACCACCATGGCGATGTGGTCGTCGCTGGCGGGCGAGACCTGATCATAGATCTTGTCGATCGCCTCGGCATGCCATTTCAGGCAGTGGATCGTCTCGGGTACGTCCACGGTTTCGCAGTCATAGATGGTCTTGCCGCTGTCGATACTCTCCATCACTGCCAATTCACGGGCATTGCGGGTCATCAACTTGGCCAGTCGGATCAGTATGTCCTTGCGATCCGAGGGGTGCATCCTGGACCAGCGTCCATCGTCAAACGCCTCGCGCGCTTTTTCGACGGCAAAATCCACATCCGCCGCGTCGCAAGCGGCAACATCGGCCAGTTTCTCGCCTGTAGCGGGGTTCACCGTCTCAAAGGTCTTGCCTGAGACAGCCGGGCGGAAAGCGCCGTCGATGAAGGCCCCGGTGGGCAAGGTCAGGCCCGCAGCGATGGATTTGTATTCGTCTTGTGTCAGCAATTCCATGCCTTAGCCCTCCGCCACGATATCTGCGATTGTTTTCTTCATCACGCGCGTCACCTGTTCCAATGCGCGTTTGTCATCCTTGTTCAGCCCCTTAAGCGGGGGCCGCATCGCGCCTGCGTCGACCCCGTTCATGGTGACGCCATGCTTGATGGTCTGGATGAACTTGCCGCCCTGTTCCAGCACCCGCATCAACGGCATCATGGCGGACATGATGCGGCGGCCCTTGGCGAAGTTCCCTTCGACAACGCAGGCTTGATATAGTGCTACATGTTCGGCTGGCAGGAAGTTCGACCCACCGCAGACCCAGAACGGTGCGCCCCAGGCGAAGAATTCCAGCGCCTGATCATCCATGCCGCAGCCAAGCTGGATATGCGGGTAATCCCGCGCCAACAAATGCACCCGGTTGATATCCCCCGAGCTTTCCTTGATGCCGCAGAAGTTTCGGCTGCGACCCACACGGTCAAGGAATTCTTCCCCCATCATCGTACCGGTGCGGTGCGGGTAGTTGTACAACATCACCGGCAAGTCAGCGGCCTTGTCGATGGCCAGCGCGTTCAGGGCGTTTTCCCGATCGGTCGGCACCGAATAGGGTGGGCTGGCCAGCAGGATCGCGTCCGCGCCAATCTCACGCGCGCCCGAGGCCAGCGCGATGGAATCCGGCGTCAGCATCGCGCCGGTTCCGACAACCAGAGGCAACCGGCCTTTCAACTGCTTATGCGTGAACGACGCCAGTTCCAGTCGTTCTTCGACAGTCTGGGCATAGTTCTCACCCGTTGACCCGCCCGATATCAGCCCGTGCACACCATTCTCTATCAGGTATTCGATCACGTGGGACAGGGCATCCCAGTTCACGCCGCCATCTTGGTGATAGGGCGTGACCACCGGGGTATAGATCCCCTCAAATCTAAAAATCGGGTTCATTCCGTCCTCATGCAGGTTTCGAAAGGGGCGGGATACCCATCGGGATATCCAGCGCAGCAGGCATCACGAACAGTTCGATTTGGTCGCGTGACAGGTTCCAGTGATCCTCGGCCAGCTGCGCAGCAGCCGCCTCATCGCCCGCCTCGATGGCGGCGATGATGGCGTCATGCTGGCGACTTGCCTCGGACAGGTTCTCGGTCTTGTGCGCGGATTGGGGTCTATAGAAGGTCATCCCGATCCGGGCATGGTCGATCAGCAACCGGTTGAATGATGGCCGCAAGTAGACATTGCCTGACATCTCTCCGGTCACATCATGAAAGCGGTTATTGGCCAGCGCCCGATCTTCGGCGGATCCGGATTGCAACGCAGCCTTGAACGCCTGTTGCGCGTCTTTCAGGTCGTTGATCTGAGTTCGTGTGGCGTTCTGCGCGGCAAGTCGCAAAACCGCGCCATAGACCATGGGTGCAGCCAGAAAGAAGTCACGCAGGGTGGTATAAGACATCTCGGATACCCGGGCACTGCGGTTGGTGCGCAAGTCCAGATAGCCTTCGCCCGCCAGTTGCCGGAACACTTCGCGCAACGGTGTCCGGGACAAGCCGAAAGCGTCGGACAGATGCGCTTCGTCCAAATCGGTGCCTGGTTGCAGGCGCAGCGTCAGGATCGACACTTTCAGGTGCTCCATCAACTCTGCCTTACGGGATTTGGCGTCGTCTTTCATCCGTTCCTCCAACAGTCGCTGCGCGAATCGTGTCGGCTAATTCGTTCATTCTCTGTATTCTAAAAAAATACAAGTTGTATACAGAAAAGAATCGTGCAGCATAGGCCGTCGACCACGTCAAACTGAAACGGACGTCTATGCGCCAACCCCGTCACATCACTTTCATCCTGATCGAGGAATTCTCGCATCTCGCCTTTTCCTGCGCGGTCGAGCCGCTGCGCATTGCCAACCTCGTCAGCGGTCAAGATCTGTATGAGTGGTCTTTTGTATCCGAACACAGCAAGCAGGCCGTCTGTTCCAACGGGTCGGTGACTTTGGTTCATGGTGGACTGAATGCGCTGCCAAAGACTGACCAGCTGTTCGTGCTGTCAGGTATTCATATGCGCAACCATGTCTCGCGCCCTTTGCTTGCAACCCTGCGGCGCGAGCGGGCGAGAGGTACGGCCATCGGCGCTTTGTGTTCGGGCGCGTGGTTGCTGGCCGAGGCAGGATTTCTGGACGGGATGCAGGCCGCTATTCACTGGGAATACCATGATGCCTTTATGGAAGCCTTTCCCGAAGTGAACCTGGTGCGCAGTGTCTTTGTCGCCGATGAAAAGCACATCACCGCCTCGGGTGGCACGGCGACCGCCGACCTGATGTTGCACCTGATTGAAAGGGACCACGGCGAGGAGTTGTCCATCGCGGTTGCTGACCAGATGGTCTACAACGCCGTGCGCAATGCCACGGCCAAACAGCGCGTGTCCCTTCAATCGCGCAACGGGATGCGTAACGCGCATCTCGCCAAGGCAATTCATATCATGCAGGACTGCATCGAGGCACCGGTTTCCCCATCTGATATTGCCGGGGATCTGGGGATATCAACGCGCCAGTTGGAACGGCTGTTCGGTAAATACCTCAACACGTCGCCCAAGAAGTACTTTATGGAGCTTCGGCTGGAGCGCGCCCAGAAGCTGTTATTGCAAACCGAGGCATCCGTGACCGAAGTGGCAATGGCCTGCGGGTTCGAAAATCCGGGACATTTTTCGCGCGTTTACCGGTCGAGTTTTGGCGTGACGCCACATGCTCAAAAGAACAAGATAGACTAAGTGATAAGGACGGGGGGAGCGTCTCTGTCCTAAGGCGAGCCTGGCTGAACAGGCGCTCACCCCCTGATCCTGCTTCGTACCCCCTCGTTAAAACTTTACTGGTAAACTGGTCAGCAGGATTGAGTATTCATACATATCGAAGTGGGCATAACTATTACAAGATCGTGTCAGATATGTGTGCTTTTTGTTTAAAACATTAACGTTTGCGGTGTTCACCAGTTGACCAAATGGCTCAAAACAGGCCAACTTATAGGGTGAAATGTATAGACAGACTCTGAAGTTGGCCAAAAAAGACGACAAATCGGGAAATTCTGACCGCAATTCCCATGCCGGCGATGCCGTCAGATTTTATATCTTCATCACAATTTGACGGTGGAGGATATCAATGCACTTGGAAATCGGTAAATCTGACTCCTGCTTCGCCAACGGCGCGGTTTCTCGTGCCAGTCGCGAGCGTCAGATTTGCGATGCGGCCAAATTGGCCGAAGCTGCCTTTTCCGAACTGACCGCTGTTGCGGGTCGCGCGCCGGATATGGCGGCGTCCAACGGTCAGGTTTTTCAGGTGTTCCGTTGGTATTTCTTGTCGGCTTATTGCACGCGACTGCTGACCAACGCCGCCCATCGGCTAGAGCGTCAAACTTTACAGGTCTCGATGGACGTGTTCAGCGCCGTTAGAATGGTCCTGCCGGACACAGAGGTTGAAGCATCCATGGCCCTGGCTCAGGGTGAAGTGACAACACCGGCCGCGGCGCGCTTGAACAAGATCGGATGCCGTGGACATTCTGCGGGCTGGATCGCCGCAAAGCTGAATCAGCAAGGTCGGGACATCCCATCAGAGATCAAGAGCTCGCTTGCGGGCGCATTGTCAGCGTCGGAACGGCGCATTTGACGTGACCGGGGATCCCAGCACGCGCTGGGTAATTTCGACAAAAAATAATTCAACGCACTGTCGGTTTCTCAATGGGAGAGTCGATCGACAAATTCAAGTTTATCCCGGCAAGTGGGGCTTGCATACGCCAAGTCTCACCCCCGTTTGAGGAAGGTTGCATTCATACTCCGCGAACAAGGCGTTGAGCTGAATGGTTCAAAGTAAACTCAACGCGTCACGCGCAATTCGAACCGCGCTACTGGGGCTTGATGCGCCCATGGCACATGCAAGCGGGTACTGGACTGCCATGCTCATAACCGAGCAGCGTGTGCATTATTCAATGGAGATTATATGGTGCTGCTGGAGAGAATTGAACTCTCGACCTCTCCCTTACCAAGGGAGTGCTCTACCTCTGAGCTACAGCAGCGCTGTGGGCGGGTGATTAGACTCAAACGAAACGCGGCGCAAGGGTGTCTGGACGGTTTTTTTCGTCTCCTGTAGAGAAAGACAATGGCAGATAAAAATTCACCTAAAAAAGACGGTAAATCCGGGGACGCGCGCGAAGAACGGCTTAAGGCCGCGCTTAAGGCGAATATGGCGCGGCGCAAGGCGCAGGCCAAGGCGCGGGCGGCATCCGAGGACAAGACCGGCAAGGACGAGGGATAAGAGCAGATGGATTCGATTTTGGTAACGGGCAACGGGCCGCTGAACGGTCAGATACCGATTGCGGGGGCCAAGAACGCATGCCTGACGCTGATGCCCGCAACGTTGCTCAGCGAAGAACCGCTGACGCTGACCAATGCACCGCGACTGAGTGACATCAAAACAATGACTGCGCTGTTGCAATCGCTCGGGGCAGAGGTGTCCTCGTTGCAGGATGGTCAGGTGCTGGCGATGTCCAGCCATGATCTGACCAGTCAGACAGCGGATTATGAGATCGTGCGCAAGATGCGGGCGTCCAATCTGGTGCTGGGTCCTTTGCTGGCACGTTTCGGACAGGCCGTTGTGTCGTTGCCGGGGGGCTGTGCCATCGGCGCGCGGCCGATGGACCTGCATGTCGAAGGGCTTGAGGCGCTGGGCGCCGAGATCGAGCTAAAGGACGGTTACCTGCACGCCAAAGCCCCCGGTGGGCTGAAAGGCGCGGTGCACGAGATGCGCTTTGCCTCGGTGGGCGCGACTGAGAACATCGTCATGGCCGCCACGCTGGCCAAGGGCACGACCGTTCTGAAGAACGCCGCACGTGAGCCGGAGATTGTTGACCTGGTTGAGTGCCTACGCAAGATGGGTGCGCAAATCTCGGGTGAGGGGACCTCGACCATCGAGATTCAGGGCGTTGATCGCCTGCACGGTGCAACACATCAGGTGGTGACCGACCGGATTGAACTGGGCACCTATATGCTGGCCCCTGCGATGTGCGGCGGTGAGGTTGAGCTGTTGGGTGGCAGGATGTCTCTGGTCGAATCTTTTGCGGCCAAGCTGGATGCGGCAGGAGTGCATGTCGAAGAAACCCCGAACGGCCTGAAAGTTGCCCGTAAGAACGGACGTGTTAACGCTGTGGACGTTGTGACCGAGCCGTTTCCCGGCTTCCCGACGGATTTGCAGGCGCAGATGATGGCGCTGATGTGCACGGCCGAAGGTACCTCGGTTCTAGAAGAACGTATCTTTGAGAACCGCTTCATGCACGCCCCGGAATTGGTGCGCATGGGCGCGAATATTGAAGTGCACGGTGGTACGGCGACCGTGACCGGGGTTGAACGTCTGAAGGGAGCGCCCGTGATGGCGACGGATTTGCGGGCCTCAGTCTCGTTGATTCTGGCCGGAATGGCGGCTGAAGGGGAAACGACAGTCAGTCGGGTCTATCATCTGGACCGCGGATATGAACATGTGGTGCGTAAGCTGGAAGGCGTGGGCGCAAAGATTGAACGGATCAAAGGCCAATGACAGATGCAAGTTTCGAAGACGGACGTGAGGCCCCACTGAATCTGGGGGCCGAGGATGCTGATGACCTTCAGGTGATCTCGACCTTGGCACAGGATGCGATTTTCCCAATCACCGAGATGACGTGGCGGCCCTCTGAGCGTCGCTTTGGCCTGTTGCTGAACCGGTTCCGCTGGGAAGACAAAGATGCCGCCGCCCGCCGCGACCGCCCGTTTGAACGGGTGCAGTCGGTTCTGGTTTTCGATTCAGTGCTGTCTGTGGCGAGCCAAGGGGTCGAACGCGGCGACAAGGAAATGGTGATGTCCCTGCTGTCGATTGATTTCGAAGCGGGCGAAGACGGTGCCGGGCAGATCCTGCTAACTCTAGCGGGGGACGGTACGATCCGCTTGTCGGTCGAGGCGCTGGATGTCACCCTCAAGGACGTGACCCGGCCGTATCAGGCCCCATCCGGTCAGGCACCGCACCATCCGGAATAAGCGCGGCATAGCGCAGGCATTAACCGGCCCCCCCCCAGGGTCTGGTGCTGCGCCGTGTGACCGTTTTCGACGTGTTCGATCTGAGCCGTGTTCTGGTCCGGTCAATTACCGAGCTTTGCACGGCGGACCATCAGGATGATCCTGAGGTGATCGCACAATGGACCGCAAACAAGGATCCGGCGACGATCAGGGGCTGGATCAGGAACGGCGCACAAATCTGGCTTGCCGAGAATAACGGGCAGCCTGCGGCAGCCGGTGGGCTGACCGAAGCCGGAGAAATCACGCTTTTGTATATCGATCCAGATCACATTGGTTGGGGTATTGGCGGCGCTTTGTTGAAGGCACTTGAGCAGGAACTTATCGCCTTTGGCTGTACCGAGGGACAGCTTGAAGCCACCCAAACGGCACAGGGTTTCTATGCGCGGCACGGCTGGGAAACCACCCGAGGATGCAGTCAGCGCAATGACGTGTCCTGTTTGAGTATGCGCAAATCGCTGCACCTACAGGACTGAGGGTTGAGGCCGGCCCATCTGGGCGGTATGTCCCGATCAAACGCTCCGGAGTGCCAGAACATGCCTGTTTTCCTCGACACGACGTCGTCTGAATTCGAGACCGCCTTCAAAACACTATTGTCCGCCAAGCGCGAGGACAGCCCGGATGTGGACGCCGTTGTCGCCGGGATTATCGATGACGTGCGGAAACGTGGCGATGCGGCGGTGATCGAGCTGACCGCCAAGTTTGACCGGCTGGAGCTGACGCCCGAAACAATGGCCTTCAGCCCTGAACAGATCACCGAGGCTGTGGATCAGGTCTCGTCCGAAGATCGGGCTGCTTTGGAATTGGCCGCTGAGCGCATCAGATCCTATCACGAAAAGCAGTTGCCAGAGGATCACGAGTGGACAGATTCGTCGGGCGCAATGCTGGGTTGGCGTTGGTCTGCTGTGTCGGCTGCCGGTCTCTACGTGCCCGGCGGGCTGGCATCGTACCCGTCTTCCGTGCTGATGAACGCAATCCCCGCGAAGGTCGCTGGGGTTGAGCGTCTGGCCATTGCCGTGCCAACACCGGACGGGCAAGTGAACCCGTTGGTCCTGCTGGCGGCGCAGCTTTCCGGTGTGGACACGATCTATCGTATTGGCGGGGCACAGGCGATTGCCGCACTGGCCTATGGCACCGACACAATTGCAGCGGTCGACAAGATCACGGGTCCGGGCAACGCATTTGTAGCCGCCGCCAAGCGCCGCGTATTCGGGAAGGTTGGTATCGACATGATTGCCGGCCCGTCCGAGATTCTTGTTATCGCCGACAAGGACAACGATCCCGACTGGATCGCGCTGGATCTGCTTAGCCAGGCAGAACATGACGAAAGCGCGCAGTCGATTCTGATTACAGATGACGCCGGGTTTGGTCAGGCCGTCGCCAAAGCCGTCGACAAACGACTTAAAACCCTGCAACGCCGCGCCATCGCGGGGGCCAGTTGGCGCGATTTCGGCGCGATCATCACCGTGCGTGATTTGGACGAGGCGGCGGCACTGTCGAACCGCATCGCGCCCGAACACCTGGAGCTGTGCGTGGCGGACCCAGTGGCGCTGAGCGCTAAGACTGTCCACGCCGGGGCCATCTTCTTGGGCCAGTACACACCGGAGGCCATTGGCGATTATGTCGGTGGTCCCAATCACGTGCTGCCAACAGCGCGTTCGGCCCGCTTCTCCTCTGGTCTCAGTGTGATGGATTTCCTCAAGCGCACGACACTCAGCCAAATGACACCAGAAGCCCTGCGTGCGATTGGACCCGCAGCCGAGCAGCTGGCCCACTCCGAAAGCCTTGAGGCGCATGGACTTTCAGTAACGGCGCGGTTGAAGCGACTGAACGGCTAAATCCTTATGGCCTAAGGGTCACACCCGCCGCGAACCTGCACGGATTATGTAGGTAGGGACTTGAAACAACCGGTTGTTCAACGGCGCCTTGACAGAAGGGCCTGACAAATAGGAGCCAGATTTGGAACGCGTGGCAACACTCTGGATCGGCAAGCGGTTTAGTTTTCTGGAGCATTTGTGCCTGAAATCCTTCGCGGATGTGGACCAGAAGCCGATCGTCTACCACTATGGCGACCTAGAGGATATTCCGGACTACATTGAGGCGCGCGACGCACGCGAAATTTTTGATACGCCCGAGATTTACCGTGATCCAATCACCCGATCCGTTGCCGTTCATGCGGATCTGTTCCGCCTGAAACTTATGCAGGATACGGACTATATCTGGGTGGATGCCGATGCCTATGCGAACAGACCGTTCGAGACGAACCAGGGCTACCTGTTCCCGCAAGGGAACCGTAACAAACAACGGTTGATGAATGGCGTTCTGGCCTTTCCATCTGGAAGCCTAGCGTTAAAGCAGATGTGCGAATTTGCATTCGAAAGCGATCTTGTTCCGCCCTGGTGGCCGGAAGATCAGCAACAAGCCTACCTGCGTATCTTTGGAAAATCCACGTATTGGAGTTTGCCCCTGTTTAGCCTGGGGCCTCCAATGCTGTATTACTATGTCTCTAGAAGCGACGAGAATTCGATGGCAACGCCGCGAACCGAATTGTATTCAATTCCGCCGCGCTTCCGTGCTTTGTGGAACGACCCAGATATCTCAAAGCTGGATTTTCTCGAGTGGCAGGACAAGATGTCGATCCACTTTTATGGATCATGGTTCCGTCGGATGTTTTCAGGCGTAAAGAGCTTCAATGAAGGCTCTCTGATCGATCAGCTTCTGAAAAACCATCAAATCGACCCTGCGGAGCATCCGATTTGATCTGCTCTTGCGTTGTTCATCATTTTTAATTGCGATAAGTCTGTCCCGACCTGAACGGACCACGCACTATGACTCGTATCTCGCACATCGAACTAGATGACCGAAACCTGCCACCGCCGACCCCCGAAATCGAGCAGGAGCGTAAGGTTGCGATCTATGATCTACTGGAAGAAAACAGCTTTGCGCTGCCTGTACGCGATGACCGTGTCGTGCCCGACGGACCGTACCGTGTGCAGCTATCGATCCGCGACAAACGGCTGGTCTTCGACATCGCCACAGAGGCTGAGGAAAAGGCGGCAGAGTTTCATCTGTCACTGGGGCCGTTTCGCCAGGTGGTCAAAGATTACTTTCAGATCTGCGAAAGCTATTTCAACGCGGTAAAGACCCTGCCGCCCAGCCAGATCGAAACCATCGACATGGCCCGTCGCGGCATCCACAACGAAGGCAGCCGCGTTTTGCAAGAACGTCTTGAAGGTAAGGCTGACATCGACACCGATACCGCACGCCGTTTGTTCACGCTGATCTGCGTGCTGCATTTCGGGGGCTGACGCGTGAAGCCTTTGCCGCAGTCGGTCCTGTTTTGTTGCGACCATAACGCGGTTCGGTCCCCTATGGCCGAAGGGCTCATGAAAAAGTTCTACGGCACCGGCACCTACGTACAATCCGCCGGTGTGCGAAATGACCTTGAGATTGACGGGTTCTGCATCGCCGTCTGCCAAGAAGTCGGCGTTGAACTGTCCCGTCATCGGTCACGCTCGTTTGATGAAATGCAGGAATGGGGCGACGACCTCAGCTCGTTCGACCTGATCGTTGCGTTGTCGCCGGCCAGTCAACGCCAGGCGCTGGAATTGACGCGAATTTTTCACCTGGATGTCGATTATTGGCCAATAATGGACCCTACCGGACTGGGCGAAAGCCGCGCGGACAAGTTAATTCACTACCGACAGACCCGCGACCAGATCATTCAGCATCTGAAAGGCCGCTGGGGCGAACCTACGGAGTGACCATGAACCAGACCGTCAAAACCTATTTCGACGCTTTCAACGCCGGTGACGTCGACGGCATGTTGGCCTGCCTGTCCGATGATGTGGCGCATCACGTGAACGAAGGCCAGATCCGCACCGGTAAGGAAAAATTCACGGCCTTTTGCGCCCATATGAACCGCTGCTACAAGGAACACCTAACGGATATCGTGGTGTTTGAGGCCGCAGGCGGTACTCGTGCTGCGGCAGAGTTCACTGTGAACGGCACCTATCTGGAAACCGACGAAGGTCTGCCCGATGCGCATGGCCAGACCTATCGCCTGCCGGCCGGATCGTTCTTTGACCTGAAGGATGGCAAGATCACCCGCGTCACCACCTTTTACAACCTTGCCGACTGGACCAAGCAGGTTTCAAATGGCTGAGGTCACGTCTGTTCGTTCCCTGACCGGGGCGGCGCTGACGGATGCCTTGGACGACGTGGCGCGTTTGCGGATCCAGGTGTTTCGGGCGTGGCCATATCTGTATGACGGCGACATAAAATACGAGCGGAAGTACCTTCAGTCCTACCGGGACAGCGATAAGGCTATCGTGGTCGGGGCATTTGATAGAGACCGCCTGATAGGCGCTTCGACCGGTGCCCCACTGACCGACCACGCTGATGATTTCGCTGCCGCCTTTGATGGCTCTGGTCTGGATCTGAACGAAGTCTTCTATTGCGCCGAGTCTGTCCTTTTATCGGATTATCGAGGGCAGGGAGTTGGCCATAAGTTCTTTGACCTTCGCGAGGAACACGCACGCAAGCTGGGCTTCAGAAAATGCGCCTTTTGCAGCGTGCAGCGCCCTGTTGATCACCCGATGCGTCCGGAAAACTATCGCCCCCTGGATGCCTTCTGGCACGCGCGTGGATACGAACCGCTACGTGGTGTGATCGCGCAGTTTTCTTGGAAGGATGTTGGCGAAGAGGGCGAAACAGCAAAGCGACTGCAGTTTTGGATGCGGGATTTATAGATAGTTTTCTGTTCTCTGTGGACGATATCGACGTTCTGCATCCCCGCGCAAACGGTAAGTGCCCGCGATTCACGGCCGAAGCAGGAAACGCTCGTGGCGCATTCCGATGCCTCGCGGTGGACGCGAAGAGAAACTGAGCTACCCGTCATCTTTCGGATAGATAAACCCGTTCACTGGGTAGAAATTGCCATACCGGCCCGGTTGGGTTTCAACACGGACCAAGGTCCAATCATTGCGTTTGGATACGTCCCTGACGCCCATTTTCAACGATACCTTGTTTCGGTGCCAGTTGGCGTGATTCACAATAACTTCCCGGTCCGTGACAATATCCGACACGACAGCCACATGACCCAGGGGCATTCCGCGGGTTGCCCGAAACGACATCACAGCACCGACAGCTGGTTCATTGCCGCGTTCAAATGTACTGCGCGCCCTTCCCCACCAATCCTTGGCGTTGCCACGAATTTGGATGCCGCTGAGGTTCCGTGCGTAGGGAACGCACCACACCCTTTGCCCCCGGGCTTGCTTTTGCGCGACCTCCCGCAAAGCCATTGACTGACGTTCCGGATTGAGGTCTGCATCGGTTGGACGCTCGGAGCAGGCGGAGACAAGACAAAAAACACCCACCGCAATCGCGGTTCGGGCGGTGCCGGACAGGCGCGGCCAAATCGTATTTGTTTTGTAGGTGCTGTATTCCAAGACGCTTCATTGCCGGTTCGAAGACTAACGGGGTTCTACGATGATTTGACCGAAAATGAAAAGGGGCTTGCCAATTCTCCCGCAAGATTTTGCACAGTTCCCTGTGCCGTTATTAACCCAATGGCTGAAATGGAAGTCGCATATGCACTCGTTGTGATGGATGTTGCGCTTGAACAAGAAGTCAGCACTGGGCTCACAGTGGAGTTGTTCGTTCAATACACATGTTGACAGGATGGGGCTATACAGACCGCGAACTCACACATAAATTCGCCCGAGTTTGGACCGCAAGGATAGCCCATGAAAGTCGCTACTGCCGCTTATAACCTCGATTGGCTCGACAGCTGGGCGCAGTATGAGGACAAGCTAGATAACTGGGTCTCGGACGCTGCGGGGCAGGGGGCGGAATTGCTGGTTTTCCCCGAATATGGCGCAATGGAGCTGTCGACGCTCGACGGGGCTGTAGTGGCGGGTGATCTGGAGCGTTCGATCCACGCGGTCTCGGATCGGATGGAGGATGTGCGAAATCTACACCGGCGCCTCGCGCAGGAGTATAAGACGTACATTTTGGGCGCATCGGCCCCGGTTGTGGATGGTCCTGGTCGACCTGTGAACCGGGCTGCATTCTATGGCCCGGATGGCAAACAGGACCACCAGGACAAACAGATCATGACCCGGTTCGAACGCGAGTCGTGGGATATTGCGCCTGGCGGCCCGCTGAAACTGTTCGATACTGCGCTGGGCAAAATCGGGGTGCTGATCTGTTACGATAGTGAGTTTCCGCTGTTGGGTCGTGCTCTCAGCGAGGCAGACCTTATCCTTGTCCCGTCCTGCACCGAGGCGTTGTCAGGCTATTGGCGGGTGCGTATCGGCGCGATGTCCAGAGCATTGGAAAATCAATGCGTTACGGTGATGTCGTCCCTGGTGGGCGCTAATGATTGGTCCGAAGCCGTTGATCTGAACACCGGCACTGGCGGTATATTTGGTCCACCGGACAAGGGCTTTCCCGCGACCGGAGTGCTGGCCGAAGGCACGCTGAACCAACCCGGCTGGACTTATGCTGAGGTCGACATGTCGGCTATCGCCTGTGTGCGTTCCGATGGCCATGTCCTCAACCGAACGCATTGGGATGAGCAATCACCCCGAGTCGATTCGGTCACAATATCCGCCCTATAGGTGATTCCGCCCTTGAAATAGGGCCAAAATAGGCTCATTTAAGCGCACATCCCCGCAGATTCTGCGGGTGCAACTTAAATGTGGAGACAACATGGCCAAGGAAGATACGCTCGAATTTCCCGGTGTCGTGAAGGAACTCCTGCCTAATGCGACGTTTCGGGTCGAGCTGGAAAACGGCCATGAGATCATCGCACATACGGCAGGCAAGATGCGCAAGAACCGCATCCGTGTTCTGGCCGGCGACAAAGTTCAGGTCGAGATGACCCCCTATGATCTGACCAAGGGTCGGATCAACTACCGCTTCAAGTAACGCCTGCCGCAATGGCGTTTATCTTAGGATCGGGCAGCCCAAGGCGGCTGGACCTGTTGGCCCAGCTTGGCGTGCAGCCCGATGCCATCCGTGCACCCGACATTGATGAAACGCCGCTGAAAGGTGAGCTGCCGGTGCCCTATTGCAATCGCATTACGCGGGCAAAAGTGCAGGCGGTACAGGCCGATGGCGACGATGTAACTCTTTGTGCGGATACCACTGTCGCACTGGGCCGCCGTATTCTGGGAAAACCGGAAGACGCGGGCCAGGCGGCTGAGTTCCTGCATGCTTTGTCCGGTCGACGGCACCGCGTAATCACCTCGGTCGCTGTACGGCGCGGGGACCGCGTTCTGCAACGTGATGTGGTGTCTCAGGTCAAGGTCAAACGCCTGTCAGACGTCGAAATCAACGCTTACCTGGCGACCGGAGACTGGCAGGGCAAAGCAGGCGCTTACGCCATTCAAGGCCCTGCCGGGGCTTTCATCCCTTGGATTTCTGGTTCGTTTACCGGCATCGTGGGGCTCCCCCTGTCCGAGACTGCCGCGCTTTTGCAAGGCATCGGCTATCCCCTGTATCGTGAGGTGTCATGAAGGGTCGAACCATTGTTCTGGATCACATCGAAAACCGCGAAGCTGCCGCCCTTATGGTCGACGGTCAGCTGGACGATTTCCTGATTGCAGCTGACGCGTCCGCGCCGGGTACGATTTACCGTGCCCGTGCCGACCGACCGGTCAAAGGGCAGGGCGGCATGTTCCTGACCACACCTGACGGTCCGGCCTTTCTACGACAGATCAAAGGGCTCGCACCCGGTGCACTGATGTTGGTTCAGGTGACGGGCTATGCCGAACCCGGTAAGGCGTTGCCAGTGACCGATCGGGTTCTGTTCAAAAGCCGCTATGCGATTGTCACGCCTGATGCGCCCGGTTTGAATATCTCACGTTCCATCCACGACGAAGATGAGCGTGACCGCCTTCTTGAAATCGCTCATGAGAGCATGGAGGGCAGCAGCCATGGCCTGATCCTGCGGTCCTGTTGTGAGGGCGAAGGTGCGGCTGAAATCGCCGAAGATATCGGCGCGATGCTGGCCCATGCGGATCAGGTTTTGAACGATCCGGGAACTGAGCCCGAGCTGCTGCTGGAAGGTGACGGGCCCCATGTTCTGGCTTGGCGCGACTGGACCGACCCGGCTGAGGTTGTGACGCAGCCGGGCAGTTTCGAAACGCATGGCGTATTGGATGCATTGGACGTGGCGCGTGGTATTTCCGAGCCACTGCCCGGAGGCGGGTATCTATATATTCAGCCCACCCGGGCCTTGGTCGCTGTGGATGTCAACACCGGGTCCGACACGTCGATGGCAGGCGGAACCAAGGTCAATTTTGCCTGTGCCAAGGGGCTTGCCCGTGCCTTGCGCGTTCGCGGTCTTGGGGGGCAAATCACTCTGGACCTAGCACCAATGCCTAAAAAGGATCGCCGTGGGTTCGAGGCCTCTCTGCGCGCTGCGTTGAAGGCAGATTCGGTCGAAACCACGCTGGCAGGTTGGACCCCTCTTGGCCACTACGAGCTACAGCGCAAACGCGGCCGTATCCCGTTGTCGGAAGTGCTGAAATGAGCTGCCCGATCTGCGCAGAAAAGTCTGTAACCGAGTTTCGGCCATTCTGTTCGAAGCGGTGTGCTGATATTGATCTGGCCAAGTGGCTGAACGGGTCCTACGCGGTTCCATCGCAGCGGGAAGAGGACGTTGAAACAGAAGTTTCCGATCCCGAACCAGAGCAACAACGTCCACATTGAAAAAATGTGAAAAAGCCTCTGGACACTGCCTGTAGCAAGTCATAGAAGGCCTCCACCCAACGGTAAACGCCGTTCCCGTGCCCGGGTAGCTCAGGGGTAGAGCAGTGGATTGAAAATCCTCGTGTCGGTGGTTCGATTCCGCCCCCGGGCACCATTCTTAAATCCATAGATAGTCAAGAACGAACAAAAAGCATTGATTTATCAATGTCTAGCGTTGATGCTGTGTCCAATGCAGTCCAGTAAGATCCTGCTTAAATCAGTTTAGATGGGGGTATTATTGGGGGTATTTTCGTGAGGATGTTATTTTGCCGCTTAGCGATGCAAAGATTCGGAACCTGAAGCCAAAAAACAAAACCTACAAGATTGCCGACCAAGGTGGGCTCTACATCTCAGTTCAATCCAGTGGCTCAAAGCTTTGGAGATTGAAGTACAGGTTTAGGGGTCGTGAAAAGACGATGTCTTATGGCCCATATCCTCTCATCTCTTTGAAAGAGGCGCGCGAGAAACGTGACCGAGACAAAAGGTTACTTCTTGATGGGCAAGATCCAAGTGTTCGGAAAAAAATGCAAAAACGCGCTGCTTTCCTCGCGGAGGAAGACACTTTTTCTGTGTTCGCAGCAGAACTCTTGGAGAAGAACCGCCGCGAGGGCAAGGCGGCTCAAACACTGAAGAAGAAAGCGTGGCTGATCAAACAAGCGAATGATGGGATTGGACATCGGGCTCTCAAGACATTGCGCCCAGCTGATGTCTTCGCGACGGTGAAGCCGATTGAAGATTCAGGCAAGCGAGAAACGGCTGGTCGAGTGCTATCTGTGATAGGCGAGGTGTGTCGCTACGCAATTGCCACGGGTGTCGATGTTGATGACCCTACCTACGCTCTTCGCGGTGCGCTTCAAAAAAAACAGGTGGTTCATCGAGCGGCCATCCTTGACCCTAAGAGGATGGGTGATTTGCTCAATGCAATTGATACATATGGCGGTCACATCCAAACGGCACTGGGAGCGCGGTTGCTTGCAATCGTCCACCTTCGCCCTGGCGAATTGCGCAGGTCAAAATGGCACGAGTTCGATCTTGAGACTGCGATTTGGACCATTCCAAAAGATCGTATGAAAATGAGGCGAGATCATCGTGTCCCGCTACCAAGGCAAGCACTTGAAATTCTAGAGCGCCTCGCGCCGTTATCAAAACCGGATGGGTATGTGTTGCCTGGAGTGACCGATTGGAGAAAACCGCTAAGTCCCAACACATTTAACAAAGCGCTGCGAACAATGGGGTTTTCAAGTGAAGAAGTGACCTCACACGGCTTTCGTTCCACCTTTATGACAATGGCAAGCGAAAGTGGTTTGTGGAGTTTTGATGCGGTCGAACGGGCGCTTTCGCACGAAGAAGAGAACAAGACCCGTCGCGCCTATTTGCGAGGCGATTTCTGGGAAGAACGAGTGAGAATGGAACAATGGTGGGCAGACAAGCTTGATGAGTTGCAACTTGCAGCACGCGCTTCTTCTGACACATAATGCATCAGAACTGCCGACCTGGTGGCGCGCCGTGATACGGCCTGCCTCTATCAAGTTTCAATCTTTGAGAAATCCCAAAAGTGCTGCGTGTGAAATACAGGCGCACAGACGTTGAAGAGTGGCTGGCCGCTCAGGTTCGTCAAGACGCTGGTCTCGTTGGCTCATGGCCTATGTTCCGCGTTGATTTCGGTGGGTGACGGTGACTCGGATATGCCACCTTGAGCCGATGCTCCCAGGGTCTGTTGTGTCAAGCGGCGCCACCTATGCAACGGCCATCCAAACTTCACAAGAAAAGTAAAGCGCAGCAGGTGGCTTTGGACTGTATTTCCGTGGATATCTGTCTATAACTGTCTGAATCCGCGTTATTTTTTCATTCATTTGGAGAGGTTAATTTGAAGCAAAGCAAGCGCTTAACACAAATCGAAAAAGCTTTACTTGGAACTGTTTCAGCGATCACTCAGACACCCAGTAAGAACGTACAGAAAACACGATTGGCATCTTCTATAGCGACGGCAAAGCTCGCTGGAGCAGCAACAACTGCAAGCATTTGGGGATTGGTATCAACGCTGGGTACAGCAGGTACTGGCACCGCCATAGGAACTCTAAGTGGGGCGGCTTCCACAAGCGCAACGCTAGCCTGGATTGGCGGCCTCATGGGAGGAGGAATGGCAGCTGGAGCGATAGTTTTGCCGGTCACGGGAATTGCTGCTGGCGCTGCGGCAACAATGTATATTCGCCATAAGCTGCATGGGCGGCCCAGGAAACTCGAAGATTTACAGTATTTTGAAGAGGAAATTCTGTTCGGGGCAGACGGTTTGTTGCGGCCCATCGATGCCTTGTCCCGAAACGAGTCGGATCCGCCGACTGCGGATGAATTGCGCGTTTATGCCCATGATGGACTGAAACCATTGATTGCTCAAATCGAACGGAATTTGGCAGCGAGCGAAGCGAGTGCGGATCAAGAAGAAGCGCTCTCGGGTTTTGCCGCCACACTGATGCCGAAGTATCAAAAGCAACTCCAACGTCATTGCCGCACTTTAAGAAAGCATGCTGAATTCCTTGCGAAGCCACACAAAAAAACTGTCTTGGAAAGGCTTAGCGCCTCAATATCGCGATTATTTGGCGGAAAGTCGGGGAATTTGCCGAACCCGAAACAAGCCGAGAAACTTGGATCGGTCGTCCTGGCAGTAACGTTTCAACGGTTGTTGGATGACAAAATCTCATCGCTTAGTTTGGAAAACGATCTCGTTTTAGAGGCACTTAGACGTTCGACTGGCAAACTTGAAGGCGCCTCAGTCGAACAGTTGTCCGAATATGTCCGGAGCCTTTCGCCTGAGCAGTTGACCGGGGTCGTTTCGAACACCAAGGGCATCTACCATGAGCTACTTTTCATAGAGATGCATAATGCGTCCGGTTCGGCTTTAAGTGCACAGATCATGGAAGCTACGAACTTTGCCGGTACCGACGTTCAATTCATATTGGAAGGTGACGTCGTGCGTGAAGTGCAGCTGAAAGCCGTAAACTCGCCGACTTTGGTCTACGAACATCTCGAACGATATCCTGACATCGAAATATTGGTCACCGAAGAAACTGCCGCCGTACTTGACGGCATTGCAAGTTCTGGGTTGAGCAACGCTTTATTGTCGCGAGAAGTCTCCGAAAGAATGGCTCAACTGCATGGTGAAGGATTTCTAGAAGAGGTGTCAGACGGTGTCCTGACTTCTCTCTTCGTGACTTCAGGCTTTGCAATATGGAGTATCTTTGGACGGGGAGAAGACCAGACTTTTGACTTCAAGCCCTATTTGACCAACGCCGGGATCGCAGTTGGGACTGCCTCAGCAATTGAAGGTGCGGTGTCTTTAGCTGGCGGCTGAAGACTATCAACCAGAGTCGCGTAAAAAAGCAGCCCGCGTAAGGTCCAATATGTATGCCACTGCGCGAATTTACCTATCCGCTAGTTTATTCAGAGACTTTCGAATCTGCCTTAATTCCTTCAAATTCCTGAACAATATTTCAGCCCTGAAATCATCCCGAAAGAGTGATTGAGTCATGAGCAGCCCTACAGACGTGAAGCACCTCAAACCATTCCTTTCGCCGCTTTTTCTCAAATGCGCTTTGACTTCAAACACCTCATTCCACAAAAAGATTGTTGATGAGATAGAGAGTCTACTAACCAACGGATCGGGGATTAAGGCCATCCGGAAAAGGAGGACCCAAAAGTCAGGGGCTCTTCGCTACAGCACTGTCGAATACATCCAAGAAAGGCCGCCTGCTTGGGCACCCAGCAGCACGATGATGGACGTTCGAAACCACATCGTACTCATCGCTACCAAGCATGACCATTGTGCAGTTTGCGCGAGTGACCCTTCGATACGAAACCAAATCTCTAGAAAGACAAAGGTTTCTCAACTTGTGTCTCGAGGTCAGATTGAAGCGGCTTTCGTTGGAAACAGGGCGTCCGTTCTCTGGATGAATGGAGTTCATGCTACCACTGACGCGAAACCCTCCGCCAAAACTCTAATGGGAAGCGCGTTGGAATATGCACTTGACCCCCTTGGAGACCAATCGTTCTTCTACTCTTCAGTTCGAAGCACTGTTGAGGTCAACATCGCAGACAAAACGAGCATTTCTATGGGCGCGAGCCCAAGCGCGAGCCGCGTTTGGGTTGGTAGGTCTGCCAATTTCTCCTCCTTCATTAGAGATTTGGAGGAGCTGATCGACAGAGTTACTGCCCCGAAACCGCCCAATGCAAAGTTTCCTGCGCTTGCTGTCCACCTTGAGGATCTTTCTTCTATTTCTGGAGCGTATGAAGTTGGCTTTGTTCCCAGCGAATTGAACAACGATGGTCTCAACGAGGATGAGCTGCGAAGAATTGAAGAATGGTGCTACTCAACGAGATTCGAGATAACTAAAACCAAAAATTCGCAATTGAGCGCAGAGGTTTTTCATAAAGAGGAAAAACTGGGTGAGGCAAGTGTGACGCCGTCGATAAATCGAGGGCGTGTTTCCCTATGCATTGAGTGGACTTCCACTGAACCCGGGGCGGAAGATCTGGTGTCGGAATGCTCTATTTTGCTTGGAGATCCCGATTGGGCGAAAATCTATTACGAAAGTGGACATACCATCGCGCGAGGCGGCTGTTATGCCAGCTCGTATAGCGACCAGGCCTTCGCTTGGAGTTTTGAGGACCTTGGCGGTTTCGACGTTGACCGCGAGAAACCAGATGTTTTGCCAGGGAAAAATCTGGCGCAATCTATCGGCGAAAAGAAGGGCGACGGGACTCAGGACAACTCGCTCTTCGGGTTTGTGTTTTCAAAGATGCGAAGTGAGGGGTGGCTAGCCAGTGATGATGGTTCAATGGAGATCGCCGACTTTATTCATATCAGTGATGATGACGTCGTCACTCTGATTCATGCGAAGGCTGCGCGTAACAGCGAGGCCAACCGATCGGTTTCAGCGTCGATGTACGAAGTTGTTGTAGGTCAAGCGGTCAAAAATCTCCGACATCTTCAACAGACCACACTTGCAGAGGCGTTAAAACGCAACAAAGACAACGCTATTGGAGAGGCAGTTTGGCATAGGGGCGCCCGCAAAATCGACAAAAGAGAAAGCCTTATTGCAAGGGCCAAAAGACTCCCAATGAATCACCCATGCCGGCTAGTAGTGCTGCAACCTCAATTAACTAAAACCGAGTTCACTGAGTGCATGGACGGCACAGCCACACCAACCCGAACCTTAAAAATGAAGCAACTGAATACTCTGATGCTTGCAGCTAGGCTCTCAGCTTCATCCGTGGGCGCAACATTCGAGGGCTGGGCTGCACAATGACATTTCCTGCCAGTCAGCGAACTGACAAGCGCCCTTAGCCGAAATTCAGGGCGAAACTTCCAGAAGCCGCATGGCCGAGACTGCGTCTCGGTTCACGACAGCCCGGCCCGAGGGGTGCGCCGAAGAACAATCAAAAAGTATTTGAAGAAAAGCTTTGATCGGCGATGAGCTAGACAAAGAGCTCCGCCACAGGTTCTGGCCCAATGTATCGCACAGTGAGAACTTCAGGGTCTGCACTCATCTTTGCAATAATGACCCCTCGCGGAGTGCTCGCCAGATTGCCATTAAGTCTTCCAATAGCTGTCATAGACGCAGAGAACAGAATGACTTCTTCACCTTTCGTCATAAGGCGGACGCTTGCACCTTCGACAAAGTCCTTCTCGGAATTGAACAGCTCTATCGAAAGGGTAGTGTTTTGGGCCTTCCAAATAGATCGTTCTGGAGGAATGTACTCCCTTGTGAACTCAATCCATAGACCACGACTATCAGGAGTTGGCCAGTTTTCATCCTCACTGAGCGCTTGAACCAAATCTGAGTCCAACCACGCTTTTAGTTCTCGTGAATTCAGAAACGTCGCGTCTGTATCCTCTACAGCCTTTATCGCAGCAAGCCGCGACGTAAAGCCTGCCTGCATAAGCGTCGCAGCACTCAGATTCAGTGTACCTGTTTCGATTGCCGGTACGGCGAGCCCAACCTCGAAGTCATCAATTGTAAACAAGCCATCGTCATCGAACGTGTCTCCGTTCGCCTCTGCTCGCACTCTAAAAGACTCGATGCCCCATGGCAGCTTGTAGATCAGACCGTTCTCTACAAAACGAAGAGCATCCGTCGCGTTTCCAGCAGTGAACTCGGCGAGAGTTCTTCCCTTCAACCAGGCTTCAAGGATTTCCTTCCAATTGTACGGAAAGGGTTCAGGAACAAACGGGTCAATGCCAAAAATGATCTCGGCCAGACCGGTGATTGCAGCTATCGCGTCCTCAGCCTCCCCATCATTAATACGGGCGTTTGCCGCCACCAAGAGATCGTTGGCATTTCCCGCCGCTGCATCAAGCATTTGTCCGGTACGCAACCCTACCCCTGCGAGGAAATACCCTCGCCTTTGCGGGGCTGTACTTTGCTCCCAAATAGTGTTGGCGCGCGCTTTCAATGCACCTGTCAGTAGGGACTGGATATCCTCATTGTGATGTTGAAGGCGCCGATGCCAGAGTGATGACTGCAATACATCGTCCAACTGCGCGGATATCTCTGCCGCGTCGAGCTCTTGATCCCCGAGTAGGCTCAGGAGCGCCGTATCCAAAATGGTGATGTATCTTTTCCAATCTTGAGCTTCGGCCTCGCGCTCATCTTCGCCTTCTTCAGCTATCTCGGGAAAATCCCACGCGGCAGCATTGTTGACGATGTATTCAAGAAGGTCGTCACTATCTGTGAGAACAAGCGCTTTGCTTAGTCGAAAGATGAGAGTAACGACCAAGCGAAGAAGACCGCTTTCTAAACTATGCTTGCTCGCTTGACCAATTAGGGTCTCCCATTGGTTTTGCCGATAACCATGTTTGTCGAAGATTGGAAACAGGACTAGGCCTTCAACATCGATAAACGCCCGACCTGCGCGGCCAATAACGTTCTTGAATTCCGATGCTGGAATAATCTCTCCGCTTCTGTGTAAAGAATGGAGCACTACGGCGGTGGCAGTCAGGTTGAGACCCTGCGCAAGCGTTGGTGACGACACGGTGATCTTGAGCACACCATCTCTCAGCAACCGCTCCATTTCCTTTCGAAAAGGCGTCGGCAGAGCACCATGATGGATCGCAATTCCCAACGATAGGCACTTCAGGATAGGATGATCTTCACCAAGCCACTCCTTTCCGATGCTCATTGCCGAGGCTAAAACGTCTGGATCGGCGGTAAGCACTGATTGCAAGAAGCCTCTTTGCGCTAGGTCGACAATGGCCTTAGCAAACGGCTCTACAGAGCGCCTCATCGGGCAGTAAATCAAGACCGACTGGCCGTCTTCGACAAGCCGCCATGCTGTGGCTAAAACAAGTTCGCGCTGATCTCGTGGGAATGGGGCTGTTCTCAGCCCGCTGGTCGGATGCCTTTGACCAAAATAGGTCGGAACGAAGGGTTTTTCTTCACCGACGCGAAGCTCAAGGCTAGCGCGGCTTGTTCGCCAAAAAACCTCTCCAAAACGAATACGGGTCGGCCTCCAATCAACAGAGACGGCGTCACCATCCTGATCACGCCGGAGCCACCCTACAAAATCATCAAACTGATCACCTTCGGGAAGAATGGCTGACAGACAAACAATGCGCCTTTGATCGGCGTCCGGTCTCTTCAGCAACCTTTGAATCTGTAGCTCATAGCGAACTTCGCGCTCGCCAAGTCCGATCATGTGCCCTTCGTCGAGGACGACGAGACCAACATCATCCAAAATCGCCGGGTCATTCCTTAGTGCAAAGTCAAGCTTTTCAGGCGTCGCCACGACGATATGTCTGCTCTTCAGAGCATCTTCTTCAAATCCGCTGGTTCCCATGCTGCCGTAAAGAGCTGAAATGGTCTTGCCGAGTGGTCCAAAAGTTCTGCGCAGGCCGGCTTCGGTCTGCGCAGAAAGGGCACGCAGCGGCGTTACAAAAACAACGCGCTGTCCCTGAGCCAGACAACGCAGGATACAAAGTTCAGCGACACGCGTCTTTCCTGCGCTTGTTGGCAATGAGACGACAAGACTGTCGGTCGCATCAACGGAGCGGCGTGCACCTTCGAGTTGCGAAGGCCACAGCTCGATTTCGGATCGCTTTCTTCGGAACAAGGAGGAAATCAGAAGTGAGCGAAGTTCTCCCCATGCCTCATTGTCCTCACCGGGAACGTCCGGCGGGAGAATTTCGTGGAAGCTTGAATCCCAAAGGTCATCCAGCAAGTGGATCGCCAAACGGAAGCACCACCACTGCGGAACCATGTTCGATGCGCCAGCGCCTTCCAACCCACTTGTCAGTTCCTCCCGCGCCTGCTGCATAAGTGCTGGTTCGCCTGTCTCCAGAGCAAGGAGATATGCCCCTAAGCCGCCGTAAAAGACATCAAGGAGTGCTCGATCCAAAGCATCTGACAGCGGGTCGGTGTCCTGGTCACTTTCTGACGCTTGTTCCAGTTGGTTGAGTCCCTCAATGAGGGCTTCATCCGAACCCAAACCGCCCAATCGCCATTCAAATATCTCTGCTTCGAGGTCATCCAAAGCACGGAGAATGAGCAAGGCGAGGCCTCGCTCCATCTTGGATAGATTGGCGTCATCGACGGTTTCATTCAGCAAAGAGAACGCCCGAGCTGACAGACGTGCCAGATGAAATGCTGCGGCGGCAAGGAGTCTGAAGAAACCCCGGCGCGGGTCTTCGGGACTACCCTTGGAAACGACAGCTTCAATTGCTTCGCCTGCACGCTCGAAAGCGGAGCGCATTAGAGCCTCATCGCCGCCTTCTTCTCGAATGCGAATGCCCAGTAAAAGCAATGAGTTCCCGTAGCTGAGAAGATCGTACGAAAGGGTTGGAATGAACGCTGGTGCGCCTTCGGGCAGTTCCCCGTCCCGCCAGATCATCGCCCGCGCTTGTCCGCGTGCTAGCAAATTTCCTCGATAGCCAGGTTCGATGGCACTCGAGACAAGCTCCTGAACTTCCTCAAGATTCATCGTCGCCACCTATCGCCTTGTAGATCGCTCTGATGAAGTCCTGATGCTGCGGCATGACTAGTCCGACGCTGGATTGAGAAATCGCTCCTGCGTAGGTTTCCAAGTCGGCGCGCAGCAGCCCTTCGGTATCGTTGCCACTAAAGGTGAAGAGCATATGCTGCGCTTGAGCCGCTGAGATTTCCCCGACCAACTGCGCTCGGCGTATTTGGTCTGAGAGTTCAACTTCACCAATTTCGCTCAACCTATCGCCGACAAATGCGAGAGCATGAGGAGATGGTAGTCCGTTGTCACCGTCCAGAGCCGTTCTGGCCTTCGAAACGGTGTCCTCGTCCATGTCCTTTTTGCTCTTCGCTTCCACTTTGAGAAAACGAATGGGATGCGGATCATCAGCTGGACAAATGCCGATGACGTCGTCGCCTTTCATCGCCCAATTGCGATTGTCTCGCCACCACAGCTTCTTTATCGGAGCTTCAAATTCCGTCTTCTCAGAAATGAACTCGGAAGCAAAAATCTCGCCAAGATCACCAGAGCGGAGATTTTGTTTCGGCGGTAATTTTCCGCGCAGGTGTTTTGCTGCGGCGCCCTTCCCAAATTTCTCAAGAATGTCTGCGACGTCTGCCGCACGTGCGTAGTGTTCGGGAACGACGGCTACCGTTCTATCGTGCGCTACTTGGTCAAGGCCGTTTCGCAAAACCAAGACACGTAAGGAGTGTCCACTCTCCTCGCTCTCGGTTTCGTCGCTCCATTCGTCGAACGAAGCCATGAATACTATTCCCTATTGCAGTTCGTCATGCGTTCAGTGCGGAGTTGCGAAGGCACCTTAAAGATCAGATCATTTGTAAGCAGTTTGTTCAGCTCCGGCTTCTCGTCTCGACGTTTTACTTCAATATTTTTCATTATCCCTTGGCCAATCCAGAAGCGGTTTTCCGCAAACATTAACTCGGAGGTTCGCACCTGTGTCTTCAGTTCTCCAAGCATAGGCATCTAGTGCCGAGGTTTTCATTCAATGCCAACTTATAGGTCGATCACAATTATTTGCCCATTTCTCGTAACGCAATTCACGATTGGTCTATTGGCGGAGACATCGATACTGGTAATTGGGTCGTCGCATACCATTAGCGCTTCAGTTTGTGCTGTCTCAAGGTCCCAAAGGCGCAGTGTGCCGTCATCCGACCAAGACAAAACCCGGTGCCCGTTGTCAAGGAGTCGCGCGCCGTTTACCTCGCCGGTATGCTCGCCGAGCATAATGGATTCGCCGGTCTCGAGGTCCCAAAGTTGTAGGCTCACTCTCAAATTCTTGAAAAGATCGTCGACAGCCCGATTGGTCAGTGGTTTCTTGAGCACGTGGAAATTTGCGGACTTTGGCGCGCGCTATTCGTCGATCATCAAATCTACCTCAAGGTCTTCAAAGACTGTTCTATGGTTACGGAAATTGTCTTTCCTATTTGAGCATCTCCCAAAAGGCCGCTAGGAACAGGCTCTCCGCCAAGTTGAACCACGGTGTCAACGTGGCTAAAACACCAAGCCTATTAATCTCTGGTTAGCGAAACATATAGTAGGTATCTTTTTCGTTTCATTGGGTTTTCTATGAATTCGGCATGGGCTTCGAAGGAAAGTTGCAGCGCGCTCGAAATGGACACGAGGAGCAAATCGGGTTGGGCGCACGGCAAGTCAAGGCCGCATGGTCAAGCGTCGCCCAGTTCACGCTGACTGGGTCTTCGCAATCTACGAGCCAATGGCATGCTTCCTGTAGCCATGGGTCGTGCCGAATGTCCACCAGCCGTCGCCGGCGGAGGTATCTTTCCAGAAACCTTGCCATGTTCACGTCAACGAGCGGCTTTGCCCTGCCATGCTGGAACAACTGGATGGCATTCGAAACGTATTGCCCAACAGCCGGCACCTTCGCGAGCTCCTCGCCTGCCGTTGGGAAAACCCCGCCAAGTTCGTCTGCATAGCGAGCCAGAGCACTGACCGATCGGGCACGACGACGCCAAAGACCGATGGGCTTCAGAACATCTTCCAATTCATTGATCGGCGCGGCCGCCAAACTCTTCCAGTCTGGATACCTCTCAAAAAATGCATCGTAGATGTTTGCGACGGACTCTGCGCGCGTGCGCTGGAGCAAGACCTCGACGCAAATCCGTTCATATTCGCTGGCTGCGCTTTGTCTCCAGGGAAAGGTACGCCCATGCAGCTCGAACCAGATCAAGAGCTTTTTTCGAACTCTGGTTATCCGGGATTTCTCTCCCCTTGTCAGACGGTCTGGCAGTATTTTCATCCGAAGCGGTCTCTAAGCAGGAAAACGACATACCGCGGAAAGTCGTCCGTGGCTATTCGTTCTGCGCCATCCTCACTTGCGTTATCTATGAAACCCGAAGTAATAGGCAAATCGTAGATGGAACTCGCCTGCTTTATACAGGATGTTGTGGGTGAGAGACCGTTTTCATTTGCCTTGGTGGCCAACAGATGATCGAATAACAGCCACGTCTGTTGGGCTCTGTGACCGGGCAGGCGAGCAGGGTGCATTGCGAAGGTATGACTATGGGTTCTTCCCCGACTTGCGTAGATTTGTTCGCGGGCTGCGGAGGTCTTTCGCTTGGCCTGAAACAAGCCGGGTTCGAGGTGAAGCTCGCGGTCGAGAAGTCCGACATGGCCGCGGAAACCTACTACCACAACTTCATCAAACCCTTGAATGATCCCGAGGAGTGGCGGCAATTCCATGAAGATCGCTCCATTGAGGAGCAGGCAGAAATTGGCCTTGTCGTGCGTTCGTTGGGCGACGTGCTCGGCTCCTTAGAAACAATCTCCCGGCTGCGGGACAGTGAGGTTGACCTCGTCGCGGGGGGGCCACCTTGCCAAGGGTTCTCGCTGGCTGGCCGTCGCAACCCGAAAGACATGCGCAACAAGTTACCGTGGCAGTTCCTCGAGTTCGTCGAGAAAATCCGACCTAAGGCCGTCATCATCGAGAACGTGTCGGGGATGCGGCATGATTTCCGCAAGCACGGAACACGATCACCGTTCGAGGACCTTCGGATTGCGTTGTCCGAGACAGGACCGGGCTACGAGGTCCAACCCATGGTGCTAAATGCGATGCACTTCGGTGTACCCCAGCACCGCCCACGTGTGTTCCTCGTGGGATTGAGAAAGGACCTCGCCGGCCAGATCTCTTCGAAAATTACCGAGGAGATCTGGGACTCCTCGCTGGATTCCCCGCATGTGACCGTTCTAGGCAAGCGACCTCTGCTCGCACCTAGACGAACCCATTTCGACGGAAAAAACAAGGAAAGTGAACGCAAACACCTGACGGTGGAAGCAGCAATCTCGGATTTGTTTGTACATGGCTACGACGGGAATGGGCCTGTATCCGAATTCGCTAAGGAAATGATGGAGGACATCAGGTTCCTTAAGGCGGCGGTGTCTCGCCAGCACGCGACCAGCCGCCGCGCGAACCACGTACCCCGGAAGCATTCCGATCTGGTGAAGGAAAGGTTTAGGTTGTATCAGTTCTTGCGCGATGCCGAGATCCACCCAACCGTTCTAGCGATTCCACGCAAGATGGACATCTCCGACTACGCGCGACGCAAGATGATGCGTGAGGCAATTTCGACAGTGAAGTACCCGGTGAGGAGCGGCGACGGCAGCGTTCTGGCGAAGGATCAGCGCGCACTCATGCGCCTATTGAACAAGCTCGCAACGAAGAAGCACAGCCAACGCGCGTTGTCTTGGGACCGACCTGCTCCCACCGTAGTAAGCATGCCTGACGATTTCGTTCACCCGACGGAGCCCCGCATTCCCACGGTGCGCGAGCTGGCCCGATTCCAGTCGTTCCCTGATGCATTCGAGTTTCGGTCCAAGGAAACCACCGGGGCACACAGGAGACGAATTGAAGTTCCACAGTACACGCAGGTAGGAAACGCCGTTCCCCCGCGCTTAGCTTTCTCCCTAGGCTGTCATCTCCGGGAGCTCTTGGCGCAGACACAAGAGCAGCAAAACACCACGAGTGTATCTGTGGTTGCATAGCAAATGACAGCCATTTGATTGGCAACATCGGAACCTTTTCACCCCTTCTTTTTATCGAAGAAGGTGAAATAAGGCTTGTCTTTCATGAACGTACCCAGCACGTGATCAGGGTCGCATTTGAATAATGAGTGCAGGTTTTCTAGCACTGGGACTCGTGCTGCCATTTCTGCTGCTCCATCGCCAAAACCTAGTCTGGTGAGATCCTGAGCGGTAATGTCGGGAACCTTGTGGATGCACCAGGTTCGCAGGGGTTGTGCCCAATTCACTCCCCCCAGTTTGAAATGCGAGAGGTACTGCGACGAAAGGATAACTCCCATTCCGAACTGGCGACCTTCCAGCAAGAGTTTCTCGAGTACTTCGAACCCGTGCTCCATTATGTGGTGAGCTTCGTCTACGAGCACGAAGGAGTCTACGAAACGGCGTTGGATGTCTCTTTCGTCAATCTGGAAATCTGGTCGGACACGCGACGGCATGTACTCGTTGTAGACCAGGTCCAAAAACAACGTGACCAATATGTCCTGAATCTGGCTCCCAGCATTGATGCCCTTGAGATCCAAGACGAGTGATCGGTCAAATAGCTGCGCGAAGCTCGAGATTTTCTCTCGGTTTGGTTCAAAAATCTCCAAGTTAACCAACGCCCTTAGGGCTGCAGTCACGGAGTCACCCTTTGGCACTGCTTCTCCGTAGATTTCCAGCACGTCCGCGATGAGCGGAAAGCCACGGCCTCGGAAACGATTGTACGCCTCAATAACGCACTCCTCGAGCTTGTTCCGCTGCACCGGGCCAATGCGGTTGACTTTACTCACCACGTCCGCAAAGAACATCGCCCTTCGAATATGAGCGTTTTTGCTGGATCCTTCCGGCAACGCGAAGAAGTTTAGTGGGATAGGTTCTTCGCCCGGTGCAAGCAGCCTCCCATCGATACTCTCTATAAACTCAGCGTCTACAAAGTCGTTCTTGTAATCGAAGATGAGCGTCTTCGGAGCTATTCCGCCGTTGGCGTTCGCTGACCGTGAAAGCTGATAAACTAAGGAACGAACGAACTGCGTCTTCCCCGTCCCTAGGTCGCCAACGACTCCAATGTTCAGTTGGTTCACGCGCGTGTCGCCCGGGTCGAAAACCACTTTCTCGGTCTGGATGCCTTTTGCACGCTCTCCAACTTCAATCGCAAGCCTCGATAGCGCTCCAATTCCCCCTGTCTCTTCGATCTGTTGCGGTACTTCGGAAACCTTGTCCCCACAGGGCTCTTCGGCGGTTTCCTGTTCAAATTTGCTGGTGCCAGACACCTTTTTCGGCTTTTCTTTCTCCTCAACTGCCAGTGTCGTTTCTTCGGTGGCTTGCTTGTTGCCGAGTTGCAGCGCCTCGAGAGGCCGATCAACGTCGCGAGCTGCACTCTTGGCCTCAAGTTCTAGTTGGTCGCGACCAATAGCATCGATGAAGCTCTGCTGTATGTCGTTTTGGTCTCCAGAGACAATCGCGCGCGCCAGCTGGAGTGGGTTAACAAGGACCTGCCACGGGGAATCTAGCGCGGTGCCCCGGGTCTCGATTGACGATCCCGACTGAGTGGCACCTCCCGATTGGAACCAAAGCAATGTACCGGTAGAAGCAAAGAACCGCGCTCTGCCACTCGAGATTTTCTGTAGGAAATCCCTTTCGTTTTTCAGGATTCTGTCCGAGGCGGCCGTGTCACCGTTGGCGCGAAGGGCGAGCGCGGCTTCCATCAAAGAAGTAACCGCGTTTAGGAGAAGGACGTTTGGTCGAGCATTCACGTTATCGCAAAGGCTGCCGAGCAATTTGTGAGAGTTTTCCAGTTGTCCAAGTGCCTCGCGCACCTCAAGATCACGAGGAACTGGGAACGTGCCCTCGCGGCGACGCATTTTCACCTCTACGGGGTGGAGCACGATGTTGAGCGAACCATCCTCGGTGGGGACTGCGCGCACGGCGAGAATGTCAGCGCGGCGGCGGTCTTTTTCGATCGTGCCATCTTTGCCAATGGCCTCGAGTACCGAGTTCACCGCGTCCATCGGCAGCATGCACCGAATCTCGTCAGACGACCCACCTGCTTCCCACGCCCTCAGCGCACGAAAAGAGAGGAAAAAGCCAATCGCACCAACTGTTTGGGTGTGCCCAATTGAAAGCAGAGACGATAACCCGATTCCTCGTGATCCTAGCTCTCCCAGTACCAGATCGGCACCAGGAGTCCCGAGATTTCCAAAAGACGCGACGCAATCGTTTTCCAGCTGGTCCCTGAAATGTGGATCGAGACGCGCGATCGTCGTGTATGGTCGCGCCGGGCCGACGTTTGAGCTAACTCCCTTGGCCGTTCTCGTGAGGAAGGCGGGGCGCCACTCCCAGAGTGCGAGCTCTGAACCCAGGCTGCCAATTTCCTGGGATAGCGTCGCCGGGTCCATGTGGGCGTTTCCCGCGACCGTCCACTGTGCCGGCGAATTCCGGAGCTCGCTTGCCAAGAGACGGCAGGAGACCCCCGGGTAACCGGTTGAGCCAGTGGGAGCTTCCAAGAGGCGGAGGCAATGCCCGTACCCTGGCAAAGACTTGAACGCGTCTTCTGGTAGCCCAGGGCAGTACCCGCTTCTCTGAGTTCCCGGTGCTGCTCTAGACCAGGTCACATGCCTGTTAACGGGAAGATCAGGGGCAGACCCACCGAGTTCCTCGCTCTGGCCAGCATCGATGCTCGTTTCGACTAGCGGGGTTTCCAGAAAACGGACATCCACGCGCGGGCGTTCTTGCTCCTTCCATTGGAAAGGTGGAGGAGCTGTTCTGAAGCCGATTTTCTTTCGCGTCTGGCCAGCGGCCTTCTCGATGGCCGCGAAAACTTGCTCAGGCTCGGGAATCGGACCGCACCGGAGAGGGCTGTCAAAGACCCTGATGCCTCCGGGCAAACGGTCACTACGCAGTGCCACTTCGGCAGCGGCGGCGTCAACGAGTGCGAAGTCAAGCTCACGTGAACGCTGGACCTCGGACGAGGAATAGATCCCCGCGTTGATCTGAGTAACCAGCGGGTGGACTCGTAAGTAGTCGCGCAACGCGGCAGCAACGCCACCGCGATCTAGGCCAGAAGCTGCACCCACAGGAAACCTTCTTCCCAACAGGCTTCCAAGCCTTCCTGTCCCATCCTTGGTTACCGAGTTAGAGGCCAAGAATGACCAACCAGAGTAGAGTCCATCCATGCCGGTATCAAGCGGCATGGCAAGTAAGTAGCTCGTCTCGAAGGGCGACGGGGCCAGATGGGGGAAACTTAGGCCGTCACAGAAGCGGAGCAGGTCGATCACGTCTTCCGGGTTTAAGTTTTCGAGGGCATCGTTCGCGGAGTTTTGCACCGACCAGGACCACCCCATGCGAAGCGGGTGAAGAGGAGACAGCAGCACACCCTCGAGTCTTCCCGCCCTGTCAGTCGCGAGCACTGAGAAAGGAACCGACAGAAGTCCACTGGGTTCGTGGGCCTTACTGTGCCCAAGAAGCTCCGAGAATGAAGCCAGATATCGCTGCAGCCGTTCGAGGGATAGTCCCCTTAAGTCTATCCTGCTTGGCCAAGCGGCAAGGCCGCCTGAATCGCTGGAAAGGTCGGGTAGACGAAGCTCTTTGAAAGATTCCCAGAACCGGTCAACGGCGTCACTGGCCGCTTGATCCAAGACCAAGCGCATCGAGCCGGAGATCTCGCCCCAGGAGTAATAACCAAGGTGTTCATCGAGGCGCGGCCAGTGTGGCGGTTGGGTGTCCCCGATCTGTATCGATACGATCCCAAGTGCCGACTTGAACGCAGTCGACGGTTCCTGAGTGATGCAGTTGTAGCTCAGCCAATCCTCGATGGAGCCCCTCGGATCACGTCTGATCTCACCCTCTACACTACTGTCGATTTCCTCCGAAAGCGGGTCACCCACTGCGCACGCGGTGAACGGCGAGATATGCGCCATTTTTTGGTCGGGCATCCTGATCTCGGCACGCAAGCTGCCCAAGTGCAGGAAGCTGTCGGGTTTAACCTGGAAATCTGTCGAGAGACCCAACTCGAGTTCCTCATTCTCCAGTTTCTCGCTGGCCAACGAGATGGTCGCATCGGGCCATTCGATCTTGGCCTCACACGAGGACTGCATAACGAGGACCCTCGCTTGCGTGGTCGGCCGTCCAAGCGTGAATACTGGTGGTGACGCGTCATCCGACCTACTTGCCACGAGGCGTTCCTCAAGTACCTCGTACCTCGTCGGTGAATGTACGCAGATCTTGTACGTTGGCGTCTTCGCGCGCTGCTTCTCTAGTAATATCGCCGAAGCTCCTCCAGGGAAGGGCAACAGCAACTCGATAGCCTTAGGCCCCCGAAGGATCTCCTTCGCTGCGTCGCTTATCGGCGAGAGGCTGATCTGTTGTGATTTCTGAGGCCAGTTGCCCTTGGTAAGCCTAAGCTTGATATCGAATGCGGCAACGATGTTGCCGTCTGTCTCCTCGACAACAAGGTTGCTGGCAGAGAGCATAGACGATCGGCATTCTACCCCGACCTCAATCTCTCGAGGGTCAAAGAGGTGGCTGGGTCCAAGCGAGACCGCAAAACGACCTAGCCTGGCTTGTTTCGCAGATACTGGCTCTGCAGGGTCAAAGGTCGCGATGTGAACTCGGTTTTGTAGGTTCGGGACAATCGGCAATGCAACCGATCGTGGTCCGATTACCCGGCTGACAGGCAGGTCCTGCTCCGCGACATTCCCGCTAGAAAAAAACGAGGATTCCTGCGTCGTAGACCACGCTTGCATCCATTCTTGGTAGGGGGCTGCGAGGAAGCAGACCGAGAGTAACCGGTGTCTAAGCGTCGACCGCACGGTGGTAAGGTTGTTCCAAGGAAGTATCGAGAGAGCATGATCCTCGCTGGACCCCAACCGGCCGGAACGCCGTTCCTCGTCGCGAATATCAAGTATTGCGAGTTCTACGGTGTCGGTCCTGTCCCACCTATCCGCGATTATGCCCGCGTATTTTTTCGCGTCGTTCTGCCTTGCATACTGGTTGGCAGACATGTTGTCCGGGATCGGCAGCCCGAATGCCGCGTAGCACGCGGCGGCATCGGCCATCGGCGAGCGAGCCTGTTTCATGGCGAGGAGCACGGAGGGTAGATAACGCAAACCGTGGTCAAGGTGATGCCACCAAGCGTCGCTCCAGTTGAGTTCGTCGTTTCCACTCTCCAGATACGCATCCGCCAAGTAGACGCAGACCCTCTCAAGGGTGGAGAGCAGGTTGTTGCTGTGCGAGAGGTGTATGCCAGCCTCCTCGAGGAGCCCGGGAACCTGTGCGAGTATTTCTCGGATGGAGAGTGAGGATCCGGCAACACCGGCGACACCAGCGGGAATACTTTCAGGGTTAAGCGGGTTGTAAGCTTCAAGCGACTTAAGCTGCTTCAGCTCGCCCCGGTGATGCACGAGCAAAGCGGCAACGTGTTGACCATCATCGCGGCTTCGCATCTTGATGGCCATCTCCGAGGAGATTTCCCCCTCTCCCGGCGTAGGACGGACAACATGCGCGAAGTCGTCGACACCGCGCGATGCGTTTGCCTCATCGGCAATGAAATTCAACTTTCCCGGTGCGAAACTAGCCGGCACGCTGACGCTCGACAAGCCGTTGAACTTAGCCAGTAAACGACCCAACGCGCGAGCAAGAATCTCTTTCTCTTTATCCATCTCTTCGTAACTCAAAACGCGACCTGCACCTCGATTGCCTCATCCGCGTCGTGGCTGCCCCTTGCAAGTCCCGCGTCTTCGAGTCGGTTAACGATCGCGGTGAATCCGGGTCGGAGGCACAAAGCCCGGAGGGAACCGTCTATATCAGCGACCCGCGCAACGCCCTGCCCCCTTCCTGAGGACAAACTACTCAGCACGACTAGCCATTCTTGCCCTGGGTCAACCACATGGTAGCGCCCCCTGAGACGAAGTACGCCGTAGAGGTCCCTCGAGCCGGGAGAATCCGATCGCTCGGTCAGCGCGTACATCACCGTTTCCCGGACGTTTTTTGATGGACCGCGGCCCGACCGCAAGTCTTCGGCGGTCCTCTCGAAAGCCTCGGCGATTTGAGCCTCAAGAGACTCTGTTGAACGTGTTGCGCGCCAATCCCGGGCCTTCTCTATCCAGTTGGCGAGACCGTTGGGGTCGTTGTCGAACTCAGCAGGTTTCGGGCAGCCTTCAGAGATCCACTGATCGAGAACCGACAATGATCGAGTTTCCCGTATAACTGCTGTTCCCTGTATGACCGTGGTCTCGATTTGCTCCTTGACGCTTCGCTCGGACACCCGTGCCTCGTCGTTCCAGCGCAGCAGCGGACGCGATTTTGAGAGAGCCGCTCTCACAACGGCACCGGGCTCCTCGTCGGACACCACGCCGAGGGCGAGAGTTCGAAGTAGATTCATTTCGAAGAGGAAACCGAGACCAAGTGCGTTTCGAAGGATGCAGGCAGCCCAGTCCGCCCAGCGACGCCGAGGCATTCTCTCGATCCAACCGTCTTGGCAGAGCGAATCCCAGGAACGGGCAAACCACGAGTAGGGAGTGGCTTCATTCTGCAACCATCGCGGTTGGACACTTCCCACCGCCGCGTCAGGCCCTTCGCATTCCGAAGCGATCACTTTCTTTGCATCCACTAAGAATTCCGGTGCTCCAGCTTCCAATGCATCGTCAAGCCACGGCGCGATCGTACTGCCTTCCCCGCAAAACAACTGGACGAGCTTTCTCGAAGCTGAGCCCTGACCTCCTCCTAGCACGTACATTCGTTCCAAGATTGCGGCGTAATTGGCTGGCCCAGAGGTGCGAAGTAGCCCTGAGCGGTCTTGGAGCAAGGATGTGCCGAGACTCATGGGAACGGCCGCGTAGGATTTCGACTTCGCTGGGCGAAGCGCTCTCATGTCGTCGAGAAGGATCTCCGCGGCGGCCTTGGCCTGCTCGGCTGGAATGTCCAGATTCTGGCGAAGGCTCTCGACGAGCTTTTCCCATCTCGCTGTGCCCTGCCGAGGGCGTGTGTAGCATATGCAAACTTTTTGGGGCACAGAATTGTCGTAACGGTCGAAAGCAATTGCGTTGTATTTCTTTCCCTTTTCGTTGGAACCAAGCGAAACTGATGTACGGTCACGCGCTCGCTCCACAATGCCCCAGGTGAGAGACGAGACAAGAATCTCGGGCATGTTCGCGTACTGCGGCCGGTTTAGGCGAAGGAAAGGGCTGCCTGCGGAGCGCTCGGTGCTATTATTACTCATACTTTCCTCATCGTGGCCGAATGACCTGCGCGTCCGTTCCCACGAAGACCGTGTTGCCGCCCAACCGGGGGTTTGCACGTGCCTCGAGCGACACGAGGCGAGCCCGTAGACGCTCAAGGCGTGGTTCAACGAAGCGCAGCGAGTCCGAGAAACCCGATCCGTCGGTCCTAGACAGGGCTTCGCGCATCAAATGGAAGTCCAGCGGCGTCTCGGCATAGTCCTGGATTCCGGGACGCTGGATTCTCAAAATCATGCGCCCACCGAAGACCGACAAGTCTAGCTTGAAGTCCCTCGGGTCCACCTCGATGGCAACGTGAGCATCGCCAGTGGCAGGAGCAGTCACCCTCGGTCGCATCAACGGCAATCTCGCGAGGGCCCCACTGCGCCCCTGCGTCGGCGGGAGGAAAACTCTCGCGAGCGCGTCGTTGACGTCCCTCGAAAGGCCCTCGCCACGTAGCCCTCGGCGCATACATCTCTGCAACTCACTAATGACATCGACGAAAGCTGGCCTTCCCAAGACGAGCCCGTGGAACCGACGCAAGTATTGTGAATACCATGGAAGCAATTCAACCCGCGCAAGCTCTGAGTGATCACTATTCATCGGGTTCGCGAGCTCGGCAACGACCTTGTCAAGCTCCTCCTCCAGAGGGCTCCAGGCAGGTTTCAACCGATCGTCGACGCTCAGGAATCGCCCGGCAGCTCCCGTTCCATCGTGCGCTTGCCCCATGGCTCCCGCCAGTAGCGCGGGCTTATCCGACGAGAAATCCAGAAGCGGATCAGACGCGATCATCGTCTCGAATGCGTCGTTTTGCGCGAACACGATATCCCGAGTCTGGGCGCCAATGGGCGCACTTGCACGAAGGCCGCCGTATAAGAGCACGTGTGTCCTGAGGCTCGCGAGGGAGACGAGCGCGCGACCCCGGTCCAACGGTGAACTTGCGGTTTGGAAGTCCTCTCGGGTTCGCTTTACCCAGGTCCCGATTCCATCGAGCCCGTCAGCCCCGATGGGCCCCACCAAAGCTAGCGCCGCCAGACCCCATAGGTCGCGGTAAGAAAAATTGAAGCCACCGATGAGCTCTGCGCCACGGGCAGCTCGGCACCAGGCATCGACGACGTCCTCGTTCGAAAGCATGGAGGCATTGGCCCGAATCGGGTCCAAATCCCCCCCGGGCCACTCGTCACCGTTCTCCTCGAGGAATCTTGCCGCGAGTTCACGGAGCGGTTTCTCGAAGGCCGCGTCACGCCTTGCGAACCCGGCACCGCCCTCGTGGACCAAAGCTACGCGGCGCGCTTCGCTGCTTGCTCGCGCACCGTCGGCAACGGGTAACGGTTCCAGTAGCGAAAGATGATCCATGTAAACCACGATCGCCTCGAATTCCTCGCCGTTTGGCGACTTCAGGAAATATGCATCGTGATCAGAAGCTACCCGTGGTTCCCCGCGGATGGACCATCCCTCCACCTCCGTTTTCTCGGTTGTACCGTCCTGAAAGAGAAGGGAGGTGATGCGGTGGGCCACCGCGTTCACGCCATGCATTTTGCGCCCGGAAAACTCTCGTAGTTCGCCGAGTAACACGCCGCGGTTCACGCATGCCAGAAGGTGGTCTTCCCCTTCGATCGCTTGCGTTATGTCCTCGTTGAGGTCGCCCTTGGAAGTCCGGTCGGCCGGAATGGTTGCATCGTTTACGACACGGAGCAACCTACCAGATGGTGTAGTGTAGGTGTATGAGCGCTGCGAGTAGCCGTCAGTCACGTCCTGATTGTTCAGCCTTTCAGCGCGAGCTTGCTGGACGACACGTGCTGCGAGATACGACTTGCCGTTACCAGCGCCACCGACGAGGAACACGAGACACGGTCTTTCCGTTTGTCGGTCACTGCGACATGCCGTGACGAGCTTGTGGCAAGCAGTGAATGCGAAAGGCGAAGCGGGCCCCTCAGGCCAAGGCCCGGCAGCTTGCGACTTAGTTGGTGTTGCAGCGACTTCTGGTCCACCGAAGGAACGCTCGAAGATCCAAACGGGGTAACTGCTACTCAAGACATCAGCCTTTCTGCTCTGCTGGCCCCAATAAACCCAAATATTGCAAGGTTATGAAAACCAATGACATTCATTGTATCAACACCGATCATTGCAGCAAAGTTTTGGTCATTCAATATTCCCACTGTGGGAAATCTGGGAATCGCATCAAAAAAAATGTGATTAATTCGTACAGTGGCTTTCGCAGCGTCTATCGATGAGAAAACGTTCTCCCTTCAAATATTTGAAGTCCCGCCCAGAGATTGTCCGCTTGGCGATCGTGTCCTACTTTCAGTTGCCGCTTTCGTTTTTGGGAACTTAGAAGGCTTGTCCCATGTCCGCGGTGTCAACGCTAGCCGCGTGACAAACCGCTTCGCGCCCTGATGCGGGCATCTGACACTTGGGCAGCACGACAGTATTTGACCCAGCCGCAAAGTGGCTAAATTGCAAGCAAGCGATCTTTAACTTATTGTCTTATTTTGAGGAATGGTGCCGCTGAAGGGACTCGAACCCCCGACTCCATCATTACGAATGACGTGCTCTACCAGCTGAGCTACAGCGGCTTTCTGGACCCTATTTTGGCCCTACTACCAATTCATATCAGCTCGCGGTGCCATATGAATTCGGTACAACCACAATTGCTCTATTGCGCTAGCTTTCAAATGAAAGTTTAGATCGCAATTCCTCTATCTGATTTATGTCAACGTCGTATTCCTTAGCCAGGAAACTGAGCGCATGCCGCAATGCATACTCGGGGCTCGTCTCGCCCTCGCAGTACCAAGGTGGATCTGACAGGTTGATCCCATATCGTAGTCGCGAACGAGAGTGGCGGTTGCCAATATGAATCTGCCCAGCGCGAGGCTGAAGATAGCCTGGCGGGTAATGCGACTTGCCTGGTGTGAAGAACAATCGAGCATCACCAAATTCAACCGTACCGCGACCTTCAACTAAAATTCGTACCATTTTGATCTCCGAATTGTCTGCTGCAGTGGCTACGGTGCGCTTCGAGCAGCAAGTTTTGCATGTAGTTCGCGCTTATCGGGAATAGTGACGTGATACTTTGCATAAATACCACATTTTAAAAATAATGCAAATAATACAAACACTTGTAGCATGCATCAAATTGCGACGTTGAGGCTGAGATGTAGATTTGAACCTGGGTTCAACGTAGTTCTGCATTAAAGACTATAGAATTGAACCCGGGTTCAAAAAATACCGGCACATGGTTGTGCCGGTATAGGTCTGTTGTGGTTCACTAAGAAGCTCACATCGCGGTGTACCTCAAATCAAAAGGGCTTTCTGAAGAAAGATCGTAATCCAGAAGCGTTTCGACATAATAATCCCACCATTCATCTATATCGCTGGCCATAGAGTGACCGCCGAGTATTGCGCGCAACTTTGAACATGCGGAATAAGGTAATTTCGACCCACGAATGCGATCCACCTCAATAAAGTGAGGCAAAACTCGCTCAAGCTTGTTGAAGGTGCCCTGCGCTATACGCACGTCGGCATGCTCATCTTCACAATCGAAGGAAATTTCGTACCCAAGAAACTCGAATGCCTGACCAACTTCATAGTTAACTTGGGTCAATCCGAGCGGCCCAGCGGGGCAGTCCTGTAGAAACTGAACTACTGTGTCTGTTATCTCCCTGCGACCTGCCTCAGACTTCGCGACAACGAGGATGTCATCGACGTAGACGTGTACGAAACCGACGTCTTCGTCGATAGACGGCAGATCTTTCCAGACCCATCCGAGGATCGGCCAAGAAGCAGGGGACCCTTGCATTAAACCCGTGGGCGCACCCGTATTGCTCATGTCCTCCCTGTATAAGGGGGAGAAAATATTCTCGTCTTTTGCGTGGTTACAGACCTCCTTTCCGTATTTGATTAGTGGTGTCGCGAAGTTCAGGTTTTCATTTCGCAGCGAGTGGGAAACAAAACGTTGGTGGACCGGTGGACGGTCAAGAACACATGGATTTATACTGGCAAAGCAGTTTTCGATGTCCAAGGTAGACACATAACAGTGTCCATCATTAATTCGCCCCAGCGCGTCTTGGATCAAAGCATTTCGCCCTTGCCCTTTACGTGAGTAGACATTGTTCGAATGAATGGTTTGCGCGTCGATTATCGCTCCGATTAAATGATGTGTCGCCATGAGATATGTCCCGGGGACGCAAATCTCGCGGCATCCTCCTTGCGGCTTTCGCTTACGATACCGTTGGATTGGTTCATTGAATGTCCCGTCAAGGTCGAATTCCTCCGCCAATGCGTTCAACACTTGTAAGGGGAGGTGATATAGGCCGCTTTTCATAAGGCCGAATAGCTTAGAGTTGTGTGTTCTGAACAAGTCATATGTCGCTTTGCGTGCGCGGCCCCTGTGACCTAGAACGGCCATCAAACCGATATTCTGTATGCTTGTGTGAGTTTCTTGATAGATGCCTTGTTTGATACGAGTTTCTTTTTTGCTTGTCGGCGTCACAGCTGTTTCTATTGTGGGGATGTTCATAAATACTACCCTTCAGCTTGAAACGAACGAAGTTCGATTGCGGGACAGGCGTTTAGCCAGTTGTCGACATCGGCCTCACGCCAACGGACACTGCGGACACCTAACCGAAGGGCTAGTGGGAACCTGTTATCAGTCATCATGTTGTAGATGGAAGACCGACTTAAGCCGGTTTTATAAATCACTTCTGAAAGACGGAGATAGCGTTCGGACATTGTGTCACCTCGTATGAAACTGTGTTGAGGCGCCAGTTTTGAAATGATTCGGATGTGCAGAAAAAGTCGGCGAAGCCTGCCAAATGTATGCCAAAACTGACAAAAAATGGGGCTCAAAAACTGTGAATTGTTAGAGAGCGGGAACTTTAACCTACCATCCGATTTCCTGCATGACGCGATAAAACGTGCGCTTACTTATGCAGGTGCGAATGTTTGGGTTGCTGCGCAGCGCGTCATTCACTTCGTCCAGCAAAACTTCGACGGTTTCCTCTGGTCGTCCATTTGGGTAGCGTTGCAAAAGTAATCGCTTGCATTCTCGGCTTGCTGTCGGTGGACGTCCGGGAGTTTTGCCGCCGGTGAGTTCTATCTGCATTGCAAAAAACTCTTCGGTGGAATGGTCTAGGTATCTATTGAATTGGCGCGTATCTGGGACTTGATCCTCACGAACTAGAAGGTGAGGAAAGCACATTTTGCGGATCATTGTGATATCGCTTTGACTAGGGCCGCCCGAGTGCCGTTCAATTTCATCTGTTCCTAGTAACGTCCAGTTCTCGGTGTTCCAGAAGGGATACCTTAGCTTGCAGTTTTGGACAAACGTTTGAAGCAAATCTACAAAACATCCAAGATCATCGGTTGGGATTTCGACGCCATTGTCAAAACGATCAAGGGGGCCGTCCAATAGCGATCTACTGATTTCAATGGGTTTTAAATTCTTACGGCAAAGAAAGAGCTGTGTATTTTCTTCCAGCAGGAAACGCTCAACCAAATACGATGCAAGCAGGTGTTGTAGGGTAGTCGGATGTATCCAATCTTTGACCATTGGTAGTGTGTCTATTCGTTTGCTTCTACCCGGTTCAGGTCGATCGAATTCGGACTTCTTTGAAGTAAATCGCTCGCCGGATTGTAGGCGCCGCATCAAAACACTTTTCTCAGTAAATTTCAGCGTATGGCGTTGAAGACCATCGACAAAAATAAATCCGGGAGGGCAAGGCATTGGCATCAATCCATGTTAGAATAGAACTTGCATTCTACACTTCTTCCTTTGGCGAACTCTTGTCTCTTATGTGTCGCGAGTTGAAAGTACTCAGCTGTTGCCATTCGGTACCTTTGGTTCAAACAGCCAGCTAAGTGTTGCGTGCTGACCTTAAGAATTAAACTACTGACATAGTTTCACTTGAAACTTTGGCTGTTCCGGTGACGTCGGAAGAGTTGTGTGTTTTTGCACCTGGGTTCAAAATCGAATTGTAGTGAAGTCTCGCTCAATGCTGGATGTCGTTTGAACCTGGGTGCAACACGCTTCTCCGGAAGTGCAGAACTGAACGCCGGTCAGTGCTTTGGTGAGATCTAACTATTTACTTTAGTTTGCTTGAAGATTTGCTCGTGATAGAACTTGCACCCAGCTTCCCACAGATATGCCAAGCGAAGTACTGGGCTTCCTAAGATTACGTTGCCATCTATCTCAGTCCAAACTGCCAATTGTGCAGCATAAAATACTGTTCTGTGACTTTCGTCGTTGGGTAGTATCCTTCCTCAGCGCTTGAAAATGTGTGGATATACCTGGAAATGAGCTCAGGAACAAAACTCTTCGTCAACTCTTTGGTTTGAAATTCAGAAGATACAAAAACTTCGTCCCTCGCATATAGTTGCTTAAGATTGCCTGCCGAAAAAGAGAATGCGGCAGGACTTTCAGGGTAGAGCGTAACATTCCATGCTTCCCAGCCGCCGCCTATATTGATCAATCCGGAACTACAGTGTTCGACCCACGCATCAATAGCATCAACCAGTAGCTGCTCCAGTTCATCCTCATTGTTGGGAAATATGTAGCCGCCATAGAATAAGATAAGGCGAATGCCGTGTTCGATCCGAGAATTCAGCCCGTCAGACTTAGCTCTAGCCTGAAGCACTGATGCCTTCTCTTTGAGCTCCGAATTAGACAGTTTTTCATCCGGTGTCACAAATAGCTCCGCCGCACCGTCTTCTTCTTCAAAAGATATTTCAAACGCGGGCTCTATTCCTGCAGACAAATTTGCACGAGCAGAGACCACAGACCTGTAATTGTCAGATCCTGGCCCGGCCAGCTTTGTGTCCTTTGAAATCAAAAACCTTGAATCCATTTTGAATCTGCTGAGTGCAGAAGTCGACGTCCCCTCTCTTTCGCGACCAATGTAAACCCTACTATCGCTCGGATATTGGCGAAGAATGTTGTCGAATATGACTTCGTTAACATATGCGAAATGGTCAATCGCCATAATTGGATCCACGTCGCCTCTCTCCCCGCTTCTGACGTCAACCCATTCCTTTAGGGTGTTTGAAAGATCTGAAAGGGAGGGATTTTGCAACAGGTGGCGCCTCAGAACATCGGCTCCCACCGACAGAGAAGTGGCTTTCTCTTGATTAGTTTGCTTATCTGCGACCGAGATGGCCAACAGTCGTGCCAACTTTTTGGGAACTGGTGAACTTTCGGCCTTTAGTATTAGGCTTTCGGTTCCGTTTGCTGAAACTCCGACAAATTTGGCTCTTGTCTCCTGTACCTTTTCCAGCGCTTGGATGTGTGAAGGAAAGTGGATGTCGCCGCTTTTATCTTCCCGGATGCAGGATAGTTTTTCCCCCGACATAAGCTCGACTACAGCTGTATTAGATATTATTGCGCTTTGCCCGCCTTTGTGGATCTGTCGCGCCAACTCTTCAGGTGTGACAGGAACAAAGCTACAGATCTGTTGTGTGGCATCTTGTCGCTTAAGAAAATACTGAAGCTCGCGTTCGAGATTGAGTTTTACCTCTCGAAGCCTATTCAATACATCAATGCGTTCATGCGGTTTGAGTTTCGTAAGTTCTACAACGACAAAGATGTCTACGTCACTTTGGTTTGGGTCGAACCGTCTTCCTTGCTCATTAACTAGGCTCCCGAAAAGATACGCTTGGCGCGCAATCTCCCGAACCGTATCCTGCCTGAACTGGTTCTGAAGCAACTCTATCAACTCACCAACCTTTGGGTTGATCCTTAGTGGTCGCGAGGATGTCTCAATATTCGTAGGCATAAACAGGTCCGTTATCACAGGTAATTTCTGATCTTTGCTTCGTAGCGGTCGGTTTTTGACCATGCAACCCTAAGTGAACTGGAAGAAGCTCCGATGCAGCCACAAGTAAGAAGGATGACCGCGCGCAAAGGGCGCGGAAGAATGCGTCCCACCGAAAACCAGAGTGCGTGCAGCGAACTCGCAGAGACTGAGCCGACGTTAAAGCTGGGACTAACTATCTGACGAACCATGATGGCAGAAGGAACTGGGTGCTATGCCCCCTCACGGGCTTCAGCCGGGAACGCCCGGCGACAATTTTTGATACATCGCTCTCAGAGTAGCGCGCCAAGGGAACTCAATCGGAGCGCGGGAGTGCGAGGCTTCCTTTGCATAGTGGTCGGTGACAAAAATACCAGTGGACGCGATCGAAGCTTGTGAAGGAGGCTACCTGCCGTTCGACCTGTGTGCTTGAGGCGACCAAGGACTCGGTGTGAGATTGCAAAGACAGCTCTAGCTTTCGAGTCGTGGTGACCGGGCGTGTCGTCTAGCGGAACGCAAGCTATCTTCAATATGGTAGTTGGGGGTATGAATGGGGGTAAAATTTTAAAAGTTGTAAGATAAAACTGTTATTTGTCATTATTTTAGATAGTTGATATGATGCCGCCCCCGGCACCACTTTATCTGGTAAAGTATTGGTTTCGCATCGGCTTTTGACAGTTGGCTGAAACTGCAGACAAGTTCATCAAAAGATACCTACGTGACCGGCGGTTTTTTACTTCGGTCACCACAAAAGACACGGCTATACATTGCCAGCGACTCCCGTTAAGAGGCGGTCTTTAACCTTGGAAGATGCGCTGATTGCAATACCGCAAGGCACGTATCCCCCGGCTGATACAAAGAACACCACCGTGAAACAGACCATCGCAGATGCGCTTGCCCGCAAGGGTTACGATACTTTGACACAAGTCCAGCAGGCCGTGACACAGCCCGAGCTGGAAGGGCGCGATATGTTGGTGTCGGCGCAAACCGGATCGGGAAAAACCATCGGGTTCGGGTTGGCGATCGCACCACAGTTGCTGGGCGAAGATGAGACGTTCGGGGCGTCCGGCGCGCCGTTGGCTTTGGTGGTTGCGCCAACGCGGGAACTGGCCATGCAGGTCAAGCGCGAGCTGAGCTGGCTGTACTCGGATGCTGGTGCGTTTCTGGCCTCGTGTGTTGGTGGCATGGATATGCGTGATGAACGCCGGGCTCTGGCGCGTGGGGCGCATATTGTTGTCGCAACGCCGGGTCGCCTGCGCGATCATATCATGCGTGGTTCCATTGATCTGACCGCGATCCGGGCTGTGGTTCTGGACGAAGCCGATGAAATGCTGGACCTTGGATTTCGCGAGGATCTTGAGTTCATCCTGGATGAAACTCCGGCAGAGCGGCAAACGTTGCTGTTCTCAGCCACGGTCCCGCGCGCCATTGCTAGCCTGGCAACGCGCTATCAGCGCGATGCCGAGCGGGTGAGCACTGTCAGCGAGAAAACCCAACATGCCGATATCGAATATCGTGCGATGATGGTGGCGCCGCGGGACGGGGATAACGCGATCATCAATGCATTGCGGTATTACGAAGCCCCCAATGCCATCGTTTTCTGTAACACCCGCGCGATGGTGTCACGACTGACCACGCGGCTTTCAAACCGCGGGTTTTCTGTGGTGGCACTGTCCGGTGAGCTGACGCAGAGTGAACGCTCTAACGCGTTGCAGTCGATGCGCGATGGGCGTGCGAGGGTATGTGTGGCGACAGATGTCGCGGCGCGCGGGATTGATTTGCCGAACCTCGATCTGGTGATCCATGCTGAATTGCCCAACAGTCACGAGACGCTTTTGCATCGCTCTGGGCGCACGGGCCGGGCAGGGCGAAAGGGCGTCAGCGCCCTGGTGGTCGAACCGTCATCGCGGAAAAAGGCCGAGCGTATTCTGAAGTTCGCAAAGCTCACGGCGGATTGGGGCGTCGCCCCGTCTTCGGATGAGGTGAACGAGCGAGATCAGACGCGGATGCTCGCCTCTGATGACTGGCAAGTCGAAGTTACCGAAAGCGAACAGGACGCGGTTCGGCACCTGGTTGAAAAATTTACCCCTGAGCAAATAGCAGCAGCGTATCTACGTCAGTATAAATTGCGCCATTCAGCACCGGAAGAGTTGGCCCCGGTTACGGCGGACCGCCCCAAACCCCGCGCCGCCTTTGGTCCGAGCGTTTGGTTTTCCTTGTCTGAAGGTCGCAACCAAAATGCTTCGCCGCGCCATTTGCTGCCGATGATCTGCAAGGCCGGTGATCTGACCAAAGACGATATCGGTGCGATCCGGATTGCCGATGATGTGTCTTACGTCGAGATCCGCGAAGCCAGTGTTTCGGGCTTTCTAGCGGCTGTTGGACCGGGTATGAAAATCGAAGGTTCGAAAGACGTTGTGCGCTTGGATGGCGCGCCTGACGTGCCAGCGTTTGAGCGTCCAAGGTCCAACCGCCCACCCAAGGGTAAACCGCGTCCGCGCAAAGGGGGCACCACCCCGGTTGATTGGAACGATGCCCCGACGCCCCGTAACCGCAAACCCAAGCCCGAAGATCGCAAGCCCAAAAAAGCAGCGGAACGCGGTTTCAAACAGACCCGATCAAAAGAACATGGCTCGACACCGCACCGCGACTCGTCACTCAGCGAGCCGGATGTTAAATTCACGGCAACGAGCGCAAAGAAGAAGTCCCACAAAGCACCTGCCGGAAAAAGTAAAGACGCGAGCGTAAAGCCCGGCGGTAAATCTACCAAAGGCCTACCGCCGCCCAAGGGAAAACCCAGCAGCAAGAAAAATCGCGCCCGCGCTGCGACAGCGAAACCGGGAAAAGGTGGAGACGCCTTGCCGAAACGGCGCAAGACTTAGCGCCGTTCAATGCACGCGGTCGGCCCCGGCTGCGCGCCAGCGGGAATAGTCCCTCTGGTACTCAGCCCTGATCGTCAACGATTTCGAGTATCCGGTTGCGCTGAATCTTACCCGATGGCCCCTTTGGCAGATCATGCAGAATGTGAACCTCGTCAGGGGATTTGAACCGACCCAGTTTGGTCTCACAAATTTCTAATAGGGTAAGCGGCGTCAGCTCAGACCCGTCCCGGATTTTGACAGCGGCTTCGACGGTTTCACCATAGCTGCGGCAGGGGCGTGCAAAGGCTGCCGCTTCGACAACGTCGGGGTGGGAATAAAGCGCTTCGTCGATTTCACGCGGGGCGATGTTCTCGCCGCCCTTGATGATCAGCTCTTTCAGGCGGCCGGTGACATAGACATACCCATCCTCATCCATACGCGCCAGATCGCCGGTGCGAAGCCATCCATCGGCAGTAAACGTGCCTTCGGTCGCATCCGGATCCTTAAGGTATTCAAGCATCACGTTCGGGCCGCGTATGACCAGCTCACCCTCGGTTCCGTGTGGGACGGGCTGTTGGTTTGCATCTCGGATCGCAGCGTCGTTTCCATAGGCAACACCAGGTGAGCCGATCTTGCGCACACCCGGCGGAAGTGGGTTCGAAAGGATCTGCGCGGCGGTTTCGGTGAGGCCCATGGTTTCGACGATGGGAACGTCGAACCGTTCTTCGAAAGCCCGTTGTACGTCCGGTGCCAGCGCAGATGAGGCAGAGCGCCCGAACCGCAACCGCTGACGGGTTTGGATGTCCGGGTTGGTGTCGGATTGCAGCAAATGAGAGATGATGGTCGGGACTACCGAAAACCAAGTTGCCTCAGTTTTTCCAAGATTGTCCCAGAACCGGCTGGCCGAAAACCGTTCGCACATAGCCAGGGACCCGCCTGAAACTAGGGTTCCCATCACAGTCACACAAAGACCGTTGATGTGATAGATCGGCAGGACGCAGAAACCGCGATCCGTGGCGGTCAGTTCATGTGCGACAGCGGTGGTCCAGCCGCCTGCCAAAAGGCTGGAATGGGTATGAACGACGCCCTTTGGTCTGCCGGTTGTTCCTGAGGTGTACATGAGCAGAGCATGGTCGTCGGGCGTCAGGTCATAAAGCTGGGTATCCGCGGCACCAGCATCGTCGATCTGCAAAGGCTTGGTCACGGTAGGGTCGGCTGTTCGGCCGAACAACTCGGCTTGATCCGGGTGCACGAAGGCAAAGCGCGCGCCGCTGTGTTCAAGGGCGTAGGCCACGGCACTGTCGCCAGCGACAAGATTGATCATGGTCGCCCGGAATCCGCCATAAAGAACGCCAAACAATGCGATAAGCGCTTCGCGGCAATTGGGATAGACAAGGGCGACGCTTTCGCCTTTTTGCGCCCCAAGGCTGGTCAACATACCTGCTACGTTTCTGGCCGAGCCGCGCAATTCAGCCCAGCTCAGATCCCGTGCGCCATCAGGAAAAACAAACCCGATTCCGCCCTGATCGGCTCTTAGGTCCAGCCAATCTCGGACAGTTCCTTTGGGCGGTTCCATCATTGGCCAGCCTCCCTCCAGTACGCGCCGAATATATCCTCGAGTGCGGGTTCGCGTGCGGCTATTTCACGCACAATTTTGGTGGTCTGGACGAAGTGCCGCCAATGCAGGTTGGTATCGATAGAGTTTCCGCCCCAACTGCCGCATCCCATAGACAGAGAGAAAGGCATTCCGTTGGTGAAGCTGCCGCCGGTGGCAAAGGTATGGGCCTGGTTCACGATAACCCGGCAGGTGGGTAACTCTCGGCCCAACTCAATGGCGCGCGCGTCGTCGCTGGTGTGGAGGCCGACCGAATGTCCGGCACCTTGATGGGCCAGGACACGCGCTGCGGTCGCCTTGGCAGCCGCATAGTCCGACGCCCGGTACAGCGCCAGAACGCGGCTCAGCTTCTCCCCAGACAGAGGATGATCGGGACCGATCCCATCGGTCTCTACTGCCAGAAACTTCGTGCCGTCGGGTGCTCTGTCTGCCATCCCCAACGCATCAAGCATCTTGTTGGCGTCCTGAGCAATCGCGGATCGGTTGAGGTGCCCGTCTGGCCATAGCCTGGCAATGATACCATCAGCATCTGAAGCAGGGACAAGCGCACCGCCTTCGGCCGCCATTGCTGCGACGAAGTCGTCGTAGACTGCGTTTACCACCACAACTGCGTTTTCGGACGAGCACGAAGTCGCATTGTCAAAACACTTTGACGCCGTGATTTTGGCCGCGGCCGCAGACAGATCGGCGGTTTCATCGACAATCACGATGACATTGCCGGCGCCGACCGCGACGGCCGGTGTGCCGCAGGACTGGGCCCGGTGGACGTTGTTCTGACTACCGGTGCAGATCACCCGATCCGAGGTCTCCATCAGCCGTTGTGTTTTGGCCTTTGATCCCGGTGCGGGGATCATCTGGACCAGGTTCGGATCCAGCCCCAGCTTTTCAAACTCGGCGTGTATGAAGCTTAGCAGCATCTCACAGGATGCCACGCCCTTGGGCGAGGGGGCGACGACGATAGCATTGCCACCCTTGAGAGCATTAATGATGTTGTTGGCCGGTGTAGCGGCCGGATTGGTTGAGGGAACGACCGCGCCTACGACGCCGATAGCACGGGCGATTTCCGTGATGCCTGTTTCAGGATCGTCGCTGATGACCCCATATGTCTTTGCCTCGGCAATGTCGCGCAGAAGACCCAGAGTTTTGCGGTGGTTTTTGGTGATCTTATCGGGGACATTGCCCAGCCCGGTGGTTTCAACCGCCAGTTCTGCCAGCGCCTGATTGCGCGCGGGTTCCATGATCGCCCAGCCTGCCGCCAGCGCCGCCTTGTCATAGAGCGCCTGACTGCCTGTAGCCTCATAGGCAGCCTGAGCCTTGCGCGCATGTGCCACGATCCGGTCCACTTCGGCGATTTCGGGGGCTATGTCGTTTGGAGCGTTCATTTTGGTCCTCGATTGGTTGTCCGGGACGGGTTCTACCCGCCCCGATTTGGGTCGGTTAAAGACCAGCCAGCAATTCGTTCAGCGTCTGCTGGCGCTGCGCCCACATCTCGATCACTTCGTCACGTGTCATGATGTGCATGGGCGAGCCACCCGCTTCCATCTTCTTGGAAACGCGAGAATTGGCGAACATCTCGGGCACGGTTGCGGCCAATTTTTCAATCACCTCAGGAGGTGTTCCCTTGGGCACCATTACACCCCGGAAATTGACCGAGGAGTTGTCCACGTCCAGCCCCTGTTCCATCATCGTCGGAACATCCGGCAGGAACGCGTTGCGTTCCAGATCAGCGACGCCGAGAATCTTCACATTGCCCGCCTCTTGCGCACGGAACGCATCGGACAGGTTGTTGATGCCGCCCATGACTTCACCAGCGATGACGGCCTTCATGGCTGCTGCTCCGCCACCTTTGGTCGGGATGTAGGCCATCTTGGTCCCGGCTGCCTTGTCGATCTGCAGCGCGGCGATGTGGTGGCCCACAAAAAGGCCCGCGCCGGATACCGTCAGCTTGCCTGGGTTTTCCTTGGCATAGGCGACAACATCATCCATCGAGTTGAATTCACTGTCGGCGCCAACCACGAACACGGCCGGGTCTGCGCCCCAGTTCGCGATGGGTTCAAAGCTGTCGGTCGAGTATTCGACGCCACCCTTGATCGACTGGGCGATGAAATGAGGAACGTTGTAGGCACCCAGCGTATAGCCGTCCGGATCGGCCTGAGTTGCGAACCAGTTCCAGCCAACGCGCCCACCGGCACCAGGCTTGTTGATGATGGCGATGGGCATTCCCAGCGCATCCTCGTTTCCAGATGTCATCGTGACGATCCGGGCCTGGAAATCGGTCGCGCCTCCGGCTCCGTAACTGACCATCATCATGATCGGCCGTTCGGGATATTCCTCGGCCATTGCCGCACCCGTCAGGCCCGTCAGAGCCATTGCTGCCCCTGCAATCAATCGTTTCATTTTGCGTTTCCTCCCTGATTTGGTTCATCCGCGCATTTGCGTGTTCAGAACAGAATTTCTCTTGGTGTGTAGACGTTCAAAAGCATGGCAAAGAGCCCGTACATAACCGCCACAAAGACCGCCGTAATGATCCCGCGTTTGATCCAGGTTTTGACCTCGGAATGGGGGGCGGGGTCGTAGATCGACAGCAGGGTAAAAAAGGCGATGGTTGTTGCGGTGTAGAACCCCAGCGTCTTCGCCGCCCAAAATACATAGATCAGCGTGATGATCAGACCCGGCAGCATGTTCACGAACATCGTCCGCGTCACGCCGTTTCCGACCTTGGACAGACCCATGACCGCTTTGCCGAACGTCCATCCGGCCAGTACCACAAAGACCGTTGCGATCAGGCGTGGGAACAGGAATGCCTCGGCGGGTTGTTGCGTGTAACTGACCCATGCGACCCACAGGCCAACGGCAAAGACCAGACCTGACCCGAATACGTGCTGCGAGCGGTTCATGCCTGTGCCTCCTCTTTGGTGGTGTAGCGACGGCTGCGCAGTTCCATCCAGACCGAATAGGCGATCGAGGCCAGTACCACGGCGATCAGGAACAGGTTCAATCCGCCGGTCATGAAGTATGAGGCTTTACCAACGGTGGCGTCAGCGATCATTCCACCCTGGATGAAGTTGGCCTCGGCGATTGGCCCGAGGATCAGGCCCAGTACCAGCGGTGCAGCCGAGAAACCGAAGCGTTCCAGGAAGAACATGCCAATGCCCAGGCACGCCATGACATAGACATCACCCATGGAACCCTGAACCGAGTATGCACCGAAGACCGACAAGGCCAGAACGATGGCTGCCATCACGGATTGCGGAACCTGTGCAACACGCGCTGCAAGACCGGCGACATAGAGGCCGAAGATACACATCAGCACCTGCCCGATCAGCATCGAGTTGATGAAAGTCCACGCCACGTCCGGATGGTTATCGAACAAATCCGATCCCGGGAAAATCCCGTGGATCAGCAACCCGCCCAACAGCACGGCGGCGGTCGGGCTGCCGGGGATGGACAGCGTCAACAGTGGAACAAGCGAAGGTCCAACCATCGCGTTGTTGGCAGATTCCGCGGCAATCACGCCCTCGGAATGTCCAGTGCCGAACTTGTCCTTTTCGGACGAAAACTTCTTGGTCTGGTCATAAGCGACAAGGCCCGCGATCTGTCCACCGACGCCAGGGATCAGGCCGATGATCGAACCTGTCAGCGTTCCGATGCTCAGCGCTCGGGTGCGGCTGAACAGTTCCCTGAACGCCGCCAAGATCGAGTGGCGTTGCACTTCGATCACTTCGGCGCCTGTGTTGTGCCGCCCTTTGGCAAACATGGTCAACACCTGTGGGATCGCAAACAGGCCAATCAACGCGGCGATTATGTTGATGCCGCCGCCCAGTGCGGGGTGAAAGATAAAGCGTTGTGCACCCATGATGTCGTCGAACCCGATGGTCGCCAGCCACAACCCAATACAGCCCGACAGCAAACCCTTGACCACTGAGGCCGAGTCCAGCGTGCCAATGACCGTCACTCCTAGAATGGCCAGCCAAAACAGGTGCGATGGTCCAAAGGCCAGCGCCCATTGCGCCAAAACGGGCGTCAGGAAGATCAGCAGCAGAACGCCAAAAATTCCGCCCACGGCCGATGCCAGAAAAGACAGCTGCAAGGCGCGGGCACCTTCGCCTTTTTGGGCCATCGTGTGGCCATCCAGAGTGGTGGCGATATTCGCCGGAGCGCCAGGGATCTTCAGTAGGATGGCGCTGACCGCGCCGCCAGCCACGGTCGAGGTATAGGCTGCCCCCAGCAGGATCAGGCCTTGCGCGGCCTCAAGTTGGAAGGTGAACGGGATCAACAGGGCCACCGCCATCGTTGGTGACAGGCCGGGGGTCGCGCCCAGAATTAACCCTCCGATCGTGCCGCCCAAAAGCAGCAGGAACGACATCGGCGTGAACACATCTCCGAAGTAGTAAATGAATTCCATCCTGGGCCTCCCAACCCGTCCGTTCGCACTTTTACCTTTGTTGACAAATCAGGTTAGGGGATGAAAATAGTATTGCAAATGTTTTCATAAATTTGACCGGGTAGGGTAAAATTATGGCTAATTTTCAAAAGGGTAAGGTGGATATTGTAGCTGTTGCAAAGGCTGCAAAGGTGTCGCCGTCTACGGTTTCACGCACCTTTAATCACCCCGATCTGGTCAACCCGGCGACTCGCAAAAAGATCAATAAAGCGGTGCAGCGATTGGGATACATCCGCAACCGCGCGGCCCAAACGATGCATGGGAAACGGTCGGGAACAATTGGCCTTGTCGTGCCCACAATCAATCACGCCATTTTTTCCGAGGTCATTCAGGCCTTTTCGGATTCGATCGACCAGGCAGGGTTCAGCCTGTTGCTGGCGTCCCATGGGTATGACCTGGATCGGGAGTATGCGATGGTTCGCAAGTTTCTTGAACATCGCGTGGACGGTGTGGCGCTGGTCGGGTTGGAACATTCCGACGCCACCAACCGCTTAATCACGCAGCAAAAGATACCCGCATTGGCAATCTGGAATTACTCAGAAGAATCACCCCTTCCTTGCGTGGGGGCGGACAACCATCTGGCCGGACGATTGGCGGCCGAACACCTGCTAGATCTGGGGCATCGTGATATCGGGCTGATCTTTCCCGAAACTCAGGGGAACGACCGCGCGCAACACCGCCTTTCCGCTGTGCATGATGCGTTGGGCGAACGGGGGGTTTCCGTACCTGATGAGCATGAAACCCAAGCGCCGTACAGTGTTTCTCAGGCCAAGCAGGCGGCCATGGCCCTTTTGACGACGTCGAAACGTCCGACGGCATTGCTGTGTGGCAATGACGTCATTGCGCAGGGGGCGCTGTTTGCTGCCCAAAAACTTGGACTAAGCGTTCCCGATGATCTGTCGATAATTGGTATCGGGGATTTCAAAGGCTCAGCGGACGTCGAGCCCGGCCTTACAACCATCCGCATTCCCGCAGAAAACATCGGAGCACTGGCCGGTGAGAAATTCACCGATTTCATCACGTCGGATGAACCAAAGCATTTCAGCATCCGCTGTGATTTGGAATGTGTCGCCAGACAAACGACCCGTTCGCTGGCGACCTAACAGACCTGGGCAGAATAGCTAGGCTATGATTGCCTCAATCTTATCCAGCGTGGCCGCATTGACGGCAACACCGTCGGTCTGTGCCTGCCTGCGCTTGCCACCGCGCCCATCGCCGGGCAGATGCGCTCCGTTCTGTGCGCGGATTGCGCCGACCAACTCGCTGATCCCCGAAGCAAACGCATCGCCAGAGGTGGCGGTCGGGTCTATCGCAATGAAGAACTGCCCGGTCTTGGGCGGCCCACCGGCGGTGCCGGAAAAGGGCGAGGCGTTAATGCCAAGGGTCGCGCCGGTCAGGGCTGCGGCCATAATCTCTGTCAGTAGGGCAACACCGACGCCTTTGTAGCCGCCTGACGGTGCCATCGACCCCTTAAGGCCGACGTTGGGGTCTGTGGTCGGGTTGCCATCTGCGTCCAGAGCCCAGCCAACCGGGATCGGTTTGCCTTCGCGCGCGTGTTTCATGACCTCGCTTTTAGCAATCGTGCTGGCGCTTTGGTCGATCAGCAGGGCGGGCTGGCCGTCCGCGCCGGGCGCGGCGATCGAGAAGGGGTTGGTTCCGACGACGGGTTTCGCACCGCCCGAAGGCGCGATCGAAGCCGGAGCATTGGTGAACCCCAACCCAACCAACCCGGCCTGCGCCAACCGGTATGTGTGGTAGCCAAGGACACCGCAGTTATAGCTGTTGCGGATCGACAGTGCCGCGATTCCTTGTTCACGAGCAGCTGGGATAAGGACCTCAAAACCCATATCAATTGCGGAATGGGCAAAGCCGGTTGCTGCGTCCACATTCACTGCGCCGGGGCGCGGGCGCGACAGTTCCGGTTGGGCCGTTCCGTCCACTTTCCCACATTGCACGTGCTCGCAATATATCGGGATGTAGGCCAGCCCGTGGCTGGCAACCCCATCCGCCTCGGTTGCAGCCGTCGCAACGGCCAATGGCCGGGCGTTGGCTTCAGCGGTTCCTGCGGCAACAAGCGCACGGAAGGCGAGATCTTCGATCTGCTCAAGGGTCAGTGTACGGGTTTCAATCATTGGGGCCTCTTCAATCGTTGTCGGATAAGCCCGCTCCGGCCCCGCGCAGGCGGGATTCCTCGGTGGCGGGGGCGTATGTGCGGTGGGCGAACCGGTTTAGTACCGCCCAATCGGTCAGATCGGGTTCAGCCCGTGTTCGATGCGGGACGGGGGCGGTAAGTTGGCCGCCAAGGTGCACAGATACCTGATGTGCCCGGTCCGGGATCGGGGCGTCCAGGGACAAGTCAAAACCGTCGGTTTCCGCTAGTGCGTGGTCATAATCTACGCTCACGCAGGTCGCTAGAAAGCGTGCGGCATTGGCCGCAAATGGAAGCAGCAGTGCGGGTACGGCTACGTTTCTTATTGCTATCGGGGATGAATTCAGGCGGTGGGCACAATCAGACAATAATGCGCCGGTCACCAATGGGCACAGCTGGTTTTCGCTCTGCCATTCGCCGCTCAGATCGGACGGGGTGTGTGTCTTTGGTGTACTCGCCAAATCAAGTTGCAGCAGCTGAGCCAAAGCACCGGTACCGTTTTGCCCGTGCGCGCACAGCCAGCGCGTTGCTTTCGCGGCTTCCTCAGCAAGTCCCCAGCTATATCGAGCTCCTCGGGTCGCACGCTTTGCGGTGGCTTCGACCTCATTCAGCGAGACGTTCATTGGGAAAGCTCCGGATAAACCCACAGATCTGCGGTTTTGGCATTCAGGTCTTCGGGGTAGGGCGCGCCAGCGTACATGCAGATACGCACCCAGCGGTCCGAGCGTGGGTCAAAATGCGTAGCACCAAAAAAGGATAACTTGGCCCGGAGCATATCGATGGGCATGACCCCAGCGCTGATCGTGTTGTCGCGAAGCTCGCCATATGGCGCGACAAGGCCGATCTGCGCACGCCGGATCGTGTGACGGTGTTCAGGATGGCGCAGTAGGAACTCGGCTATCGACCTGTCATCCTGCCAATTCTCAAGGTCCGCGAAAGCCAGCGCGGCGTCTCTGGCCGGGGCAAGGGGCTGTTCGTATTCGGCAATTGGTTCCTCGAACCGTTCACCCAAGCGTGGTTCCAGTTTTTCTTCAGACACGTACCAGGCGCGCGCGCAGTTTGCCTCTGCCGACCATTCCAAATCCAACGCCCAACCAAAGCGGTCCTGAATCGCGGTGCGGACCTGATCGACGGTCATGCCCCCGTTGATAACCTGTGCCTGCGCATTCCCGTCAGCCATACAGCCGGTCAGGCCATCCACCAGATCGCCATAGGGTTCCAGAACAAGTGAGGCGATCAGTTCCTGCCCTTCTTCGCCAAGTGCGGTTTCGGACCATCGGATCAGCCTGTCCCACGGGTGGTCCTGCCTCAGGTCATTCTGATCCAGGTAGCTGGTAATTGCCGCAAGATCGGCATTCAGCGACGCAAGCTTCTCAATCTGGACCGGATGCTCTGATCGCCACCACGACATCGACAGTTTGCTACGATCGTAGATTTCACGAAAGTGTCGGGCTTCATCCTCAGACGCTGTTTGCAGGGATCGCACCCGTGCCAAAGCTTCTTCGCGCGTCATAATCCAATTATTGAACAGCACCGGGTGGTTCACGATGAACGGCGCCATGCCAAGGCCGGTAGAGTTACCGATGCCCAGCCACTGCGCAATCTCGGGGTCCAGATCCGCCGTCTGCATACCGCCTTTGGCGAGGGCCATATGTTGCACCAGATCGCGGACAAATGTTCGCGTCAGGTAGACCGACAGCATTTCCGCCTGAAACGGTGCGTGCAGTTCTGGCCGGTTCGCTATCTTCTCGCGATCTGCGGCGCCGAACTTGCCCGATCCGTATACGGCCGTCGTCCGCATCAGGTAGCCAACTTTATGGATTTGCTCCAAGTCGGGCTGTTGTCCGGCAGCCAGCCTGTCGACCACGTGTTTCCACAAACGTACAGACCGGTTGGCGCGGGACAGTGACAGCTCGCTTTCGCTTACGCGCCCTGCCTCTTGCAAAGGAACGTTTTCTGACAGGCGTTGGATGTCCTGCTCCGTTGGGATGCCATCGAATAATGCGAAAGTGGCGTCCCACGCCTCGGCGATCACCCGGTCCGACCGTTGTTCGGGCGGCAGGTCATGGGCAAACGCAACCAGCGAATAGGCGCGATCCGGACCTTGCGCCGTGTAGACAGCGTGGCCGACGCCGTTTTCGTCGATCTCAAAAACAGGGCGCGTAAAGGCCCAGTTCTCACGCGCCATACGCCGGGTCAGTTGCCGCATGAAGCTGAGTCTGCACTGATGCAGCGAGCCCAGCCGCGACAGGCGCATAACCTGCGCAGGATCGCGTCGAGGGATATCAGTACTGACGTGGTTCATGCAGTTCGCGGTCCAAAGTTCTGATCGAAAAAGCGGTACCAGTTGCCGCCCATGATGCCCGAGACTTCTTCGGCGTTCATGCCAACGTTGCGCAGCCCGGTTTCGATATTGCCGAAGTCGCGATTGTCTTCAAACCAGCTCGGCATTGGCGGAAAGCCGGGATTGCTGGCTGAACCTTCACCATAGTCAATTTCTTTGGTCCAGCGACCAACGCGCATCCATTCGACGATGCTGTCGGGTTGATCCTGACACAGGTCAGTTCCAATCCCCAGATGTTGTGCACCGTATTTTTCGGCCGTACGGGCGATCATCTCGCAAAAACTCTCTAGCGTGCAGTCGGATTTGTCTTTCAGGTGATGAGGGTAGACCGAAAAGCCCAACATCCCACCGTTTTCGGTCACTGCGCGGATCACCGCATCGCGCTTGTTGCGCAGGGCAGGGGACCATTCGTGCGGGTTGGCGTGCGTAATGGCAATGGGGCGTTCGGACATCTCGGCGGCCTCGATGGTCGAGCGATCCGCCGAATGGCTCATGTCTACGACAAGCCCAACACGGTTCATTTCTTTGATGACCTGTTTGCCCATGCGGGTGATGCCGGTGTCTTCGGCCTCATAGCAGCCGGTCGCCAGCAGCGACTGGTTGTTATAGGTCAGCTGCATGAACCGCGCGCCCAGATCGTGCAGGATTTCCACCAGCCCGATATCATCTTCGATAGGCGAGGGGTTCTGGAAACCAAAGAACACAGCGGTCCGCCCGGTTTCCCGGGCGATGTCGATATCACTGGCCCAGCGGCCCTTCATGATCAGGTTGGGGTATTGCTCGAACCAGCGGTTCCACTTTTCAAAGTTCAGAACCGTTTCGCGGAAGTTCTCGTGATACGAGATGGTGACGTGGATCGCATCCACCCCCCCTTCGCGCAACTGGCGGAAGATCTTCTCAGACCAATTGGCGTATTGCAGCCCGTCGATGCGCATCAGACCGGTGTTCCCGCGCTGATGTAGGCTGTTTTAACAGTGGTATAGAATTCAGCCGCTGCCTTACCCTGCTCACGTGGACCGTACGAGCTGTCGCCGCGCCCGCCGAACGGAACGTGATAGTCAGTGCCTGCGGTCGGCAGGTTGACTGTGACAACACCGGTGCGTGCGTTGCGGCGGAAGTGCGTTGCGCGCGCAAGGCTTTGTGTCACGATGCCCGAAGTCAGTCCAAAGTTGGTTGCGTTCACCACGCTCAGCGCTTCGTCATAGCTGCCGACCTTGATGACGCTGGTCAACGGCGCGAACATCTCTTCGCGGTTGATCCGCATATCGTTGTTGGTGTTCAGGAACACGCCGGGGGACATGTAGAACCCGTCATGCGGCATCTCAAGTCGCTGACCACCGCAGGCCAGTTCTGCGCCTTCGGATTTGCCCAGATCGACATAGGCGAGGTTTTCGCCCAGCTGTTGTTCGCTGACGACCGGCCCCATCTGAACGCCTTCTTCCAGGGCGTGGCCAACTTTCATGGCCTGCGCACCCGCGACAAGTTTTTCGACAAATGCATCGTGCACACTGGCATGAACGACCAGACGCGAGGATGCGGTACATTTTTGACCTGTACCGCCAAAAGCTCCGCCCAATGCCAGCGTCACCGCCAAATCCAGATCGGCGTCATCCATCACGGCCAGCGCGTTTTTCGATCCCATCTCCATCTGAACTTTGGTCAGGTTCTGAATCGCAGCGGCGGCGATGCCTTTGCCAACCGGAACGGAACCGGTGAAGGAAATCGCGTTGACCTTGGGGCTTTCAACCAGCCGCTGACCGATCGAGCGGCCCGACCCCATGACAAGGCTGAACAGACCCTTGGGGATGTCCTGACGTTCGATGATCTCGGTCAGGGCTACGGCAGAAGCTGGCGTGATGTTGGCGGGTTTCCAGACAACTGCGTTGCCATAGCACAGCGCCGGAGCAATCTTCCAAGAGGCCGTCGCGGTCGGGAAGTTCCACGGGCTGATGATGGCAACCACACCCACGGCCTCGCGGCGAACGTCAATTTCAACACCGGGGCGGACGCTGTCGGCGTTCTCACCGATCTGGCGCAGGCATTCGGCTGCGTAATAGGTAAAGAACTGACCGGCGCGATAAACCTCGCCCTTGCCTTCGGCCAGCGGCTTGCCTTCTTCGCGGGCCAGCAGGGTGCCCAGCTCTTCGGCGCGCGACATCAGCTCGTTGCCGATATTCATCAGAACCGCTTGCTTGCGTTCGGGGCCGTAGGCTTCCCATTCTGCCTGTGCAACACGCGCCTGATCCAATGTGGCCTCAAGCTGATCCGCGCTTGCCTGTGCGAACATGCCAACCAGATCGCTCAGATCCGAAGGGTTACGGTTTTCAATTTCGGTCTCGCCCGCCAGCCATTCGCCAGCAATCAGGTTCAGTTTTGTCACGATGCGCCCCAGAGTCATGAAAATTGGTCTGGCGCAGAATGGCTTTTTGAGTAGATATCAGTCAAACTCAAATAAATTGAGCAAACTTCAAAAAAGGTGAAGCTTGGCAATCAAGATCGAGACCCTACGGTGTTTTTGCACCGTTGCCCAAACAGGCAACCTGATCGAGGCGGCCGACCGGTTGGGCCGCACGCAGTCGGCGGTCTCGATGACCCTCAAGCAATTTGAGGATCATCTGGGTAAAAAGCTCTTTGAAGGAGAGCGCAAAAACCAGTTGTCCCCGTTGGGGTTACAGGTTTTCGAAGTGGCATTGAAACAAGTCCGCCAATTCGATCAGGCCGTCTTGGATATCATGGCCGCAGCAAAAGCAGAGCACGGGTTGCTGCGCATCGCGTCCGTTCCATCGGTTGCGGCGCTGATTTTTCCTAAGGTTCTGGCCTATGTCACAGAACGCTTTCCCGGCGTAAAAGTCGAATTGCGCGACACAGATACTCAGCAGGTATTGGACGCACTGGTTGAGGGTAAAGCGGATATTGGCATCGCCTCAGGTCAGCACGCGCTGAACGGAGTTCGGTCGCTTCCGTTGTTCAAAGACAGGTTTGGGCTGGTATGCGCCTCTGATCACCGTTTGATACGACAGCCAAATACGCCAACAATTGACGAAGTCCTGACACTTCCGTTTATACGAAACGCGCTCTGCGATCTGATTCAATCGCCCAAGTTCCGGGCATCCGAAGCGCAGGCGGATGTTACTGTTCACAACACCCATTCCCTTATCACAATGGTCAAGACCGGGGATTGGGTAACGGTGTTGCCGCAATCGGTCGCAAGTTTCATGCCCGAGGCGACGGCGTTTCGCGAAATTGCGGATTTGCCCGATCAGCGCCAGGTCTGCCTCTATGTCAGTGAACATGCGCGGTTCAAGCATCTGACCGAAGAGGCGGTCGCCTACATTCTGGAACTGGGCGCTGCCTGATGGCAGAGTACGAGTTCACGGCCAATTTTCGACAAAGCCGAAACATTTCTATGATAATATCGAATTTGAGTACTTCTTGGACGTAACGCTTGATGGGTGACGCGTCACCATGTTTCAATTTTTCTTGCCGGGTCGGCGCATCGTGCGGCTGACCCAAAAATGGGAAAGCATCGGCTTTCCGACTTTGTTTGCAAGGTGCACCACGGCCCTCGGGCATAGAAAAACAGCGCCGCAGACGTCCAACATGGAGACACAAATGAGAAAATTAGCCACGTTACTAGGAGGCGCATCCGCTGTGATCGCTGGACCCGCCCTTGCTGCTGATATCGTGATCGGCGTGCCGAACTGGCCTTCGGTAAATGCGACGGCACATATTTTGAAAGTTGCGATCGAACAGAACCTCGGTCTTGAGGTTGAACTTCAGAATGGCACCAACCCGATTGTGTTCGAGGCGATGGACTCCGGTGCCATGCACGTACACCCCGAAGTTTGGATGCCCAACCAACAAAACCTGCATGATACCTACGTAAAAGATAAGGGAACGGTTACGTTCAACGCAAACGGAGTTGAAGCCTTTCAGGGTATGTGCGTCGACAAGGCAACCGCCGAAGCACATGGCATTACGTCCATTGAAGACCTGACAAATCCCGACAACGCCGCGCTGTTCGACAGCAACGGTGACGGGCAGGGTGAGCTATGGATCGGTGCGCCGGGATGGGCGTCGACCAACGTCGAAAAAATTCGGGCCAAATCCTACGGTTATGACCAAGTTTTTGAACTGACAGAAATTGACGAGACAGTGGCTTACGCGAATCTCGACAATGCAATCAAGGCAGGCGAGCCGTGGGTTGGGTTCTGCTACACGCCGCACTATGTGTTTGCCCTGCATGACATGCAGATCTTGGAAGAACCGGCGTACGACGCAGCCAAGTGGAACGTGCTGCAGCCCACAGATGATCCGGACTGGCTAGAAAAATCCGAGGCCGGCGTTGCCTGGGATCTTGCCTACCTGCATTTGCACTTCGCAAAGTCGCTTGAGGAAGAATATCCGGAAGTGGCGACCATGCTGTCCAACATGAAACTGGATACGGACACTGTTTCGGCGATGACCTTTGCATTGGTGATCGAAGGCCAAGAGCCTTTGGCTTATGCCGAGGAATGGGTCGGTGCGAACGAAGATGCCGTTCTGGGCTGGATGTCAAATTGATTGACGCCCACCGGAATTGAAACTCTGGCAGGCCGTCGGGACAGCCCCGGCGGCCTGTTTTGCACCAAAGGGACAAAAATGACCGAAACAGTCGTTAAACTGACGGATGTCTGGAAAATCTTTGGCGCAAAAGCCGAAGAAGCCATGGAAGCCGTCCGGAATGAAGGCATCGGAAAGCCTGAAGTTCTGGAAAGATTCAATTGTGTTGTTGGCGTGCAGGGCGCGTCCTTCGAAGTGCCACGGGGCGAGATTTTCTGCATCATGGGCCTGTCAGGCTCTGGCAAATCTACGCTGGTACGACACGTCAATCGCCTGATCGAACCGACCGCCGGAAAGATCGAAATTCTGGGGCAGGATGTCTCCAAGATTTCCGAGGCCGAGCTGCGTCGCATTCGGGCCATGCAAATCGGGATGGTGTTTCAGCACATGGCACTGATGCCGCACCGCTCGGTTCGCGATAATGTCGCCTACCCGCTGGAAATCCGCAAAGTGTCGAAATCGAAACGCTGGGCGGTTTCGGATCACGCATTAGGGTTGGTAGACCTGACGGGCTACGAAGACCGCCTGCCCAAAGAATTGTCGGGCGGCATGCAGCAACGTGTTGGGATTGCCCGCGCGCTGGCCTCGGACCCCGAGATCCTGCTGATGGATGAGCCGTTTTCAGCCCTTGATCCGCTGATCCGCCTGCAATTGCAGGACCAGTTCAAAGCACTGGTGGCGCAATTGAAAAAGACGACGCTGTTCATCACGCACGATCTGGACGAGGCCATTCGCATAGGCCATCGCATCGCCATCATGAAAGACGGTGTCATTGTGCAGATAGGTACGCCGGAAGATATCGTCATGAACCCGGCAGACGATTACGTGCGAGAGTTCGTGCAGGGCATTTCCAAGCTGAAACTGGTCAAGGCGCATTCGATCATGGAGCCGATCGAAAGTTACTCTGGCCCGACCGATGGCGCACCACGCGCGGATGAAGGGGCGGATTTGGACCAATTGATCGACCTTGCCGTCAATACGGACCTTCCGGTCATCATTACCGATGCTGGCGCTGATGTAGGCGTGGTCACTAAACCGCGTTTGCTGCGCGGAATTCAGGGGGGCAAAAATGACTGATGCAACCACGGAAGTAAAAGTCACGGCCGCCTCGGATATCGAAGTCGATCGCGAGGCGCTGGACCGCTCGATCCACGAATTTACCGGGCCAAACGGCGACTACTACGTCAACGCGTTTCACAAAATCCATGACGCGACCAGCGGTATTCCCAATACCTTCAACATCTGGGCGGCTGTTTTGGGACCATTCTGGTCTGCGTCCCGCGCGATCTGGGGGATGTTCTGGACCTTCCTGATCCTGGAAATCATCGCCTGGGTTCAGATCGGCCGCGGTGCCTGGGGCAACCCCGGCGCTGATCTGGCCGAACGGGCTGAACGTCAGCAGACCCGCGCGAACGAGCTATTGGAACGTGCGACTGCGGCCACCGAAAAGGCGGACATTGACCGGTTCAACAAACTGGCAGCGAATATCCAGAAGGCCGCAGATGCCAGTTTTGAGAAAGCGGCGTCGGCCCAGTCTGAGGCGTTTGGCATCATGGTTACAGGCCTGTTGATGTTGTTGGTTTTCAAGCTTGCGCAAGGTTTTTATGCGGACCGCGTGTACGAAAAGCAGTACTCGAATTGGCGGACAGATCCTGCCAGCACCGAAAGCGGCCGCTCGACCCGCAACACTGTTCTGGGTGCTGTTTTGGTGGCCGCAATTGGTCCGCTGATCGTGTACAAATTCACCGTCAACGCCTCACTCCCATTGTTGGATGCATTCCCCGAGCAGGAAGTCTCCGCGATGATATTGGGCGAAGGCAACGGAACGTTGTTCTCAAATCTGGCAAGCTGGATGGAGGCGCAGATAGATGCAGCCGCCGCAGCCGGCGGGGATGTATTCGACGGTATCGTGGCGGGTGTGCGATCTGTTCTGGATGCGTTGACGGTGGCATTGATCGGTTCCCCGTGGCCGGTTGTGATGTTGGTGATCTGTGTGACCGCGTGGCGCGCGGCAGGGCCAAGGGTGGCAATCTTCACCGCGTCTTCGTTGGCCTATATCGCGCTTCTGGGGTATTGGGATGTGGCGATGGAAACCGTAGCCTTGGTGGGCGCGGCGGTGCTGTTGTGCGTTGTGTTCGGCATTCCGCTGGGAATTTGGTTTGGTAAATCCAAACGCGCCTATCGCGCGGCGGAACCAGTGTTGGACCTGATGCAGACATTGCCGGCGTTTGTCTACCTGATCCCAATCATCGCTTTCTTTGGCACCGGTAACCCCCCGGGCATTCTGGCGACGATCATCTTTGGTATGCCGCCGGTCATTCGTCTGACCGCGCTGGGGATGCGCGGGGTTCCGGAAAGCATCAAAGAGGCTGCCGTGGCTTTTGGGGCATCGAAATGGCAGTTGCTCAAGGATGTTGAGATCCCGCTTGCCCTGCCGTCGATCATGACCGGCGTGAACCAGACCATTCTGATGTGCTTGTCGATGGTGGTGATTATCTCGCTGATCGGCGGTGGAGGTCTGGGCAAGGAAATCCTTGAGGCGCTGCAATACGCTGCCAAAGGTCCGGGCCTGCTGGGTGGGTTCGCCATCCTGTTCCTGGCCATGGTCATGGACCGTATCGTTCAAGGTGCCTTCCGCCGAGAAGACGAGAAACTCTGAACGCAAACGCCCCCGGTTCACATCGGGGGTGTTTTTCTTTCACCGGAGACGCAGATGACCGACCGTTACGAACAGTCTATGATGGACAATCTATATTGGTGGGGGATACCGACCCTATTTCGGTGCCCCAATCAAGGTCCCGAAGGGCAGGACATCGCTTTGGTCGGAGTGCCGCATTCGGCAGGCAACGGCACAACCGAGCGGGATCAGCATTTGGGCCCGCGTGCTTTGCGGCATGTCTCGGCCGTACAGCGGCGGGTACATTCGGTGTTTGAAATTGATCCGTGGAATAGCGCAAAGATTGCAGATGTGGGCGACGTTCCATTTCCGCGGGCAAACGATAACGAAGACTGCATCGAACGGATTACGGCTTTTTACAAAGACATCGATGCAGCCGGTGCGCGCCCGGTGTCGATTGGCGGCGACCACTCCATCACTGGCGGGATAGTGCAAGCGCTGGGTTGCGGTAGACTGGCTGGTGGAGAGCCTGTCAGCTTTCTGCATTTGGACGCGCATACTGACGTCTTCACCAAGGTCGATCATTTCCTGGGGGCGAAGAAATCAGCGGCCCATTGGGGCGCGTATCTGGCGGATCAGGGGCAGGTCGACCCCACGCGATCCATGCAAATCGGACTTAGGGGCCATCCACGAAGCTTGGACTGGCTGCAGCCGTCCTACGACTATGGCTACAACATCGTCACCATGCGTGAATTTCGCCAGCGCGGGCTGGCGGATGTCGTGGCTCAGACCAAAGAAATTCTGGGCGACCGCCCGGTCTATATCACGTTCGATCTGGATTGCCTTGATCCCACTGTCGCGCCTGCCGTGTCCAATCTGGAACCGGGCGAGAAGGGTTTCGATATTGACGAGGCTGTCGGCATTCTGCGTGCCGCGCGCGGGTTGAACATTGTGGGCGGGGACGTCGTTTGCATGATGCCAACCAAGGACAGCCCGAACAACATCACCGCGCTAACGGCAGCTGCGGTGATGTTCGAAATGATCTCGATGATCGCCGAAAACGCCAGCTAGCGCCGTGCGTCCACAGCCTGCGCCAAAACGCAGAGCAGTTCGAACATCAGCGAAATGCCCAGCCACGCGGTGCCTCCATTCGGATCGAATGGGGGCGATACTTCGACCAGGTCAGCGCCAATCAGGTTCACACCAGACATCCGGCGGATGACCTGCTGCGCCTGAAAACTGTTTGGTCCCCCGATCTCGGGCGTTCCGGTGCCAGGGGCGTAGGTTGGGTCAACAAAATCAATGTCATAGGTGCAATAGGTTGGTGCTTGCCCAACGATACCGCGCACCTCGGCCATCACGTCGTCGATGCCCCGATCAAATAGTTCCTCGATACGGATGATGCGAATACCCTGTGCCTCGCCCCATTCGATGTCTTCGGTGTTGTAGGCGGTGCCCCGGATGCCAACCTGAACAAAGCGTTTGGGGTCGACCAGTCCTTCTTCTACCGCGCGCCGAAACGGAGTGCCGTGGGTGAACTTATGGCCGCCAAAATAGCTGTCGAACAGGTCCGTGTGGCTGTCGAACTGGATCAGGCCGACGGGGCCTGCGGCTGCAAGCGCGCGCAAAACGGGCAGGGTGGTCAGGTGGTCCCCGCCAGCGGTGAGCGGAACAATGCCTTTTGCCTGTAGGGTTGAGTAGAAATCCGTAACTCGGTTCAGAGTATCTTCGATATCAACCGGATTGGGCGCAACGTCGCCAAGATCGGCGCAATTGACCATTGAGAACGGCGCGACGTCTGTGACTGGGTTCATCGCGCGGATCATCGTGGAATAGTCCCGCAATTGTCGCGGACCATGCCGCGCGCCAGGGCGATTGGTAGTGCCGCCATCCCACGGGATGCCGATGAGACCGACCTGAACATCCAAAATCCGTTCGTGATCCAGGTCCAGGCTGGGCAAACGCATGAACGAGGGGATGCCGGCAAACCGGGCCAGCTCCATCGCCGATACCGGCTGAAAAAATGAATCGGTCATGGCCTTATCCTTCGCGCAATTCCCATTGGACCCTAGCGGCCCAATGAAGTGTTGGGAATGCTCTGTGGCTTTTATATCAGAATGCGGAAACGTTTCCGGATTTCGGCATCCAGTTCGGCGCTCAGGTATTGTGGGTGATGACTGGCCAGAACCTCTTTTGCGTGATGTCGGGCAGATGACCATGCGTCTTTCGCACCATCGTTTTGCCACGTGCGGGGCTCCTGTCGATCGGCGAGTTCGGGGTAAAAGTAATCCCGCTCCATCGCCGCATAGGTTTGTTCACTTCCCAAAAAATGCCCGTCACCCAGAACAGAATGGCAGATGGCGTCAAAACCCAGGTTTTCCTCGCTCACCTCAATCCCGCGCAGCGCCCGATAAGTGTGTGAGTGCATTTCGTTATCCAGAACAAAACCCTCGAAACTAGCGCCCAATAGCGATGCGGTCATGCCTGAGCTTTCATAGATCAGGTTGCCCCCGGCCAAGGCCGCCGCAAGCGAGGTCATGCCTTTTTCAAGGCCATATTGTGCGTCGATGGCCTTTGCGTCGGTCATGGACGCGGCTACGCCCGAGGGCAGACCTAACCAGTTCGTGATCTGCGCTGAGGCGGCATTCAGAACAGCCGTCTCTCCGCTGCCGCCGGCAAAAGACCCGGTCCTGAGGTCTACGATGAAAGGCCAATTGGAAAACACCATCGGAAATCCGGGTCTGATCGCGTAGACCATGACAAGGCTGGCCAATGTCTCGGCCAGCGATTGCGCCAAAAACCCGGCCAAAGTCGCCGGGGCCGTGGCACCGGCCTGCGCGGCCGTGATGCACGACATGGGAATGTTGTGGGCGACGCATTCATAGACGACATCAACCGCATCCTCCCCATACCGCAGTGGCGAAATCACTGGGCTGATATGAGCTTTCAGGAAGGGGCGTTTGGCGAATTCACCCGGCCCTCCGGCGACGATATCCAGCAACTCGACAATGGGGCCGACATGTTCGGCCAGAGTAAACGATGTTGCCACTGGTTTGGTCGTATTGCGCACCAGCGCATAGGCGGTGTTGACGTCCAGATCGAATACATCAGGTACGTCTGTGGCCACGCAGCATCGGGTGAACCAGCTGACATTGGCCAGCGTGTCCTGCAATCGGGTGAAGTCGTGCAAATCCGCCAAGGTAGAGGGGCGATAAAGGCCGCTATCGATGTCCAGCGTTTGAACGGCGGCGCCACCCGTGCCGAAATACACGCGGTCGCCGCCAACCTCGATCGAGCGGTTTTCGTCCCGGCCATGGAGCACGAAACTTTTGGGGGCTGTATCGATTGCGCGCTGAACCATTTCACGCGGGAACAGCAACCGGTCTTGCTGACCCGCCTGCGCACCTGCGGCTTTGAGGTCTGCCGCTAATTTGTCTGGCACGTTTCCCATGCCCAAACGTTCCAACAGCTGCAGTGCTGTATCGTATATCTGTTCGATCTCGCGTTGGCTCAGAGGTTTATAAGCGCCGCCCTTCTGGCCGGGTGGGCAGGGGTCTACGACCGGTTTGGCTGCTCGCTGGGCATGCCGCGCTTTTCGGCCGCTGCGTTTAGAACCCTCTGATGACATCCGGTCCAATTCCTTTTTATCACTTTCCTGCACCGTAAGGGGCGGAACATCCCGGCATCAAAGGCGAATTGCCGTTTTCAGAATCCGAAATCGCAGTTTCGATTTTCCTGCACCCGCATTTGCGCAGTTGTCGCCTAAGCCTTTTCTTCCGCAAAACTTGGACGAAATCTTACGGAGCAAAGCCAATGAAGTCGCGTACCAAAGTCGTTGTGATAGGTGGCGGCATCGCCGGATGTTCGACCCTCTATCATTTGACGCAAGAGGGGTGGACCGACGTGGTGCTGGTCGAACGGAACGAATTGACCTCGGGCACGACATGGCATTCGGCCGCGCAGGTGACGAACTTTGGCATGAACCAGACGATGGTGGGCCTGAAAACGCACTCAATCCAATTGTACAAGGAGTTAGCCGACGATCCGGATTATCCGATCAACTACCACCACGGGGATGGGGGGATACGCCTCGCCAACACCGAAGGCCAGATGCAGGGCTATCACCACTTTGCATCCATGGCGCGGGGTATGGATGTGCACTTCGAGGTGATTGACGCGGACGAATGCGCCCGCCGCCACCCTCTGATTTCAACCGACAACCTGATCGGCGGGCTGTGGGACCCGCTGGACGGCGATATTGACCCCGCTCAGTTGTGTCAGGCATTGGCGCGCCGGGCGCGCAAGGCAGGGGCAGAGGTTTATCGGAATACACCAGTGACTGGTCTGGTGCAGCACGCCGACGACACCTGGACTGTGCAGACCAAGCATGGTGACATCGATTGCGACATCGTGGTCAACGCCTGCGGATATCGCGTCAACGAAGTCGGTGCCATGATGGGCGTTCATCATCCTGTTTCGTCGATGGAGCACCAGTACTTCCTAACCGAAGAGATACAAGCGATACGCGACGCGGGTCACCGGATGCCGCTGCTGCGTTGTCCAATCAGCGACTATTATTGCCGGCAGGAAAAAAACGGCCTGTTGCTCGGGTTTTACGAACAGGACTGCAAAACCTGGGGTATGGACGGGATTGATCCGAACTTTGTGAACGCCCTTTGCCCCGACGATCTGGATCGCGTGACGGACGTGTTGGAGGGCGCATTCGCGCGGATGCCAGCGCTAATGGAGGTTGGTATTCACACCGTGGTCAATGGGCCGATTACTTATACGATCGACGGGGCTCCGCTGGTGGGACCAATCCCTGGCAAACGCAACGCCTTTTGTATCATCGGTCTGCGCGCAGGGCTGGGTGAAGGTGGCGGGCATGGGTGGTTGCTGGCCCAGCAGATCGTGCATGGCGAGGCTTGTTACGATACGTGGTGCCTCGACCCTCGGCGGTTCACTGGTCATGCAAATGTCGAATTGACCGCGCTCAAGGCCATCGAAGATTATCAAAACGAATTCCGGTTCCACTTTCCGCATGAACATCGCCCAGCAGGGCGTCCCGCCAAGACCACACCTCTGACGCCGGTGCTGGCGGCGGAAGGGGCCGAGTTCACTGTGGTCAATGGGTGGGAGAGGGTGGATTACATCAAACCCTCGCCGGAGTTTACGCCGACGCATAGTTTCGGTTTTGACGAAACATTTGATGTGGTCGCCGCTGAGGTTCGGAATGTGCAATCGGGTGTTGGACTGGCCGAGGTGAACGGGTTCAATCGGATCGAAATCACTGGAAACGACCGGCATGCTTTTCTGGACCGGATGTTCTGCGGGCTTGTGACCCGGCGCGAGGGGCGTGTTGGGCTAGGATACCTGCTGAACCATCATGGTATGATCAAAGCAGAGGCTACTGTCGCCAATCTACCGGCCAGCGACCGGGGGGAGGCGCGCGTCTGGTATGGCTCAGCCGCAGCAAGCGAATTTCATGACATGGATTGGCTGCGTCAGCACATGCACGGCGATGAAGACGTTCAACTGCGAAGTCTGACAAATGACCAAACCATATTGGTCCTCGCTGGCCCGAAGGCGCGAGACGTCTTGTCGGCCTGCGCGCGCGGTGATTGGTCGGCCGAGGTTTTCCCATGGCTCGGTGTGCGCGAGTGCTTCGTTGGCATCGCTCCGGCTACGGTCATGAACCTCAGCTTTTCCGGTGAATTGGCTTATGAGATACACGTGCCCAACGCCTCGCTCTACGCGGCCTATCTGGCGTTACGGCGAGCAGGTGAGGCGCACGGGTTGAAACTGTTCGGAGCGCGGGCTGTTGAATCGATGCGGATGGAGAAGAGCTTTCTTCATTGGAAAGCAGACCTGATCACCGAGTTCGATCCGTTTGAAACCGGATTGGACAGGTTCGTCCGATTGAATAAGGGTGATTTTGTCGGGCGCGACGCGTTGATGAAACGGCAATCGGAAGGGCCTCGCAAAAAGCTTGTCGCACTTCAGGTCTCCTCGACCCTGGGTCCTGCACATCCCGGAGCGTCCTTGATGCAGGGGGATCAGGTGGTCGGCACCGTCACGTCAGGCGAATGGGGGCACCGCACCGGGCTGAACCTGGCGCATGCTTTTGTCGATCCCGTCTGCACGGATATAGGCTCGGAAATGGAATTGGACAGCTGCGGACAGAGGGTGCACGCAACGGTCATTCCACCATGCCCATATGACCCGGGCTTTGACCGGATGAAGGCGTAAGCCTGAACCCAAAGTCAAATTCAGCATTGCCGTTCGGTCAAATCTTTGCTTGGCTAGTTTCGAGCAAATCGAAACAATGATTGGCACCCATGTCCAAATCGCTGAGCCTGAGATGGTTGGAAATCTTCCAATTGATCGCCAAATCCGGATCGATCCAACAGGTCGCGTCCGAAACGGGTCTGTCGATCAGCACGGTCTCGAACCACCTGCGCAGCTTGGAGAACGCGCTTGGTATCGAGCTGGTCGATCATGGGCGCAGACCCATGGGCCTGACACCCGCGGGCGAGGTCTTTGCGCGGTACGTCCGCGACGGTTTGACTGTTCTAAAGCGGGGCGAGGCCGAAATCCGAACGGGCAACTGGCAACACGCGACCGACTTGCGATTGGCGCTTATTGACGATTTCGACAACCAGATCGCGCCTGATATGGTCCGGTTTCTGGCGCAGGCATTGCCACGCTGCAATTTTCGTCACTATACGCGTCCCAGCCACGAAATCCTCGCCAAGCTACAGGAACATAAACTGGATGTGGGCGTTGCCACCCGACCACCGGGACGAACCGAAGGATTGATCGAATACCCGTTGATGCGCGACCCGTTTTTGGTCGTGCTTCCCAACAGTTTTGAAGGGTCGCCCGAAGAGTTGTTTCATCCGGACGCGGATCTACCCCTGTTGCGATATTCTCGGGACTACGTGATCGGGAAGCAAATCGAGATCCAGCTGGCGCGTAGCAAGTTCAGCTTACCGAACAGGTTCGAACTGGAATGCAACCAGTCGATCATCGGTTTGGTAGCCCAGGGTAGCGGTTGGGCGATCACAACGGCCGCCTGTTTTCATCGGACTCAGCGGTTCCATAACAGCGTCAAAGCAATGCCGTTTCCGGGCAGAAATTTCGTGCGAACCGTGTCGCTGTTCACGACCGAAGTGTATCCCGTGACGACCTCGGAATTGATCCAGAAAGTTATGGTGAAACTGATCCGGCAACATTTTACCCGCCCAATGTGCGCCAAGCATCCTTGGTTGAAAGACGATTTCCGCACGATGGAGGGCGAAGCGGCTTAGCCCGACGCGGGCTTGCCAAGCGACGGTCGATTTACAATTCTCGTCGCCAGTTGTTCGCCAGTCCCTGCGGTTTGGTTTTCGACCATCTCAATCAATTGCAGGGCTGCTTTATGCCCCATTTCACGGTGGGGGACATGCACTGTGGTCAGCGCCGGGGAGACGATCCGGGCCAGTTCGATATCATCGAAGCCCGTGATCGAAACATCGCCGGGTACATCGAGCCCCATTTTTTGCGCCTGTCGCAAAGCACCAGCGGCTAACACGTCATTACCACACAGGATTGCTGTCGGCGGCGTGGTGGCGTTCATCAGGTCGCTAAAGGCTTTGGCGCCGTTTTCGATTTCATACGACGTTTCGATAACGGTCAGATTGTTGGCCTCAAGCCCACGATCAGCGACTGCTTCTCGGATGCCCTGAACCCTGAGACGGGCGCGGTCATTTCCGTCAACGCGAGCCGAGATCACGCCGATCCGCGTGTGCCCCAACCCAATTACGTGACTGGCGAGGTCGAACATCGCCGCGCGATTGTCAAAGCCGACCGAAGGCAGTTTGGAGTCCGGCAGATAAGACCAGGCGACCAAAGCAGGAATATTGCGCTGGTCCAGAAAGTCATAGATCTCGGGATCGCGGTCATGCCCGATTAGCAGCAACCCGTCAGCACCACGCGCAATCAAGGTCCGGATTTGTTCTTCTTCGATTTCCGGTTTGTAGGCCGAACTTGAAACCAAAAGCGTATAGCCGCGCTGGTGCAGTTCCTCCTGAAAGGCCTGAAGGCCCCGCGCAAAAATCGCGTTTTCCATGGTTGGAATGATCGCGCCGATGGTGAACGACCGCTTGGCCGCCATTACACGGGCTGCAAAGTTTGGCGTGTACCCAAGCGCATCAACCGCGGACTGCACGCGTTCACGGGTAGCTTTGACCACCCGGTCCGGACTGTTGAGGCAGCGCGACACAGTGGCCGTCGAAACACCTGCCATTTTTGCCACATCATCCAGTGTCGGCGCCGACCGGGATTTCGCCATTTCCAAACTCGCAATTTGCTTTTGCTGATAACTCTAAACTCAACTGCGGTGAGAGGGAAGCAATTATGTAAGCGCTTGCATTTTACATGTAAGCGCTTACAAATGACGTTGGGCCGAATCTAAAAAGGGAGTCCAAGAGATGTTTCTGGCTGCGTCCGCACTCGTGTTTGCCGTCTATTTTGCGAACGTGGCGTTGGGGGCTTTTGCAAACAGCGCCTTTCTTGGTGACGTCGGAGAGATGTTGGTTCTGTTCGCGGCGTCGATCCTGTTCGTTGTCGCAATTCTAAAAAGGGAAGCTGTCCGCGACGCAAAAAAGGATGGCTGAATTTTTTGCTTGGGAGGGCACTAAATGAAAAACGACAGAAATGAACTGGCGTCCGTCGAACGCCGTAATTTCCTGAAGCTCAGCGCCAGTGGGTCATTCACTGCAGCGCTGGTCGCAGGTGCAGGCGGCGTCCTTTGGTCGTCCGAGGCCGTGGCGCAGACAGCCAAAGAAGAAAGTGAGCGTGAAAAGGCCGCCGATCATGTCATGACGGTCGCGACCGCATATGTACTGGGCGCGTCACGTAGCTATCCGATCATGCAGCTTGATCTGAAAGAAAACATCCAGAACGCGACGAACGGCAAGGTGTACGTCAAACTTGCGCCGGGTGGTCAGCTGGGTGCCGGTGGTGCATTGGTGCAGAAAGTGCAGGGCGGAACCATTCAGGCGGCGCAGCATTCGCTGTCCAACTTCGCCCCGTTCGCGTCGACAGTAGACCTTATCAATATGCCGTATCTGTGCGGGTCGAACCAGCGGTTCACCAACCTTGTGCATTCCGACACATGGCAGAACGAAGTACACCCGAAAGTCGAAGCAGCCGGCTTCAAGGCCCTGTTCTATGTGGTGATCGACCCGCGCGTCGTTGCCGTGCGTCAGGGTGGTAATGCCATCATCACGCCGGGTGACATGAGCGGCGTGAAGTTCCGCGTGCCCGGCTCGAAAATGCTGCAGCAGTACTACCGCATGGTCGGCGCGAACCCGACACCTGTTGCCTGGGGTGAGACCCCATCGGCGATCAAACAGGGTGTTGCGGATGCGCTCGATCCGTCGGTCGGAGCGCTGTATGTGTTTGGCTTCAAGGACATCCTCAGCCACGTGACCTTTACGCAGGCCGTTCCGGACAGTCAGGTTTATTCGTGTAACCTCGAATGGTTCAATTCGATGCCGTCGGACGTTCAGGAAGGCATCATGTGGGGTTCGGAAATGACCAGCCATCAGAACCTTTCCAAAGTTCCCTCGGCCCGTGCCTTTGCCATGGCCGAACTGAACAAGGCCGGAGTGGAATTCCATTCGCTCAACGCGGATCAACTGGCTGAATGGGAAAGTGTCGGCGGCTACCAAAACGCCGATTGGGATCCGTTCAAGACAGAGTTGGCCGGGTCGATGGACGCATTTGAGAAACTTGTCGAGGCGGCCGGGACGCAAGGCAAGTACTACGTCCACGACGCATGACCTAAACCGGCGGGCGTCTTTTTGGCGTCCGCAATCACTCAACAGCAGTCAGGCCTGAAAGGGCCCTAAACAGAAGGCCGTGCCTGACTGTTCTGTCGCCGAGGGAACACGATGACCTTACTCCGAAATATTGATCGCAACGCCGAGCGCTGGCTGCTGCTGGTGTTCTACGTGATGCTGGTCATCACCATGGCCATCGAGGTTCTGCGGCGCGAGATATTCGCTTATTCCTCGATCTGGGGAGAAGAAATCGTCCGATATTCCTTCATCTATCTGGCCTGGATCGGTGCTGCGGCGGCGGTCAAAGAGCGGGCGCATATCCGGATTGATGTCGTCATGCATTACCTCGGGCCGCGTCCCAAGGCCCTGCTGTACATCTTTGGCGATCTTGTGATGTTCGCCGTCGCTGTGATCGCGCTTTATTGGTCATATGAGGCGGTTCACGTCTCGGCCAAGTTCGGGTCAGTGACTGACGGCCTCCGGGTGTCCAAAGTCTGGTTCCTGATGGCGGTGCCGACCGGTTTTGCGCTGATGATCTGGCGCCTGATCCAATCTTTTATGCGTGACATCAAATCCCTTCGCGACGGCACGCCCGTCTTCGAAGGTGACAAGCTGTTTGACTGAGGGGATTTGAGATGCTCTGGAACACTCTCAATCAAACCGTAGAACTGGGCTGGGATTTCTACCTGCCCGTCATTCTGTTCGTTGTTCTGATCGCCATGGCTGTTCCGGTTTGGGCGGCGATTGGTTCTGCTGCCATCGTGATGTTGGTCATGTCGGGCGATCTACCGCTGAGCCTGGTGGGCGAGAGCCTGTTTACCGGGATCGACGCCTTTGCCCTGACAGCGGTGCCGCTGTTTATCCTGACAGGTGACGTGCTGGTCCGTACCGGTTTGTCACGTAAATTCCTGGATGTGGCTGAGGCGCTGACTTGCTTCGCCAAGGGCGGGTTTGGCTCGGCCACCGTTCTGGTTTGCGGCATGTTCGCCGCCATTTCGGGTTCGGATGCCGCTGGCGCGGCCGCTGTCGGTCGCATGACCATCAACCGGCTGGTCGAAAGTGGATATCCGCGCCCCTACGCCTGCGCCTTGGTCGCGGCGGGGGCTTGTACCGGCATCCTGATCCCACCGTCGATTGCCTACATCATCATCGGTTTGGTGCTGGGGATTTCCGCGTCGACCCTGTTCCTGGCTGCCCTGATTCCCGGTCTGGCGATTCTGGTTTCGATCCTGATCACCAACATCATCATGAACCGTCTTTACGCTTATGAGGGTGGCGGCATGATGACGATGGGCGAGTGGCTGGCCAATTTGGGCAAGGCCCTGAAATCCGGCTGGTACGCCTTTATTGTGCCCGGGATTATCTTCTATGGCATCTTCTCGGGTCGCCTGACCCCAACCGAGGCGGGCGCTACTGCCGTGGTTGTCACCATCATCATGGGTTTCATCATGCGCACCCTGACACTGGCCGACTTTCCGTCGATGTTGGTCAGCTCAGCCAAGGTGAACGGGGTGATCCTGCCGATCATTGCCTTTTCGGCCCCCTTGGCCGAGGCGCTGGCGATCATGGGCGTGCCGCAAGGGTTCGTCGCCTCGATCACGTCGCTGACCGACGATCCGTACCTGCTGATCCTGCTGATGATCGGTATCCTGATTGCTGCGGGCTGCGTTATGGAAACGACCCCCAACATCGTGATACTCGCCCCGATCCTTAAACCGTTGGCCGATAACATCGGAATGAACGAAATTCAGTTCTGCATCATGATGATTACCGCGCTGGGTGTCGGGTTTATCACGCCTCCACTTGGCCTGAACCTGTTCGTCGTATCTGGCATTACGGGTGAGTCCATTCTGAAGATTGCGGCCCGTGCTATTCCATTCGTATTAACAATGCTGATCGTAGTTCTTCTGATTGCTTACGTTCCGGCGGTTTCGACCACTTTGCTTCCTGAAATCTACCAATAGGACCTACTGAAAATGCCTCGCGACTATCTGAAAAAGGCGACCCTGACGGCTCAATCTCATGCCACGGAAGTGCATGATACAGTGAAGACAATCCTTGCCGACATTGAGGCTGGCGGGGATGCCAAAGCGCTGGAATATGCGGTCAAGTTCGACAAGTTTGACGGCAACGTGTTGATGACCGCCGATGAGATCGAGGCCGCCTGCGCGCTTGTCCCCGAAAGGCTCAAGGCGGATATTCGGTTTGCTCACGACAACGTTCGCCGGTTTGCTGAAACGCAGAAATCCACGGTGTCTGACGTTGAGATGGAAATTGTCCCGGGCTTCGTCGCTGGCCAAAAGGCCATCCCTGTGGACGCGGCTGGCTGCTATGTGCCCGGCGGACGCTATAGCCATATTGCCAGCGCGATCATGACGGTCACTACGGCAAAGGTTGCCGGGTGCCGCCACATCACAGCCTGTTCGCCGCCACGTCCGGGTGAAGGCGTGGCGCCTGCGATTGTCTATGCAGCGCATATCTGCGGTGCGGACAGCATTTTGGCCATGGGCGGCGTTCAGGGCGTGGCCGCAATGACCTATGGTTTGTTCGGCCTGCCGAGCGCAAATATTCTTGTGGGCCCAGGCAATCAGTTTGTGGCCGAGGCTAAACGTATTCTCTATGGCAAAGTTGGCATCGACATGATTGCCGGGCCGACGGACAGCCTGATCCTTGCGGACGGTTCCGCAGATGCGCATGTAGTTGCCACCGATTTGGTGAGCCAGGCGGAACACGGGTACAATTCTCCGGTTTGGTTGGTGACGGATGACCGGGACCTAGCGCAAAAAGTCATGGAGTTGGTGCCAGCGCTGATCGAGGATCTGCCTGAACTCAACCGGGAAAACGCCTTTGCTGCGTGGCGCGATTATGCCGAAGTCATCGTCTGTTCAGATCGTAAAGAAATGGCGGCCTGTTCGGACGACTATGCGCCCGAACACCTGACCGTTCAGGCCGAGGACCTGGATTGGTGGCTGGGTCGGTTGACCTGCTATGGATCGCTGTTCCTGGGTGAAGAAACCACAGTGTCCTACGGTGACAAGGCGACTGGTACGAACCACGTTCTGCCGACATCCGGCGCGGCCAGCTATACCGGCGGCTTGAGCGTTCACAAGTACATGAAGATCGTCACATGGCAGCGCGCTACACGCGAAGGCTCGAAATCCATTGCCGAGGCGACCGCTCGTATTTCCCGGCTGGAAGGCATGGAAGGGCATGCGCGGGCTGCAGACGTGCGCCTTGCCAAATATTTCCCTGACGAACAGTTCAACCTGACCGCCGATGAATGATCCGCGCGCGTTGTTCGATCTGACCGGGCGTGTCGCTTGCGTGACCGGCGCAAGCGCGGGCCTTGGGCGTCGTGCGGCGATTGTATTGGCCTCAGCGGGTGCGTGCGTCGTTGGTGTCGCCCGTCGACCGGAAGCACTGGCAGATTTGCAAGCTGAAGGGGGCGACAGCGTGGCCACAGTTGTTGCCGACGTGGCCGATCGGTCGCGCATGACATCGCTCACCGAAGAGGTCTCAGCCAGTTTTGGCGCGCCGGACATCATTGTACATGCGGCGGGCATCAACACGCGCGAAGTGGCCGATGACGTGACCGCCGAAGGCTGGGACAAGACGCTTGAGCTGAACCTGAGCGCCCCGTTCTTCCTAAGCCAGGCATTGGTGCCTGCGATGAAAGCTCGGGGGTGGGGGCGGATCGTGAATTTCGCCTCGCTTCAGACCACGCGCGCTTTCCCGGGCGGTATTGCTTATGGAGCCAGCAAGGCCGGGGTCGGGCAACTGACGCGGGCCATGGCCGAGGCTTGGTCCGCTGACGGTATCACTGCAAACGCCATCGGGCCGGGTTTTTTTCCGACCGAGCTAACGCAGGCCGTGTTCGATGACCCCGACCGGGCAACCCGTAACGCGGCGCAAACCTGCATGAACCGGAACGGGCAGATGAAGGATATCGATGGGCCGATCCTGTTCCTGTGCTCACGGGCGTCCGACTACGTCACAGGGCAAGTTTTGATGGTCGACGGAGGGTTTACAGCGAAATGAAAGCGCTTGTTTATCAGGGTGTTGAGCATTTGGCCTATGAGGACGTACCAGATGCTGCGCCCGACATAGGTGAGCAATTGATCCGGGTCGAGGCCGTCGGGATTTGCGGCTCGGATATGCACGCCTATTTGGGTCACGATGCGCGCCGACCTGCACCACTTATTCTGGGCCACGAGGCCGCAGGGACGATTGTTGGAGGTCCACGCGACGGTACGCGCGTAACGATCAATCCTTTGGTCAACTGCGGTGTCTGCCCGGCGTGTGAGGCCGGTCGGGAAAACCTATGCCCCAGCCGGCAGATCATCTCGATGCCACCGCGTGAAGGGGCTTTTGCCCAATATGTGGCCATGCCAGATGCAAATCTGGTTGAGGTGCCGGACCACGTATCATTTCAGCAGGCTGCTTTGGCTGAGCCATTGGCGGTTAGCTGGCATGCGGTTCGTTTGGGCCTTGAGGCGCTGCATCAGGGAATGGCGCGTGATGCACTGGTGATTGGCGGCGGCGCGATTGGTGTGGCGGCAGCTTTGGCACTGGCAGCAGCCGGCGTTGACGATATTGTCATCATCGAACCGAATGATATGCGGCGCGCCTATTTACAGAGTTTGGGCTCTTTCAATGTGGTTGAAGCCACGGATGATACGTTCTCACTGGTTGTTGACGCAGTGGGGTATTCTGCGACCCGTGCTGCCGCTTCCCATCACGTTCAGCCGGGCGGCGTTATCGTGCATGTTGGGTTGGGTGAGGATGCTGGCGGTTTGGATATACGTCGTATGACCTTGCAGGAGATCACGTTTATCGGCACCTATACTTATACTGCCGAGGATTTCAGAAAAACCGCGCAGGCGATTTTCGATGGCCGTTTAGGCCCGTTGAACTGGATACAGGAACGGGCCTTGTCTGAAGCTGCCGACGCCTTTCGCGATTTGCGGAAAGGTGCTGTGGCCGCACCTAAGATCATCCTCGCACCCTGGGTCTAGTCCAGGCAGAAACGGAGGTATTCATGTATAAAAAAATTCTCGTCCCAATGGCGCTGGATCATGGGATTTCGCCGCACACTTTGGAAATCGCCAAAGCCTTGTCGGCAGAAGGGGCCGAGATCGTGGCCCTGCATGTCTACGAGATGCCTCAGGGCTCTGTCAGTGCCTATCTCGACAAGGATGTCGTCGCCGAAGGCTTTCGCGCGGCACGCACCTTGTTGCGGGAAAAAGTTTCGGGGCTTGAAGGTGTTCAGGCCGAGATTGTCAAAGGTCACACGGCTCGCACGGTGATCGACTTTGCGACACAAAACAAATTTGACTGCATCGTCATCGGTTCGCATGAACCGGGTGTCAGCGATTATTTTCTGGGATCGACCGCCTCGCGCGTCGTCCGTCATGCGCCTTGCGCCGTGCACGTGCACCGCGGGCTGTAACCCGTCAATCGCGCTAATTGCGCCCCATACAGGACTAACATATCGGACATGAACATAGACAAAAAGATCACCGACGATCTGGTGGCCAACGACATCTCATTTGTCACCACGGTTCCGTGCAAGCAATTGGCCGGCGTCATCGACGAAATCGACGCGCGAGAAGACATCTTTCACATCCCGTCGAACAAAGAGGATGAGGGCATGGGCCTGTGTGCTGGTGCCTGGATGGGCGGCAAACGCCCCGCGATCATCATGCAGAACACGGCCATTGGCGTAACCATCAACACGTTGGCGACGCTGATCCAGTATTACCGGATGCCTTTGCCCATGTTGATCTCATATCGCGGAGAGCTGCGCGAACCCGTCGCCTGCCAGGTCGAGATGGCGGTGCATACCAAGGCGCTTCTGGCACAGATGAACATCCCGACCTACCACTTCCATCATCAGGCAGATGTCGAGGAGCTGGATGCGATCCTGAAATACACTTTCATGTGCAACAAGCCGGTCGCCATTCTGACCGACGCCAATTTCTGGGGAGGCTATGGCGACCAATGATCCGTTCTGAAATCCTGAAAGAAATCGCCCCGATCCTGCGAGATCAACTGGTTGTTTGCAACATCGGCATTCCCAGCCAGGAGCTGCACGCCATCGACGACCAGCCCACCAATTTCTACATGCTGGGCACTATGGGGTTGGCCTCAAGCATCGGCCTGGGTCTGGCCTTGTCTCAGCCAAAGCCGGTCATCGTAATCGACGGTGACGGGTCCATCCTGACCAACCTCGGCACCTTGCCGACCATCGCCAACAACGTGGCTGACAATTACATCTTGCTGATTGTCGATAACGGATCTTATGGGTCGACCGGGGATCAGCCGACTTACGCGGGCAAAAAGACATCGCTGGCGGCTGTGGCGCAGGCCTGTGGTTGCGAGAATGTGGTCGAGTGCCAGGCCGAGGACACGGGGGCCGCATTGCAGGCTGCGCTCGACAGCGGCCAAATGACAATCATCGTCAGCAAGTGCGCAAGCGGCAATGCCAAGATGCCGGTAATCACGATGGACCCGGTTGTGATCCGCGACCGCTTTATGAAGGCCGTCCAAGCGTCATAAAGAAGTCGACCTGCAGGTATTCAGCTTACGCCGTCCCGTTCGGGGCGGCGTTTCTTTGGTCGATTGCACCCCAATTTGATGCAGTTTCCTGAATGTGATATGACGCTACGTAAAGTGAATTTCAAAAACATTTTTAGAAGTTTCATCGCAAGGGGGAAAATTATGAAATTCAAATTGCTTGCGCAGAGTGTACTTATCGGTGCCGGGCTGTTGATGGTTGGCCTAACGCCGGCGCAGTCTCAGACCCGCGAGGAAAGTCAGGGCATGGTTCTGCTGCGCGGTCTGCCGACGTTGGATACAAATCACAGCATCGCGATTGTCGAGCTGGATCCGGAATCCGACCAGTTCGGAGAGCTACTGAGTGAAGTTGAGCAGCCCGATATTCAGCATCCATTGCATCACCTCTACTACAGCCCGAACGGGCGTCTCTATTCGACCGGGTTGGACCCGTCCTGCAGCCTGGCTGAAATTGGACTGTCCCGCGATTCCAGCGGAACGCCGGTGATTGAGGGCTTTACCTGTCTGGATACCCAAGGGCAGATTGTTGGCGAGGACATCATGTGGGCCACGTCGAACGGGCAGGAGTATATGTTCGTGACCTTCATGGGTGGCACTGGAGGCGATGATGGCGGCTCGGTTGGTGTTTTCGACACTCAGACCAACGAGGTGGTCAAAATTATCGAAGCACGCAAAAGCCAAGTCGGCGAGGGTGAGCCATATATCATGTACCCACACGGGATATCTGCGTTCGACGACCGCATGGTGGTCACCTCGACGATACATCCCGATATGACGACTGGCGTTGGAAATGTGTTGACGATCATAGACCTCAACACGCTTGAACCCATCCAAAACATCGTGGTCGAAAACGAAAAGCCGTTGGATTTTCCGTCGTCACCTGTCGAGGTGCTGTTCGCACGACCTGACATGCATGCCGACATTGAACCAGCCATTCTGGCCAATACGATGTTCGGATTCGAGACCTGGAAAATCCCCTACGACGCCGGTTCCAAAACCTTTGGTGAAGCCGAAGTCATATATAGTGGCGTGGCCAATGAAACCGCTGTTCCGCTGGAGTTCTATGGCACTGAAGATGAGCTGTTCATCTCTCATGGATTACCGGGTGTTGTGAAGCGCTATGAACTGGCCGCACTGCCCGAGCTTGTGTCCAGCGGGCCGGACATCGTTGCCGATCCGGGTGCACATCACATGATCTTTTTCACGTCCGCTTCGGGCAGAGACCTGATCGCCGTTCAAAATAACCTGCTCAATCTGGGCAACGCGGCTGATGACGACCCAACGGATGTGGATTTTATTGCCGACCTGAACGCACACACGATCACGATCCATGATCTTGAGACGGGCGAACGTATCGCCGAGGTCAATTTCAAGGAGCGCTACAACAAAGGCGTGGACAACGTTGAAGGGCTGTTTGGTTCGGGTTTTGTGCACCACCATTAATGCTCTGGGGGCGTTATGCTTCGGGTGTTTTTGACAGCGGCCGTCGCCGTGGTGATCGCGGCGACGGCGTGGGTTTTCTGGGACCGGGCACGCAGGCCGACGGCGACGCCGATTGCTGGCTTCTCGGCGCCTTTTGTTTTCGGACGCTTTGCTGTGCCGCCGGACAACCCGCTGACGGAAGAGGCCTTTGCCCTTGGGCGCCACCTGTTCTACGACCCTATCCTGTCCGGCAACAATCAGGTGTCCTGCGCGACATGCCATATGCAGGCTCTTGCCTTCACTGATGGTCTGGCAAAGTCGCCCGCATTGTCGGGCGGAGAGCTGGAGTTCAGCTCCATGAGTTTGACCAACCTTCTTTGGGGCCAAGAGCGGTTCTTCTGGGACGGTCGCGCAACGTCGTTGGAAGCGCAGGCATTGATGCCGATTCAACACCCGGACGAGATGGATCAGGACCTAGGAGAGCTTGTCACAGAATTGCAGGCATCCCGCGACTATCGGCGGATGTTCCGCAAGGCATACGGGGAAGTCAGCGCCGAAAACGTGGCCCGGGCATTGTCGACCTTCATGCGAATGCTGATTTCGTCGGATTCAAAATACGACAGGTTTCTGCGTGGCGAAGTGCGTTTGACCGCGCAGGAAGAACACGGGCGCAAACTATTCATGGCGCATCCGGACACCAAGGTTTCATTACGTGGTGGGAACTGCATCGACTGCCACAGCCAGTTTTTGACTTCCGGGTTTCGGGACGCATTGGATGGGTTTTCAAACAATGGGCTGGATTCCGATGACGACCTGCCGGATGGCCTGATGGCCGTGACCGGCAATCCGGCGCACAAGGGCTTCTTCAAAGTGCCGACACTGCGCAACATCGCAGTAACCGCGCCCTACATGCATGATGGCCGGTTCGAGACATTGGAAGAGGTCATGGATCACTACAATGACGGGATTGTCGTCAGCGATACGCTCAGCCCTTTGATCCTTGAGGCCGACAATGCGCCAGAGGCCGGGCAGGTCACTGTGGGCCTGCGTATGACGCCCGACGAGGTGCAGTCCATCATCGCGTTCCTGAACACGCTGACGGATGAGGGTTTTCTGACAAACACACAGTTTTCCAATCCGTTCGAAGGAGACGGCTGATGCGTATTTGGATGACGGCGCTTGCGATACTGTTGTTCGTTGGCGGAGCGCTGTTCTTTGCCCTTGGTCCTCAGCGCACTACGACGATTACTTTGACCTTTCATGCGAAGATGGGTGATCATCCGTTGGTGTTTGATGAGTTCGTGTACGAAAACCCCGCCGGGCGCGGCACGTTCAGGGTTCGTGACTTCCGGCTCTACCTCAGCAACCTGACCCTCTCGCAAGATGGAGCGCTGTTTGCTGAGCCTGACAGCTATCATCTGCTCCGGTTCGACAATCCGGAAACAACCCATTCGATCAGGCTGAACGACATTCCCTTGAGCAGCATTGAGCACATCCGTTTCATGATCGGCGTAGACCCAGAAGCCAATGGCTCGATCCAAGCGCGCGGGGATCTTGATCCCAACAGTCAAATGGCATGGAATTGGGAGGTCGGCTATAAATTCGTCGTGATGGAAGGAACGCTGCGGATTGGCGAAGAGGTCTCGCCGTTGGTCTATCACGTTGGGTTTTCGGAAAACGCGCGCGAGGTCGATATCCAGTTGCCACCGGATATCGTTGTTGAGGGCGATGTGGACCTGCACATGAACGTCGATGTTGCAAAGCTATTTGACGGGCCCACGCAAGTCGACCTGCGTATGCTCTCATCAGTCAAATTCAACCGCGAAGACGCCGCCATGCTGGCCGACAACTACGCGGTCATGATCACCCCGATGTTTAAGTGACTTTGGATCGGGTAAGGTTTGAAGGGCTAAAAGAGCCCCTCAGAACCGATAAGTCGCACCAATCATGGGGCCGGACTGTTCGAACGTGAAATCGTTGCCGTCAATCTCGTGATCGAAAGAGATATAGCGATAACCGCCGCGGATCACCCACCTGTCGTTGATTTCATAATCCGCAGTCAGCAAGACCTGCCATGTTTCGCTGTCGCTGCTGAAGCCGCCGTAATCAAAAAAGCCAGTGCCGGACCACCTGTCGTTGAATGCGACGCGGGCTCGAACGCCGATGACCGGGTCTGTCCAGCTTTCATCGACACTGACGGACCGGCCCGGGGCTGCTCCGGGAAGGACGGTGAAATCGGTCTGCGTCCGGAACCAGCGGAAACCGCCGACCAGGTCCACGTAGGACGTATCTGTAGTATAAGCCCGGTAGCCTACATAACCGCTGAAAAATTGCGTTGTGAGAGAGGTTTCAAGACCAGAGCTTGCCGGACCGGGCGTGTCATTGCTGAAAGAGACGTCCACATAGTTGTAGTCGGCCAACAGTGACCAGCGCCCGTTCGATGCACCAAAGACGCCCATGAAGGCCAGATCGAGATTTTTTAGTGCGTCAGAGAAGCTGAGCGTTCCATCAACTGTGCCGCGGGCTGTTTCCTGCGTAACCTCCGTTTCAGGCATGAACAGGTAAATTGTTGCCTCATAGGACCAATCGGACTGCTGCGCTACAGCGGCAGTTGTCATTGGAATCCAGGTCGCCACGGCCCACGCAGCGGTTGTTATTGCCCTCTTAAAGACCATTTTGATCCTCCGTTTGTTCCAATTTGGCAATCTGATCTGATTGCTCACTCATTCAGCGGCTTCGCCAGACTGTTGTACGCGCGCGCCGACACGGTTGATATCGGTTTCCGGAAAGAACTCGGACCAGACATGCCAGAATACACCGGCACGCAGGGTCTCGACGCGTTGCAGTTTTCCCTGATCCGACATCCCCCAGAAATCGCAGCGGGTGATTGGCTGGCCTTTGTCATTGTACCAAACGCCAAGGCTTTCGTACTTTGGGTCCAGACTGACAACCACGTCTCGTCCACCGACATTTGCGTTTACGATCCAGTCGTTCTCGACCACGAAATCATCGGTCCAGCAGGCGGCATCATTGCCGATCGTGATCCCCCAGACATAGGACTTATTCGGAAGCCGGTCGTCCGATCGGTCCATATTGTCCATGACGGGCGCATCTTCCTGATGCTGGCGCGCGATCCCCCAGCCAAACGTAATTTCCGTCACCATATCCAGCAGCCGCAAAAACGGGTTCGGCGAGGGCTTGTTCAGATACACCTCGCCATCGGGAAACGCTTTTTGAAATCCGCGGAACGTCATCCGATACGTGGGCCAGGGCTGCATCTTTGCTTCGGGGCGCACAGGGCAGGCGGGCCCATCCGCGCCAGTATCGCGATCCGCCTCGCGAAACCCATAGATCTGTTGGATGGGTTCCCCGGTTTCGTTGTCTCGCAGGATCAGGTTGTTGCCATGTTGGGCCAGAACTTCAAGATCCAGCCGGTTGCCATCGATACGGGGGGCATAGCCTTGCCCAAGGTTGGCCATCGCGCAAAAGGTCATGACGATATCTTCGCCACCCAACCCGTCGGCATTGCCGGCCAAATGGGGCCGCATGATTTGCGCATCGGGGTGCGCGCGGGCGTGACCATTGTTTTCAATAACGATGACCGGCGCAGTCGGGCCGATGAATTTTTGCGCCTCGGAAATGGGAAAGTAGGCCGCAGTGTTGAGTTGATTCCTCAGCCCCAGATGGACCCACACATAGGGAAAGCCATACAAAACCAGAACCAGCAGCGCCGCGACCAGCCAAAGCCAGAATGGGCCGCCGCCCAGAATGAAATGCGCAAGCGTAGCGATGGCAAATCCGCTCAACCCCACTGCGATCAGGCGGTATTCGTGCCGGATAAACCGGATCATGTTTTTGCGTTTAACCTTAAGCACCATTTGCGAAATGTCGCCAAGATCGCGGAAATAGACGAACCCGATACCCAGTGAAACGACTAAACCCAGAGCGAAAATGATGTTTCCTGCCATATGGTTATCCTATTTTCGGGTTCCAATAGGCCGCCTGCGGGAAAACTGCGGGCGGTCAGGGATTATTGCTGTGGTGCCGCGCGTTTTATGAGAAACGCGTCGACGGCTAGCTGGGTTTCGGGGCGGGTGTTTTCGATCCCCTCGTAGGGCGCGCCATATGCTGGAGGCACATCCGGGAATTTTTCCTTTCGTGCCATGTGACGACCCAAGATGCGCACAAATTCCTGGCCGCCCCATGCGCCAACCTCGGTCGAGACTGAAAATTCTTCACGAGTATCTCGATAGAGGTCAAAGAACTTGGCCGCGATCGGGTTCTTGCCCGGAGGCGGCAAGATGAGTTTGAGCTGATCCTTGACGATCGCCTCGGGTTTTTTGTCCGAATAGATGATCACGTGATCGCGACGCGATTTGGATTCATCGTCGAAAAGTAGCGCAGCGGATTGATCCACTCCGTCAATCAGGCGGTCGCGCGGTATGAACTCATCAGCACCGGCAAAGCGCGACAAGGTGGTATAAAGGTCCGAGACGTGGATGATACTGTTGAGCAGCCCGTCCGCTTCGATCATGCCGGGCCATCGGATAAAGGCGTCAACTCGTACGCCACCTTCAGTGGTGTCGGCCTTGCCGCCACGGAAGATCATCGGTGTGAACCCAGATTGCGGTGAATATTTGGTAAAATGGCCGTTGTCGCCCATTACAATAACGATGGTGTTCTCAGCCAATCCAAGCTCGTCAATCTTGGCAAAGAGATCTCCAAGCCATTGGTCAAGTAGCTGCATTTTGTCGACATAAAGGCCGCCATTTGCGCTTTTTGGTCCGGTCCGGCCGGTCCGTGTGTTGTCCAGTGGGATCATCGGCCAGTATTGCAGGAAGAACTGATCCTCGCCACCAGCCAAGCGCTCTAGTTCTTCCATGGTCTTGTCTTGGAAGGCTTGGTTCATCTCGTCATACTTGGCCGCGTTCCAACGTTCGCCGGGTTTCATCCTAATTTCGCGGATGGGACCCCCGGCCACGCCTTCAATCACGGTCATCATGGCCGAGGCGTCGGGGCGGAACCACTTGTCGACAGTATACTTGTCGTCATAATCGTTGATGGCTACGGAAACCTGCTCCTTAATCGCGTCATCGTGGAATATGGTTAACTGCCCCTGCTGATGAATCGCATGCTGGGCATAGTCAAACCCCTGATTCATTGCCCAGCTTTCTGAAATGTCACCCATATGCCATTTGCCAACATGACTCGTGGAGTAGCCGGCCTGCTTAAGCACTTCAGCGAGTGTAATTTCGCCACCCGGCAGGCCTTCTCCGGCAATATCAACTTGTGTGTTCCCCATACCCATACGGACAGGCAGGCGTCCGGTCATTTGTGCCACGCGCGTCGGCGTGCACGATGGTTCGGTGTACATCCGAACCATCCGCATGGCCTGATCCGAGAAGTCATTAATGTTCGGTGTTTCATACCCGCGTACTGCATTCAGCTCTGGGATGCCCATATCCCCAAAGCCCAAGTCATCGATCAGCACACTGACGATATTTGGAGGGTTTCCACCGTTACCTTCCCGAAACGCAGCTAATGCTTGGTCAACGGCTGCGTCATCTTGGGCCCATTGCGATCCAAGCTGTGCTTGAAGGATATAGAATTCCGCATCGTGTTGAATTGGGTTTTCCTGCGCTTCCGCCGATAAGGCAGCAAAGCCCATCGACAACACAAAAACACACTGCAATTTCATTCCAATCTCCCCTTCAGAATACCGACTCCACGGCGCAGGCTGTTTGTCATATTGAAACATTATTATATTTGCTGTTGAAACGCTACGCTGCAAAAGCCGGATGGAGGTAACCTCTAGATTTCTTGGGAAAGTCAGTCACACGCCGGCCGGATGCCACGTGTCTTAGCGGCTGACAGGAGGAACCCCAGAAGGTTGCGCAAAACCACGCGAAATATTCGAGAGAAGCGGCGTGAGTGAACTGTGTGTTTCGGCAGTCAAACACTTGGCCCGAACACCGACCATCCGGTCGCGCGGACCAGTTCCTGAAATGCAATGCTAGCCAAATGAGAGTTGCCTTTTGCGTCCAGTCCCGGGCTCCATGCTGTGACCGCTGCGATGCCTGGTACGATACACAGGATGCCACCGCCGACACCGCTTTTGGCAGGAAGTCCAACGCGGAATGCAAACTCGCCCGAGGCGTCATAAGATCCGCACATCATCATCAGCGCAGTCACTCTGCGGGCGCGTTGCGCGGACAGAACGGTTGAAGCATCTGCCGGGTTCTGCCCCGCGGCGGCCAGATATCGGCCCGCAACCGCCAATTGACGGCACGACATGGCGATGCTGCATTGGCGGAAATACAGCGACAGAACATCTTCGACTGGCGCTTTTAGGTTTCCCTCGGCTTTCATGAAATGCGCAAGTGCCCTGTTTCTGGACCCTGTCCGCATCTCGGAGTCTGCAACGGCTTTATCCACTTGAATGGACGCATCCTCTGCGAGCGTCCGGCAAAGGTTCAGTACATCATTGACCGCCTCATCAGAGCTTCGGTCTTCTAGCAGAACGTCGGCCACGACGATGGCGCCGGGGTTAATAAACGGGTTTCTGGGAATTCCACGTTCATGTTCGAGCTGGACGATTGAATTAAACGGATCGCCGGAAGGTTCGCGCCCCACACGTTGCCAAAGGGTCGCGCCCACATGTTGCAGGGCCTCTGTCAGCGAAAAAACCTTGGAAATGCTTTGAATGGAAAACAGCGTGTCCGCATTTCCGGCCGAAACAGGCGCGCCGTCAATGGGTGCGACAGCGATGCCGAACTGGTTCAGGTCAACACTGGCAAGTTCGGGAATATATTGGGCGACCTTCCCGCGTTCCGACATGCCGGCAACGCGATCGGCGATGTCATCCAGAATGACCTGCAATTCACCGGTTTCAATCACGCTGGGGCTCGGCATATGCCTCCTCCGTCCAGACCGAGTGATCTACACCTTTGTCAAATTCAGGGAATTTGCTTGCCACAAAGCGGGGCTCAAGATTCTGTCTGCGCTGTGTGAAATAGTCCACGGTCAGTTTGTACACCGTGCCCGACAGCAGCACGATGGCGACCAGGTTGATGGTTGCCATTACGCCCATGGCTGCATCTGCAAAATTGAACACTGTGCTGACCGCCTGCACCGCGCCCCAGACGACCATGGCAAGACAACCCAGGCGCAAGATGTAGATAGGCACTTTGCCTTCCAGCTTCAGAAACGTCATGGCGTTTTCTGCGTATGAGTAATTGCCCAATATCGACGTAAAGCCAAAAAACACGATTGCGATTGCGATAAAATGGCGGCCGATCTCACCCAGATGGACCGCTGCCGCATCCTGAGTTAACCGCATACCGGTGGCTCCGTCCGGTTCGATGGCTCCAGACAGCAGGATCAGCAATGCGGTCGCGGTGGCGACCAGTATCGTATCCACGAAACAGCCAAACGCCTGCACCAAACCCTGGCTCGACGGGTGGTGCGGAGCCGGTGTGGCAACAGCCGCGATATTGGGGGCCGAGCCCATGCCAGCTTCGTTTGAAAACAACCCGCGCTTGATACCATTGAGCGCTGCTGCCATCACGCCACCTGTGACGCCGCCTGCGGCTTCCTGAAGGCCAAAGGCCCCTGCAACGATAGACCACAGCATTGCAGGCACCTGTGGCAGGTTCAGGACAACGACAACACAGGCCAGCAACAGGTAAAGCCCGGCCATGAGCGGCACGACGATTTCGGCAAATCGCGCAATGGTTCGGATGCCGCCAAAGATGACCACAGCAGCGGCAGCCGCCAGCGCCAGACCAGCAATCAATTTGTTCAACCCGAACGCGCCTTCGAACGCCTCAGCGATTGAGTTGGATTGGACGGCGACAAAAACCAGGCCGAAACTGACGATCAGGCAGATCGAAAAGATCACCCCGGCCCAGGGCGCGTTCAAGGCATTGGCCATGTAAAAAGCAGGACCGCCACGGAACCGCCCGTTCGAAGACGTGACCTTGTAAAGTTGCGCCAGTGTGCTTTCAGAATAGGCCGTGGCCATCCCGACCAAGGCTACGATCCACATCCAGAAAATTGCGCCGGGGCCACCCAGGGTCAAAGCCACGGCGACACCGGCCAGGTTTCCGGTGCCAACGCGTGACGCCAGACTAACGGTCAGTGCCTGAAACGGTGTAATTCCGCGTTTGTCAGTGGATTTGGACGAGGTAAGGACGCGGATCATCTCGCCGAAATGTAGAAACTGCAGCGCACCCAGACGAATGGTGAAAAATATGCCGACGCCGAGCAACCCGTAGATCAGGACGTAGTTCCAAAGAATAGAGTTAATGCCGTTAACAATTGCTTCCATCGTCCGCCTCCTGAGAACTTAGACCGTTCGAAAAAGCAGCTAAAATACGATGCTTATTCGTCCATCATGCACGAAGGGAGGGTTGTCGAGTCAAGCTTCAAACCCGAAAATCGGCGAAACGTCCCGACATATACAATTGATTTAACGATGAGAATTCATTCGGATGACGTCTTTTTGCGCGGCTTCAACTACAGACTGACCTGCGTGTTCCGAAGGTTGTGAGCGCGCTGCGAAAAGCGCATTCGGGGCGCAGACCGTCCCGAATGCCATAGTCATAGAAGCGTCCAGATGAAGTGTGCTTTGCCTATTCAGCGGCCATCTGTGCCGAAGGTGTCGACATCGAAATCACGCGCTCGTCTTCGGTCATATCTTCTTCGATCCCGTCGAAAAGTGGTGTGGAGAGATAGCGCTCGCCCGTGTCTGGCAACATCACCAGAAAAACGGATCCCTGTGGCGCTTGCTCGGCCACTTTCATAGCAACAGCAAGCGTCGAGCCACCAGATATTCCCGTAAAAATCCCTTCTTCCGACGCCAGCCGTCTGGACCATTCAATCCCCTCGGCACCGGGGACAGGGATCAATTCATCATAGTAATCCTTGTCGATCGCCTCTTGCAGAACCCATGGGATAAAGTCTGGGGTCCAGCCTTGGATGGGGTGAGGTTCAAAATTCGGATGGCTTTCCGTGGGTTGGTGGCCCTCGTTGCGGGTGTTTGTATAACCCGATGACACAATCGCCGCGTTGGCGGGTTCTGTCAGGATGATTTTCGTGCCGGGGCGCTCTGCGCGAAGAACGCGTGCGACACCGGAAACGGTCCCGCCGGTGCCATAGCCGGTGACCCAGTAGTCCAGCCGCTCACCTTCGAAATCTGCCATGATTTCTCGGGCAGTGGTGTTCTCGTGAATATCGGCATTTGCCGACGTCTCGAACTGGCTGGCCAGAAACCATCCATTTTGTTCGGCTAGTTCCTTGGCTTTGACATACATGCCAAAGCCCTTTTGCGCGCGCGGCGTCAGCACGACCTTTGCCCCCAGAAAGCGCATCAGCTTGCGGCGCTCGACCGAAAAGCTGTCGGCCATGGTCAACACCAGGGGATACCCTTTGGCAGCACACACCATCGCAAGGCCGATCCCGGTGTTGCCGGATGTGGCCTCGACCACAGTCTGGCCGGGCTTCAGCCGCCCGTCACGTTCCGCCGCCTCGATAATGTTCAGCGCTAAACGATCCTTGACCGAAGCTGCAGGATTGAAAGCCTCGAATTTCACATAGACCGTCACATGCGACGGCGCGATCTTGTTGATCCGAATGCAGGGCGTGTCACCTACGGTATCGAGAACACTGTCATAAAGCCGTTTGCGTCCCTCAGTCTGCCGAATTCCCATGGCAATATCCCTCTCTTGGTTGGAAAAATTCGTGCCAGTTTATACCAAGTTCGCTGCTTTGGCGCTTTAAACATTTGTCTTGGGAATGACCGACGAAGTCCCGTGCTGAACCGCCAGTTCAGGATGCCCATAAGCTTTTGGGTACATCATCGGCACGAATGGGCCTGCGGGAATGACACCATTCCAGCTTCGACCAAAGTACCCTTGCCGACAGTGATCCAGCGAACTGCTGTTTGCCACACCGGGCAAATCATGGACGCGACAAAGCCAACGCCATAGGTGCGGGTAATCAAGGATCTTGGCGCCGTTCAGCTTCATGCGCAGGTAGTAAACCGGGTCGTGGCGGTAGAGCGTCGGAAAAAGGCGCAGATCGGCTTCTGTAAATCGGTCTCCGGTCAGAAAAGGTCTGCCATCGCTGGCCAAGCGGCCTTCCAACTGCGCCAATGTTTTGAAGTATGTCCCGAAACTGGCGACATAGACGTTTTGATCAGACGAGAACCCGGCCTTGTATGCCCCGTTGTTGATGGCGACGTAGATTTGCATGTTCAGTTCGTCAATTTCAGCTCGGATCGCAGGATCATCCGGGTATAGGTTGGGCCGGTTGGCTTCATTGCAGGAGCTACCCAGCAGCGCCGCATTGCCATTCAGCATTCGAATGATCTCGGCGCTTTCATTGTTGACGATACGGCCGGCTATTTTGTCATACAGGATCGGAACTGAACGTTCTTCTGAGCCTTCAGCCCGGTAGATTTCGCGAACCAACCTGAAACCTTGTCCCGTTGCGGTTTCCAAGGTGCATTCAGGCAACGTCGCCCCAGTTGCCGAAGCAACAAGCTCGGGCGCGAACTGCCAGTTGTTCGGACCCTCTGGGTCGTCTTCTGTGGTGCGATTGGGAAAGGCCACATCCATCGAAATGCTGTCCTGCAAACCCAACACATTGCGCGCCAGCGTCACCCGATGACACCATGGGCAATTCAGCGCAACAAACAGGTGATAGCGCCCAGGTTCAGCCGGGAACTCTGGATCGCCGATAGCATGTCGAAATCTACTGACGCCGCGCACGAACTCTCCTCGTGCGCGGCGTTCTGAGGCATGGGCCTGATCTTCCTGTTTGGAATGGTCGGTCATGCGTGGCCTTATCCTCTTAGGCGGTGGTGCAGGATGATTGGAACCGCAAGGTCTTCCTCATCGCTCAGGTGGCGTTTCAGAAAGGCCTCGATGGCCTCTGAGGTGTCGCGCAGAGATCCGACTTCGGATCGGGCCTGAGCCTCATCCAATTGAATGAGCTTGATCACACGATTGGCCGTCCGTGTGTATTGGTCAAGGACCAGATCGAGGTCGGCATGGTCCTTTTCCAAAACCTTCAGTCCGGCGTCAAAGCGGGAATCCGCGGCAGAAAGCTCGGGGAAGTAGCTATGATCTTCCCAACCGTGATGGCCGTGCAAGTTTCCAACAAGCGCGTTTCCATAATAGGACAGGCGCGCGGCGTACTCTTCGGGGGACAGGTCCTTTTCAAGATAGCTTTCTGCATCAGAGCGAACCAGCCGGGCAAGGCGCCGAAACATCAGATGGGCACCCAGCCAATGGCGGGTTTTCTCGGTGAAGCCGGGGTGTGCTTCCCAGCTGTCGCGTGGATATTGTTCGAGCAAGATCTGCATCTCGCCCGGCATATCGGCGGTGCGAATGTCGTATGTATCAAGCATGCGCTTACTCCTTTCCGCAGACATGTGTGTGCTGAAAACTCGCACCGTTAGGCTCAAAGATGCACAGTTGGTGTCTATCTCTGCACATCGTCAAAAGTTGTGTCGATCAAATCGGCTATCTTGCATGGCGCGTTCAATCTTAAGATTGTCACGTCGGCGGGTGCCAATGGAGCGAAGGTGACCCCGGTGGCGCAAGGCCGCAAGATTATGCGGCAGTAGACATTTGTTTGCCTGCCCTTCTAGCGGCAACCAAACGATTGCTTGGCATAGCTTTTGCAGCCTGTCTATTATCGCCCAAAACACAAAGCGCCTAGGTTAAATGGGGCGTTTCAGTCTCGGGCGGTATGGCAACATGAGTGAGAACAAATTGAATTCTGATAGCGAAACTTGGAATGTTCCAGGTTTTGGCGTGCATCACATTGCCAAGCTTCTGGAAAACCGTGGTTCGGATATTGTTACGCTTCTGAGATCGGCCAACCTACCCGTTGATCTCCACGAAACACCACCGGATTTTGTTGATGTCCGGAATGAGCTTCGCCTCCTAGAGCTTGCCATTGAAGAGACCGGGGACCCCCTATTTGCAATCTCAGCAGGAAGAACATTTAACCCCCGAAAAACGACACTTCTCAGCTACGTCGTTTTGAACTCTCCGACCGCTGGCGACGCAATTGAGAAGGCAGTGACCTACGCGCGCCTGGCGCGGGGTTTCGCCAAATTGTCGTTTTATGAAGAAGAGCGTGGCATGTTCTTGGAGATAGATTCCATCGCTGAACTAATGCGTTCTGACGGAGCTCATAATGAGTTTCGAATATCCGCTTTCTTGACCAGTATTCAGATTGCAGCTGAAGCGCCCTTACCAGTCCTTGAGATACGTTTTCCGCATGAATTGACCGAAGAAAGGCAATCCGAAATCTCCGGTGCTTTAGCGGTCAATATCAAACAGAGTCAAAGGGTTCCGGGTATCCTGTTTGACCAGACAGTGATGGATATTCCGATCAAAGATACAGACCCCGCATTGCTTCTGCATCTTGAAAAACATGTGCAAACTTTGATGAAGGATTTGCCGCCCGCAATCGGCGAAACAAGTTCTTTGGTGCAAAGCGAGATTACGTCGCGACTGTCTTTTAACGCTCCTACACAAGATGAAATCGCGAAGACGCTGGGGATGAGCATCAGTACACTCGGACGCAAACTTGCCAAAGAAGGCACAACCTACAAACAACTGCTCAAAGACATTCGCGCAAGGCTGGCAGAACAGTATCTTGATGACCCCAAGCTAAGTCTTTCCGATATTGCTTTTGCGCTCGGTTACTCTGATCAGGCTGCGTTTACCAATGCCTACAAGACCTGGACGGGCCAATCTCCGGGTAGTGTTCGAACAGTTTAGGTTGATCTCAGGGCATGCAACTCGGTTGTTACAGTGATCTCGGGCAAGAAAGCGGATGCTGATCTACTGAAACGTAGCCTCAGGCATCCGCTTTTTATGTGTCAGCGCGTTTATGAGAAGGCATCACTGCATGAATCACAAGAGTCGGAATTCGAAAGCTCTGGTGTCAACTGGAAGCCGGGGCCGGACAGATTTACGGTTTGTTGGTCGATGTCACCCAACGGGTGCGCCGAAGACATTCCAGCACTTACGATCAGTGCGAACACGGTAGCAGATGCAATTATTACTTTTTTCATTTCTTGGTCCCTTTCGGTTGAGCGTGCTTGAAACGCTTTGTGTGCATTCAATTTGGCATTCTGCGGCTCAGGTTTATTGCGATTGCACGTCAAGGTTTTGAGAAAAGACATCAAGCTAGCGTCGGTTCGCGTCGTCGCCTTGAGAACATTGATCAACACGGCATGGGGTCGCTTTGAGCCCATTTTGATCAATGCTGTGCAAGGCGTGAATGGCCGGTAGCCATAACAAAGCTGCGGATGGAGTTCTTACAGGTCGTCAGATGGGATCAAACCTGCACGGTTCAGCAGCCAGGCTTTTTTTCGCAACCCACCACGTTCACTAAATCACTTAGGCTAAAATTCTCTGTTCGAGTTCTTTGGTGTTCGCGATGCGGTTGGATCCGGCAGTGGTATGCCACACGGTGGTACAGGGGTGACCCCGTGTGGCATTGTCTTACGCAATCAAGTTTTGGTCGATCACCTCGAACGAGAATTCGTCGACTGTAAACATGGTGTCGTCGATCGCTGACAGCTCTACCGCATCAAAGGTTTTGCGCCCGAGTGAGCCCGAGAAATCACCGTCGTCGGCATCCGCCACCATGGTGCCGACAAGAACACCGTCATCGTAGAAGGCAACCTCGACGTCACCGCTGCCGTGACTGTCGCCAAAGCTAAAGATGAATTCCACCGCTTCTAGGTCCGTGTCTTCCAGCGCAATTCTGAGGCTTTCGTCACCGTCAACCGATGCAGCATCGCGGCTAAACAACGAGTCGTCGAATGAGAACACGCCAATCGCCCCATGCTTGATCGCGACCAGTTCAAAATCGGTCGGATCGACCGCATCTACCTTGATACCCACATCCGAAAACGTCAGGCTGTTCCGAACCGGACCTAGCTTGTCGACATCCACGACTTCGCCATCGATGCTCTCAAAGGCTTTGGTTTTGAACCAGCGACCGGTCTCGAACTCAACCGCCAAACTCTGGGTTTCTGGAATGAACAGGCTTGCCACCATGGGATCGTGATCCGAGGCGCGCCCGCTGGTTGCGGCGAACTCTGAATTGACGTGGACGATGTCAACCTGTGCGCCGGAATGCAGATCCTCGGACACCAGAATATGATCCAACGACTGGCTGTTGCCCTGAAACTCAAAGCTATAGCGTTCGTCTTCCGGGATGTCGTTTGTCAGGTTGACGAGGTCGGTATTGGCCTCAAGGTCGGCTACGGGTGAGACAAATTCAAACTCGTTGAAGTCACCCAACACAACCGTATTAGCACCATCACCCAGTCCGTTAACAAAATCCTGAACAGCCTGGCTCTGGGCCTGGCGCTCATCCAGACTGCCGTTCACATCAACGTCTTCTTGGCGAGCGGCAAAGTCCTGTTCGGTTCCCAAGATAGGCGCAGAACCACCTTTGGATGAAAAGTGATTGTTGACCACTGTGACGGTTTCACCGTTGAAAACAAAATCTGCGACCAATGGCAAACGTGCGCCCTCAAACGCCTCGCCTTCACCTTGCCCACTGATGGTCTGCACGGATCCTTCCACTAACGAGACACGATCAGGATTGTAGAGAAAGGCGGTGCGGATGTTGCCGCCGGGCTGACCCCCGGATGTTCCGTCCCCGATAAAGGTGTTGTCGATCACCTCATAAGCCGGACCACCCGCCGCCAGGATAGCCGCGGCCAGTTCCGCCAGGGTTTCGGACGCCGAGACTGTCCCGTCATCGTCCGAGCCCGAATTGTCCTGCACCTCTTGCAGACCAATGATGTCCGGGCTGTTGAGGTTATTGGTGATCTGCTCGGCAATGGCTGCAAACCGACCGTCGGCCACATCTTGGTCGCCGTCGCCTTCATTGGGGTCGAGGTTAAGAACATTGTATGTCGCAATCGTCAGCTCGTTGCCTGAACTGGCGAGGGTGGTCGTTTCCTGTTCCAACCCTGCTGACTGGATATTCGGTGTAAAATCCTCGGTCGGCAGGATTTCGTAATTTCCGAAACTATAGCCCACCACACCCGTGACGTCGCCAAGGTGATCGCCGACATTCACCGTGGGAAAGTCGAAATCGAAAATTCCACTGTCTTCGTCGATCTGGATTTTCTCAGGATTGAAGTCGTCTGGTGAGATATTGAGCGTGCCACGCTCAGAAAGACCGGTTGCGCCACTGCCCTGATCGGCCACTGCAAAGATTTCGCCGAACCGGCTGGTTCCGCTGACGGCTTGCAAATCCGTTGCAGTCACGCGCATCCCTTCCAGGCTTTCGAAGAAGTCGATGCCATCCTGGGTTGGATCGAATGAGGCAAACGCATCGTCGTCGATGCTTTGGTTGGGCACCGCTCGCTCACCCGGATCATTGCCAATCAGCACTGCTTCGGGCAACGCATTGCCCGATGACTGCACCTCAAGGTCAAAAACATTGGTCAGTTGGGTGGTCGGCAGGTTGCCACTGCCTGTGCCGCCGGGAAAGAACTCGGCAACGGTTCCGCCCACGGAAATGGCGTCACCTACTGACACTATAGGGCTTGATCCGGTGAACACGAAAATCGCGTCCGAGGTCGCATCGATTCCGTCGCCTTCCGGATCCTGAAGATAGAATCCGTTGGAATCTACCGCAGTGACGATGCCGCTGGTTGAAACCATGTCGCCCAGAACGTTTGATGGGCCGGCAGGCAAGTCCTCGAAGAATTCGGCAACCGTTTGGCCATCTGCCAAAACAAACTCCGACACATGGCCTGAGCCCTGTATTTCATAGATTGACACTATTTCGATGTCGCTGGCCGAGATGGATACCTCGACAACAGGGGCCAGAATTCCGTCAAAGGCGGGATCGCCCGAGGTTACCGTGTGCTGAATGTCCGCGACCTCGGCTGCTTCGGGCAGATCGTCGTCAACGGCCGTGACTATGACCTGTTGTGGCTGATCAAAATTGGTCGCGTCAAAAACCAATTCGGTTGGTGCAACGTCAAGATCAGCTCCTGCGGCTATGGTGATCGTGACGGGTTGCTCGGGCGCGACAGACAACGTGACTTCATAACTATCCGCCATGCCCCCTTCATCGGCCGCCAGGTCCAGATCATTTATGATGACCGATGGTGAAGGCGCGGCATCCGTGACCTTAAAGCTTGCAGGCTCAACATCTTCAATTCTGGAATTGTCGGTCGTCCAGTTGGCGGGATCGTTAATGGCGGCCTGCAATTCAGCTTTGGTACCGGTAAGCGGGCCGGAATAAACACCGTTATCGGTTTCGGTGAGGGCGATTGCGCTGGTGCCGACTGTCAGCCCCGAGGGCAGTGCAGACGTATTCGACGATGTTGCGTCAGCCTCATATCCGTCTTCATTGAAATGAACCGATGCGACAAAACTGGGCGTGTCGTCATCACCCTGATACGCGTGGATCTGATCGCCGCTGGCCGAAAAGTTTGGCCCGGTAAATGCGGGGTTTATCACTGTACCCGCAGCGATGTTCGCAGGTGCCGTCCAGACGAATATACCCTCACTGCTGCGGAACCCGCCGGCTGCAAACCAACCGTTATCAGTGAATTTGATCTCGGTTCCTGCCTCGATGTCGGTCAAAGCAACAAATGTGAACTCGTCGGGGTTGTCGGAATTGAACCCAGTAAACGCAATATCACCCGCAGCCAATGTAGTAACCATGTGAGCCTCGCTTTTTGATCTGGTGAATGGATGGCGGGTCGATATGCGACTCGCCTCAATACAACCTAAGGTAGCTTAACCTGACGATGTTAGTTAATTGGTTGTACGGAGCAGGCCTAATACGGCGGAGCTTTGCCGCCTGAAAACGCGGCATCCTTTTCATCCCTGCTCGGCTGTCCAACCATCTGTCACCTGAGGTCAGGGTTTTCCGCCGTAACTGGCGGCACAAAACGGCCTGTGACGAACGAAATCGTGATCCCACCTGACAAGCGATGGATTTCTAGCCGGACGAGCTGCGATTTATATCAGACGGTAAAAGGAAATTTATGGCTGGGGTGGTAGGATTTTTTGCCAACATGTTGAAAATTAACAAAATAAAGGAAATGTGGTCAATGGGTAGTGTTCGGAAATTGGTTTGAGTCCAGTATTGTGCCTCACTGTTCTGCTTTTGACATTTTGGACGTTAGCGAGTTCGCCGGTCATACGACTTGCGCGGGATCGGACGGAAACTGAACCTTCGCTGTGCATTGCGCCAGTGTCCGCTCCATTGAGGCCTTGCTACCTACGTACCGCTCAATTTGCGAAACTTAGATGGTGAAATTCCAAACCAGCTGGCAAATGTGCGGCGGAAGCTGTTGACCTCGCTGAACCCAAGATTGAAGGCAACCTCCGCGACAGAAAGGTCAGTGCCCGACAGCAGCGACCTGGCTCGATCTGTCTGTTCAGTCACACGGATCTCTTTGAAATTGGTGTTCTCCGCAGTGAGTTGCCGTTGCAGCTTGCGTACGCTGACACCCAATGTGGCCGCCACCGTTTCGATGTCGGCGTGCCCCATGGCGAGTTGCGCGCGCAAGGCGTTCCCAACCACCTCTTTGGTGGTTGAGGGCGTTTGCCGCGACCGCACATCGCGGATGCCTGCCAACGTCATCGCCAGCCTCTCATCGGTTGTCCGCGGATTAGGGGTTTCGATTTCTGACAGAGGGATCGCAATGCTGGCGGCGGATCCCCCAACACGCACCTCTGCGTTATAGATGTACTGCAGCGCGGTTTCGGTGCCTCGGTGCAACTCTGGCATCTCAACCCAGCTCGGCCGCCAGCGGCGTCCACAGAACTCGCGCACCACAGACTGCAGCACAAACGGCAGGTCTTGATCGATCAAATTTGCCCCGGCGATTCCGCCGAGCATGGCATCAAACCCAAGCACAAAATGATCGCCAACCACGCGGGTGCGCATAACTGACCCCCGTTGCAGGAACGGCAGGATTTTTTCGGCCCGCACCAGGGCCACATCCAGTTTCGGCGCACCGAGCACATAGTCTGCGTAGGCCCCAAAGGAGGCGTAATGGAAGTCTTGCGTGATATAGGCACCGATGTGTTTTTCGGAGATCTTCAGGCTGGCGGCTTGCATGAACCGCGCCTGAAGTCGATAGGGGAGGAACACCGTCGGGTCTTCCATTACTGCTCGCGTCAGCCCGGCTTCCTTCAGCGCATGTTCGGACACCCGCGGCGATGCAATTTGGTCAAGCCCTTGTAGCGCGGGGCGAAACGCCAAGGTGCTTTGCAAAACCGTGTCCATGACGGATAGTTTGTCGTGAAATGATCACTTTTGGAAGTGGCGTGGCCTCCCCCCGCAAATTACCTTCATTTTAGCGAAACGAACAACCCAAACTGAAAGTTGGAGACCAAATATGAAACGCCGTTCCGTCCTGAAAGTTGTTCTGACAAGCGCACTGATTGCGGCTCTTTCGGTGCCTGCGGCCGCCACTGCAGACAGCGCAAAACCCGTGATTGAAGGTCTGCCAATGGCGGCGCGGACCGCACCGGTTCCTGCGGGCGTGTCCCCGGAATTGGCTGGGCTCATCGAAAGCCGTCAAGTTGGTACGCATGCCGATACCCCATCCTCCACTGAGCAATGGCTTGCGTTGCAAGCTGAGTTTGACGCTGCCTCCCTGCAAGGGGTCGCACGTTTGCTTGAGATGACCGGCGCTCAATTCGCCATCGAGAACGTGGCGGGGGTGACCACCTACCGTGTCACGCCAACCACCATTGATCCCCGGTGGGCGGACACCGTTTTTGTGCATGTGCATGGCGGAGCCTTTGTCTTTAATGGTGGTGAGGCCGCCATGGCCGAAGCGATCTGGATGGCGCATGGTTTGGGTGTTGAGGTGGTGTCTGTCGACTATCGCCGCCCACCGCTGCATCCGTTTCCTGCCGCAACAGATGATGTGATCGCCGTGTGGCAGCAAGTTATCAAGGACCATGATCCAGCCAAAGCTGCGATGTTTGGCACCTCTGCGGGGGGCAACCTGGTGTTGTCGACGGTTTTACAACTGCGCGACATGGGTACCCCATTGCCTGGAGCCATTATGGCAGGCACGCCCGCTGTGGATCTGGCGCAGACGTCGGACAGCTGGATCACGTTGCAGGGTCTTGATCCGCTTGGCGCCCGCGAGGGTGTGATTGAAGGCACGTTTGACATTTATGCAGACGGTACCGACCGCACCGATCCGCGACTGTCCCCGATCTATGCCAATCTGGACAACCTACCGCCGACGGTTCTTCTGACCGGCACACGCGACCTGTTGCTAAGCGATACGGTGCGCATGCACCGCGCCCTGCGCGCCGCCGGGGTTGCCGCCGATCTGCATGTCTACGACGGCCAGTCACACGGCGACTACATGGCAGGTTTCTTCGTGAACGCGCCGGAGACTCATGACGCTTGGCGTGAGCTCAACACCTTCTTTGACCTGCATCTGGAGTGACTAACCATGACTGGTTTTGCAAAACTCCCACTTCTGCTGTTGGGTCTTCTGATGACACACAGTGCCCACGCAGTGCCTGTGAAAGACTTCACCAACATGCTCGCCGCAGAGACATTTGCCGGACGGATAGAGGCCAGTGAGAGCGCCCTTGTGGCCAATTCGGTGCGCGGCATCCTCGCGGCGGTGCATTTCAAGCCGGGCGATACGGTGGAGAAAGGCCAATTGCTGTTTGAAATTGCGGCCCCGGCATACGAACAAAAGCTCGCCGCAAGCCGTGCGGTCGAAAACCGTCGTGAGGCCGAATTGGCAACAGCGGAGGCCGAGGCGCAACGGCAGGCGAAACTTGGCGCGCGCGATGCGGTTTCCGAACTGGCCGTTCAAAACGCTACGGACCGGCTGATACTGGCCAAGGTGGCGTTGCAAGAGGCGCAGGCGCACCGTGCATTGGCAGAGCTTGAGCTGGCTTCGACACAGATCAGGGCGCCGATTTCGGGGCAAATTGGGCTCGCCCGCAAACAGGTGGGCACCTATCTGGACACAGAAAACGGTCAAGCGCTGGCGCAGATTGTGCACACAGACACGGTCCGAGTTGTGTACGGAATGCCGTACAAATCCCTGATCGCGCTGGACCAGTCGACGCCAGAGGGCCTGAGTGCTCTGATGGAGCGCTTTCAGGTCGACTTGCATTTGCCAGGTGACGTTCAGCCACTGGCACAGGGTGGCCGCGTGCTTTTTGCTGAAAGCGTGCTGGCCGCGAACGAAACCCTGCGCATCTGGGCGGAAATCCCAAATCTTGAGCGCGGCCTTATTCCCGGCTTGAACGTCGAAGTCAAAGTTAGCTTTCCAAACTAAAGCAGGTCGCGCGTCAGGCGCGCCTCACTTTTCCTCTCTTTCCTGGAGCAGTTCCATGGCCCGGTTCAGCGATCAAATCCACACCCTGAAATACCTGTTTATCGCGGTCGCGGCGATACAGCTGGTGACTGCGGCATCGGGCACCATCGTCGCGCTCTATTTTGCCCAAACCGGCGCGTCTCAGGAAATCGCTGCGCTGGCGCCCGCTGCTTACTCGTTGGGATTCCTGATCGGCTGTTTCTACATTGCAGGCTGGATCACCAGCATTGGACATATTCGTGCATTTTCTGCGGGGGCGGCCATATGCACCGCTGCCGCCCTGCTTTTTTCCGTGACTGAAAACGAGCCCACGCTGCTAATCGTGCGCCTGATGACCGGCGTTGCAACCGCGGGCCTTTTTGCCATCGGTGACGCCTGGATCAGCGAAACCGTCGACGAAAAATCGCGGGGCCGATTGCTTGCCGTGTTTGCCATTGTCCTCGGGTTGATGTCGGTTCTCAGTCAGGTTCTCGTAATCGTTACACCCGACGACCTGAACCAGTCTTTTGTGCTGATGTCCTTGCTCTACTGTCTGGCAATTGTGGTGATCGCCGCGACGCCCAGCACGCCGCCCGAGGGCAAAGAACGGGCGAATGTACGCTTCAAGGCGCTGTTTCAAGACGCGCCCACTGCCGCTCTCGGCGCGCTCACCGTTGGTATCGTGTCCACAGTGTTCATGAATGTTGTGCCGTATCGGGCGGCTGTCATTGGCATTGATGCCACGGATGTGGCTATTGGCATCGCTGCTATTTACGTCGGGCGTATCCTGTTTCTCTATCCGCTTGGATTTGTGTCAGACCGCATGGATCGGCGCCGCGTCATTGTAGTGACGGCGACAGTCGCAACCGGCGCCCTTGCGGCCTTCGCCACTTTCGCCACTGGCGACGGTGCGCGCTACTCAGCCATCGTGGGCACACCACTTTACATTGCAATGCTCGCCGGATTGATCCTCCTGGGCGGATCGATGCTCACCCTCTACTCGCTGCTTTTGGCTCACGCGATGGACCGCACTGTGCCCGTCTATGTCGCGTCCAGTGCTGTCACAATGCTGTTTGTCTTCACTATCGGCGGCATTGCAGGCCCTCTCATGACCAGCGCGCTTTCGGCGGTATTTGGCGATGCGGTCATGGGCTGGATGCTTGTACTTGCGATGGCCGTCTTCGCGGGCTTCTCCGCTTTCAGGATCAAAACAGTGGCCCCGGCTGCCAGAGCGGAACAAACCCACTTTAAGGCGACCGAAACCACCAGCCTCAAATCCGTCCCCACCCAGAAACGGTAAGGTAGGAGACCACCACCTCCACAAACCTCTTTCGCGCAGAAAAAGCCACTCTACTCATCTGGCTCGTATTTGTTGCCATGACCTTCGCCGGCGACCTCATCAAGCCAACGGCCACTGGCTCCATCATGTCCTGGCTCCTGCTGGGCGGCATTTTCGGCGTGATGCTGTCCGTGGTCTTCCGCGTGGTGCACCACGCCGAGTGCTTGGCCGTCATCTTTGGCGAGCCTTATGGCACATTGATCCTGACATTGTCGGTGATCGGCATCGAAGTGGCTCTGATCACAGCTGTTATGCTGACCGGGGACAACAACCCGACACTGGCTCGGGACACTATGTTTTCCGTGTTGATAATTGTCATGAACGGATTGGTTGGTCTCAGCCTGCTGATTGGGGGGCTGCGGCACGGGCTGCAGGTGTTCAACCTCTCGGGTGCTAATGCCTACCTTGTGGTGCTGTTGCCAGTGGCCATCGTCAGCCTCGTCTTGCCAAGCTTCACCACATCCGCCCCGGGCGGTGGTCTGTCGGCTCTGCAAATTGTCTTCATGATCGCCATGTCCGTGGTGCTCTATGGGATTTACCTCGTCTACCAAACCGCCGGCAAACCCGAGATTTTTCGACAGCCTGGGGAAGACCTGCCAACAACCGGTGGCTCGGATGCGCATCATCTGGAAACCAAAAGCATCGGTTTCCATGTTCTTTGGTTGGTGCTGGCGATGTTGCCCCTGGTTTTGATGTCCAAAAAACTGGCGCTGTTTGTCGATTTCAAATTGCTGGAATTTGGCGCACCTGTCGCGTTGGGTGGCTTTCTGGTTGCCGCCATGATCCTGACACCCGAAGCCCTCGCCGCGCTGGACGCTGCGCGGGCCAACAAACTGCAACGGGCCGTGAACATCTGTCTGGGGTCGGCTTTGGCAACCATTGGCCTAACAGTGCCCGCTGTGCTGATCGCGGCACATTTTGTTGCGCTTCCCATCGAACTTGGGCTCGGCGGCGCGGAAATCGTCCTTCTGGCCCTGACAATAGGGATCAGCATCCTGACCTTTGTCGGAACCCGCACCAACGCGCTTCAGGGTGTCGTGCATCTGGCCGCCTTTATGACCTATGTGTTCCTGATATTTGACTCATGACCGTAGGTTTAAGTTGCGTTGGGTGAGCTCAAAAGGCAGCCCCTCACTGGCGGCTTCTTGCACCAGACCGAGTTTAATATTGCTAATTCGGACCTTCACTGCCCGACGCGTGAAGGTCCGCTTTGGGCCGTTCACAAACTTCTCGATTTAGATGTAGAATTATGAGTTATTCCCTGCCAAATCGACCTGAAGACGTCGAAGCACTCAATCAGCATGCCGCCTTACATAGCCTCCAACGTGTGGGTGAGGCCGTTTCGGATGTGATCTTCCAACAGTTTCTTGGCCATATTCGCGTCTCTGGCCAATGCGGCATCGAACATGTGTTTGTGTTCTTTGGCTGCTACCTCACCGCGATAGGTCAGTACGAGCATCTGGTAGCGAAGATATTTGTCATAGATGATTGAGTGAAGGGATAGAAGATTCTTGGAGTTGCAGGCTGCTATCATTGCTTGATGAAACTCCGAGTCGTACCTCTTCCAGGTTTCTTTCTCAGAGTCATCTCCTTTGAGAAGCCGCTGCTCCATCAAATGCAGCTTATGATGCGCGGCGACGAGGTTCCCCTCCCAATCCGTGTCACCATTCTCGATGGATAACTCCAACGCGTGGCATTCCAACAGGACACGCAGCTCTGATATCTCGATCAGGTCTTCACGGGAGACCGGTGTAACCAGGAACCCCCGTTGCTCAGGAGCTTCGACAAATCCGTCGCTGGCGAGCCTGTTCAGCGTTTCACGAAGTGTCGAAAGGCTTGCCGAGTAGCGTTCCTTCAAGGCGTCCAGCTTCAGTTTGGAGCCAGGCTGCAACTCCCCGAAGATGATGTCCCGCTTGATGCGCTGATAGGTACTTGCACCTATCGTAGACGGCTGTTTCGCCATGCGTTTCACCCGATATTATCAGTTTCCTCGTTCAATTAGCATTTTTCAGAGACATCAGCAATCCAAACTGATGTATGGTAAAAATAAAAATATCATACATTATTGCGGAATCGCGAAAACCCCAATACGGTCGTGGCCAAGTTGGGCAAAGCAGCCCGATCGCAATCATCGGTTTCGGGATTTTCCGGACCCTCCGGAAGGAAGCAAAGTGTCTAAGAATTTTCGCATTGCCATTGTCGGCATTGGTCTTGTTGGACGCCGCCACGCAGACGCTATCCGAGCGTTGCGCCATGTTGATCTCGTCGCGGTGGTCGACCCCGGCGATGAAGGTCGTGCCTACGCCGTTGAGCACGGGGTCGCATGTTACGCGACCCTCGAGGAAATGTTTGCAAATCAAACTCCGGACGGAGCTGTTCTTGCGACCCCGACCACACTTCATGTCGAACAAGGCCTCACGTGTGTTCGAAATGGGTGTCCCGTACTTGTCGAAAAACCGATCGCCGTAGAAGCCACCGCTGCACTTGAGCTTGTTCAAGCAGCGGAGAAGGCCAATGTGCCACTGATGGTCGGACATCATCGTCGACACAATCCTCTGATCCGGTCGGCTAAGGAAGCCATTGCCGATGGGAAGATTGGAGATGTGCGCGCTGTCCATGCGAATTGCTGGTTCTATAAACCAGACGAGTATTTTGATGCTGCGCCTTGGAGAAAGAAACCCGGTGCAGGGCCCATCTCGGTAAATCTTGTCCACGATGTGGATCTGCTGCGGTACCTGGCCGGAGAAGTCATGACCGTACAGGCTCAGTCGGCTGCATCGCAGCGGGGTTACGACAACGAAGATGTTGCCGGTGCTCTATTGACGTTCGAAAGCGGAGCGATAGGGACCATAAGTGTGTCCGACAGCATCGTTGCTCCATGGAGCTGGGAAATGACGTCTCAAGAATATCCAATCTATCCTTCAATCACTGAGAGTAGCTATATGATAGGTGGCTCTCATGGTTCGTTGTCTGTTCCCGATCTTCGATTGTGGAGTTACCAGAGTGAGCAAAGGGACTGGTGGACACCTATTTCATCGACCGCGCTGAAGAAGGGTGCGTCTGACCCTCTGGTCAATCAGCTCAGGCACTTTGTTGAAGTAGCTCGGCACGAAGCAGTGCCGATTGTGTCTGGATGGGAAGGGTTCAGAACGCTTCAAGTTATTGAAGCTATTCAGAATTCTTGCAGAACTGGCGAGACTGTCAGGATAAGAAACCTTCAGGAAACGCAGCAACAGAGATTGCAGGTAATGAAAAATATCTGATATTTTGCAAAACATCTTGCAAAATGTCCAAAATAGGTCAAAACTCTGAATCGCAAAAAAGAAGCATCATGATGTCTCAGGGAGGAGCAAAGTGATTACCAAACTTACCCGCCGGGCTGCTGTATCAGCCCTGGTCGCAACCGGTGTTCTGTTTAGCGCAACAAGTGGTGCGCTGGCGGAAGACAAAGTACAACTACGCCTCGCAACATCAGGATCGGAGACCGATCAGCGTTCGGTCGCAATGGCCGAGGTTTTCGCGCCCATGGTCGCCGATTTCGCAAGCTATGAACCCAGCTATAACGGTACCATCTTCGCTCAGGGCACCGAGTTGGACGCCCTCAGCCGAGGCAACTTGGAAATGTCGATCACTTCGGCGCAGGAACTGGCACAGTTCTTCCCCGAGTTTTCGATCTTTACCGCAGGCTACGTGCATCAGGACGCGGCGCATCAGGTGGCCGTTTTCAACGACCCCTTGATGGATGCCTTTAAGCAAAAGGCCGAAGAAGAACTGGGCGTCAAACTGCTGTCGGTCATGTATCTGGGCCGTCGTCAGGTGAACCTGCGCCAACCCAAGGATGAACTGACCGTCAGCACTCCGGCTGATCTGGAGGGTGTGAACCTGCGGATGCCGGGCACCGATGCGTGGCAGTTCCTTGGCAAAGCGCTGGGTGCCGCCCCGACACCAATGGCGTTCTCAGAGGTTTACACAGCTCTGTCGACTGGTGCCGTTGACGGTCAGGACAACCCGTTGCCGACCGTGGTTGATGCCAAATTCTACGAAGTGACCAATCAGATCATCCTAACATCGCACTTGGTCGACTTGAACTATATCGCCATCGGCAAAGAGGTTTGGGACGGGCTGACACCGGAACAGCAGGCTAAGGTTCAGGAAGCTGCGGATGCTGCAGCTGAATCAGGCCGTCAGAAGCAACTTCAGAAAGAAGAGGATCTTGTCAGCTTCCTGAAAGAGCAAGGCATGGCGATCTACGAACCCGATCTCGCGGCGTTCCGCGATCAGGTACAGTCTATGTATCTGGACAGCGAGTTCGCTGGCTCGTGGCCTGAGGGCGTTCTGGATCAGATCAACGCTCTGGGCAACTGAGCCCAGTAAGACAAGGGAGGGAGAACCATAATGAAAGCCTTTATGAAGGGGTTCTCCCGACTGACCGAAGCGATTGCCGGCGGGATGCTGGCGGCAATCTTCTTGATCTTTCTATTGCAAATACTCTTGCGCTACTTCTTTACCCCCGCCGGATGGACGCTTGAACTTATCGGCATTCTGTGGGTCTGGGTGATCTTCTTCAGTTGCGCTTTCATAGTGCGTGAACGTGATCACGTGAAGTTCGACATCATCTACCTTTCCGTGCCGATGCGCGTGCGGCAGGTCTTTGCGATGCTGGCGGCCGCAGCGATCGTGGTCGGTATGCTCTACAGCTTCCTTCCGACGTGGGACTACATCGATTGGATGAAAATTCGCAAGACATCGACTGTCCGCAATCCGTTTTCCGGCGAGAAGATACCTTTGCGCACAGTATTCTCGATTTATGCGGTATTCATGTTGGTCGTCGCAGCGCGCTACGCGTGGCTATTCTTCGACGTCATGCGCAATGGCCCCCCAAAGACAGAGTTGGAACTGGTTGTTGGGTACAACGTGGTTGACGACCATCCCCGTGTCGACGTCGAAGAGGACGAGGAAGTTAAGAAATGAGTTTTGAACTTCTTTCCTGCCTGCTCGCTCTCTTTCTTCTGGCAGGCATCGGGACACCTATCGGCTATTCCATCCTTTTGGCCTCATTGGTGTATCTGGGCACAGCCGGACTGGACGTCGCACTCGCAGGCGAGAAGATCCTGCAAGGCTTCTACAAAAGCACGATCCTGCTTGCCGTGCCTTTGTTCATCGTCGCAGCGAATATAATGAACGCGGGGTCGATCACCGACCGCTTGCTGAACTTCTGCGTCGCGGCAGTCGGGCGGTTCAAGGGCGGCCTCGGGCACGTAAACGTAGTGGCGTCTCTGATCTTTTCGGGCATGTCTGGTTCGGCTGTCGCGGATGCCGCGGGGATCGGCAAAATCATCATTGAGATGATGACTAAGGATGGCCGCTACAGCCGGGGCTATGCTGCTGCGATCACCGCGGCGTCGGCAACGATCGGCCCGATCATTCCGCCCTCAATCCCGATGGTTCTTTATGCGCTGGTCTCCAAGGCATCTATCGGGTCGCTGTTCCTAGCTGGCATTCTGCCGGGCCTGATCATGGGCGTCGTCCTCATGGCGATGAACTACTATTTGGCCGGAAAGCGGAAATTTGCTTTGGAAGAACCTGTTCCATTGCGTGAATTGCCTGCTAAAACCGCCAACGCGTTTCCGGCACTGCTGATGCCCGCCATCTTGCTGTACGGCATATATGGCGGCGTCACCACTCCGACCGAGGCTGCAGCCGTAGCTGCATTCTACGCCTTGGTGCTGGCAGCATTGTTCTATCGGGCACTAACCTTCCGTGGCCTTTATCAGGTGTTCGTCGACAGCGCACGCTCTTCCGCCGCCGTTGGGGTGGTCATTGGCGGCGCGTTCATTCTGAACTTCATCGTTATTCAGGAACAGATTCCACAGTCGATCTCGGCCCTGCTGGAGGGTTCGGATGTCAGCCCGATTGTGTTTCTGATCCTGGTTAACCTGCTGATCCTCGCGCTGGGATGCGTGTTGGACGCAACAACGATCATCCTGGTGATTGTGCCCCTGTTCATTCCAACCTGCGAAGCGCTTGGGATTGATCTGGTGCATTTCGGAGTGCTGGTCGTCGTGAACTCGATGATCGGCCTGATCACGCCGCCCTATGGCATTCTACTCTTTGTGATCAACGCCGTGACGGACATTCCGCTGCGCGAAATCATCTCCGAAATCTGGGCCTTCCTCGCGGTTCTCATCTTCGCCCTGGTGATAATGATGCTGATGCCGGATCTGGTCCTGTGGTTGCCGCGTATGTTTGGATATCAGGGATAATGTGCCTCTCGGTTTCGACAACGTCGATCCCCGGTGATCTGGCCGAAAAACTGAGTGCTATCGCTGACGCGGGATTCGGAGGTGTCGAATTACACGAACCGGATTTGACCGCTTTTGACGGGCCGCCATCGCAAATTCGGAACATTGCATCAGATCTCGGCCTGAAGATTTGCCTGCTACAACCCTTCCATAACCTTGAAGGCCAGGCCGACGCCGGACGGGAGCGCGCCTTTGATCGGCTGAAGCGTAAACTCGACCTGATGAGCGATTTGGGAACGGAATTACTGCTTATCGGGTCTGCCTTCGAGGTCGATGCCGCTGCGGCCGAAGAACAGGTAGTCGCAGATCTTAGCGAAGCGGCCCAGATCGCGAAAGAGATGGGATTGCGTCTGGCCTATATGGGCTTGCCGTGGTCAGATCTTATTCACTCGGATGAACAGGCGTTAGGCGTCGTTGAAGCTGTCGACAGCCCTCATCTGGGGTTGGCTTTGAACTCATTCTTCTCGCTCGCTGACGGGTCTAAACCCGCCCGCCTTCGAGACATTCCCGGAGAGCGGTTGTTCCATGTGCAACTGTCCGATGCACCCCGGCTTGAGATGGATATCCGCAGGCTCAAGCGGCACTTCGGGCTTTTGCCCGGTCTGGGATCGCTGAACCTTGCGGGCTTCGTGCGGGTGCTGTCCCGCGCCGGGTACAAGGGGCCGTGGTCCATCGCGCGCGTCAACGAAGCGGCCCCGCAACCGGGTGGTCGAACACTGGCCCGAGACAGCTACAGATCGCTGGTCAATCTGCTGGACGAGGTGTCGCGGACCGAGCCGGGAACCGATTTCGGCATCCCGAACCTGCCGGAACGCGTTTACGCGTCAGGCTTTGAGTTCGTCGAATTTACAGCCGACGAAACAAGCGGCGCGCAGCTGGCAGATATGCTGTCAGCAATGTGTTTTCGAATGGAGCGAAAACACGTCGCCAAGTCCGTCGAGCTGTGGCGGCAAGGCGCGATCAACATCGTTGTGAATACCGAAAAGGAAGGTTTTGCCCATTCGGCCTTCCTGGGTCACGGCCCTTCCGTTTGTGATATGGGGTTGCGTGTCAAAGATGCGGATCAGACGGTTCAGCGCGCCAACGCGTTGGGCGCGCCGAATTTCTCACAGCCGGTGGGAACAGGGGAACTGGATATCCCGGCCATTCGGGGCGTTGGTGGCAATGTTGTCCATTTCATCGATGAGAAATCCGATCTGCATCGGGTGTGGGATATCGAGTTCGAGCCAGTCGCCAAGACTAAAGCGATCCAGCCCGCCGGTCTGCGCCGCATCGACCATCTGGCACAGACGATGCGTAACGATGAGATGCAAAGCTGGCTGCTCTATTACATCTCGACTTTTGAGATGGCAAAATCCCCGATCGTGAACGTTGCCGACCCGTTGGGTGTTGTGCAAAGCCAAGCCATCGAAAGCCCCGAAGGCGAAGTGCGTTTAAACCTGAATGGTGCAGTTGGGCGTCGAACACTGGCGGCTTCATTCCTTGAAGACGGTTTTGGTGCCGGTGTTCAGCACATCGCCTTCCAGTCGGACGACATATTTGAAACCTCAGCCCAATTGCGGAAGTCCGGTTTTCCCAGCCTGTCCATCCCAGAAAACTACTACGCTGATCTGCAAGCGACATTCGGGTTAAGTGAAGACCTGATCGCCCAAATGCGCAGGGATAACATACTCTACGATCAGGCGGCGGGTGCCGAGTACTTTCAGATCTACAGTCGCCCCATTTTTAACGGCTTTTTCTTTGAAATTGTTGAGCGCCGAACTGCTTACGCCGGCTATGGCGCGCGTAACGCTGCGTTTCGATTAGCGGCGCAAACGCGACACCACGTGGCGGAAGGAACAACCTAATATGAAGGCCGCACTAATCGGACAAGGGATTTCTGGCTCCATGACGCCTGAGATGCACGAGGCGGAGGGCCGGGCGCAGGGTATCGATCTGAGCTACGGTAGGATCGACACGGCAAAAGAGCCATTTCGTGGAATGTCGGTCGCTGATTTACTACATTATTCCGTTGAATTAGGCTGTGCGGCGGTCAACGTAACACACCCCTACAAAGCGTCGGTCATTGATCATCTCGATGAGCTTTCCAAGACTGCTGAGGAGCTTCAAGCTGTCAACGCGGTGGTTTTTTGTGACGACCGAATGGTTGGCCACAACACCGATTACATAGGTTTCCACAGTGCCTTTGGAGATTTTTTGGGATCATCGAAGACTGAAACGGTTCTCATGTTTGGTGCTGGTGGCGCGGGCAGTGCAGTCTCTTTGGCTTTGCTTGATTCAGGTGTTCGAGATCTGGAGATCATCGATCCTGACTTCCACCGAGCGCAGGCGCTGGTCAGTCGACTAAAGGTCTTGCGCCCTTGTGCGAAGCTTCAGGGTTCCCCCTCGATTTCGTTGGAACAGGTCAAATTTGTGGACGGAGTGGTCAATGCAACACCGCTCGGGATGGATAAGTACCCCGGGTCGGTAATTGATCCATCATTTTTGCGGCCGGATGCTTGGGTGGCAGATATAGTATATTTCCCGCTCGAGACACATCTTCTGAGCAGCGCCCGCACAACTGGGTTAAAAGTGATGAATGGTGCTGGAATGGCCGTTCATCAGGCTGCAGCGTCTTTTGAAATCTTCACCGGCTGCACCGCCTCAATCAGTCGTCTTCAAAACGTTTTCGATTCACTTCGTCAGCAGCGCATGCGCGAGTTTAGAGGTGCAACGGTATGACAAACGACGAGCAAGCTATCCGCCAATGGTGGCGTACCTCCATCATCGACATGAAGCCCGGTCAGATCGCTTTTCGTGGCAACGCCATAGAGGACCTGATCGGGAACGTATCTTTCCCGCAGATGATCTGGCTGATGGTGCGGGGTGATCTGCCCAGCGACGCACAAGCGCGCTTGTTCGAAGCTGCTTTGGTCGCAGGCGTGGATCACGGCCCACAGGCTCCCTCAATCGCGGCTGCGCGTATGGCCGCCACCTGCGGGGTAGGTCTCAATAATGCGATGGCGACTGCGGTGAACATGCTGGGCGACGTGCACGGCGGGGCAGGAGAGCAGTGTGCAGAGCTGTACTATGATATCGCAGTCCGCATGGATGCGGGAGCTTCGCTGAATGACGCTGTTCGGGATGGCTTGGACAGTTGGCGCGAGACCTACGGCAAGATCGTATCGGGCTTTGGTCACAGGTTTCACAAGCCTGTCGACCCACGCGCACCACGATTGATGAAACTTGTTCGTGATGCGACGGCAGTAGGCGCAGTATCTGGCCGGTTTGCCGATATCGGAGAAGAGGTTCAAGCCGAACTCGGTCGTCAACGCGGCGGTCGGCCAATTGCCATGAATATCGACGGCGCGACAGCTGTGATCTTCTGCGAACTTGGCTTTCCTGCGCCCTTGTCACGAGGGCTGTTCTGCCTGTCCCGCTCGGTCGGAATACTCGCCCATGCTTGGGAGCAAATGGGGCAGGGCGGTCGGAACAAAGGGCCGATGCCCCCGAATTACTTACCCCTCTACGAAGACAGGAATGATGACACGTGAGACATCGAAATCCTTCCGGGTCGGCCTTATTGGCTGTGGTCGTATCAGCGATATTTATCTAAAGACACTATCCAATTTTTCGAGCGTCGAGGTCGTGGCTTGTACAAGTCTTGATCCTTCTGAAAGCCGCGCCAAAGCGGATCAATACGGCATCGCCAAGGCCTGCACGCCAGACGAAGTGTTTGACGATCCGACGATCGACTGCGTTTTGAATCTGACAATTCCGGCGGCGCATGCCGAAATCAGCCTGCGCGCGTTGGAGGCGGGCAAGCACGTCTATTCCGAAAAGCCGCTGGTTATGAATCGAACGGATGGTAAAGCGATCCTGCACATGGCCTCTGAAAAGGGGTTACTGGTCGGTTGCGCACCCGACACGTTTCTGGGCGGTCGCTGGCAGACCGTTCGGCGCTTGATCGACGAGGGTGCCATTGGCAAACCGACAGGGGTTTTTGCCCATGTCGGTACCCACGGGACAGAACGCCACCATCCCAACCCGGATTTCTACTATAAGGCGGGTGGTGGGCCATTGCTGGACCTTGGGCCGTACTACCTGACCGCCATGATCTGCTGCCTTGGTCCCGTTGACCGGGTTGCCGGAATGGCTCGGCGCACGTTCGACAATAGGATGATCGAAAACGGCCCTCGCAACGGCGAATGGATAAATGTCGAAGTCGACACGCACTCCCTAAGCCTACTTCAGTTCTCATCCGGAGCTATAGGGTCGATGACCATGAGCTTCGACGTCTGGGACAGCGAAACTCCGCGGTTCGAGATATACGGTGAAAACGGCACCATCAGCATTCCTGATCCTGACCCGGTTCATGGTGCCAATATCTTTCAAGGGGATGTCTGGCTGAAAACGCGGGAGACCTCGCGCTGGTCTCATCAGCCTCGTCCAACCGGTCGCGAAGACTGGCAGGTGGTCGAAAACAAACACGGGTTCAATGAAGACAGCCGTGGGCTCGGCCTTTTGGATCTGGCCCTGGCGGCGCAAGAAGGACGCCAACCCCGTGCAAGTGGAGCGCTTGCCTACCACGTTTTCGAGGTCATGGACGCGATCGAACGGGCACCGAAATTTGGCGCCTATCAGACGATAGAAAGCCGTTGCGCGGCTCCGGAGCTTTTGCCGGTCGATTTCCTTAACGATGAAAGGAAGGAATTGGTTCATGCCGATTGAGACACTCGACTTTGTTCAGCCATTCTTTCGCGTCCAGCACATAACTGACGAGCGCAGAATTTCTATCGAGGGTCGCGCCATCGTCCTTAACCTTGGGGGGCGAAATCTCTCTGTCGAGGATCAGACCATTGGACCGCTTTCCTCTGTGATCGTGCAAGACAGCACGCTTAGCGGCGTGGAACGTGCAGTCATTGTCCACGATTTCGACGCCCATGCGGATGACAACGAGTTGTTCGCATGGGTGAAAGATACATGGCCATCTGCTTTTGATGTTCGCCAAGAGGAGCGTCTGCTTGGTGTCAGCCACTACATGTCGCCGAAGGTCTTTGTGGGTAACGTTGGACTGACCATGTACCATTCCGGTTCGGTCCCATTGAATGTCGGGTTGCATAAGGATCATCCGTTCTGCCCGGTACCGGGGTTTCGCGAAGTGCATACGCAAATCGTTGGCTTTGGCAAAATGCAGCAATGCCGCGAACGGGACGTTGAAACCCTTTACCTTGAAGAATTCATGGCTCCGGGCACGACGCACAAGCCGATGTATGACGCCGAAGGCAACTATCCCTGGCATCAATACGAGACAATTACCCCCAGTATTTTCATGGCGGTGGAAATGCTGCCGGAAGGCGTACAGGTCCCGGAAATGGAGGTTCAGAATGGCTGAGAGACTTTTACTCGAAGACCTGAACTTTGACGGACCTTTCCCCCGGTTGTCTCGCCGTTTGCGGCTGGGCGTTGTTGGCGGAGGACGGATCTCTGTTACGCAAGCAACGGCCGCGCGGATGACCGACCGGTGGGAGGTCACCGCAGGCGCGCTCAGTTCAGATGGCGCGCGCAGCAAGGCGCGCGGAGCTGAGTGGTTCTTGCCAGTAGATAGGTGCTATGCGTCCTTCGACGAGATGGCAAAGGCCGAGGCGGCGCGCCCGGATGGCGTAGATGCCGTCATGATCACTACCCCGAACCACGTTCATTTTGAAGCCGCCAAAACGTTTCTGGAGGCGGGTATTGACGTGCTGTGCGACAAGCCCCTGACCAACGAAGTCGACGAGGCCGAGGGGCTTGAGGACATTACCGCGCGCACGGGACACATCTTTGCTGTCGGCTATGCGATGTCATGTTTTCCAGTAATCCGTCAGGCCAAACAAATCGTGGCGGAAGGCGGCATCGGTAAAATCAACCAAATCCACGTCGAGTTCATGCAAGACTGGATGACGCCCGATGATGTGGCTGATGCGCCCCACGTCAAATGGCGGCTGGACCCAAAGATTTCTGGTCCGACCAGCTGTGTCGGCGATATCGGCACCCATGCCGCGCATCTCGCCAGTTTTGTCTCGGGCCTGCCCTTGACCGACCTACGGGCTGAGTTTCATGTCTGCGGCGCGCCAAAGCCTTTGGAAGACACGGTGTTCATGTTCACCCGCTACCAAAATGAAATTCCGGGAACCTTGATGGCAACACGCCTTGCCCCGGGAAATCGGGGTGGGTTGAGGTTGCGGATATTTGGGAGCGAAGGCGGCCTCGAGTGGGATTTAGAGAATTCGGAGCAGCTGAAGTTCAATCGGTTTGGTGAACCGGATAATATCATAAGCCGAGGTCACGGGCATGGCATCGGCCCCGGCGCAGAACGTCTGATCCGTACCGCGCGCGGCTTCCCCGAAGGGATTATCGAAGCTTGGGCCAACCTTTACACGGAATTTGCCATGGCCGTAGCCGCGCGTCGGGATGGCGTTACCGTTCCGGCCGATTGGCTTGCTTACCCCAGTGTCGAACAAGGCGCAGACGGTGTCCGATTCATTGATGCCTCTGTGCGCTCTCACCAGTCCCGAGGTGACTGGGTCACCATCTAATGCTCTGCCAGCACAAAGGTTAAACACGCCCGGGCTATTGCTCGGGCGTTTCTATTTTCTGCTCAGCATTAAAAGTTGATATTTTAAAAAATATCAGATATTTTTTACTACGTGTGATGAAAATAAGATTCGCAGACACCCGGAGCTGTCATTCATGGCGAAACCCGAAGAGGCTGGCACACGCCCCTCTCTCTATTCCTTGGCGCATCTGACGCTGATTGGCTGTACGCCGCCCGAGCTGGTCTATATCGCCGCACGGGCCGGTTACGATGCCGTCAGCCCCCGGTTCATTCCGATGCATGTGCCTGGAGAGTTCACCCAGTCCCCGATCGACAAGGCTCAGGTGCAGGCTACCAAAACTGCGCTTTCAACAACCGGTCTGAAAGTCCTCGATGTCGAGCTTGCGCGCATTACCGAAGATGTTGATCCGCGCAGTTTCGAGCCGTCGCTGGAGATCGGCGGGGAACTGGGCGCCAAGCGTATGATCATGAGCGCGTGGACCAACACCCGCGATGATCGTGACTTCCTGATCGACGTCTATTCCGAGACCTGCGAACTGGCGGCTCCGTATGGGCTAACAGTGGACCTTGAGTTTCCAAGCTTCTCCCGCTTGCGCACTCTGGATGAGGCGCTTGATATCGTGCGTGCCTCCGATCAGCCCAACGGCGGTATTCTGGTCGATACGCTTTACCTGCACCTCAGCCGCGTGGATTTGGGAGAGTTGCTACACGTCCCCTCGGATCTGTTTCATTTCCTGCATATCTCTGATTGCCTGCCTGGCATCGCCGATACGCGTGAGGGCATGATCCAGTTGGCCCGCGATGCGCGGCTCTATCCCGGCGAAGGCTGGATTGACTTCACCGGCATCATCGAACGGATGCCGCCCGTCGACTACTCCATTGAATTACCCAACCAAAGCCGCGTTGCTGAGTTGGGATGTGAAGAACACGCGCGTCGCTGTCTCAGCCACGCCAAGCGAACATTCGGCGAGGCGCGGTCACAGCGTCGGGTGCCCAATGCTGCAATTCTAAAACACCAAGAGGATCATCATGGGCAAAGAGCTCACTGAAAACGACCGCAACATGGCGGCCGATATGCTGGCACGCGCCCGCGCTGCTATGGCCGAGATCGAGGATTGGGATCAGGACAGGCTGGACCGCCTGTCTCAGGCAATTGCGTGGTTTGCTGGGAACGAGAAGACCTTCACGCGTCTGGCCCAGCAAGGCGTGGACGAAAGCGGTATCGGAGATCGCGAAGGGCGTCCTGCGAAGCGATTTAAGATTCACATGGTGCTGCGTGATGTCCTGCGCACGCCCTCGACGGGAATTGTCGAAGTCGATGAAGAAAAGGGGCTCTCGAAATACGCCAAACCTGCTGGTGTGATCGCATCCTTGATTCCCATGACCAACCCTGCGATGACGCCACCGGTGACCGGCGTGTCCGCCGCGAACGCCCGGAATGCGGTCATCTTCAGCCCGCACCCGCGAACCGCCCATACCACCTTTGAGATGGTCGAGGTCATGCGCGCAGCCTGCCGTGCCGCCGGTGCCCCCGAAGACCTATTCCAGTCGATCCGCAAACCATCGATCCCGTTAACACAGCACCTCATGGAGATTTGTGACCTGACTCTGGCAACGGGTGGCAAGCCGATGGTCAAAGCGGCCTACAGTTCTGGGCGCCCGGCCTATGGCGTCGGCGCGGGCAATTCGTCCATCGTCATCGATGAAACCGCCGATCTGGACATCGCTGCGCAGAACACTCGCATTTCAAAGACCTCCGACTTTGGGTCGGGCTGCTCGGCCGACGGCAACATCATCATCCAGCGCTCAGTTTACGACGATATGGTCCAGGCGCTTCAAGCTGAGGGTGGCTACCTGTGTTCGGATGAAGAGAAGGCCATGCTAGAAGCGGCCATGTGGGACGAGAAGGGAAACCGTACGTTCCCGACCATCGCCTGTCCGCCGCAGCAAACGGCCAAGGTCTCCGGTTTTAGCATCCCCGAAGATCGCAAGTTTCTGATGGTTGAAAATCAGGGGCAAATCGGGCCGCAGCACAAGTTCTCGAAGGAAAAACTGACTACGCTGATGGCGCTTTATCACTTCAATACATTTGATGACGCGCTGGAGACGGTCAGTCAGATCTATAACACTGGCGGCAAAGGCCATTCCTGCGGCATCTACAGCCACAATGACGATCACATCGACCGGTTGGCGCGTCTGGCTCCGGTCAGCCGCATGATGGTTCGACAGCCGCAATCCAAGGCCAATGCGGGTGCCTGGACCAATGGCATGCCTATGACCAGCAGCCTGGGCTGCGGCATCTGGGGCGGCAACATCACCAACGAAAACGTCACTATGAAACACATGATGAACTACACTTGGGTCAGCCGTCCGATCCCCGAGGATCGCCCCTCGGAGCCGGACCTGTTCGGTGAGTTCTACGGACAGGAGGTCGCGTGATGGACGGAGCTAAATTGGAAGGCAAAACCGTTGCTGAGCACATCGTCGATTTCCTTGAACGTCGTGAGGTCAAACATGTGTTCGGCCTGTGCGGCCACACGAACATCGCGGTTCTGGCTGCTTTGGCCGAAAGTCCAATTGATTTCGTCACAGTACGGCACGAACAAATAGCCAGCCACGCGGCGGACGCATATGCCCGCGTGACGGGCAAGGCCTCGGTGGTGCTGTCCCACCTCTCCCCGGGACTGACCAATTGCGCCACCGGGGTCGCCAACGCGGCCTTGGACTGTATCCCTATGGTCGTGATCGCGGGCGATATTCCTACGCACTACTATGGTAAACACCCGCATCAGGAGGTGAACCTGCACGCAGACGCTGCCCAATGGGAGATTTATCGCCCCTTCGTCAAACGTGCTTGGCGGGTGGATCGCGCCGACCTGATGGCCGAAATCTTGGAAAAGGCGTTCCATCTGGCTGAAAGCGGTCAGCCCGGGCCGGTGCTGGTCAATGTGCCGATGGACATCTTCTCCGAGGTGATCCCCTCGGACAGCTTCGACCGTATCCACGATAACACGCGCGCGCTCAAGAAACCGTCGATTGACGATGAAACAGCGCGAGAGATTGTCGAAGCGCTGGCGAAGGCCGAAAACCCGGTTGCCTATGTCGGCGGCGGTATCCTGTTGGCGCAGGCCAGTGAGGAGTTGCGCGAGTTTGTTGAACATATGGGTCTGCCCGTCGCGCATTCCCTGATGGGCAAGGGCGCGCTGCGGGACGACCATCCGCTCGTGCTGGGAATGACCGGGTTTTGGGGCACCGAGCTGGTCAACCAGTCTTGCCTGAACGCGGACTACATCTTTGCCGTGGGCACACGGTTCAAAGAGGCCGATTGCTCCAGCTGGTATCCTGACTACACGTTCAACATTCCCGGCTCAAAAGTCATTCATATCGACATCGAACCGCAGGAGATCGGCCGGAATTATCCCACCGAGATCGGTGTGGTCGCGGACGCCAAGGCCGCCTTGCGCGTTCTGACCCGCGTTGCCCGCGAGATGTATCCCGACGGCTTCAAACGTCCCGCTCTGGAACAAAAGATCGCCGACTTCCGGACGGATTTCAAAGCGCGCAACGTGGAAATGGCGACCTCAGCAGCCTTTCCGATGATGCCCGAGCGTATTCTGGCAGATACCCGCAAGGCACTGCCTGAGGATGCCATCATCACCACTGACGTTGGGTGGAACAAGAACGGTGTTGGACAACAGTTCGATATCCTGACACCCGGGTCGATACTGACTCCGGGCGGTTTTGCGACGATGGGTTTTGGCCCTCCCGGAGCGATTGGGGCGAAACTGGCGGCGCCGGATCGCGTTGTCCTCAGTTTGGTCGGCGATGGTGGTTTTGGTCAAAATCCCTCGATGCTGGCAACGGCGGTTGAGCTTGATCTGGGGATCATCTGGCTGGTGATGAACAACAACGCCTTCGGCACCATCGCGGGCCTTCAAAAGGCGCATTACGGCCTGACCTATGGAACAACGTTCCCCGGATCAGCCGCAGCTCCCGCAAACGGGCCGGGTTATGCAGACATTGCAAGAGCTTATGGCGCGGAAGGGCACAGGCTCAGCACTGCTGACGAGTTGTTGCCCGCATTAGAAGCTGCAATTGCCAGCGGCAAACCTACTGTCCTTGATGTCCCAATGATCAATAACCCAACACCAACGACCGGACATTGGAACATCTTGGACATATACTCGCCGGACAAAGAGGTATCTCACGTCGCGACTTGACGAAACTGGGCGCGTTCAGGCGCGCCCAGTTTCTTGTGCCAATGCACATCCGTGCTCGAGCAAATACCCGTCTTAGTGTTGCAAAGATTGCTATGGCAAACCGAAGATTAGTCGCGGCCTGACATCAAGCGGCGTAGGCTGAAAGAAAGACAGAAAGAAAAACGGAAGCTGTTATTTCCTTCATGGCCTTGGTGGGATAGTTTTTGTGGTTCCTGTGCGTGCCCGGGAAAGCTGAACCGGTGCCTGAACGAACTTGTCGAAGTCATCCAGCCGTGTTCAGCCAAGAGTTCCGAGCCGGCATAGTGCACGTCGTCGCCTTCTTGCGCGGCAACTTCCGCGTCATTGAGCCGACGTTGCAAAGCTGTCGCACGTTTGCCCAGATCGTTTGAAATCGGCGTTGGAAGATTTAGGGCAACGCGGTCTCCAGCGGCGCGCAGCAAAGGCTCGACGTCGGTCCATTGTCTGTTCCTTGCGGCCTGCCGGAGACGTCGGTTTTCTTCCTGCAGCGCTTCGATCCTCTGGTCGACCTCGCCAGCGCTCAAGGCACTGTCTTGGTTTTGCTCTTGCAACATGACCTCAAGTGCTGAGCGTAGCATCTCGGTCAAGACGGCTTTGGCGGTCTCGGGGGTCCGCGAATCTTTAATCAGTGCTTCTACGTGTATTTTCTCCATCTGCTCGAGGACGGTGAGCAACGCGGCTGCGCGCTTCACGGCGTCGAGCGGGAGGTCGGTTTGCAGCGGCAGGCAAAGAAACTGGTTTGGGACCTGGTTTGATATTTTTTTTGGCAGGCGTTTTCGGAAATAGAAAATACGGTCGCGGCGCATTAGTTAGGGGCCTGCATAGTCACCGGGTTTGCGCTACAGACCGCCGTATCGATTTCTGGCAGTCTGTGTTACATCGGATTTTTCGGGGGCTCTGTCGCCCCTTATTTTCCTGACTTTTCTTGAAAAGGTGGCTGGGGTGGTAGGATTCGAACCTACGGTACACTGTACCAAAAACAGTTGCCTTACCACTTGGCTACACCCCAACGGTGAGGCGCTGTCTACGATTGTTGATCGGTGGGTTCAAGACCTTTCAGACAAAAAAATGAGTGCGGATTGAAAAAAATCTAAAGGCGCTAACCGAAGACCTGAGAGTGGCTTGTTTTCCTGGGAAAGGTGTTCAATCCTGCTGTGATCTGGTCGTTTGCCAGGGCCGCGGCGTTTATGCGGAATGGGTCGCTCATAGAGCCTGATCTTGCGGTGCGGTTTTTGAAATCTAATGTTTCGCGATGGGCTGGATGCGCGCATTGGTGGCAGGGCGTTCGGGTTGGAAACTCTGAAAGGGAAGAGAATGAAGTTTCTACGTACGCCAGATACCTGGTTTGACGGGCTCTCAGATTATCCGTTTGCACCGAATTACGCGCAGGTGGATGACACCGAAGGCGGCCAGTTGCGGATGCATTATGTGGATGAAGGGCCAGCCGAGGCCGATCCGATACTGATGATGCATGGCGAGCCAAGCTGGTCCTACCTTTACCGTCACATGATTGCGGGATTCGTCGCGCAGGGACATCGCGCGGTTGCGCCAGACCTGATTGGGTTCGGGCGATCCGACAAGCCAACTGAACGAAGCGACTACACTTATGAGCGGCACGTGGCTTGGATGGGTGAGTGGCTGCGCAAGGTAAACCTGCGCAACATCACTCTGGTTTGCCAGGACTGGGGCGGGCTAATCGGGCTGCGGTTATGGGCAGAGATGCCGGAGAGGTTCGCGCGCATAGTGATTGCCAACACGGCGCTGCCAACTGGCGATCAGCCAATGGGCGCAGCGTTTGAGAACTGGCGCAGGTTCAGCCAGGAGGTTCCGGTATTTCCGGCCGGTGGAATTCTGAAAGGCGGAACTGTATCGTCACTGTCCGAAGACGTTATCGCGGCCTATGATGCGCCTTTTCCAGATGAAAGTTACAAGGCCGGGGCGCGGCAGTTTCCTATGCTAGTGCCAGCGACGCCTGATGATCCGTCCTCGGGTCCGAACCGGCGGGCTTGGGAGGTGATCCGAGGGCTTCAGACACCTGTCCTCACTGCTTTCGGGGCCGATGATCTGGTCATGGCGGGGATTGATGCGGTGTTCCAGAAACTGTGCCCGGGGGCCGCAGGGCAGCCTCATGTTATCTTGCCGAATGCGGGGCATTTCTTGCAAGAAGACGTTGGTCCGGAACTGGTCAAGCTGACCTGCGATTTCATCGCGCGCACACCCCTATCCGACTAGGTTATTCTCGGATTTCGGCTGGGTCGACGCCCCAAAGGTTCGTTTTCTGTGCCCAGCCGCGATACCCGCCCGCAGAAATCTGACACCAATCCAACGAACAGCTGCCAAGGCGCGCCACGACGCCGGTTTCAAATTGGGCGCTGACCGGGGCCTTTGGGTCCGGACTGGTGTACACGGGCAGTAGTTCGGCATCGACTAACACCGTTCGAACACCGGACAACAGGGCGTAGTGCACCCATCCCCCGGCGCCGTCGCGGTCCTGAACCCTGCGCCAGTTTCCGTATTCTGCCGTTATCTGCAGTGGCATGCCGCGCCGTTTGAAAACCCAATCGATTCGGTGAGTCAGTGATGGGCCTCGGCGCACATTGCCCTCGGCGGCTTTCATCGAGACAAACCGTGGAAGGGGCAGGTTGGTGACTTGGCCACGCTTGTCCTGCGCGCTGGCGGGCAGGGTGCCAAGCACGGTTAGGAAAACAGCGAATGCCGCCGAAACAAGGCGTTTTACGGGTAGAAAACCACTCACTTACTGTCTGCTCTTGTGCCTGTTGATCTTGCTTCGAAAAAAGGTCGACTCAATGCCTATGGGGTTCTTGTGCCCCGCCTTATCCTGCGCCACGATGACATGGCGCGCGAAGGTTTGCAAAGCAGTGGGAGTGCAGAGGTGTCAAGAGAACGTCTGAGTGTTGTCGTTACGCGACGGTTGCCCGAGGCGGTTGAAACCCGGTTAAGCGAATTGTTCGATGTGCAGTTGCGCGACGATGACAGCCCGATGACCCGCGAAGAACTGGTGAAGGCCGTGAAAACCGCCGATGTTCTGGTGCCAACCGTGACCGATACGATCGACGGTGGCCTTTTGGGGCAAGCGGGTGAAAACCTGCGCTTGATCGCGAATTACGGGGCAGGGGTCGACAATATCGATGTCTCGACCGCGCGTCAGAGGGGCATTCTGGTGTCGAACACTCCGGGGGTTCTGACCGACGATACCGCTGATATGACCATGGCGCTGATTCTCGCTGTGACCCGCCGAATTCCCGAGGGTCTGTCTGTCATGCAGAAAGGCGATTGGACCGGGTGGGCGCCGAATGCCTTGTTGGGCGGACGTATCGGCGGGCGGCGTTTGGGCGTTCTTGGCATGGGGCGTATCGGCCAGGCCGTGGCCCGCCGTGCCAGCGCATTTGGAATGCAGGTACATTACCACAACCGTCGCAGGCTTCGCCCCGAGACCGAACAAGAGATGGAAGCGACCTACTGGGAAAGCCTCGACCAGATGGTGGCGCGAATGGATGTGATTTCGGTCCATTGCCCGTCGACACCGTCTACCTTCCATTTGATGAATGCACGACGGCTGAAATTGATGAAGCCGACAGCCGTTATCGTGAATACCTCAAGGGGTGAGGTGATCGACGAAAACGCTCTGACGCGTCGGATACGCTCGGGCGAAATCGCCGGCGCGGGCCTAGATGTCTATGAGCATGGGACGGATGTGAACCCAAGATTGCGACAGTTACCAAACGTTGTTCTGCTGCCCCACATGGGGTCGGCCACGTTAGAGGGTCGGATCGAAATGGGCGAGAAAGTTATTATAAATATCAAGACTTTCGAAGACGGTCACCGCCCACCGGATCAGGTGGTCCCCGCAATGCTTTGATCAGGTGTTTCCCGTGTTTTGATGCGGGCGGTGCCAATTTACACACGCATATTTTCAGGAGGATACGATGAAACGAAGTCTGATTTCGGGAGTGTTGCTGTCGGCGGTGGTGCTGGCAGGACCATTGACTGCTCAGGAAACGGCGGATGCCGTTGCGCCCGAAGGCGCGTCCGAGGGGCAGGTGCAAGGCCTGACCGAAGAGGTGATCGCTGCGCTTGAGGCCAAGATGGCAGGGCAGCCGGTCACATCTGAAAACTGGATGGTCGCTGCTGCGAATCCATTGGCGGTTGAAGCAGGCGCAAAGGTTTTGCGCGCTGGCGGGTCGGCGGCTGATGCAATGGTCGCCGTTCAGGTTGTGCTGGGGTTGGTCGAACCGCAATCGTCGGGCCTTGGTGGCGGTGCATTTTTGGTTTGGTATGACGCTGCATCGGGCAAGCTGACGACATTGGATGGGCGTGAAACGGCCCCGCTTGAGGCGAACCACAGGCTGTTCCATGACGAAAACGGCGAACCGCTGAAGTTCTTTGATGCGGTTGTCGGCGGATTGTCGGTGGGCACACCCGGGACACCGGCCTTGCTGGAAGAGGCACACCGGCGCTGGGGCCGCAGTCCCTGGCCAAGCCTGTTTACCGATGGCATCGCGTTGGCGGACGCCGGTTTTCTGGTATCTCCGCGCCTTGCTGGCCTGGTCGAAAAGGATGCCGAACGCCTGTCGCGCTTTCCTGCAACCGCAGAATATTTCCTGCCCGACGGTAAGCCGCTTGAGCAGGGGCAACGCCTGACCAACCCGGCCTATGCCGAAACTCTGCATATTTTGGCCGAGGAAGGCTCGGCCGGTTTCTACGGTGGTGAGATTGCCGCTGGCATCGTCAGCACCGTACGCAACGCCGAAGGCAACCCGGGCGTTCTGTCGGGAATTGATCTGGCGCTATATCAGGTGATTGAGCGTGAACCAGTGTGCGCAACCTATCGCGCCTATGAGGTCTGCGGAATGGGCCCGCCATCGTCAGGCGCGCTGACCGTTGGTCAGATTCTGGGCATGCTGGACGGCTATGATCTGGCTGCGATGGGCCCCGAAGACACCAATGCATGGCGCCTGATCGGTGATGCCTCGCGTCTGGCTTTTGCCGACCGCGGTCGCTACATGGCCGATCATGATTTTGTTCCCATGCCAACGCAGGGCTTGGTTGATCCATCTTATCTGTCCGACCGTGGCGCTCTGCTAGGCGGAGAAGCCGCCCTGACAGAGGTCGCACCGGGTAACCCCGAGTTTGATCATGCGTCGAATTGGGCCGACGATGTCTCGATCGAGTTACCCTCAACCTCGCATATCTCGATCGTTGATCAGTACGGAAACGTCCTGTCGATGACGACGACGATTGAGAACGGGTTCGGTTCACGACTGATGACAAACGGGTTTCTGCTAAACAACGAATTGACGGACTTCTCGTTTAAAACGCACAGTGACGGTGTTCCAATTGCCAACCGGTTGGAGCCTGGCAAACGCCCACGTTCGTCGATGAGCCCGACAATTGTGATGCGGGACGGCGCGCCTGTTCTGGCCATCGGATCGCCGGGCGGTAGCCGTATCATCGGCTATGTTGCCAAGTCGATCATCGCCTGGGCGGATTGGGACATGGATGTGCAGCAAGCCCTTTCACTGCCGCATCTCGTCAATCGTTTTGGCACTTATGACGTCGAAGTGGGAACCGCCGCCGAAGGGTTTTCGGATCCGCTGATCGAGTTGGGTTTTGAAGTGAACCCGCGCGACCTGACATCGGGCCTGCATGCGATTGAGATCGGGGATGTGCTGGTCGGCGGTGCCGATCCACGTCGTGAGGGAATTGCGCTGGGCGAATAGCCCGGCGTTTCAAAGGGGAAGACCATGGTGCAGGCAGTCGCTTTGCCGCGAAATGAAGTGGGGATCGAGGCAGCTGTCGGCATCCTGAAACAAAAGTTTGGTGACCGGTTGCAAACCGGTCAGGCAATCCGCGAACAACATGGTCACACGACCACCTGGATCAAAAACCAATCCCCGGATGCTGTGGTTTTTCCGCATTCCACGGAAGAGGTCTCCGAGATCGTCAAAACCTGCGCCACGCACAAGGTACCGGTGATTGCATTTGGTACGGGTACATCGTTGGAGGGTCACGTGAACGCCCCTGCTGGTGGTATCTCGGTTGACCTGACCCAGATGAATAAGGTGCTGGCTGTGAACCCGGGTGATCTGGATTGCGTCGTACAGCCGGGTGTGACGCGCGAAGACCTGAATACTCATTTGCGGGATCAGGGCCTGTTCTTTCCGATCGACCCCGGCGCGAATGCCTCGTTGGGTGGAATGGCGGCGACGCGGGCGTCCGGGACCAACGCGGTTCGCTATGGCACGATGAAGGACAATGTCCTTAGTCTTGAGGTGGTCATGCCGGATGGGCAGATCATCCGAACCGGGCACCGGGCCAAGAAATCCTCGGCGGGTTACGACCTGACCCGACTGCTGATCGGGGCCGAAGGGACGCTGGGAATCATCACCGAACTTACCCTGCGCCTGCAGGGCATCCCCGAGGCGATCACCTCGGCCCGTTGTTCATTTCCGTCTGTGGATGCGGCCTGTCAGGCTGTCATGATGACGATCCAATATGGTGTTCCGGTGGCGCGGATTGAGCTGCTGGATGAAATGTCGGTCCAGGCCGCTAATGCCTATTCCGGGCTGAGCCTGCCGGAAACGCCATTGCTCTTGCTCGAGTTCCACGGATCGGAAAACGGTGCGGTCGAACAGTCCGAAACCTTCAACCAGATCGCGGAAGAGTTCGGTGGCACCGATTTTGCGGCGACCTCAACGACTGAGGAACGCAATAAACTCTGGCAGGCCCGGCATGATATGTACTGGGCTTCCTTGCAACTGCGTCCGGGCGCGCGGGGAATTTCCACGGATGTCTGCGTCCCGATCTCGCGTTTGGCAGAGTGCGTCACAGCGACTCAGGACAAAGCGCGTGAGCTAGGACTTATGGCCCCCGTGGTTGGGCATGTCGGGGATGGCAACTTTCATTCCTTGCTGCTGATCGACATGGAAAACGCGGACGAAGTCAGCAAAGCTGACCAATTCGTCGGTTGGCTGAATGATCTGGCTATTTCGATGGAAGGCACGTGCACGGGCGAACATGGGATCGGACAGGGCAAACAACCCTACCTGGTCAAAGAGCTTGGACCAGCGGTCACGTATATGACTGCCATCAAAAAGGCACTGGACCCCGATAACATCATGAACCCCGGAAAGATCCTGTCGAACACGTAGAAACGGCGCATCCTTGGGAATTCCGCCTCAAAGCCACAAGGGTGCCCAATTCTGCTGCTATCAATTGCGAAAATGAGCAGCAATTGATTTTGAGGTCATAATGGGCGCGCTAAGGTTTATTGGGTTTGCGTTGATAGTTGGTCTGGTCGTTGCGGGGCTAGATTACTTCCAGCAGGATAAAAAAACGGACGATACGCTTTCGTTGAGCGGCTATGTTGAAACCATCTCGGCTCGGTTCGATCAAAGCCAAAAAGAGCGGGAAGTGAAACAAGCGGCGAGAGAACGTCAAAAGCTATGGGATGCCGGTGCAAAAGCCTTTCTTCCGAGCCCCCCAGAAGGGTGGACGCAATATGCCCTGATCGAGCCCGACGCCAAGGCAGTCTCCAGAGTTCTTTCAGAATTTGGGCCAGTACCCCTTATCAGTTCAATCAGCGGGCCCGCCGAATTGCTGCAGCTCAACGCTGCCGGTAAAGACGGTGCGCTTCGAAAGCTGGATGAGACAGGCACTGTTTACGCAAAAGAAGGTGAACTGATCTGGCTTGATATCACCCTCAAACCCCAAGCGGCACGAAACACTTTGGCCGGATTGGCACTGAGTGCGCAGGATGCTTTTCTGGATGGGATGAAGGCCGAACAAGGGTATGCGGTGATTGACGGCGTCGCTTTCATCGAAACAACCGGAAATCTGCTGGATGATACCAAAAAGACCAACCATCGCACGTTCACAGGGCGTATCGGTTTTGATCAAGAGGTGGTTATCCGCCTTCACGCAGATGCCAGCGATGCGACGATCCGAGAGTTTCTTGGCCTCGTCGATTACGCAGGCCTGAACGCATTGCTACCGCATCCGGCCCTGGTTGTCGGTAACGGAATCGAAGTTCCCCTGATCCGGCAGCCCGAAATAGCGGATGAAATGCACGATCTCTATGAAACGATGCAAATCGCGCAGCTAAGGTTGGGTCAGGACAAGCTGGAAAATCTGGATGCGGCCGCTTTGGTAGCGAACACGCTAAGCAGTTCGGGCTTTAATTCCGAGGGCGTCATGGACATCACCAACGGCGAAGTCTTCGAAAATCAGGAACTGTCGCAGCTATCTTACATTCGCACGCAGAACCTGCTGCTTGCCTCCGCGTTGAGCGAGGTGGAAACCGAAGTGGCCAGCACAGGTGGTATCGGTGGGTTCATTAAGGGATTGATGGGCAAAGTGGCCCACGCCAACGCGAACGCGGATGAGCCCGAACCTCAGGTTGCCCCATCGGCTGAGGTCAAGGTCAGGAAGGGCGGTTTGGGTAAGTCATCCTGTGCCACGTTGGGCAGCAGCAAACGGTGCTCTGTCGGGGGCAACTGAAACCCTTCGCACGAAAAATCGACGCTCTGCGCCGTGCACGGGTCGTTTTCTTTATATCACTGGTCGGATGAATGTCGCGCCGGGGCATTCAAATGCGCCATATGGTGTCAACTGAATTCAAGGGGAGACGCCCGGTAATGAAAACCCAAGTCAAAGCACTGGTTGTTGGCGGCGGTGCCGTCGGCACTTCGATTGCATATCACCTGGCCAAGGCAGGCTGGGACGATGTGATGCTAGTCGAACGGGATGAGCTGACCTCAGGGTCCACATGGCACGCAGCGGGGCTGTTGCCGCTGTTCAACATGTCCTATGCGACGACACACATCCACAAGTACTCGGTCGACTTCTACAAGCAGCTTGAGGAAGAAACCGGTTTGAACGCGGGCTTTGCCGTAGTTGGCAATCTGCGCATGGCACAGACGCAAGAGCGCATGGATGAATACATGCTCTATGCGTCCACGGCTGAGACTTGTGATGTCGCATATGAATGGCTGACCCCTGATCAAATCAAGGAACGCTGGCCACTGATCGAGACTTCAGATCTGAAGGGCGCGATCTATCACACCGAAGATGGCTACATTAACCCCGCCGACGTAACGCAGGCGATGGCCAAGGGTGCCCGTCAGCGCGGTGTGGAAATTGTCCGTAAGATGCAGGCCGATGCCTTCCACTGGAATGGCACTCATTGGGAAGTCACCTGCACCAAAATGGTCGAGAAGGGCGGTAACCTCATTCCGTCGGATGAGCAGGTGGTTATCACCGCCGAGCATGTCGTGACCGCATCGGGCAACCACGCGCAGCGCACGGCCAAGATGCTGGGCATCAAGATGCCCGCGATCCCGGTCGAGCATACCTTTATCGTCATGGACAAAGACCCTGAGCTGGTCAAATGGCGTGAAGCGGGCAACCCCGAACACCCTGTTGTCCGTGATGCTGACAACGAATCTTATGCACGCGAGGAGCGCGGCGGTTGGATTTTGGGGATCTATGAACATGGTGCGCCGGCGCAGTTCGAACACGGCGTGCCGGACAGCTTCCGTGCTGATCTGTTCCCGCTCGATCTCGACCGGATTGCAGACCAGTATATGGCAATGGCCGAGCGCGTGCCGTCCTGTGCCGAATCCGGCTTGAAAGACGATTTCAACGGCCCGATCTGCTACACGCCCGACGGCAACCCGCTGGTTGGTCCCGCGCCTGGCTTGCGCAACATGTGGCTGGCCGAGGGATTTTCGTTCGGTATCACCGCCGCAGGCGGCACCGGCTATTATCTGGCGCAGATGATGGTCGACGGCGAAGCCGAGATCGACATGGCTTCGCTGGACCCCAAACGTTACTCGTCGAACTGGATGACCACCGAGTTTGCGGCACGCAAGAATGAAGAGTGCTATGAGCACGTCTACATCCTGCACCACCCCGATGAAGAACGCGCTGCCTGCCGCCCGCTGCGGACTGTTCCCGCCTATGACCGTCAAAAAGCGCGCGGTGCACAGTTTGGTTGGGTTAATGGCTGGGAGCGCCCGAACTATTTCGGTCCGCTGGATGCACCCGAAAACTTCGACCATGATGCCCGCTCGTTCCGCCGCGGTGGCTGGTGGCAGCATGCCGTTAACGAAGCAAAGGCGATCCGCGAAGGCGTTGGCCTGATCGACGCATCGGCCTTCACAAAGCATGTCGTCAAAGGCCCCGGTGCGACCCAGTTCCTGGATTGGTTCACCTGCAACAAGCTGCCCAAGGTCGGTCGTATCAACCTGACCTACGCGCTGACCTCGCACGGTACCACCCGCACCGAATACACCATCGTCCGTAACGGCGAGAACAGCTACTACATTGTCTCTGCCGGTGCCTGGACTGAGTACGACGCCGATTACCTGCGCAAGGCGGCCGAGGACAAGATGGAGGAGTTCGGTTACATCGAGATCCAGGACGTGACCACTCAGTGGGGCGTTTTTGCCATCGCCGGACCCAAATCGCGGGACGTTCTGAAAGAGGTCATCAAAGACGCCGATCCGGAAACCGCACTGTCCAACAAGCGCTTCCCATGGCTGTCGGCCCGTCAGATCGAACTGGGCATGTGCCCGGTCAACGCGATCCGCGTGGCCTATACCGGTGAGCTTGGCTGGGAACTGCACCACCCGATTGAGATGCAGAACTACCTGTTCGACCTGCTGGAAAAAGCTGGTGAGAAACACGGTATGAAGCTGGTCGGTGCCCGCGCCCAGAACTGGCTGCGTCAGGAGAAATCCTATCGCGCCTTCGGCACCGAGCTGGGCCGCGACGCGACCCCGCTGGAAGCCGACCTGCCGCGCTTTGTCGACCTGTCCAAAGACTTCTATGGCAAGGCCAAGCTGGAAGAGACTGGCGTTCGCGTGAAATGCTGCACCTTGCTGATCGATGGACCGGAGGATGCCGATCCGTGGGGCAGTGAAGTGCTGTATACGCCGGAAGGTGAACGCGTCGGTCGTCTGACCTCGGGCGGTTATTCGGTGGCCTTCGAGAAATCCATCGGCATGGGCTATGTGAAGCCCGATCTGGCGGTCGAAGGCACCAAGCTGAAGGTCAAGCTTCAGGACAAACTGTGGGATGCGGTTGTCACCTGCGACAGCCCCTATGATCCGAAAAACGAAACCATCCGCAAGGACGACTGACTAAGCAAAGGTCCCGGAGATCTCCGGGGCCTTTCTTCATACTGATAGCTCGTCAAAGCATTCCAACGCCTTGGCCGCATACATCATCGACGGTCCTCCGCCCATTTGAATGGCCATGGCCAGAACGTCTGACACTTCTTCGCGGCTTGCTCCGGCATTGATCAGAGCTTCGGTGTGTAGCGTTATACAAGGTTCGCAGCGGGCAGCGATGGACATACCCAAAGCGATCAGCTCTTTGGTTTTGTAGTCCAGCGAACCGCCTTCTTTGACGGTTTTTCCCAGCGCACCGAAGGCACGGGCGGTATCAGGGATTGCAGCGTTGAGGTTGCGCAGATTGTTGCGCGTATCCGAGAGCTTGTCTTGCCAGTTCATTAGTGGGCTTCCTTTAAACATATCACCTTGTGAATATGTTCGTGGAAGCCGCCTGACTTTGATCTTGATCAGACTTCAGGTCTTTCAGCGATAAATGCCAGGTTGTTTGCCGGCATTTTAACAGCACCGATTAAATTCAGTTGAACTCGACGCAGCAGGTCCAGAATGTCGGCGTCATCCTTGTATCCGATGTCCGGGTCTTGTTGGCTCAACGCAGCATGAAAGTTCTGGTCTCCGGTACTGGTCAACTGGCCGGAGCGCATGAATGGCCCGTAGAGGATTAGCCGACCGCCCGGGTTCAGCGCCAGCGCGGCCTCGGTCACCAAGGCTTCCACCTCCGACCAGCTGATCAGATGCAGCAAGTTGATCAAGAGGATCAGGTCACTTCCCCCGTGAACAGAATGCCAACCGGGTTGGACCGCATCGAGTTCTATCGCCGGGGCTATGTTTTCTACGCCTTCGGCATACGCGTCGATTGAAGCGCGTCGTTCAGTGTCAATCTCGCTGGGTTGCCAATTCAGGCCGGGCAGTCGATTTGCAAAAGCCACGACGTGCTGCCCTGTACCACTGGCCAGTTCCAGCGCGCGACCGGACACAGGGGCGAACTGAGCCAGCAGATCACACAGCGCGTCGGCATTCCTGCTGGCCGCCGGAGCGACCAATTTTTGCCCATCGGATACCGTCGCCACGCTGGCATTTACGGGAAGTTTGCGTTTCGTCATCCACGTAACCTTTCTGGCCTTAGGGCGGAAACGCTCGCCGCCTCCAATTCTGAACGAGCACCAGTCGTCAAATCTGCCACCAGCTGTGAGGCCGCCGGTGCCGTTTGAAAGCCATAACCACCTTGCGCAGCCGCCCAGATAAACGTGGGTTCGGCGGGGTCGGGGCCTAAGACCAGCGTACCATCCGGCGCAAAGCTGCGAAGCCCAGCCCAGTTCGCCTCGACCCTTGTGACCGGCTCGGTCACCATCGCTTCGTACCTCGCCAGACCCTCGGCCAACACCATGTCGTCCGCATAGGCATCATGGGGAAAGGTCGGGTCAGCCTCGCAAGGGGAAACGATCAGCTTTCCGGCATCCGGTTTCGCATACCAACCTTCGCCAGCGCCCAACATCAAAGGCCAACCCGTCACGTCATGACCAGCAGGGGCGCGAATACGGGCCACTGATCGTCGGCGCGGTTCTATGCCGATCGGTGTAACGCCGACCATCATGGCGATCTCATCCACCCACGCGCCTGCGGCATTAACAAGGGCTCGGGCCTCGAAGGTTTCTGCCGCTTCGACAAGCCAGTGTCGGGCTTTGATGATGCCGTTGACCTTCTGACGGGTCAGAACCAAGCCGTCGTTGGCCCGGATTACACGTGCGAAATCTTGCATCATCCGGTCGGTATCAATGTCAAAAGCAACGCTGCTGGCGGCGGCAAACCCAACAGTCTGTGGGTTCAGTATCGGAACCCGCGAAATGGCCTCGTCAACCGAGATTTCTGACAGACGAAGGTCAGCCTGATCCTGAAGAAACGCGTCCCGTTGATCATGCCCGGCAATCAGCATCAACCCGCGTGGCGACAGATAGCCGTTCGATCTGAGGTAAGCTTCGCTCGCTGCATTCAGGGTCTTGACGGAAGGTGGTCCATACCCCTTTTCAAACAATGCCGCTGACCGGCCAGAGGTGTGATATCCCAGCGCGTCTTCGCCTTCGAGCACGACGACATGACCATGTTCGGACAAACGCGCGCCCGCGCTTAATCCGGCGATGCCGCCACCGATGACCAGGAAATCGATCATGTTAGAAACTCCGCCCTAGGATCACCCCAAAACGGGTGGATTTGAGATCTGCTTTTATTCATGCGCAAAGCTTCGCATGCGTAACACTATTGGAAAAGAGGCGTAATTTCCGCAATGTAAACTTGAACCAAAGAGACCGGCCTGTTTTTAGTGCAGCTATCATCGGAATCGGAGAAAGACGTGACACCGGCAGAATTACATCCAATGGCCACGGGGCATATCCCCTCATACGTCACGCAGGCAGATGGCAGCGACTTTTTGCTGACCTTCATGTTTGTTTTTACCGTTTTGGTGATCGTTCTGATCGGAGTTGGCTACTTTACGCTGCACTCCATCCCGGAAAAAATCGCGCATGAATCCAACCACCCTCAGTTTCAGCTTGTGGGGATATTGGCGCTGTTGGCTCTGTTTACCCACAATGGTCTGTTCTGGGTGGCGGCCATTCTTGTAGCCGGATTCCAGTTCCCGGATGTCGCCGCCCCCTTGCGCGCCATTGCCGACGCAATCCGATCCTTGGGCAATCAAGGCAACGATGTTCCTGCCCCAGCGACCCCATCGCAACCGACCGCGCAGCAGGAGCAGTAAGAGATGCTTGAAACACTGATGTGCGCGCTGGTCACCGTGTTGCCGGATTACTTATTTCGCCGTTACGTACAGGGCAAACGTATAGGCCATGAAATCACACTGTTCACCATGTGGTATGAACTGCGTTGGGGCCTGACCACCTGCGCCATTCTTGCGCTGACCGTGATCACCACGCTGTTTTACTTCCACCCTGCCAGTAAAACGGCGGCGTCCTATTTCCGAACGGTGACAATTCTGCCTCAACTCGGCGGTCGCGTGTCCGAAATTTACGTCACCAACAATCAGCAGGTCACTGCCGGCCAGCCGATTTTCCGGATCGAGGATTTCACCCAAACCGCACAGGTCGAGGCCGCGCACGCGCAGATCGCGCAGGTTCAGGCCTCGCTGAAAGTGGCGGAAACCGATCTGGCCGAGGCCGACGCAGGCATCGCAGGCGCGCGCGCTGCATTGGATCAATCGCTTGAGGATTTGGAGCGTAACACCACCCTGCGGGACGAAGGCTCCAGCGCCGTGCGATTGGCCGAAATCGACCGGTTGGAAAACCTTGTTGCCGAGCGTGAAGCGCAGCTGACCGCATCGCGATCCCGCCGTGCCGCCGTGGTGCAGCAGATCGAAGAACTGATCCCGGCCCAACTGGCCAGCGCCAACGCCCAGTTGGACGCCGCGCTGACCGAGCTGGACAAAACACTCGTAAGCGCAGGTGTGACCGGTCGGGTTGAACAATTTGGCCTTCAGGTGGGCGACTATGTCAGTCCTTTGCTGCGGCCTGCGGGCATTCTGGTTCCGTCAAGCTCGGGCCATAACCGGTTTCAGGCTGCATTCAACCAGATGGCCGCTCAGGTCATCAAGCCGGGCATGATCGGAGAGTTGGGCTGCATGACCAAGCCCTTCACCGTGATCCCGATGGTTGTGGTTGAGGTGCAGGATGTCATCCCGTCAGGTCAGATACGTCCCACAGATGAGCTGCGCGATGTTCAGACCAACAAGGTGCCCGGCTCGATTTTGGTCTATATGGAGCCGCTGTACAAAAACATGGCCGATGACATACCGCCCGGCAGCAACTGTCTGGCCAATGTCTACACCGATAACCATGAACGGCTTGAGCATGAGGATTTGGGATTCTGGCACGCCGCCGCCTTGCATGTGATCGACACGATCGGTGTTGTTCATGCTGCAGGTCTGCGCCTGCGTCTGATCCTGATGCCGGTGAATACGCTGGTGCTGACCGGGCATTGATCCATTCAAGCGTTTTGATTTCAGATCCGGCCTGTGTGAGGTTTAAACCGCTGGGCGGCCGGGTTTGTTATCTAAGGCGAGGGACGCGTAAGCAAACGCGAGAACGCAGACAGCGAACGCCGCAACAAAACAGAAAACCAGAGTGAACGAGCCAGTTATGGCAAAAACCGAACTGCCCAGGGCCATCCCGACCGTACCGCCCAGCAGCTGAAATGTCATCGAGATGCCACTTGCCTGTCCGTGCAGAGCTTGTGGTACCATTGACATGATGGCCCGCCTTGGGGGGACAAACAGAAACGGCACGCAACAACCCCAAAGGAAGTAGCCAGCATAGATCAGCGCGGCGACGTCCAAATGCATTCCCAGTGCGACAATAAGTATGGCAATCGTACCCAGCGCTGTACCTGTCAGAGAAGGGCCGCGAGAGCCAAATTTATCAGCAATTTTCCCCGCCATCGGGGCAATGAAAATCTGCGGAAAAGCAATCGGCAACAGGGCGACACCAGCAGTCAGCGGTGAAAACCCGAGCTTTGATTGAAAGTAGGATGCGCCGAACACGAACAGAGTAATCTTGCCGAATTGTGCGGTGAACAGGATCATGTTTGAAGCAGCAAACCCGGGGCCGGCAAAAAGGGAGATGGCAATCAGAGGCGATGTTGCCCTCTGTTCGACGCGGACAAATAACACCAAAAAAATAAGACCCGCTGACAGGGCCATAAGAACTTCGGGCTGTGCCCAGCCTCTGTCCGGGCCCTCCATGACACCAAACACAATAGCCGCCAACCCCGTCACCAGTAGAATTAGGCCTTTCAGGTCGAACTCGCGCTCCCGTTGGTGTGGCGGGTCCCGCCAGAAAGCCCTTGCGACCAGAGCGACCACAAGCACGATTGGGGGGTTGACCCAGAAGATCCAGCGCCAAGACAGATATTCGGTCAGAACGCCTCCAACCAGCGGACCCATTGACAGGAATACTGTCCCGATCCCGCCATATAAACCCAGTGCCAGCCCGCGTTCCTTTTCGTCAAAAGACTGGATCAGAACCACTAGCGACAGCGGGAAAATCAGTGCTGCACCGATGCCCTGTGCGGCGCGCGCTGTTAGCAGTTCAAATCCGCTTTCGGCAAACCCTCCCAGCGCAGAGGATAAGCCGAAAATCAATAAACCCGCACTGAGCAAAACACGAATGCCCAGAACATCGCCCAATCGTCCTGCTGCGCCCGCAAAACAAGCCAACACCAGCAGATAGATATTCACCACCCAATGCGCTTCCAGCAGAGACAGGCCAAGCTCATCGCGGATGGTCGGAAGCGCGACGCTGACGACCGTTTCGTCCAGCAGAATAACACCCAAGATGGCGCCCATTGCGCAGAGTACCCACCAGCGGCTGTGGTCTTGCGCTTTGATCTCCATGGGATTTTTACGTTTCGTGTTGAGACAGGTAAAACATTAACCCCATCAGGTCCGTCGTGCCGGCACTCGTCAAGACAGTATTTAGTTAAGGTTAGGCGAGGTGCTCGCATAGAAACGAAAAAGGGCCAGCCAAATGGCTAGCCCTTCAGCGTGTTCGTGCAAAGATTTACTGCGGAATTTCGCCTTCCAGACCTTCAACGTAGAAGTTCATGCCTGCCAGTGTACCGTCATCGGCGGTTTCGCCTTCAGCCAGCCAGTCGCTGCCGTCCTGCTTTTTGATCGGGCCTGTGAAGGGATGGTATTCACCCGCTGCCATGGCCGCTTTCATCGCCAGTGCTTCTTCTTTGATGTCGGCCGGAACGGCGTCCGAGATCTCACCGATCTCAACCATGCCTTCCTTGATGCCGTCCCAAGTGTTCACGGTTTCCCACGACCCATCCATGACAGCTTGGGTACGTGCGATGTAGTAAGGCGCCCAGTTGTCGATGATCGAAGAGACGCGCGGCTTGGGAGCATATTCGCTCATGTCCGAGGCCTGACCGAAAGTGATCACGTTGCCTGCCTCTTGCGCAGCCGCCTGCGGCGCGGTCGAGTCGGTGTGCTGCAGGATCACGTCCGCACCTTGTTCGATCAGAACGGTTGCGGCATCAGCCTCTTTCGCCGGGTCGAACCAAGTGTAGGCCCAGATGATCTTGAACTCGACATCCGGGTTTACCTTTTTGGCATGGATGTAGGCCGAGTTGATGCCGCGGATCACTTCGGGGATTGGGTAGGAGCCAATGTATCCGATGATGTTCGACTCGGTCATTTTACCCGCGATGTGGCCCTGAACGGCACGACCTTCGTAGAAACGGGCCGAATAGACGGACACGTTCGGGGCGGTCTTATAGCCGGTCGCGTGCTCGAACTTCACGTTCGGGAATTTCTTGGCCACGTTGATCGTTGGGTCCATGTACCCGAACGAGGTGGTAAAGATCAGGTCAGCGCCTTCAAGCGCCATCTGCGTCATCACACGTTCCGCGTCCGGGCCTTCGGGAACGGATTCAACAAACACAGTCTCGACTTTGTCGCCGAATTCTTTCTCGACCGCCAGACGGCCTTTGTCATGTTCATAGGTCCAGCCGCCGTCGCCCACCGGGCCGACATAGACAAAGCCTACTTTTGTTTTGTCCTGTGCGACCGAGCCGGTCGCCAGACCCAGCACCATCGCAGCACTGGCAAGAAGTGAAGTGAATTTCATGTGGTTACTCCCCAAGTTGGTTCAATTGGCCCCGTCTAGTGCGAGGCGTGGAAGGTCCGGCCCAGTGAGGCAGGTGCGCTGCTCTTGTCGGCCGAAAGGATCACAAGCACAAGGATCGTGATGATGTAGGGCGACATTGCCAGATACTCGACTGGGATGGCAACGCCTGCTGCCTGCAGATTAAGCTGCAACACCGTGATTCCGCCAAACAAATAAGCACCCAGCAATGCACGCCATGGTTTCCAGCTGGCAAAGACCACCAGCGCAAGAGCGATCCAGCCAACACCGGCGGTCATGCCCTCGGTCCACTGCGGGACGCGGATCAGGCTGATATAGGCTCCACCGAGGCCCGCGCAGGCGCCACCAAACAGGATCGCCAGGATGCGGATTTTGATGACCTTGTAGCCCAGGGCGTGTGCGGCGTCGTGGTTTTCACCCACTGCGCGCAGGATCAGACCGACGCGGGTGTATTTCAGCGTGGCCCAGACGGCTGCAACCAGCGCGATGCCCAGATACAGGATCGGATCATGCTGGAACAGGATGGGGCCGATCACCGGAATATCGCTGAGCAACGGGATATGGATATCTCCCATGCTGGGCGGTTTGACACCTACATAGCTTTGACCCATCAGTGCGCTGAAGCCTAGGCCGAACAGGGTAAGTGCAAGACCACTGGCCACCTGGTTCGCCAGCGCAAACTGCGTCAGCAGGACGAACAGCAGGGACAGAACCGCGCCACCAATGGCTGCTGCAATGAACCCCAGCCAGGGTGATCCTGTTTCGACAGATATCGCAAATCCGCTGATTGCGCCGACGATCATCATGCCCTCTACGCCAAGGTTCAGAACACCTGCTTTTTCGACGACAAGCTCTCCGATCGCCGCCAGCAGCAGGGGGGTTGCGGCCACCATAAGCGAGGCGACCAGAAGTACGGGATTGATTTCACCTAGGTCCATGGGTCACGCCACCTCATTACGGGCCGCACGGATGCGGTAGTTGGTCAAAAGATCGAAAGCCAGCAGGAAGAACAGGAGCATGCCCTGAAAGACCTGAATGGCAGCAGCAGGCAGGCCCAACTGGGATTGCGCGATTTCGCCGCCAATATAGGTCAACGCCATCAAGCCACCTGCCAGCAGGATACCCACCGGATGCAAACGGCCCAGAAAGGCCACGATGATCGCTGTAAAGCCGTAGCCCACGTTAAAGTCGATGCTGACCTGACCTGATGGGCCTGCGACCTCGAACATCCCCGCCAACCCGGCCAGGGCACCGGACATGCCCAGACAGAACAGGATCAGACGTGCCGGGTTTACACCCGCGAACTTCGCCGCCCGAGGCGCTTCACCCGTCAGGCGAATGTGGAAGCCCAGCATGTGACGGTTCAGCAGGACATAGGCAAAGATCACTGCGATCAGCGCGGTCACCACACCCCAGTGCATGCCCGATCCGACGATCAACTCAGCGTTATGCGCGCTTTCATAGGATTGCAGGTTGCGCGATCCGGGAAAGCCGAACCCTTCGGGGTTCTTCAGCAGACCAAGCGAAACCGAAGCCAGCATCTGCTCGGCCACGTAGACCAGCATCAGTGACACGAGGATTTCGTTGGTGCCAAAACGCACCTTTAGGAAGGCCGGGATTGCCGCCCAAAGCCAACCGCCAAATGCGCCGGCGATCACCATGATCGGGAAAACGTAGAACGCATCCAGCGGGTAAAAGGCCAGACCTGCACCTGCGCCAAAGATAGCGCCCATGATGTATTGCCCCTCGGCCCCGATATTCCAGATACCGGCTCGGAAACCCAAGGACAGGCCAATGGCGATCAGAACCAGCGGCGCGCCTTTGACCAGCAATTGTGGACGATAGTAGAAAGCGAACTCGCCAAACAGCGGCTCCCAGAAAATGGTGCCAATGGCTTGGATCGGGTTCTTGCCCAGAATGGCGAACAGGATGCCGCCGAAAACCATGGTTGCCAGCACGGCCACCAAAGGGGTCGCGTAAGACCACGCTTTGGACGGCTGCGGCCGTTTCTCCAACACAATCATCTGCTCATTCCCCCAGTTTCTTCATCTTTTTGTAAATTTTCCCGCCGAAGGCGGTCCGACGGATTAAACATGGGCCACCTCCATGCCATGCGCGCCGCCCATCATCAGGCCGATTTCGTCGACCGTCAGACCCGTGGTCGTACGCGGAGCGCTGAGCCGCCCTTCATTGAGCGCTGCAAAGCTGTCCGATATCTCCATCAGCTCATCCAGATCTTGCGATATGCAGATGACTGCGGTGCCTTTGGCGGCCAAATCCAGAATGGCCTGACGGATCGAGGCCGCGGCGGCCGCATCCACGCCCCATGTCGGTTGGTTCACAACCAGAACGTCCGGGTTTTGCAGGACTTCGCGCCCAATGACGAATTTCTGTAGGTTGCCCCCTGACAGAGATCGTGCTGCGTTTTCTGGCCCCGGTGTGCGGACGTCAAAGGCACTAATGATCTTTTCAGCAAAGCTCTTGGTTTCTGCCCATTTGAGGAACCCGTTGTTCTCAAGTCCTTCCCGGACCGATCCAGTCAGCAAAGCGTTTTCGGTTAGGCTCATGTCAGGGGCGGCCGCATGTCCCAACCGCTCTTCCGGAGCGGTCAGAACGCCCAGCTTGCGGCGCGCGGTCGGCCCCAGTTTTCCGATCGGCTGGCCGTTGAACTTAATCGCGTCGGGTGCTGTGGTGATCTCGCCCGACAGAACGCCCAACAATTCGTCCTGGCCGTTGCCCGCGACACCGCCGACGCCCAGAACTTCGCCCTTACGGACGGTCATGTGGACATTCTTCAATGCGGTACCGAACTCGGATGGTGATGGAACTGACAAACCGCTGACATCCAGGGCGACCTCACCGAACTCACGCCCCGAACGCTCGGGTGTTTGCAGGGTCGAACCCACCATCATCTCGGCCATATCCCGCGCTGAGGTCTCAGCTGGAACGCATTCGCCGACATTCTTACCCAAACGCAGGATTGTGGCGTGGTCGCACAGTGTGCGGATTTCTTCCAGCTTGTGCGAGATATACAGGATCGAAGTACCTTCGGACCGCAATTTGTTCAGCGTTTCAAACAGAATGTCGACTTCCTGAGGTGTCAGAACCGATGTCGGCTCATCCATGATCAGCAGCTTCGGATCCTGTAACAGGCAGCGGATGATTTCGACCCGCTGACGCTCACCCGCGGACAGATCGCCGACGGTGCGATAGGGATCCAGTGGCAGACCGTAAGTTTCCGAAACTTCGCGAATACGCGCCGCCAGATCGCCCATGGCTGGTGGGTTTTCCATCCCCAAGGCGATGTTTTCGGCCACGTTCAATGCGTCGAACAACGAGAAGTGCTGGAACACCATCGCGATCCCGTCCGCCCGTGCGGCGCGGGGTTCGGGTGGTGCGAAGGCTTGTCCGCGCAGCAGCATGGTGCCGCTGTCGGGCTTCACCAGCCCATAGATCATCTTTACGAGAGTGGATTTTCCGGCACCATTTTCGCCCAGTAAGGCGTGAACCTCACCCTCACCGATGTCAAAGGACACCTGATCATTGGCCACGACGCCGGGATAGGCTTTAGTCAGCCCTTGTAAGCTTAGAAGTGGAGTGGTCACGCGCTCAGGTCCTTCTTTATTTCGTTTTGCCGGGCAGGGCGCAGGATCTGCGCCGCGACACCAACTGCGATCATCTGCGGGTGTTTGCCCAAGGCTGGATCTCCGATTGGGCAGGTAATCCGGCCAATCCGCTCGGGCGCATGTCCCAAAGCGGCCAGCCGGGATCGGAACCGCGCCCATTTCGTAGCCGAGCCAATCAGGCCCGCAAAGCGGAAATCATGCAAAAGCAACCTGTTGCATAGCTCCAGGTCCAGATTGTGTGAATAAGTAAGCACAAGGTGCTCGGCATCACGCGGCGCATGGCGAACCAGCTCGGCCGGTTTGCTTGCCGGAACGACGGTTACGCCTGCGGGCACCGTTTCGGGAAAACGCTCAGGCCCGGTATCGACCCATGTGATCGACAGATCGGGCAACGGTGACAGGACATCGACCAGAGCCCGGCCAACGTGACCAGCACCCCATATCCACAGATTGCGCGCCGGTTCGTGAACGGGTTCGACCATCCAGCCGTCAATCAGCTGCGGTTCGGGCGCAACACCTTGACCGCGGGCCTGCGACAACAGTCGCTTGACCGAAAGCGGCATCTCACCGCCCGAAGCCGAGCGCGCAATGACTGCATCATCCAGCCGGTCGACGGCCGCAAGATCGTAGATTTCACTCAGCAGAGTTACTGCACCGCCACAACACTGGCCCATATCCGGGCCGAGGGCATGGTGCGTTTGGCGCATGGGCGCTGCTTGGGATCGAGCTGCTTCAGCCGCCTGATACTCCAACGTGCCACCGCCGATGGTGCCCGACTGCCCGTTCTCCCAAACAAGCATTGCAGCGCCAACTTCACGGGGGGATGACCCCTTGATCCCGGCGATAACCACCCGGGTCACCTTGCCGTGGGTTTTGACCGCCTCCCTCAAAGCCTCTCGATCAAATCCCATCAGGTCTCTCCCTTTACCCGCTGGACACCCTTCCAAACTTCTTCAGCCGTGGCGGGTGCATCCAGTGCCGGATAGCTGTCCCCGCAGGAAGCCACCGCATTCGACAGGGCAAGCCACGCGGAAATACCCAGCATGAACGGCGGCTCTCCGACCGCTTTTGAGCGATAGATCGTGTCCTCGCGGTTTTCACCGCTCCAGAGCGCGACATTGAAAACATCAGGCCGGTCCGAGCAAGCGGGGATCTTGTAGGTCGACGGCGCATGCGTGCGCAGATTGCCCTTGCCGTCCCAGACAAGTTCTTCCGTGGTCAGCCATCCCGCACCCTGTACGTATGCGCCTTCGACCTGCCCAATATCCAGCGCCGGGTTCAGCGACGCGCCTGCATCATGCAGGATATCCGTCCGCAAAATGCGGTTCTCGCCTGTCAGTGTATCGATCGCGACTTCGGTAATCGACGCGCCGTAGGCGAAATAAAAGAACGGACGCCCCCGGCCTTTGATCCGGTCCCACTCGATCTTGGGTGTCTTATAAAACCCGGTCGCAGACAGGCTGACCCGGCCCTGATAAACCAGCGCAGCTGCTTCTGAGAATGTGTAGCGCTCTACGCCGACCGAGACGTGGCCATCAGAGAACGTCACCGTTGAGGGATCGGCCTGATGTCGATGCGCCAGATAGTCAGCCATCCGGTCGCGGATCGTGTCGCAGGCCGCTTTGACCGCCATACCGTTCAGGTCACTGCCCGAGGACGCGGCCGTAGCCGAGGTATTCGGCACCTTGGCGGTGTCGGTCGCGGTGATTTTCACCATCTCCAACGGAATACCAAAGCGGGACGCGGCCACTTGCGCGACCTTTTGGAAAAGACCTTGCCCCATCTCGGTGCCGCCGTGGTTCAGGTGGACCGAGCCGTCCTGATACACATGCACCAACGCGCCCGCCTGGTTCAGATGGGTCAACGTAAACGAAATGCCGAACTTAACCGGAGAAAAGCCGATGCCTTTCTTGATCACGCTGTTCTCGGCGTTCCACTTCTGGATGGCTGCCTTGCGCGCGTTGTAGTCGCTGGATTGCAGCAACTTGGCAGTCATGCCGTGCAGTTCGAAGTCACTGACCTCCATCCCGTACGGCGTGGTATTGCCACCTGCGGGCAAGGGACGCACCGGGGCGTTGCCCATCTCAACCGCGCCTCGGCTGGTCAGGTCCTCGTGCGGGTCAGGATGGCCCAGCGGCTTTTCAGCGATCACGGGATCCGCAACAACATGCGCCGGCTCATAGTAGTTCCGGCGACGCAATTCGACCGGGTCCATGCCCAGTTTATACGCGGCGTGATCCATCACGCGTTCGATCCCGACCATACCCTGAGGTCCGCCGAACCCGCGATAGGCGGTAGCGGATTGAGTGTTAGTCTTCAGCCGGTGGCTTTCGATCCGGGCATTCGGCAACAGATAGGCATTGTCCGAATGCAGCATCGCACGGTCCGCGACCGGCAGGGACAGATCCTGTGCCCAACCACAAATCGCATGATGCAGGAAGGAAACGCCTTGGATGTGGCCGTTCTCATCAAATCCGGCCTTATATGCAATCCGGAACGCGTGGCGCTTGCCGGTTATGATCATGTCATCATCGCGGTCATAGCGCATCTTGCAGGCTTTGCCGGTTGCACGTGCCGCGATAGCGCAGGAAACAGCCAAAGCGTTGCCCTGACTTTCCTTGCCGCCAAAGCCGCCGCCCATACGGCGCGTTTCAACGCGAACCGCGTGCATCGGAACACCCAGAGCGTCCGCTACTTTGTGCTGAATCTCGGTCGGGTGCTGGGTCGAAGAATGCACCAACATATCCGCGCCCTCATTGGGCACGGCCAGTGCAGCCTGACCTTCCAGATAGAAATGCTCCTGACCGCCAAGCTCGAATCCACCTTCGATCACATGCGCCGAACCCGCAATGGCCGCATCCGCATCGCCCTTGGCGTAGATGCGCGGACCGTCCTCGAACCGACTGTCTGCGGCAAGCGCCTCTTCAACCGTCAGGATTGGGGTCTCTTCGGCATAATCGATCTGGCCCAAACGCGCCGCTTTCCGCGCGGCAAGGTGGCTGGTCGCAATGACGAGGAAAACGGGCTGCCCGATATAGTGCACCGTGCCATCAGACAGCAGAGGTTCATCATGGATCGACGGTGAGACGTCATTGGCAAATGGCAGATCGTCGGCTGTCATCACCATGACGACACCTTCAGCTGCCTTCACCGCCGACAGGTCCATCGTGGTGATCTTACCCTTGGCAATCGGGCTAATTCCAAAGGCTAGATGCAACGATCCTTTGGGTGTCGGAATGTCATCTACATAGCGTGCGGTTCCCGCGACATGCAGTGGCGCCGCGTCGTGGGGGAGGGGTTTGGTCACGCTCATGCGGACACCTCCAATACATTTGTCACTTCGCCTTGATCCTCAAGGAAATATCGTTCGAGCAGCGCTTTGGCGGTCTGCAGCCGATAGTTGGCCGATGCGCGCATGTCCGTCATTGGCGTGAAATCACTGTCGAAGGCCGGAATGGCGGACTGAACGGTCTCATGCGTCCATGGCTTGCCAACCAGCGCGGCTTCGACATTTGAAGCCCGTTTGGGAGTTCCGGCCATACCACCAAAGGCAATACGGGCATCAGTAACCATTCCGTCCGAAACAGAGATGTTGAAACACCCACACACGGCCGAGATATCCTGATCGAACCGTTTGCTGAGTTTGTAGGCCTTCAAACGATCCGCCTGACGCGGAAAACTTACGGATTCGACAAACTCGCCAGGTGTCCGGTCTTGTTTGCCGTAGTCGATAAAGAAGTCCTCCAATGCGACCGAGCGACGTTCGTCGCCCTTGCGCAGATGTAGCGTCGCGCCCAGGGCGATCAGTGCAGGAGGATTGTCTCCGATGGGCGAGCCGTTTGCGATATTTCCGCCCACGGTGGCCGCGTGCCGCACCTGAACGCTGGCGTAGCGCCGGATCATTTCGGCGTAAGACGGGTGCAGGTCCGCCAGTGCTTCGCCCATCCGGTTCATATCGACCATCGCGCCGAACAGAACCTCGTCATCCGTGATGGTGATCTCTTTCAGATCATCACAGCGGTTCAGAAAAATCACTGGGTCGAGGTCACGCAGTTGCTTGGTCACCCAAAGCCCAACGTCCGTTGCGCCGGCGACCAGAGTGGCGTCCGGGTGTTCCGCATAGATTTTGGCCAATTCATCCGAAGACTCCGGCAACATCTGCGATGTGACCCGCGTGGCGACTGGCTTGTCTTTCACCCAAACTGGCACGGGAACTTCTTCGGCAACCTTGGCGGCGCGAATGATCGGCGCGTAGCCGGTGCAGCGGCACAGGTTGCCAGCAAGCTGGGTGTCATGATCCGTCGCGCCATTTGCATGACTTGCCACCATCGACATGACGAAACCGGGGGTGCAGAAGCCACATTGCGAGCCGTGCAGATCAACCATCGCCTGCTGGGCTGGGTGCGCCTCGCCGTTGGGGCCACTGGCGCCTTCGACCGTGCGAACCGCCTTACCATGCAGTTGCGGCAGAAACAGGATGCAGGAATTCAGCGCCTTGTGGCCACCTTCATCCGTCACCATGACAGTGCATGCCCCGCAATCGCCTTCGTTGCAGCCTTCTTTGGTGCCGGTCAGGCCGCGATCCTCACGCAGCCAATCCAGCAGGGTCGCTGTCGGATTGACATCCGCCAGTTCCACTGTCTCTCCGTTCAGAAGAAACGTGATATTCATTCGAGAAACCCGTCGCCTTACCCGGTTGCGCCCTTGCGTGCCCCCCTTCGATGCGACGTAGAAAGAGTAGCGGGCGGATAGCTTGCCATCTGATGTTAGAAACAGCGCAGGTTGTCTGGCAAGAAAAACTACCTATGTGATACACCATTGAGCACTGACGCTGCGTGATTGTTATCTTCGTTTAGCGATCACTGGATTGAAACTAAAGCGTTTTTTGTCTTTGGCTACTGCCGGGCTCCGAAGCACCTTCTGGAAAAGCCGAATAATCAAAGCCCATCTTTTTGGCAATCCAAAGCCAAGGTTCCTGCTTTTGCCGGGCGCGCGGCTGGGATAGCGTGGCAGTCATGAGCAGTACTCCTCGATTCATTCACCTCCGTGTTCACACCGAATATTCCCTGCTGGAAGGCGCCGTGCGGCTGAAAAAGCTGCCCGGTCTGTGTGATAAGATGGATATGCCCGCCGTCGCTGTGACGGATACTAACAGCATGTTCTCGGCTTTGGAGTTTTCGGTCACCGCCAGCGGGGCCGGAGTGCAGCCGATCATGGGTTGTCAGGTTGACCTGACCTATGTGCAGGCGCAACCGGGCGAAAAGCCCAAAACACCTGCGCCGGTGGTTTTGCTTGCCCAGTCCGAGGTCGGGTATGAGAACCTGATGAAGCTCAGCTCGTGCCTTTATGTGGATAAGGGTGGGCAGTTGCCGCAGGTGACGCTGGAAGAGCTTGCGGACCGATCCGACGGGTTGATCTGCTTGTCCGGTGGGCCGGATGGACCGGTTGGGATGTTGTTGCAGCAGGGTCAACGCCCTGCGGCCGAGGCCTTGGTGGATCGGTTGTCAGCGATGTTCCCCGATCGTCTCTATATCGAACTCCAACGTCATCCGGGCGAGGGTGGTCAGCCAGAGGCCGAGCGCCTGACTGAGCGCGGCCACGTCGAAATGGCTTATGCTAAAAATCTTCCTCTGGTCGCCACCAATGACGTCTATTTCCCGACCACAGATATGTACGAAGCGCACGATGCGCTGATTTGTATCTCGGAAGGGGCCTATGTCGATCAGCAAGAAGGCCGCCGCCGCCTGACCGCGCAGCACTATTTCAAGTCGCAGCAGGAGATGGCGACCTTGTTCGCCGACTTGCCCGAGGCCATTGAGAAAACGGTCGAGATTGCCAAGCGCTGTGCGTTCATGGCCTATCGCCGCGATCCGATCCTGCCGAAATTCGCTGATGACGAAGTTGCCGAACTGCGCCGTATTGCGAATGATGGTTTGCAAAAACGTCTGGCAGTGATCCCGCACGCAGTAACGCCAGAGGAATATCAGGAACGCTTGGACTTCGAACTCGATATCATCGAAGGCATGGGGTTTCCCGGCTACTTCCTGATTGTTGCCGATTTTATTCAGTGGTCCAAGGATCAGGACATCCCGGTGGGGCCAGGTCGTGGCTCGGGCGCGGGATCTCTGGTGGCCTATGCGCTAACGATTACTGACCTTGATCCGCTGCGCTATTCGCTGCTTTTCGAACGGTTCCTGAACCCGGAACGGGTTTCGATGCCGGATTTCGATATCGACTTCTGCATGGATCGCCGAGAAGAGGTGATCCGCTACGTGCAGCAGAAATACGGCCGCGACAAGGTGGGGCAGATCATCACCTTTGGTGCGTTGCTGTCGAAAGCTGCCGTGCGCGACATTGGGCGCGTTCTGCAGATGCCATACGGGCAGGTCGACCGCCTGTCCAAAATGATCCCGGTGGAAGGCGTCAAACCTGTCTCCATCGAGAAGGCGCTGAAAGACGAACCTCGTCTGCGCGAAGAGGCGCGCAACGAAGAGGTTGTGGACCGCCTGCTGACTTACGGGCAGCAGGTAGAGGGGTTGCTGCGAAACGCGTCGACCCACGCGGCGGGAGTGGTTATCGGAGACCGTCCGCTGGATGCGCTGGTGCCGCTGTATCAGGACCCGCGATCCGACATGCCGGCCACTCAGTTCAACATGAAATGGGTGGAACAGGCCGGGCTGGTTAAGTTCGACTTTCTTGGTCTGAAGACGCTGACGGTGATCCAGAACGCGATGGATCTGATCTTCAAATCTGATCGCCCGTTGCATGTCGCTGCTGATGGTACGGAGCTTTACGAACCCGCTGAAGGGGCGGAGAATCAAATCAACGCCATCCCGCTGGATGATGAGGCAACGTACAAACTTTATTCGGCGGCCAAAACGGTGGCGGTGTTCCAGGTGGAATCCTCGGGCATGATGGACGCGCTCAAGCGGATGAAGCCTGACTGTATCGAAGATATCATTGCCCTCGTCGCGCTCTACCGACCTGGCCCCATGGAGAACATCCCCAAGTTCTGTGAGGTCAAGAATAAGCTGAGCGAACGGGACACGCTGCACCCGTCCATCGACCATATCCTGGACGAGACGCAAGGCATCATCGTCTATCAGGAACAGGTGATGCAGATCGCCCAGGAAATGGCGGGCTACAGCCTTGGCGGTGCGGATTTGCTGCGCCGCGCGATGGGTAAGAAAATCCAGGAGGCGATGGACGCAGAGCGGCCCAAGTTCCTCAAGGGTGCTGCTGAGAACGATGTGGATGAGGCCAAGGCGACCGAGGTTTGGAACCTGCTGGATAAATTCGCCAACTACGGGTTCAACAAATCCCACGCGGCCGCCTATGCGGTTGTCAGCTATCAGACCGGTTGGCTGAAGGCGAACCACCCGGTCGAGTTCATGGCGGGTGTCATGAACTGCGATATCCACCTGACCGACAAGCTGGCCGTATATTTCGAAGAGGTCCGTAAGGGGCTGGAACTACCTTATGTACCGCCTTGCGTGAACCGGTCGCTGTCGACATTCGACGTGGTGGACGGGCATCTTATTTATGCGCTGGGCGCGCTAAAGAATGTAGGTGTCGAAGCGATGAACCTTGTGGTCGCGGGTCGCGAAGGCAAGCCGTTCGTGAACCTGTTCGACTTTGCCCGCAAGGTTGATCTGAAGAGGGTGGGCAAGCGCCCGCTAGAGATGATGGCGCGGGCAGGGGCCTTCGATCAGCTAGACAAGAACCGCCGTCGCGTGTTTGAAAGCCTCGATCCGCTGGTGCAGTATTCGGCGGCGATCCATGACCAAAAGAACTCGAACCAGGTGTCGCTGTTTGGCGAGGCGGGCGATGACCTGCCCGAACCGCGCTTGTCGCCTTCGCCTGATTGGCTACCGGCGGAACGTCTGAGCGAAGAATTCAAAGCCATCGGTTTTTACCTGTCGGGCCATCCGCTGGACGACTATATGCCCGCACTGAAGCGAAAGCAGGTTCTGACGCTGGATGAGGTGACCGAAAAAGCACGCTCTGGCCCCTTTATCGCCAAAATGGCTGGTGTTGTTGCCGGACGGCAAGAGCGTAAATCCGCGCGTGGAAACCGGTTCGCCTTTGCGCAATTGTCGGATCCGACGGGCGCTTACGAGGTCACTCTGTTTTCAGAAACGCTCGAAAAGTCACGCGAGTATCTGGAAACCGGAGCGCAGGTGGTGCTGACCGCCGAAGCGACGATGGAAGCCGACCAGCTCAAGCTGCTGGGGCGCTCGGTCGGCCCTGCGGATTCCGTGGTGGCAGAAGCCGGGGCGACGGGGCTGCGTATTTTTGTTGACGAAGCGCAAGCGGTGCCAACCGTAGCAAAAGTTCTTGAGGATGCCGCAACTGCCACCAAAGGCGCAGCGCGCGGTCCGATCCAATTGTTGTTGCTCGACCCAAGTCTGCCGGGTGATGTCGAAATGGATCTGGGCGTTGAGTTTCCGATCAACCCGCAGATCAAAGGCGCGATAAAATCGCTAGAAGGTATTCTGTCCGTCGAAGAGATCTGACCTCTCTTTGTTGCCAGACAGTTAGCACCCCGCTAGGCTGACCCAACAGAGATGTCTTTGGGTCATGCCGCAGGAGGGTGTTGATATGACAATTGCAGGTCTCAATTTCAGAAGAGTTTTGTTCGGGGTGGCGGCATCGCTGGCCTTGGTTGCAGCCTCGGTCGCGTCGGCGGACGACAAGAAGAAAAAGAAGACCCTTGAGGGCGCGCTGATCGGCGCAGGTGTTGGAGCGATTGTCGGTGACGGAAAAGGCGCAGCGATTGGTGGCGTGGCCGGAGCTATTATTGGACATAACTGGAAGTGATTGTGATGCGTTTTTTCAAACTCAAAATGTCCGCTTGCGCCGCAATCCTGGCGGCTCCGTGTGTGGCTGCGGCCGATGAGGCGGCTGAGCAGATGGTACAGGATGCATTGCCCGTCATGCACTATACTTGCGCCTCGATTGCAGAAGAAGCGGATGGTGATGAAGAATTTGTTGTGACTGTTGTCGCAAAGATGACTGCCCTGTCTCTCCACAATCGCCAGATCAATATCGAAGATCATGCGGCCACAGATGAGGAAAAGGCCCAGTTGCGTGAAGCCTTCATAGCCGCGCTGTCAGAAGGATGCGCCGCAGATAAGGATGCGCTTTTGGGCGGAGTGGTCGACAACGCGGTGAAATCGACGCTGGGGTTGTGACCTGCGGTGACTTTGGGCGCGCTAGAGCGTGCCCACCGCGCAACGAACCAGAGCCCAACCTTTTTCCATCCCGGCGGCCTTGAGGCCAGCGACAAGGCGGTCGGACAGGAACAGTAGTGAAGGGACTTTGGGGTCCAGCCATATGTCTGGGCCACTTACCGCTTCAGGAGTAACGACCAACTGGTCTTCTTTCCCGCTTACCGGAAGATACGCTATCCCGCCTCCTCGGCAGTTTAGAGGCGCTCGAATATCGCCTTCCGGGCCAAGCGCTTCATAATTGCCCATGGATCGTTTGTTGCCCACATTCAGCAAATAATACGGCTCTGGAGTTGACAGCCGGGCCTCGTCTGAATCCATCACTGTCAGCGGGTGAAAGACCGTTTCTCCTAGATCGAACTGTTCAAGAACAGCCTTTGCCGACTCGGATACTAGTGGATAACCACCGCCACTGATGAACGGAGGCGGGACATATTCGGGATGTGTATTGTAATACCAGATATCGCCAACCTGCTCTTTGGTCAGAATTTCACCGCGCTTCCAGCCACCAGATTCATCAATCATTCTGCTGGACCATTCCTGTTCTTCCGGAGATCGCCCCCTCAACCAAGTATCTCCGTACTCCTTTCGGAGAACCGCTTGAATTGCGTTGATGTTGTTTACTGTTGTGGAAATCCAGACGCAGAGGTCACCGTTCACATCTTTCGCCATCAGTCAAACCTCAATAATGCGGCGGGCGTTCGTCGCCCAAAACGATTCCGCCCGAGCCTTCCTGTGCCCGTTCGCCTTCGCGGCGCATCAGCATTTCGACACGGCGTGTCAAACGATCAATCTCGTCCTGTTGGCGGGTGACGACCGAGTTGAGGTCTTCGACCGTACGGGCAAGATGGGCGATCTGCTCTTCCAGATGCTGCATGGGGGACTCCTGTGTCTTAGGCCGGTCATAGCGACCCGGACAACGCATGGCCAGCGAAAGCGCGCCTTGCCCCGATGAAGGCCATGGGATAGACCGCGCGCGGAACAAGGCAACTCCCAAGGACGTCCCACATGGCCAAGCCCAAGAAACAGCCCCGCCCCAAGGCCGTAACGCCAAAAGGGTTCCGTGACTATTTCGGCCAGGAAGTCACGCAGCGCACCGAGATGCTGCGGGCTATTGCGGACGTCTATCATCAGTACGGGTTTGACGCCTTGGAAAGCAGCGCGGTTGAAACCGTCGAGGCGCTGGGTAAGTTCCTGCCCGACGTAGATCGCCCGAACGAGGGTGTGTTCGCGTGGCAGGAAGTCGACGAGAATGACAAGGGCGACTGGATGGCCCTGCGCTATGACCTAACCGCGCCTTTGGCCCGGGTTTACGCGCAGCACCGCAACGATCTGCCGACGCCTTATCGTCGTTATGCGATGGGACCAGTCTGGCGGAACGAAAAGCCGGGGCCGGGGCGTTATCGCCAGTTTTATCAATGCGATGCGGATACGGTGGGAACGGCCTCGATGGCCGCTGACGCCGAGATTTGCGCGATGCTGTCGGACACGCTTGAGACCGTCGGCATTCCGCGCGGCGATTATCTTGTGCGGGTCAACAACCGCAAAGTTCTGAACGGCGTGCTTGAGGCGATGGGGCTTGGCGAAGACGTCGTTGCCCGCGACAACGTTCTGCGCACCATCGACAAGTTCGACAAAGTCGGCGAGCAGGGCGTGCGAGAGCTGCTGACCAAAGGCCGTCTGGACGCCTCTGGCGCGTTTATCGACGGTGTTGGTCTTAGCGAGGATCAGGCTGAGCCGGTGATCGCGTTTCTGACCTCCAAGGCCGCGGAAACCGCCGGAACATTGGCCAACTTGCGCGCCGCCGTAGGCGACAGCAAGATCGGCGCGGACGGGATCGCCGAGTTGGAACAAATCGGCACCTTGTTGGATGCGGGCGGGTACGGCGCGGACCGGATCGAGATTGACCCTTCGGTCGTGCGCGGTCTGGGTTACTATACCGGGCCGGTTTATGAGGCCGAGCTGACCTTTGAGATTTTCGATGAGAAAGGCCGCAAGCGGCAATTCGGATCGGTTTCGGGTGGTGGTCGCTATGACGATCTGGTCAAACGCTTCACCGGGCAGGAAGTTCCGGCGACCGGCGTCTCCATCGGTGTCGACCGTCTGCTGGCTGCCCTGCGCGAAAAAGGCAGGATAGCCGCGCAGGCTACGGGTCCTGTAGTCGTGACCGTTATGGATCGCGACCGGATGGCCGATTATCAGGCGATGGTGGCAGAACTGCGCAACGCAGGTATCCGGGCAGAGGTTTATCTGGGTAATCCCAAGAACTTCGGCAATCAGCTGAAATATGCGGATAAACGGAACTCTCCGATTGCAGTGATCGAGGGCGGTGACGAGAAAGCCAATGGGATCGTGCAGATCAAGGACCTGATCCTTGGCGCGAAGATTGCCGAAAGCGCCACGCTCGAGGAATGGAAAGAACGCCCCAGCCAGTTCGAAGTGTCACGTGGTGATCTGGTCGCCAAAGTGCGCGAAATTCTGGACAGTCAGGACTGACCGATGCCCAATCGTTCCCAGATACAGGCCCGCGCCGCGATGATGCGGGTCCGGTTCGAGGCTGCCGGGGCGCAGGTTGTGGATACACCCCTGCTGCAACCGGCGGAAACGCTATTGGACCTTTATGGTGAGGATATTCGCGCCCGGGCTTACGTTACCTCGGATGCGTTGCGCGGTGAGCAGATGCTGCGCCCCGACTTCACCCTGCCGGTGGTGCAGATGCACATGACCGAAGGGGCTGAACCCGCACGCTATACCTATTCAGGCGAAGTCTTCCGTCGGCAAGAGCATGACCCGGATCGGTCCAACGAGTACATTCAGGTCGGTTATGAAGTTTTTGACCGCAATGATCCCGCCGGGGCCGATGCCGAGGTGTTTTCTCTGTTTGCCCTGCAATTGCGGGGGCTGCCCCTGCGCGCGGCAACCGGTGACATCGGCATCCTTACGGCGGCTGTTCAGGGGCTGCGCACCACGGATCGGCGCAAGGCCGCGCTGATGCGCCACCTGTGGCGTCCACGTCGGTTCCGCGTCCTGCTCGATCGGTTCGCCGGGCGAAAGCCCGAGCCGGAACACCGCACAATGCTTTTGGAGGCCGCAGACCCGATGGGGTTTGACGTTCCTATGATCGGCAAACGCCGCGCTGCCGAGATCGAGGCGCGCATCGACGCGTTGCGCGAAGATCGCGACACGCCACCGATTTCTGACAACGAGCTTGCAGGCCTGGAATCTCTGCTGACCGTTCGGGAAACCATGCCCTTTGCTTTGGAGCAGTTGCGGGATGTGGCCGTTGACCTGCCTCAGATCACCCCGGCGCTGGACAGGCTTGAGGCAAGAATTGCCGCCCTGCATGCGCGTGGTGTTGACGTGAGTAGGTTGGATTTCGAGGCTGCCTATGGGCGTACGTCGATGGAGTATTACGACGGGTTTGTCTTTGGGTTTTATGCCGAAGGTCGCCCCGATTTGCCTCCGATTGCCACCGGCGGGCGTTACGATGCGCTGACGCGACAACTGGGCAACGGGGCAGAAATTCCAGCTGTTGGCGGCGTGTTGCGTCCGGACCTGATGCTGGAAATCGAGGAGGCCGCGCAATGACCCTGAAACTGGGTGTGCCCTCGAAGGGCCGATTGATGGAGAAGACCTTTTCGTGGTTCGAAAAGCGCGGCATCACATTGTCGCGCAGCGGATCAGACCGGGAATATGCCGGTAAGGTTGAAGGGATCGACGGAGTCTCGCTGATCCTGCTGTCTGCCGGGGAAATCCCCCGCGAACTAGCAGCTGGCCGCATTCATATGGGTGTCACGGGAACCGATCTGGTGCACGAAAAATTGCCACGGTGGGAACAGCAGATTGAAGAAGTCTCCGAGTTGGGCTTTGGCAAAGCCGACTTGATTATCGCGACACCAGCCTGCTGGGTCGATGTCGAAACTCTGGACGATCTAGATGCTGCCGCGGCAGCGTTTCGCAAAACCCACGGGCACCGGTTGCGGATTGCGACCAAATACCACCGATTGGTGCGCGAGTTTCTGACGGACGCTGGGGTTGCAGATTACACTCTGGTGGACAGCCAGGGCGCAACCGAAGGCACTGTGATGAACGAAACCGCCGAGGCGATTGCCGATATCACCTCGACAGGTGAGACATTGCGCGCAAACCACCTAAAAATCCTGTCGGACGGCCTGATCCTGCAATCACAGGCCACGCTGTGGCGTAGTCGGGTTGCCAGCTATGGTGTGGGTGAAAAAGAGGTTCTTTCCGAATTGCTTGACCGGCTGAGCTGATTACAGCACGCCGATGTCCGCCAACGCGCGATTCAGATCGTCGGGCAGGGAATCATCCTCGGCCCGTCCTTTGGGAAGATCGGCAGGCGTATCTTCGGATTTAAGGTATCGCCACCCTTGGAACGGGCGTTTCAAGGCATTCTGTGTGCGGTGCACCTCAGGGTCCAGCACGATGGCGCAGCGGCGTATACCGTCCTCGCCGCGCACTTCGTCCAGCCGCAGGATCTTCTGGCGGCACTGTACGACACCCTTGATCACCCAATAGATTGATCCGCCGTTCAGAATCTCGGCCTCGCGCTTGGGCCACATGCGGGTGACGTGGCGCGGCAAGCCGTCTTCATAAAGCGGTTTGCGGCTATCCTGCCATTCCATCAGCGTGTCGACGCTTTCCGATCCGACGGAGAGTTTTATGAGGTTTATGTACTTATCCACAGCTTTCCCACAGAGTCGTCCCAAGACCGTCTATACATTGTAGCTCAAGAAAGCCTGTCATCAAGGTGTTGTGGTTAAGGTGTGATCTGGGATAATCTGGATACCTCTTTCAGAACAGGGAATCACCAATGAGCCGCTTTGCCGCCCCCATCGCCGAGCAGATCTGGGACATGAAATATCGTTTCAAACAGGCCGATGGCACTCCCATTGACCAAACGGTTGAGGACAGCTGGCGGCGTATCGCTCGCGATCTTGCGCAGGTCGAAAAAGACCCGGCGCATTGGGAGCAGAAGTTCTTCGAAGCGCTGGAAGATTTCAAATACCTGCCTGCTGGCCGTATCACCGCTGGCGCAGGCACTGCGCGACGTGTGACGCTGTTTAACTGCTTTGTCATGGGCACGGTGCCGGACAGCATGGGCGGTATCTTCGATATGCTGAAAGAGGCCGCGCTGACCATGCAGCAGGGTGGGGGGATCGGCTATGACTTCTCGACCATTCGCCCGCGCGGAGCGGATGTGCATGGGGTCGCGGCGGATGCATCCGGGCCTCTGAGCTTTATGGATGTATGGGACGCGATGTGCCGCACCATCATGTCCGCAGGTTCGCGCCGGGGTGCGATGATGGCGACCATGCGCTGTGACCACCCGGATATCGAACAGTTCATCACGGCTAAGTCCGACCCTGCACGCCTGCGCATGTTCAACATGTCTGTGCTGGTCACCGATCCCTTTATGGAAGCTGTCAAAGCCGATGGCCCGTGGGAGCTGGTGTTCGACGACAAGGTTTACCACACAGTTCAAGCGCGTGATCTGTGGAACAAGATCATGCAGGCCACCTATGACTATGCCGAACCGGGTGTGATTTTCATCGACCGGATCAACAAAGCCAACAACCTCAGCTATGCCGAAACCATCGCGGCGACAAACCCGTGTGGCGAGCAGCCTTTGCCGCCTTATGGCGCGTGCCTGCTGGGTTCGATCAACCTTGCCCGTCTTGTGGCAGAGCCGTTCGAAGATGCGGCCCATCTGAATGAGGCTGCCCTGCAAGAGCTGGTCGCGACAGCCGTCCGCATGATGGACAACGTTGTCGACGCGTCGAAGTTCCCGCTGCCGGAACAGGCCGCCGAGGCGCAGGCCAAGCGCCGTATCGGGCTGGGCGTGACCGGACTGGCGGATGCTCTGCTGATGCTGGGTCTGCGCTATGGATCGGACGAGGGCGCGCGTCAGACCGAGCTCTGGTTGAAAGCGATAGCGCGCGCTGCGTATCTGGCGTCGGTCGACTTGGCGAAGGAAAAAGGGGCGTTCCCCCTATTCGACGCCGAGAAATACTTGGAAAGCGGCACGATGCAGCAGATGGATGATGACGTGCGCGATGCAATTCGCGAACACGGTATTCGCAACGCTTTGCTGACTTCGATCGCGCCGACGGGGACAATTTCTCTCTATGCAGGGAATGTGTCGTCAGGGATCGAGCCGGTCTTTGCCTATGCCTACACGCGGAAGGTCCTGCAAAAGGATGGCTCGCGCACTGAAGAAGAGGTCGTGGACTACGCGGTGCAGATGTGGCGCGACAAATTCGGCGACAAAGAGCTGCCAGACTATTTCGTCAACGCACAGACGCTGTCCCCGTCCGATCACGTTAAGATGCAAGCCGCGGCTCAGAAATGGATCGACAGCTCGATCTCGAAGACGATCAACTGCCCCGAGGACATCAGCTTTGACGCTTTCAAAGATGTCTACATGCAGGCCTGGGATCAGGGGTGCAAAGGGTGCACGACCTATCGTCCGAACGATGTGACGGGGTCCGTCCTGACCGTGTCAGAAAGCGAAGATAAAGCGCCGGGTGAAAGTGCAAGCGCACCGCATGAAATTGACGGTGGCGACGTGATCTACATGTCGGAGCCTCTGGATCGCCCACAATCTCTGGAAGGTTCGACCTATAAGTTGAAGTGGCCCGACAGCGAGCACGCGATCTATCTGACGATCAATGATATTGTCATAGGTGGCCGTCGTCGTCCGTTCGAAGTGTTCATCAACTCGAAGAACATGGAGCATTACGCCTGGACGCTGGCGCTGACCCGCATGATCTCGGCCGTATTCCGCCGGGGTGGGGATGTGTCTTTTGTGGTGGAAGAACTAAAAGCGGTATTCGACCCGCGCGGTGGCGCATGGGTTCAGGGCAAGTATATCCCGTCGATCCTGGCCGCAATTGGTGGTGTGATCGAACAGCACATGATCAATATTGGCTTTCTTGAGGGCGAGGGCATGGCGCTCAAATCCGACCCCCAGGCTCAGGTCGTCAACATGGACGCGCCACGCGGCAAAGCCTGCCCATCCTGCGGCCAGTACGACATGGTGATGATCGAGGGTTGCATGACCTGCCGCAGCTGCGGTCATTCAAAATGTGGCTGATGTCGTGAAATTCAGCGCCGGTTTCAAATTGGTCTGACCAAAGAAGTGCCAAGCCTGTGTTGAGCAGGTTTGGCATTTTTTTTGAAAGCCCTGCAGCACGCAGGCCAAGGACGAGCGGGACGTATTGTATTGAAGGTCGTAATTCATCAAGGTTTCCATAAAACGGGCACAACGACCCTGCAAAAGACGCTCTCGAAAAATCGGGAATACCTGAAAGATCGCGTGAATGTTCTATTGCCTGATGACTTGCAAGAAGCCAGCCTGGCTGCACGGCGGTATGCGGTCGCCCCCAAGGATCGCACCCTTCGCAATTTCGGAGCAATCGTTCGCGAGGCGCTGAAGCCTTTTGCGGACCATGGTGGCAAACCCCTGCTGATCAGCAATGAAGAATTCGCTGGTTTGATCCCCGGTCGCAAAGGGGTTTGGTCATATGAGCAAACGCACGTTCTTGCCAAAATTCTGTTGGATGAGGTCTTGCGCCTGACTGATGCCGGGGATCGCATTATCTTTCTATTTACGACCAGAAACGCGGCTGATTGGATCAGAAGTACGTATTGGCAAAACCTTCGCAGCCACAGAATCCGCGAGGATCTGACACAATACGGCAAGGCGTTGCAACAGGGTGCAGATCTTGAGGCGGTGGTCCGCCGCGTGAAAGAGGTGGTTTCACCGCGCGCCGAGGTGGAATCTGTCAACGTTTCTGGTCCGGACGATCACGATTTCCCGTTGATTAAGGCACTGTCCATTCTAAACGTGAGATCCGATAGGCTCATCACAAGTGACAATCGGAACGTCCAGCCAGCCGGAGGCACGGACTATTTTCTGGACCTGAACCGATCGAATTTGAGCGATGAAGAGGTAGCGGCCGCGAAACGAGCTTACTTGGACAAGCTGAAGCGATCGAATGGCATCCATTGATGAGTTGAAGCAAGGGCAGGCCCAGATTGGTACCACTGCCCAATTTAGTTGCTGTAATGCAACGATCGGACGTCTCAAATCGGATGCCCTGATAGGATTGGATGAACCAGAATATCATGGTTTCCGAAATACCGCTGGGAATTGGTGGTGCATGAAGAGCGAATACCTTAGGTATAATTTGCAATTTAAAAACAAATATTTGAGTAGAGAATCGCTTTGAGCTTTCTTGAGGTTGGTCCATCGCCTTTTTTTCAAAAACAATCTAAGGTTGAATTTATTTCACTTTTAGTATCAGTTTGACTTGACACACCGGAAACATTTACGTGATTGCTGCGCTTCGGTCTCTTTTCCGCCAGATTCTGTCCTGATAAGAAGGTGCAGTAAGCAGTGATTTGTTGAAAGGTACAGGCGGATACAATGACAGCCGGGGACAGCGGTCGCATATCCATTTCGTGGACGCAGACAGAGTTAAACGGACTTGAGGCGGCGCCTCAGTCTTTTTTGAAAATCGGAGCCGCATGGTCGTGGCGTGGGCAGGCTCTTTCATTGGCCAGTCCGGCCGAGCAGGGCCTTGTGTTGTCAGGCCAGGCCGAAGTTTATTCCTCAAAATTGCAAAGCAGCATAGCACCGTCGCCGAATCTGGCGGACGGGGCGCTGGGTCGTATCGTTCTGACCAATGGCGCGCAAAAGTACACGGCGCTCCTGTTTTTGGTCGCCGGAGAAGCAAACCCAACGCTGGTTTTTGAAAACGGGTATCCCGCGCGCGATCAGGAATTCTGGGTCAGTGCGTATACCGAGTTTGAATGCGAAAGCGACTCCAGCCTCCCAGACCAAACTGTTGTCGCTTTCCCGACACGGTCGCCGATGGACAATGGTTGGGAAAACGCAGTTGCGGGCGTCCGAAGCGTAGCAGACTAAGGTTCCAACCAGGCTGCCTGCATTCGCACATAGCAAAAAATCCATAGCCGTGTTGACTCCGCCAGTTCTGCGGATATAAGCGCGGCTTCATTGGTGTTGGTGGGCCCCGTAAGGGGATTCCTGTCATGGGGGAAACCTCAAGAGGACAACGCCCTTCATAGTGGCCTTTGTGGGCCTCGACCTAAAGAAGGAGATCAGCCGTGACCAAACGCACGTCTGCCAAGTACAAAATTGACCGCCGGATGGGTGAAAACATCTGGGGTCGTCCGAAATCCCCGGTCAACCGTCGCGAATATGGCCCCGGCCAGCACGGCCAGCGTCGCAAGGGCAAACTGTCGGACTTCGGTCTGCAGCTGCGCGCCAAGCAGAAGCTGAAAGGCTACTATGGCGACCTGACCGAGAAGCAGTTCCGCCGCATCTACGCCGAAGCCGTACGTGTGAACGGCGACACCGGTGAAAACCTGATCGGTCTGCTGGAGCGTCGTCTGGACGCTGTTGTCTACCGCGCCAAGTTCGTTGCGACCGTCTTTGCTGCACGTCAGTTCGTGAACCACGGCCACGTCAAAGTGAACGGCAAGCGGGTCAACATCCCCAGCTACCGTGTCAAAGAAGGCGACGTGATCGAAGTACGCGACAAGTCCAAGCAACTGGCTGTAGTTCTGGAAGCCGCTGCTCTGGCCGAGCGTGACGTGCCTGACTACATCGACGCCGACCACTCGAAAATGACCGCGACCTTCGTTCGCGCGCCGGGCCTGGGCGATGTGCCTTACCCGGTCGTCATGGAACCGAACCTGGTCGTCGAATTCTACGCGAAGAACTAATCTTCGCCGACATCCAGAATTCCAGGGCCGCGCAATTTGCGCGGCCCTTTTTTGTTTGGACATGCGATGACGCGTATTGGGTTTGAAGGCTGATCCAGCAAGTTGCATCTCGGCTATTAGAAAATATCCACCGAAGTGCCCCAATGGAACGCCTGCAGTGGGTGGGAATGCTGAAGTACACGCTTGGGTGGCGCAGGCTGTGTTTTGAATTGAACGCGTAACAACCTACGAGCAGTATTCCAGCCTGACCATTGAAGAAGTCCGCCGAAGGCGCTGGGTCAAATTGGCAGGGGCCTGCTTTCGGCGATGGCCTCCATCGCAAAGTACGAGGTCACACTGTCTAGTTCGACCTTGTCGATCAATCGCTGATACACCTTGTCATATGACGTCATATCTTGCGTGACGACTTTCAACTGATAGTCATAGTCGCCACCAATGCGGTGAAAATCCACCACCTCGGGGATGGTTAGGACATGGCTTCGAAAGGCTTGCAGCCATTCCGCCGAATGGTGCCGGGTGCGCAGCATAACAAAGACCACAAGGTTCAGCCCCAATTTTTCGCGGGCGATCCGCGCGGTCGAACCGGTAATGACGCCATTTTCGTTCAACGCCTTCAGCCGCCGCCAACAGGCATTTTGCGACAACCCGACCCGGTCCGCCAACTCACGCTGGGACAGTGTTGCGTCTGTTTGAAGTTCGCGAAGGATGCGCTTGTCAATATGATCTAATTTTTCTGCCATAAAGAAGCATATGACACAAAATTTTAGATATCTACCAAAAGAAAGGTGAAGTTTCTGCATCCCTATTCAATCATATTTGGTGATGCAATACGGAGAATTAATCATGACCTTGTCCAAATTTCGCGCAGACCTCCAATCCACCACTCGCAATTCAACCCTGCGCGACGGGCTGATCGGAGAGAATGTTCTGATCCCCGGTCTGAATGGGGACGTGCCGCTGGTTTATGCGGACTACGTCGCTTCGGGTCGTGCGCTGCAGCAGGTAGAGGATTTTGTCGCCCATGAGGTGCTGCCTTTTTATGCCAACAGCCACACTGAGGCCTCCTATTGTGGGTCGTATATGACCCGTCTGCGCCGCGAAGCGCGCGCGGAAATAGCCCGCATTGTTGGAGCAAAGGAAGACGACGCGGTGATCTTTACCGGGTCCGGCGCCACTGCGGGTCTTAACCGGCTGGTCAGTTTGATGGGAATTGAGGGGGCTGACCGGCCGGTTGTTTTGATCGGGCCGTATGAGCATCATTCGAACATCCTCCCCTGGCGGGAAAGCAAAGCGCAGGTCATCGAAATCCCCGAAGCGCCCGAAGGCGGCGTTGATCTCGGTGCACTTGAACGGACATTGGTGGACAATGCCGATTCCGATCTGATTGTCGGTTCTTTTTCCGCTGCCTCTAACGTAACCGGCATCATTACAGACCCGGACCCGATCACGCGGCTGCTCAAGTCTCATGGCGCTGTTTCGATCTGGGATTACGCTGGTGGTGGACCATATTTGCCGATGGACATGGGGCCGGAAGATGCGCGCAAGGACGCCATCGTAGTATCCCCGCACAAATTCCCGGGCGGCCCGGGCGCGTCCGGTGTGCTGATCGTCAATCAGAACGCAGTTCGCCGCACTTGCCCAAGTTGGCCTGGTGGCGGCACTGTCAGCTTTGTGTCGCCCTGGCGCCATGACTACAGCGAGGATTTGGCCACGCGAGAAGAAGCCGGAACACCCAATGTGATCGGAGATATTCGCGCCGCGCTGGCCTTCATCGTTAAGGATGTCGTCGGCACGGATGAAATTGCTGAACGGGAAGCCCGGTACAATGAAATGGCATTGAAAGGGTGGGGCGACAATCCGAACCTGACTTTGCTAGGTACTGAAAACCCGCATCGTTTGCCGATCTATTCTTTCCTTGTGCGGGACAACTCTGGCCAGCCGGTGCATCAGCAGCTGTTTACCCGGATGCTCAGCGACATCTACGGCATTCAGGCGCGCGGTGGTTGCGCGTGTGCCGGGCCATATGCGCATCGCTTGCTGGAAATCGACCGTGAAACGTCCACTGAATTGCATGCTGCTTTGTCCGCAGGGGAAGAGATGAAGAAACCCGGATGGGTCCGCCTGAATTTCTCTTACCTTATGAGCGAGGAGACGGTTCAGTTCATCATCGATAGCGTCAATGATCTGTCCCACCGGACTGAGGAATTCACCCCTTATTACAACGCGGACCCGGCGACCGCCCGCTTCAAAGCGGCGTGACGGAATTGCCGCTTTTCTCAACGCGTTGAGACGGGTATGAGAGGCTCCAACAACGGAGCCTCTTATGAACAAGATCACCCCGCAGCCCGGCATTATGGACATCGCGCTCTATCAGGGCGGCCAGTCGCATGTGGCGGGGGTAGAGCATGTGATCAAGCTCAGCTCCAACGAAAACCCGTTCGGTCCCAGCCCCAAGGCGATCGAGGCCGTGCGCGATAGTGCGGCGACGCTGCATCGGTATCCCAGTACCGATCACGCAAGCCTGCGCTCAGCGATTGGTGAACGGCACGGGTTGGACCCGGCACGACTTATCTGCGGCGTTGGCAGTGATGAAGTGCTGCAATTCATTGCCCAGGCCTATGCCGGACCGGGTGATGAGGTCATCTATACCGAGCACGGGTTTTCAATGTACCCGATCATCGCCCGCATGGCCGGCGCGACACCGGTGATGGTGGCCGAGCGCAATCGCCACGTGGATGTCGAAAACATTCTGGCCGCCGTGAGCGATCAGACCCGGATCGTGTTTGTGACGAACCCGGGCAACCCGACCTCGACTATGATCCCCGAGGCTGAGTTGCTGCGTCTGGCCGAAGCATTGCCTAAGACCTGCCTGATGGTGATCGACGGGGCCTATGCCGAGTTTGTCGATGGGTTCGACGGTGGTGCATCGCTGGTGGATCGGTTTGACAACGTGATCATGACGCGGACCTTTTCCAAGGTGTACGGTCTGGGCGGAATGCGTGTCGGTTGGGGCTATGCTGCGCAATCGATTATCGACGTACTGAACCGGGTGCGTCAGCCCTTTAACCTGTCCTTGACCGCTTTGGCGGCAGCAGAGGCTGCGGTGAATGACATAGAATTCCTGTCCTATTGTCAGGCTGAAAATGCGCGCCTGCGGGTGTGGCTGTCGGAAGAACTGGCCAAGATCGGCGTGCCCTCGGATGCGTCCTGCACCAACTTTATCCTCGCCCGCTTTGCCGATCGGGCAGAGGCTGAGGCGTGTGACGACTATCTGAAGACACAAGGTTTGATCGTGCGCCGTGTGGCGGGCTACAACCTGCCAAACGCTTTGCGGATCACCGTGGGCGACGAAGAAGCCTGCCGCCGCGTTGTTGCGGCCATCACCGCGTTCAAAGGGGGCGTCGCATGAGCCAAGTTTACGACCGTGTGGCCTTGATCGGGCTTGGCCTGATCGCCTCGTCCATGTTCTGGGCGATCAAACGTGCCGGGCTTGCTGGCGAAGTGACTGGCTATGCCCGATCCGAGACCACCCGCGACACGGCCCGCCGCATCGGCTTGTGTGATCGCGTCTGCGATACCGCGCAAGAGGCGGTCGAGGGCGCGGATCTGGTCGTTCTCTGCGTTCCTGTCGGCGCGATGGGCGCTGTGGCAAAAGATATTGCACCTGTCCTGAAACCCGGGGCGACGGTGACTGATGTCGGCTCGGTCAAGCGTCACGTTATTCAGGCCGTCGGGCCGGTAATCCCGGATGGTGTGCATTTCATCCCCGCGCACCCCCTGGCAGGAACTGAGCATTCTGGCCCGGAATCGGGTTTTGCAGAACTCTTTGACAACCGCTGGTGTCTTTTGGTCCCGGTTGAAGGCTCGGACCCGGATGCGATTGCCCGTTTGCGGGCGCTTTGGGAAGGCATGGGGTCAAACGTTGATGAGATGGACGCGGATCACCATGATCTGGTTCTGGCCGTCACATCGCACGCGCCGCACCTAATCGCCTATACGATGGTGGGCGTTGCGGATGATCTGCGCCGGGTCACCGATACCGAGGTCATCAAGTATTCCGCCGCAGGATTCCGAGACTTCACCCGCATCGCGGCCTCTGACCCGACCATGTGGCGGGACGTGTTCCTGACCAACAAGGATGCGACGCTGGAGATCCTTGGCCGGTTCACCGAAGAACTGTTTGCACTGCAGCGCGCGATCAGAACAGGTGACGGCGAGCAGTTATTCGACTATTTCACCCGTACGCGCGCCATCCGCCGCGGCATCATTGATGCAGGCCAGGATACGGATGCGCCTGATTTCGGACGGGGAAAAACGAACCCATGACGCAGGGCTGGAGAACCATTCTGACCGGATTTGCAGCGCTTTGCGCAATGTCAACTCAGGCTGGTTCGCTGGAACGTTCGTTAATACCGATATCGCGACCTCAGGCTACACTTGCGGTCCTTAGCAGCGCAGTGCCTCAGCTGCCTCCGGCCACCATACGACCAGAATTGCGGCCGGATTCACCGCAGGTTTTGGCAGCAGCGGCACGGCCTGCAGAGCTGCCTCTGCTTGGCCCGGACACGTCGCTGATGCCTTACTTGCGGCCCAAAGCCTTGGAGCAGGAGGCGTTGTTCAAAAAGCGCAAACTGCGTAAGGGGTCGGTATGCGGCGACATCGATATTCAGGGTAAGCCTGTCGGGACGGTACCGGGCAGGATCAAGGCTTGCGGGATCAAGGACGCTGTTCAGATCACCTCGGTCTCAGGTGTGACGCTTAGCCGTCCCTCCACGATGGATTGTGGAACGGCAATTGCGCTGAACAAATGGGTTGAGAAAGCGGTCAAGCCGACGTTCAAGCGACGCGGGCCTGTGGTTCAATTGCAGGTTGCCGCACACTACGCGTGTCGGACGCGCAACAACCGGAAGGGCGCCCGCATTTCCGAGCATGGAAAAGGCCGCGCGATTGATATCTCGGCCTTCAAGATGGCCGATGGAGAGGTTGTGACGGTCCTGAATGGCTGGCGCAAGAACCCATCGCAAAAACAACTGGTCAAGATCTGGCGCGATGCATGCGGGCCGTTTGGCACCGTATTGGGGCCAAACGCGGACCGGTATCACCGGGATCATTTCCATCTGGATACAGCCCGCCACCGTCGCGGGCCATACTGCCGTTAACGCAGGATCAGGCGGGGCGCAGGCCCCAGCGGCAACGGCCCCAGCGCCACGAAACCGTCCCGGAAGTTAAGCTGCAGATCCAGCGCATTTGGGTTCCCACCCAGCCCGGCCATGAAATTCAGCGCTCGTGTCACAGGATCAACGGCCTGATCGGGCAGGGCGCCTGCAGCATTAGCCATGGCGATCATGTCACGCCAGTTTTCAGCTTTGACCGCAATCTCGCCCGTTGGGATGCCCTGGTGGTCGATATCAAGCTCGCCTGCTGCAAACAAACGCAAAGCGCCCCATTTCATCTCGGCAAGGTTCAGGTCAATCTTCACCGGCTGTGGTCTACCCTGCTCCAGAGCCGTACGATCCCACGGTTTGTTGAACGTGGCCGTCATGTCCAGTTCGAGCGTCTCAAACGCCTGCGGCAATGTGGTCGCGGACCGCATCAAATCGCGCAGACCATCTCCCGGGGTGAACCCGTCTATTCGAGCGCCGATGGCGTATGTTACCGGAATAGAGGTCTGTTCCATAACCAATGTCAGCGTATCGCCGCCAGCCAGCGCTTCGGCATCATCGGTGATCAACCATGAACCCGCGGTCAAAGCCATTTTTTCCAGCACCAGCGCCACACCGGGTTGCAGCTGCAGCTCGGCTTGCAGATCGCTGGCTTCAATGGTCGCCGTCTGATCAAAATAGGACAGGCGCTGATGGGTGTCAGCAAAGCGCAGCACCTGGCGTCCGGGCCAGATGGCGGGACTTTGGAACTCAATCCAATCCGCGCTCCACGCGGTGCCGTTGACCGGGTCTGCCAGAGCAGGACTGTTCAGGCGCGTAACGTGACGAAACGGATACCCGGCTGTCGAAACATCGGAAAAGTCCGCCTGCCAGCCTTGTTCCTGCTGATTGTCGAACCAGGCGATGATTGCGTTGCGCAATCCGAATCCGGCGACGAACCAATAGGCGCTCCAGATAACCGTTAAGAAAATGACTACTCGTATTAGACCGCGCATGGCAGTTGGCCCTTTTTCCCGCGTTGAATTTGATGTTTATAGGCCGAAACGGGCAAGGACCAGAGCTATGACGATGTGGGTTTTCGGATATGGATCATTGCTGTGGAATCCGGGCTTTCCGGTGGCACGCAGCGAACACGCCACGCTGCATGGGTATGCCCGGTCATTCTGCATGAGTTCAATTCACCACCGCGGTACCGAAGAACACCCCGGCCTTGTACTGGCACTGGACGAACAGGCCGATGCCAATTGCACCGGCTTGGCACTTGCGGTCGAGGCCGGCCATGAAGAGCGCACCTTGCATGAATTGCGCGAGCGTGAGCTGATTTCGTCAGCCTATGTCGAGAAAAACCTTGATGTGCATTTGAACAACGGCGAAGTCGTCACCGCCGTGACTTATGTGATCGACGCAGAACATGTCCAATACTGTGGTGGCATGTCGTTAGAGGAGCAGGCGCAGATCATTGCACATGCGATTGGCGGGCGCGGACCGAATACGGAATATCTGTATAATACTGCGGAACATCTGGCCGAGATCGACCTGCGCGATCCTGATCTTGAGTGGTTAGCGCAACGGGTACGCAGTATCACAGCATAAACCCTTGGCGTCACCGGCGGATTTTGGCTAGATTCAAGCCAGAGCAGGCAAAAACCGGGAAACACGCGCATGGCGCAGGCACATCAGGGCGCGAGACCCCATTTCTCGCATCCCATCCGTCAGATTGTGATGATGTTGGTCGCAATTGGTCTGGCGGGGTTGGGCGTCTTCATGGCGCTGCCTTATGTGCTGCCGGTGTTTCAGGCCAACCCGTACCTGAACGGTTTTATCATTCTGGTTTTCATAATCGGCGTTTTTGCCTGTTTCTTTCAGGTGACACAGCTGATTGGCTCGGTTCGCTGGATCGAGGCTTTTGTTGGCGGCGTTGTTCGCGAGGACGCGCGCACGCCGCAATTGTTGGCGCCCCTGGCATCGTTGCTGCGGGAACGTGGTGCCCGGTCACAGATCAGTTCCAGTTCGACCCGGTCGATCCTGGATTCGGTTGCAGAACGCGTCGAGGAAGAACGTGAGATCACGCGCTATATTACCAATGTTCTGATTTATCTGGGCCTTTTGGGCACGTTCTTTGGATTGGCGACCACTGTCCCAGCTATTGTCGACACGATCCGCAGCCTGAACCCGCAAGAGGGCGAAGAAGGACTGGCCGTGTTCAACCGCCTGATGGTGGGGCTTGAGGCCCAGCTACAAGGAATGGGCGTGGCATTCGGTTCGTCCCTTTTGGGCCTTGCCGGGTCTCTGATCGTCGGGTTGCTGGAACTGTTCACGGGTCACGGTCAGAACCGGTTCTACCGCGAGCTTGAGGAATGGTTGTCCTCAATCACCCGTGTTGGCTTTGCCGCGGCTGAGGAGGGTGGGGCGGAAATTGCGGTCCTGACACCCGTTCTAGACGCGATGTCTGAACAGATGGACGCGCTGCAAGACCTGTTTTCGGGGCAAGAGGCTGATCGCGCCACCGTGTCGGTCAAGCTGGGCCAGTTGGTCGACGCGATTGGTGAGATGAATGTGCGACAGTCTGAATCCGAAGGGGTGACAGCCGCATTGGAACGCGTGGCCCTTGGGCAGGACGCCCTTCTGGATCACATGCGTGATCAGGGCACGGGTGAAGGAATTGACGCCGAAAGCCGGATGCGCCTGCGGTCGATGGACGTTCAGCTATTGCGCATCCTCGAAGAAATCTCGGCCGGTCGTCAGGAAAGCATGAGCGAACTGCGCAAGGATATCGAATTGCTGGTCAAAGCTCTGACATTGCCCCGAGGCGCCGTGCGCACCGCTCCGGAAGGAGAGTAATCCATGGCTCTGTCCCGTCGCACAGGTCAGCGTTTTCAGGGCTCGGTTTGGCCGGGTTTTGTTGACGCGATCACCGGTTTGCTGATGGTGCTGACCTTCGTTCTGACCATCTTTATGGTGGTGCAGTTCGTGTTGCGCGAAACCATTTCCGGGCAAGAGGACGAATTGACCGCCCTGTCGGACGAAGTCGCAGCGCTGGCCGGGGCATTGGGATTGGAGGAGCGTGAGAATAACCGCCTGGAGGCCCGTCTTGGCGCGTTGAACACGACCCTGTCGCAAACTGAAGATACGCTGGCGCGGGCCGAAGTGGACCTGGCCTTGTCGCAGGCACGTATCACGGATTTCGAGGCGCAGGTCGCCGCACTTCTGACGGATCAGGAGCGGGCGCGCGGTGCTATTGCAACACTGGAATCCCAGCGCGCCAAGTTGCTGGAGGACCAAGAGGCGCTGAACCTCGCACTGGCGCAAAGCCGATCTGAGATCGACGAACAGGCCGAAGCCGCCCGGCTGGCTGCCGCCCAACGCGAGGCGCTGGAGGCGTTGGTTGCGGATCTTGAACAAAGCGACGCGGCGCAATCCACCCGGATCAGTGAACTGGAAGAACAGATCAGTGCGGAAGAGGCCGCCAAGCTAGCCGAAGCTGCAGCTGCCGAGAACCTGCGCAACCGTCTGCAGGATGCAGATGCCGAGTTGACAGCAATGACACTGGCCTTGGAAGCACAGCGCAAAGAAGCTGAGGATACATTGACCCTGCTTGCCGCAGCACAAGCCGCCAGGGCCGAGCTTGAGCGCCAGTTCGGTGCGCTGGATGCGGACGAGTTGCAGGCGCAACTACAAGCCGCTTTGGCTGCGCAGACCGCGGCACAGGCCGAGGCACAATCGCAGCGATCATTAGCCGAAGAGCGTGCAAACCTATTGGCTGTGGCCCGTGAAGCGATCTCGGCGGAGAAAACGATTTCCGCAAAAGCGCAGCGAGAGACGGCGTTGTTGAATCAACAGATGGCGGCGCTGCGCCAACAACTTGGCGGGTTGCAGGCGTTGTTGGACGACTATGAAGAACGCAACGCCGCTTCGGACATTCGAATTCAGACCCTGGGTCAGGACCTGAACGCAGCTTTGGCCCGCGCGGCCTCGGAAGAACGTCGCCGGCGCCTGCTGGAAGAGGCTGAGCGTGTCCGGCTTGAAGCCGAGGCAGAAGCTCTGTCTGGACAAAATCAGGAACTGGCGGCGCAGGCCGAAGATCTGCAGCGCTATCGGTCAGAGTTCTTTGGAAGACTGCGCGACGTTCTCGGGGATGAAGAAGGCGTTCGGATCGAAGGCGACCGTTTTGTATTCTCGTCCGAGGTCCTGTTTGACACGGGTTCGGCCGTCTTGTCACCGGCCGGGCAGCAGGACATCGCCAAAGTGGCCAATATCCTGCGCAGCGTGGCGGCTGAAATTCCCGAAGGCCTAAACTGGGTGATCCGCGTCGATGGTCACACCGATAACGTGCCACTTGCCGGGTCCGGGCGCTATCGCGACAATTGGGAGCTTAGTCAGGGCCGCGCCTTGTCCGTGGTACGCTACATGGTCGATGCGCTGGGCATCCCGCCGAGCCGGTTGGCCGCAAACGGTTTTGGTGAGTTCCAGCCCGTAAATCCGGCAGACACCCCGGAGGCCCGGGCACAAAACCGCAGGATCGAGCTGAAACTCACCGAAAGGTAACCGAGACACTCGTTAAGGGTACGGGTCAGCGACGAGCAAACCGAAAGCTGTTATCTGGCTTACCCGCAAAGCAGCGCGGGACGACCGGGTAACTTTCAGTCAGGAAATAGGCATACGTTCCAGATGGATATTCAGGCGAAATCGTAAAGGCTCCGTTACATTCATCCAGATTTCCGGCGCCTGCTACATAAGCGTAGTCCTCATTGAACGTGCCATCATGCTTTCCGTCGGGAGCGCTTCCTCCAGGGCGGTTGCCGCTTTTCAATCTGTACGACGCCTCCATTTGCGTCACTTTCCCATCCAAAACGCCGGTCATTGCGTAAATCGGGAAGCCGTCCGCCGCGTATCCGATCAGCGGTGAATGTCGGCTGGGTGTATAGTTCAGCAGCTCAATAAAGCCCGTGGGGATGCCGTGGTAATGATATTTTCCATTGGGTTGCACATGGGCATAGTTTTCGTCGAACCCCAAAGTAACCGCGCCTCCAAGCGCATTGTAGGACCAGCCTGAGCGGGGATTGCCCTGCCAGAACTCTGCGGCCAACGGGTCGAACACGACGCCGTTCAGAGACACACCAAAGTTCCATCCCATTTCAAGCGGGGTGGTGGATCGATTGGATTTCGGGTTCGTCGGTACTTTCAAGTTGACGCGCTGCTCGGAAATGCTGTGCGGATTGCCTTGGTTCGGAAAGCGCCCGACAAGGTGATCGGGGATCCCGTTGGCCGAGACGCGTATACTTTTGCGGGTCTCAGAGATTTCAGAGTGGCTGCTGCCCGGATCAACCGTTGCGGGCTGCAGGCGCAATGGCTGCGTTTCCGTTTCGTCATGATACCGAAATCTATGCTGAGCGGTTGCTATGGCGGCAACGGCAGAAAGGGCGAATGCTACGCTCCAAACGGCGACGGTTTTGGTCATCAAAATCCCCTTTGCAATTTATCAGTGATAATGAAACGCGCAGGTTTGGCTGTTCCGTCGAAAAAGTTTGTGGCCGAAACGAAATCGCCCGGCTGCTGAACAACCGGGCGATTAGATTCGTTACGCGAATGCGGCGTCTTAATCCGCCGTCAAAAGCGGAGGTTTGTCGCCCGGAATTCGTGGCTGATCGGGGCCAAGGATATCCAGGTTCAAATCGCCTTTTTTGACAGACACGCGGACCACACCACCCTTGGCTAGCTTGCCGAAAAGCAACTCCTCGGCCAGTGGTTTCTTGATGTGTTCCTGAATGACACGACCCAGAGGACGTGCACCCATCTTGTCGTCATACCCTTTTTCAGCCAGCCACGCGGCAGCTTTGGGTGTCAGATCGATGGTCACATTTCGATCCAGCAATTGCGCTTCAAGCTGCAGAACGAACTTCTCGACCACCTGCAGGATGACCTCTTTCGGTAGTGGCGCGAATGAGATCACGGCGTCCAGGCGGTTGCGGAATTCCGGCGTGAACATCCGCTCGATTGCGGCCGTATCCTCACCTTCGCGACGGTCACGGGCAAAGCCTATTGCAGCCTTGGCCTGTTCCTGCGCACCCGCGTTCGAGGTCATGATCAGCACCACGTTGCGGAAGTTCACCGTACGTCCGTTGTGATCGGTCAGCTCACCGTGGTCCATTACCTGCAACAGGATGTTGAACACGTCCGGATGGGCTTTTTCGATTTCATCCAGTAGCAGCACGCAATGCGGATGCTGGTCGACGCCGTCGGTCAGCAGACCGCCCTGATCAAAGCCGACATAGCCCGGAGGCGCGCCGATCAGACGGCTGACGGCGTGCTTCTCCATGTACTCAGACATGTCAAAGCGCAGCAGTTCTACACCCAGCGTATCCGCCAGCTGTTTCGCAACTTCGGTCTTACCCACACCGGTCGGGCCAGCGAACAGATAGTTGCCGATGGGCTTTTCAGGTTCACGCAGACCGGCACGCGCCAGTTTGATCGCACTGGACAGCGCCTCGATTGCCAGATCCTGGCCGAATACAACACGTTTCAACGAAGCCTCGAGATCTTTCAGCACCTCGGCATCATCTTTGGTGACGTTCTTGGGCGGGATGCGGGCGATCTTGGCGACGACCGCCTCGATTTCCTTGACCCCGATGGTCTTGCGCCGTTTGCTCTCAGCCACCAGATGCTGCGCCGCACCGGCCTCATCGATTACATCGATGGCCTTGTCGGGCAGTTTACGGTCGTTGATGTAGCGGGCCGATAGTTCCACTGCGGTCTTGATGGCATCGGCGGTGTATTTGATCTCGTGATGTTCTTCGAAATAAGGCTTCAGACCGCGCAGAATTTTCACGCTGTCTTCGACTGAAGGCTCGCTTACGTCGATCTTCTGGAACCGGCGGCTCAGCGCGCGGTCTTTTTCAAAATGCTGACGGAATTCCTTGTATGTGGTCGAGCCCATGGTGCGCAATTTGCCGCCCTGCAGGGCAGGTTTCAGCAGGTTCGACGCATCCATCGCACCGCCCGAGGTGGCACCGGCACCGATCACGGTGTGAATTTCGTCAATGAACAGCACCGCGTCGGGGTGGTCCTCCAACTCGGTCACAACCGCCTTCAGGCGTTCCTCGAAGTCTCCGCGATAGCGGGTACCTGCCAGCAGAGCACCCATGTCGAGAGAATAAATTGTGGTCTCTGACAGCACATCTGGCGCTTCGCCACCAACAATCTTGCGTGCCAGGCCTTCAGCGATGGCGGTCTTGCCCACGCCGGGATCACCTACCAGCAGCGGGTTGTTCTTGCGGCGGCGGCACAGGACCTGAATACAACGCTCAACCTCATCAGCACGGCCGATCAGCGGGTCAACATCGCCTGCGCGCGATTTAGCGTTCAGGTCAATGCAGTACTTTCCAAGCGCGCTTTCCTTCTGTTCGCCTTCGGTGACGCCAGGCTGAGCCTCTTCCTCGACTTGATCCGCGCCCGAAACCGAGCGGTTTTCGCCGTACGCAGGGTCTTTGGCCACACCATGCGCGATGAAGTTAACCGCGTCATAGCGCGTCATGTCCTGCTCTTGCAGGAAATAGGCTGCATTGCTTTCACGTTCGGCGAAGATAGCGACCAGAACGTTTGCGCCGGTCACTTCGGTCCGGCCCGAGCTTTGGACGTGGATCGCCGCGCGTTGTATGACACGCTGGAAAGCGGCCGTTGGCACGGCCTCGGAACCGTCGATATCCGTGACCAGATTGGACAGGTCTTCGTCAATGAATTCAACCAGAGTGCTGCGCAGTTCTTCCAGATCGACGCTGCAGGCTTTCATGACGCGGATGGCGTCAGGTTCTTCCAGTAACGCCAAAAGCAGATGCTCTAGCGTGGCAAATTCGTGACGCCGTTCATTCGCAGCCGCCAAGGCCGCGTGGATGGCTTGTTCTAATGTGCTCGAGAATGAAGGCACGCGGGTGCTCCTCTGTCTTGGGTCGAAAGGGGCAGGCTTCGGCCGGAACCCCATCCCAACCATGTCCTCATACTATTAGAGTTTGGTTGATCGTGGCCCGGCTTCAAGGGTTTTCTTGCTCTTGACAGTCACATTTCACGTGACCGTGGCCGTGAGGAAGGCAATTTGGGTACTAAAAGCTGTCTTTTCTAGTCCGAATTTCAGCAAAAACTTCTGCGGGGTCCGAATTTTGCATACCCAAATGCGCCTGAATCGCCGGGTCAGCGGCCCGCAAGAACGGGTTTGTGGCCTTTTCCAGCGCCATCGTCGAAGGAACCGTGGGTTCTCCGGCAGCGCGCGCGCGGTTGATATCATCAGCGCGTTTTTGCAGTGCGGCATTGGTTGGATCGACGGTTAACGCGAATTTTGCGTTTGATTGCGTGTATTCGTGGCCGGAGCATACGATTGTCTCATCGGGAAGCGCGGCCAACTTGCCGAGCGAGGCCCACATCTGTGGCGCCGTGCCTTCGAACAAGCGCCCACACCCCAATGCCATGAGGCTGTCCGCGGTGAAAACAACTGCGCTGTTCGGCATGTAAAAGGCGACATGGCCAACAGTATGGCCGGACACATCCAGCACCCGAATCTGCTCGCTTCCGAATTCAAATGTGTCACCGTCGCTGACCTGCTGATCCAGCGGGGGCAGGCGATGCGCATCGGCGGCCGCGCCAACAACTTTGGCCGGATGTCTTTCCAAAATGGCAGACAGGCCATCCACATGGTCCCAATGGTGATGAGTTAAAAGAACATGGGATAATGTCCAGCCGCGCTTGTCCAAATCGGCCAGAATGGGTCCGGCTTCGGGCGCGTCGACCAGTGCGGTATTGCCGCTTGCGGCGTCATGCGCCAGAAATGCGTAATTGTCGCTGAGACATGGGATGGTAACGACCTCAAGAGGCATGGCCTTTTGCCCTTTCGTTGCTAGACTGCGCCCAGCTAAGCCGATTGACCGGGTGTCTGCAATGCATCTTGATGTGCAGGATTTGAGGAACTTCTACTATCGCAGCACTCTGGGTCGTGCCGCGCAGGCGGCGATCCGTGGGCGACTGATCGAGCAATGGCCCGAGGCCAAGGGGCAAACGGTTGCAGGATTCGGCTTCGCGGTTCCATTGCTGCGTCCTTATCTTGCGGACGCCCGCCGCGTGATCGGTTTGATGCCAGGCCCGCAAGGCGTCATGCCTTGGCCGGCCGGAATGCCCAATGTGTCGGTTCTGACCGAAGAAACCCTGTGGCCCATTGAAACGGGCCATGTCGACAAGCTGATTGTGATGCACGGGCTTGAGACGTCGCAGCGGCCTAGCCAATTGCTGAGCGAGTGCTGGCGGGTGCTGGGGCCGGGGGGGCGCGCATTCTTTGTTGTGCCCAATCGGGCAGGGCTGTGGTCGCGGACGGATAAGACACCATTCGGTTTTGGGCGGCCGTACACGGCTTCGCAGCTGGAAAGTCAGCTCAAGGCGCATCACTTCATCCCGGAAAGTCATTGCTCGGCTCTGTATCTGCCGCCGTCATTCCGTCGTTTCTGGCTGAAGTCGGCGAGCCTGATCGAAAAGACTGGCCAAAGGCTGCCAACAGTCATGGCAGGCGGAGTGCTTATGGTTGAGGTGACAAAACACATCCGACCGCCCAGCGGCAGTGTTGCAAAGGATGCCGAACGTCGTCCGATAAAGGCGCTTGATGGCCTTCTGAAACCAGCCTGAGCAGCCCGGTCATTTCCCCTCTTCAATTCGCAAAAATTGAGGGAAAAAGGACACAGGAATCGCAAAAACCTACACTTTCGTAACATTTTTCGTCTGTTTCAGCCGGATAAAAGGGTCGCACCCTCCTTAAGTAATTGAAATTGAACATTTTGTGGATAAACCTGTTGCCGTGATAATATATTGCTAGCTGGGTTCGGCTCTGCTACATCCCCGGTGATTTTGATCCCCGACCGTCTGGCCGGGGTTTCTTCACGCCCCCGGGGTAGCTGCCGCAACGCGAATTCGGGGCCCAAAATATCGGAAGGGTGGACGTGTCCGAACCAGCTTCGATTTCCACAGGCATTGCCAAGCGCTATGCCACCGCGATCTTTGAGATCGCCAAAGAGAATAATGACCTCGCAGGTCTGGAAACCGGAATCAACGATCTGGCAGCAGCATTGGGCGAAAGCGCCGAACTGCGCGACCTGATCGCATCGCCTCTGGTTTCGCGTGCCGAACAAGAAGGCGCCATTACCGCAATCGCTGACAAAATGGGTCTGCACGCCATCATGCGTAACACGCTGGCTCTGATGGCTCAGAAGCGCCGTCTGTTCGTAGTTCCCGAGTTGGTGCAGGTTCTGCGCGACATGCTGGCGAACGAACGTGGCGAAGTGACCGCCGATGTCGCGTCGGCCAAGGCGCTGACCAAGACACAACTGGAAAAACTGTCCAAGACGCTGTCCGAGCGTGTGGGCAAGACCGTGACAATAAATGCGACCGTTGATGAAAGCCTCATTGGCGGTCTTGTCGTTAAAGTGGGCTCGAAGATGATCGATAGCTCGATCCGTTCGAAGCTCAACTCCCTACAGAATGCAATGAAAGAGGTCGGATAAATGGGAATCCAAGCTGCAGAGATTTCTGCAATCCTGAAGGACCAGATCAAGAATTTTGGTCAGGAAGCCGAAGTGGCCGAAATCGGTCGCGTGCTGAGCGTCGGTGACGGGATTGCCCGCGTATACGGTCTGGACAATGTGCAAGCGGGTGAGATGGTCGAATTCCCCGGTGGCATCATGGGCATGGCGCTGAACCTGGAAAGCGACAACGTTGGTGTTGTTATCTTCGGTTCCGACCGTGACATCAAAGAAGGTGACATCGTCAAGCGCACCAACTCGATCGTGGACGTTCCGATTGGTAACGGTCTGCTGGGTCGTGTTGTTGACGGTCTGGGCAACCCGCTGGACGGCAAAGGCCCCATCGAATCCACCGAGCGTGGCGTTGCTGACGTCAAAGCACCTGGCATCATCCCGCGTAAATCGGTTCATGAACCGATGGCAACCGGCCTGAAATCGGTTGACGCGATGATCCCGATTGGTCGTGGCCAGCGTGAGCTGATCATTGGTGACCGTCAGACCGGTAAAACTGCCGTTGCTCTGGACGCCATCCTGAACCAGAAAACCTACAACGATGCAGCAGGCGACGACGAGTCGAAGAAGCTGTACTGCGTTTACGTTGCGATCGGCCAAAAGCGTTCGACCGTTGCGCAGCTGGTGAAGAAACTGGAAGAGTCCGGCGCGATTGACTACTCGATCGTTGTGGCCGCAACCGCGTCCGACCCGGCGCCGATGCAGTTCCTGGCACCCTATGCCGCAACCGCAATGGCCGAATTCTTCCGCGACAATGGCCGCCACGCACTGATCATCTATGATGACCTGTCGAAACAGGCTGTGTCTTATCGTCAGATGTCGCTGCTGCTGCGTCGTCCGCCCGGACGTGAAGCCTATCCTGGCGACGTTTTCTATCTCCACTCCCGCCTGCTGGAGCGTTCGGCGAAGCTGAACGAAGACTTCGGTGCTGGTTCGCTGACTGCTCTGCCGGTTATCGAAACGCAAGGTGGTGACGTTTCGGCGTTTATTCCGACCAACGTGATCTCGATCACCGACGGCCAGATCTTCTTGGAAACCGAACTGTTTTATCAGGGCATCCGTCCTGCTGTGAACACCGGTCTGTCGGTTTCGCGTGTGGGCTCTTCGGCTCAGACCAACTCGATGAAGTCGGTTGCCGGTCCGGTTAAGCTGGAACTGGCTCAGTACCGCGAAATGGCTGCGTTTGCGCAGTTTGGTTCCGACCTTGACGCCGCGACCCAGCAGCTGCTGAACCGTGGTGCGCGTCTGACCGAGCTGATGAAGCAGCCGCAGTACTCGCCGCTGACCAACGCTGAAATCGTCTGTGTCATCTTCGCCGGCACCAACGGTTACCTCGACAAGATCGACGTTTCCGATGTTGGCCGTTACGAAGCTGGCCTGCTGGCGCACCTGCGCGGCAAGCACGCCGACCTGCTTCAGTGGATCACCGACGAAGATCCCAAGATCAAGGGCGACGCTTCCGACAAGATCAAGGCTGCGCTGGACGAATACGCCGCAACCTTCGCTTAAGGGAGAGGCGGGCACATGCCAAATCTTAAGGATCTTAAAAACAGGATCGAGTCGGTCAAATCGACCCGCAAGATCACCAAGGCCATGCAGATGGTCGCGGCTGCAAAACTGCGCCGCGCCCAGGAATCTGCCGAAGCCTCGCGTCCCTATGCTGAACGGTTCAATGCCGTGATGGCCGGGCTGGCGGCATCGGTCGGGGGCAGCGACAGCGCCCCCAAGCTGCTCCGTGGTACGGGCAGTGATGATGTCCACCTGCTGGTTGTCATGACAGCTGAACGCGGCCTGTGTGGCGGCTTCAACTCGAGCATCGCCAAGCTGGCCCGTGTCAAAGCGGAAGAGCTGCGCCTGAAAGGCAAGACGGTCAAGGTTTTGACTGTCGGCAAAAAAGGCCGCGACGCGCTCAAGCGTGACCTTGGCGATCTGTTCGTTGGACATATCGACCTGAGCGAAGTCAAGCGTCTGGGTTACACCAACGCGCAAGACATCGCCAAGGGCATCCTGTCCCGTTTCGATGGGGGTGAGTTCGATGTTGCCACGATCTTCTACTCGAAGTTCGTCAACGTTGTGACCCAGATCCCGACGGCACAACAGGTCATCCCAGCCTCGTTTGAGGATACCGAGGGCGACGACAGTGGTGCCGTGTTCGACTATGAGCCCAGCGAAGAGGCCATTCTGGCCGACCTGCTACCAAAGGGGGTTGCGACTGCAATCTTCTCGGCTCTGCTCGAAAACGGAGCCTCGGAACAGGGTGCACGTATGTCCGCGATGGACAACGCAACACGCAACGCGGGTGAGATGATCGACAAGCTGACGATCCAGTTCAACCGTTCGCGTCAGGCCGTGATCACCAACGAGCTGATTGAAATTATTTCCGGCGCTGAGGCGCTGTAGAGACAAACCGGAGACGAAACATGGCGAATGCAAAAGGCAAAGTCACACAGATCATCGGGGCCGTCGTCGACGTGCACTTCGAAGATCAGCTGCCTGAAATTCTGAACGCGCTGGATACAACCAACAACGGCAAAAAGCTGGTTCTGGAGGTTGCACAGCATCTGGGCGAAAACACTGTCCGCACCATTGCGATGGACGCAACCGAAGGTCTGGTTCGCGGCGAAGCTGTAACTGACACCGGCGCACCGATCGCGGTTCCGGTCGGCAACGCAACACTGGGACGAATCCTGAACGTTGTGGGCGAACCTATCGACGAAAAAGGCCCCGTTGAAACCAAAGAAACGCGCGCCATTCACCAGCCTGCGCCAGACTTTTCGGATCAGGCAACGGAATCCGAAGTTCTGGTTACCGGCATCAAGGTTGTTGACCTGCTGGCCCCTTACGCCAAAGGCGGTAAGATCGGTCTGTTCGGCGGCGCCGGCGTTGGTAAAACAGTTCTGATCATGGAGCTGATCAACAACATCGCCAAAGTGCACTCGGGCGTGTCCGTGTTCGCGGGTGTTGGCGAACGGACCCGTGAAGGCAACGACCTGTATCACGAGATGATCGAATCCGGTGTTATCGTTCCCGAAAAGCTGGAAGATTCGAAAATCGCGCTGGTGTACGGCCAGATGAACGAGCCTCCGGGTGCACGTATGCGGATCGCTCTGTCGGGCCTGACCCTTGCGGAACAATTCCGTGACGCAACCGGTACCGATGTTTTGTTCTTTGTCGACAACATCTTCCGCTTCACACAGGCAGGTTCCGAAGTGTCCGCCCTGTTGGGCCGTATCCCTTCGGCGGTGGGCTATCAGCCGACGCTGGCGACCGACATGGGCGCGATGCAGGAACGGATCACCTCGACCAAGTCGGGCTCGATCACCTCTGTGCAAGCCGTCTACGTCCCTGCGGATGACCTTACCGACCCCGCGCCTGCGACGTCGTTCGCGCACCTCGATGCGACCACCGTTCTGAACCGTGCGATCTCGGAAAAGGGTATTTACCCTGCTGTTGACCCGCTCGATTCGACCTCGCGTCTGCTTGATCCGGCAATCGTCGGTGAAGAGCACTATACCGTAGCGACCGACGTTCAGCAGATCCTCCAGCGCTACAAGTCGCTGCAGGACATCATCGCCATCCTCGGCATGGACGAACTGTCGGAAGAGGACAAACTGACCGTGGCCCGTGCCCGTAAGATCGAACGCTTCATGTCGCAGCCGTTCGACGTGGCACAGGTCTTCACCGGCTCGCCCGGCGTTCAGGTTCCTCTGGATGTCACCATCGCGTCGTTCAAGGCCGTTGTGGCCGGCGAATACGATCACCTGCCCGAGGCAGCCTTCCTGATGGTTGGCGGCATCGACGACGTGATCGCCAAAGCGGAGAAGATGGCCGCAGAAGCCGCCTAAGGAGCAAACCTGATGGCAAACACGATGCAATTCGACCTCGTCAGCCCCGAGCGGAGCCTTGCTTCGCTCAGCGCGACCGCGGTCCAGCTTCCCGGCGCGGACGGGGACATGACGGCGATGCCTGATCATGCCCCCACCATCACGACGCTGCGCCCGGGTATCCTGAAGGTCGAGGCACCCGAAGGGTCCAGTGAATATCTGGTCACCGGCGGGTTTGCTCAGATCAATGGCGATGGCCTGTCGGTTCTGGCTGAAAAAGCCATTCCGGTCGCCGAAGTGACACGGTCGCATCTGGACGATCTGGTCGCCGAGGCGCGTGCTTCGCACGAAGCAGCCAAGGCAGGCGATGATCAGACAATTGTCGATGACGCTGCCAAACTGTTGGCCGACATGGAAGCCCTTGGAACGCATATGAGCCTGTAAGGCTCACCGCATTCCGACAGTTAGAAACGGCCCCGTAAACACGGGGCCGTTTTTTTTATCGTGATTTTATCAATGCGACGGGTTAAGGTCCGGAATTACATAGATAAAGACAAATCAATGAAGACGTTTCGAACCCATCCAATTGGTATTGACCAAGGCGAGGCAGTTATTTTTTCCGAATTCGCCGATGGTGGCGAAATGTGGACGGGCGAAGGACCGCGCCAGCGGCGTTCGAGCGTTATGTTCAACCAACCCTTCCGATCAAATCCGGTGGTTCAGATCGGTGTCTCTTTGTGGGATGTGGATACATCTTCCGCTCTGCGCGCCGAAGTCACGGCTGAAGACATCACGCCAGAGGGCTTTAGCGCCGTTTTTCGCACATGGTCCGATACACGGATCGCCCGGATACGGGTCACATGGACCGCCATCGGAGAGGTGGCCCATGACGACGATTGGAATATCTCTTAACGCATCCCGGGGCTAAGGTCTGGCAATACCTTTGTTATTTTTGCTCATAGTTACTGCAGCGCAGAATTGAAATATTCCAAGAACTGAATGGGAAATCCTGTGAAGCGGACGGTCGAATAAGTCGCCAAAGCACCGATTAGAAAGTACACCGGCACTCGAACCAGCGCATATCTGCGCAGAAGAACGCCAACTAACCCAATGACGATCGAGGCAACAAGCAATAAAACCGAAGTATGAAAAGCAATCGAAAGAACTGATACGCGGTCTCGGTTGCAACTTTTGTAGCTCCGGCTCCTAGAATTAAGCTTGTGCATGCACAAACGCCGAATATCAGGCCTAAAACAGAACTAAGCGTCCGCGCCCTTTTGGACGCCGTGCGGTTCTGACCCGGGCCTGTTTCTGACCCGTCGGAGATTGGTTCGTTCCCCTGTTTATTGGCCGCAGTGAAGCCTCGGTACATCAGGACAACGCCAACCACCAGCGCCACCGCGCCCGCAAGCCCCAACCCGGCTGCTGCACCGATCCCGTAGCTCTGCTTTATCGCTTCGTAGTTTTCGTTCGCCTGCCTTACCGCATGTTGTCCGGTGCTCATTAACACAGCGCCAATCAATACCTTTCCGTAATTTGGTCGGGATGACGGGGTTTTGGCAGCCCTTTGTGCAAGAGCAGAATTCGGCTGTGGGCTTTTGGCGTTGATGCGTTGAATTCGATCTTGAAAATTGGTGTTTGACATATGGTATCTTCTTTCAGCTTCGAAATCACTTCATCGTGCCGACGGAATGTGGTGACAATTGGTCGGGAGGGAGCTTCTGAGTTTTCCCAAACAGGCGCAACGTTGAAACCCGTTGTAACTGGGTGTGCGACAAGGACGGGCGGCTAGGCTGAACCACCCACCCGGTTCATAGGGGGCAGGCGCTACATGTTTGCATCCGTGTCGTGGACACGCGGTGATGCACTTAGTTTCACTTTGAATGGCCTTTGGAACGGAGCCCTAACCGTCTTTTTCTTCGATCATGTCCACACGGGTTGCGTGACGCCCGCCTTCGAACTCGGCCTCCAGAAACGCATCTACGATATCCAGGGCCTGACCTTCACCCACGACACGTGCGCCAATCGACAGCATGTTGGCGTTGTTGTGCGCGCGGATCATGCGGGCCGAGAAGGCGTCAGAACACACGCCACAGCGAATGCCCGGAACCTTGTTGGCCGCCATCATGATGCCCTGACCTGTACCACACAGGACGATCCCAAGGTGGCAATCGCCCGAGGCAACGGCCTGAGCCGCAGCTTTACCGTGGATGGGATAATGTGTGCTTTCAGGCGTCTTGGGGCCGATATCGACGACCTCCCAGCCTTGCGCTGCGATGTGGTCGGCGACCGCTTGGCGCAGCTCGATAGCCGCGTGGTCGCTGGAAAGAACAATGCGTTTTGAGGCTGTCACGGGTACGTCCTGTCTTGCTGTGTTGACAAAAAAGGGCGGCTGTAACGCCGCCCAACTCGGTCAGTCCATGTGATACATCGACTCGTAGATCGGTGTCAGTGTCTTGTCCTCGAACAATGAAGACACGCTTGTTCCGTTCCAGATGTTCAGGATCGCCTGAGTAAAAATAGGCGCGGTTGGCACGATGCGGATGTTCTTGGCGTTGGTGATCTCTTTGGTGGGCTGGATCGTGTCGGTCAGCACCAAAGATTTCATTACAGAATTCGTCACACGTTCGACCGCCGGACCGCTCATGACGCCGTGGGTGATGTACGAATGTACCTCTTTCGCGCCGTTATCCAGCAGGACCTGAGCGGCCTTGCAAAGCGTACCGGCAGTGTCGCACATGTCGTCGACGATCAGGCAGATTTTGTCTTTGACGTCGCCAATCACTGTCATCTCAGCCACTTCGCCAGCCTTTTCGCGGCGCTTGTCCACGATCGACAGGGGCGCGTTGATGCGCTTGGCCAATTCCCGCGCGCGGGCAACGCCACCAACGTCAGGTGATACGACCATAAGCTCGTCCAGATTGTCCTGGAACTGGTGTTTCACATCCAGCGCAAAAATCGGCGATGCATAAAGGTTGTCGACAGGCATGTCGAAGAACCCCTGAATCTGTGCTGCGTGCAGGTCCATGGTCAGGATCCGCTCGATCCCTGCACCGGTCAGCATGTTGGCCACCAACTTGGCGCTGATTGGCGTCCGCGCCTTGGTGCGGCGGTCCTGACGGGCGTAACCAAAATAAGGGATCACGGCGGTGATACGCTGTGCGGAAGACCGACGCAGCGCGTCAGCGATGATCAGCAGCTCCATCAGGTTGTCATTCGCCGGATTCGACGTCGGTTGGACAATGAACATATCCTCGCCGCGCACGTTTTCGAAAACTTCGACGAAAATCTCGCCGTCATTGAAGCGCTCGACCCGCGCATCGACAAGATTCTGATCGACGCCGCGATACAGGCTCATGCGTCGCGAGATAGATTCGGCAAGAGGAAGGTTGGCGTTCCCAGCGATAAGCTTGGGTTCGTTGAGTGTCGGCATCGGCTGAGGTCCCCGGGCAGCAATGGCAATGTGACAGATTCGTGATGTTGACACCGCTTAGCACGGGTCTAACGTCCAGCAAAGATAACGCAGCGGAGAAAGTGCAGATGACCCAGATTGACTACTATTTTGCGACACTCTCGCCCTATACCTACCTTGCAGGTATGCGGTTGGAAGAGGTGGCGGCGAAACATGGCGCGACGATCAACTACAAACCGCTGGATATTGTCGCTCTGTTTGGGCGTACGGGGGGCACTCCTCCCAAAGACCGCCACATCTCTCGCATCGAATATCGGGCGCAGGAACTACAGCGACAGTCCAAGCAACTTGGTATGGAATTCAATCTACAGCCCGCGCATTGGCCGACCAATGCGGCGCCGTCATCCTATGCGATCATCGCTGCGATCAAGGACGGGTCAGGGGATGTTGGCAAACTTGCGCATTCCTTCGTGCGGGCCTGTTGGGCCGAGGAGAAAGACATCGCGCAGGACGATGTGATCCGCGATTGCCTGACAAAGGCCGGTTTTAATCCGGGGCTGGCGGATAGCGGCCTTCTGGTGGGCGCGGAAACTTATGCCGCCAATCTGGAAGAGGCCGTGGATCGCGGTGTATTTGGCGCGCCGTTTTACATCACCGAAGACGATCAGCGGTTCTGGGGGCAGGACCGGCTGGATGATCTGGACCGCCATTTGTCGGAACTGAAGGGGTGAGGGACACCCCCCTGGCAGACAACACTTTTGTCAGAACGTTGGGGCAGGGCGCGCGCGAGGTGCTCGCCCTGCACTGCACAATCGCGCATTCCGGGGCGTGGTCGGGGCTGGCGACGGCTCTAGAGGGCGAGGCGACATTTACGGCCCCCGACATGCCGTCCCATGGCCGCAGCGCGGACTGGGATGGGCACGGGGATCTCTTTGACCAAGTGACCCAACTGTCGGCCGCGCATTTGACCGAACCGATGGACGTGATCGGGCATTCCTTTGGCGGGATGCTAGCCCTTCGGCTGGCTGTCGAGTTTCCGGACCTGGTCCGCAGTGCGGTCCTGATCGAGCCAGTGTTTTTTGCGGTTGCGATTCAGGACACGCCCGATTTGGTGCGGCAACATTATGAAGAGGCGAAACCTGTCTCTGATGCGCTCGCGGCCGGAAATTTTGAGCAGGCCGCCCGTTTGTTCAACCGGATGTGGGGCGCACAGGACGGCCCACGATGGCCCGAATTGCCAGAGCGGACACGCGCGGGAATGATCCGTGGTATTCACGTTGTGCCCGCCGTTGATGACGCTTTGTTCCTTGATCAGAAGGGGATGCTGAACCCTGGCGTTCTCGACCGCGCATCTATGCCGGTTCTGATCCTGAGCGGGTCTGAGACGCACCCCGTCATGCCCGCGATCGGAGAAGGTCTTGCCCGGCGGCTTCCCAATGCCGGAACGGGCGTTGTTTCGGGTGCTGACCACATGGTCCCAATCACTCACCCGGTTCAGACAGCTGCCGTCATTCGAAAGTTTTGGGGTGGTCTATCCTGAACCATGTTGTGGACAGGATGACGCCCCTAATCCCTGAAATCACAACAAGCCGATGAACCGGTCGATATCATTCGAGTTGATCGACCAGTCGCAGACCAGTCGACAGGCCAGGATCTCGTCGTCATCCGTACCGTCCAGCTCTGCGCCCCACAGATGATAAACCGCACCCGCTTGGTGCAACTGCTTGTGACGCGCGCGCGAAAACTGCGCAAAGATCATGTTGGCTTGCGGCTCATGTAGAAAGGTTGCGCCTTTGCCGCGTAGACCATCGGCCAGATGCGCGCAGTTGGCGTTGGCTTGTCGCGCCATCTGCAGCCACAGATCATCGTTCAGATATGCGGCCATCTGGGCGGACAAGTAACGATGCTTGGAGAACAGATGCGCACCACGCTTGCGCCGCAGTTCGAATTCCCAGGCCTTGGATTCGTCAAAGAAAACTACCGCTTCGACACCCATCAACCCGTTCTTGGTGCCGCCAAAGCTGACCGCATCGACGCCCGCTTTCCACGTCATCTCAGCAGGCGAGCAATTGAGCGCGACCAACGCGTTGGTGAACCGGGCACCATCCAGATGAACTGGCAGGTCGTATTCTTTGGCGATACTGCAAAGCGCCTGCAATTCGGCCAGTGAGTAAACCGAGCCACGCTCTGTCACCTGAGTGATCGACACGGGCCCACGCTGGGGGCCGTGCACGCCACGTGTTTCTTCGGCCAAAATCGAGCGACGCAGCGCTGCGGGCTCCATCTTGTCGCCGCCCGGCACCAGTGTCAGCTTTGCGCCGCTATAGAACTCGGGCGCGTTGCATTCATCCTCGTGGATATGCGCGACGGGTGAACAGAACACGGTTTCCCATGGGTTTGAGAGTGTCGCCAGAGCCAGCGAATTCGCGGCTGTCCCGGTGGCCACCAGATAAACTGCGGCCCCTGGCGCTTCGAAGATTCCGCGAATACGATCGCGCACTTCGTTCATCAGGGTGTCCGCGCCATAGGCCATTTGATAGCCCTGATTGGCTTCGTTCAACGCGGCCATGACCTGTGGGTGAACCGGACCGGAATTGTCAGAGGCGAAATACATCAGCTGGGTTCCTCAATGATATAGTCTTCCCACTCTTCCAAGGGGGTTTCGAATTCGGACACCGTGCGCCCCTGAACTGACATGCCAGCTGCGTGCACGCTGTCCGGTGTACCTGATATCAGGGGATGCCATTCGTACAGCGGTTTCCCCTCCCACAGCAGTCGATAGGCGCAGGTTTGGGGCAGCCAATAGGCGTGATCGTCGATGTTGTTGGGCTTCATCACGATGCATTCCGGGACGAATTGGTGGCGGATGTCGTATTGTGTGCAGCGGCAAGTCTCATCGTCCAGCAGACGGCAGGCGACGCAGGTCAGGGCGACCTCGCCGGTGTCCTCATCCTCAAGCTTGTTCAGGCAGCATTTGCCGCAGCCGTCGCACAAGGCTTCCCATTCGCGCTGGTTCATCTTGGTCAGCGGTTTGCGTTCCCAGAACTGCGGGCCAAGGCCTTTGCGATTGATCGGATCGGTGGTCATAGCGCGGCCAGCAGGATGCGCGCCTTGTCACAATCGGCATCCATCTGCGCGATCAGGGCATCCAGCCCGTCAAACGTCATCTCGGGGCGCAGGTATTCGACAAGGCCGACGGACAAGGTCGAACCATATAGATCGCCTGAGAAATCGAACAGGAAGGTCTCGATATTCGGAACCTCTCCGTTGAACATTGGCCGTACGCCGACAGAGGATGCGCCGTGATAGCTGCCCTGATGAGGTCCGTCGAGCACATCGACCAGCACCGCATAGACGCCAAATTTTGGCGGGTGCAAACCTTCGATAGACATATTCGCGGTGGGGAACCCAAGCTCGCGCCCGCGTTGTTCGCCGCCGATCACTTCGCCCTCGACGCGGTGCCAATGGCCCAGCATTGCCGCGGCGTCGCAGGGGCGGCCATCGGTCAACGCGGTGCGGATACCAGTCGAGGATACCACATCGTCAGACCGTTCCATCAGCGGTGCAATGGTGACGCCAAACCCCATCTCTTGCCCGAACCGGGCCATATCTTCGGCGGTGCCACTGCGCCCTTTGCCGAAACAGAAATCCGCGCCGACCACGACGTGCGATAGACCAAGTCCCTCGCAGATGACATTGCGGGCAAAGCCTTCGGGCGTCAGACCGGCAAGCGCTGCATTGAACGGCAATTCGTACAGCTTTTGTACACCCAGTTTCTCCAACCGGTGCGCACGTGCGTTTCCGCGCATCAGACGAAAAGGTGGGGCATCGGGTGCAAAGTACTCGCGAGGGTGAGGCTCGAACGTCAGAACACCAAGCGGAGCATCCGGGGCCACGCTTTGTGCAAGTTCAATCACCGACTGATGGCCCACATGTACGCCATCGAAGTTCCCGATTGCCACACTGGCACCGCGGTCTTCTGGCTCGACAAACTGGAAATCACGGATGATCTGCATGCAGCTTGCCTAGCGGGACTGGAGACCGGGTTCAAGCACCTGATTGGTCCAAATGCTGCGCAACAAAAAAGGGCACCGTTTCCGGCGCCCTTCAAAAGGATAGAGGTATCGAGGCTTCAGTCGAATTTGCGCGACGGGGCCAGAACCATCGCTTCGCCCACCAACACCTTCTTGCCGTCGACCGCACAGTGACAATCCAGTTTCACGCGACGCTTGGCAAAATCAATATCGATCACTTTGACCTCGGCATAGACCATATCACCGGGGCGCACCGGAGCCAGAAATTTGAGAGACTGACCCATATAGACCGTGCCGTGGCCCGGCAGCTGCTCGCCGATCACGGCCGAGATCAGGCCCGCCGTCAACATGCCGTGGGCGATACGCCCTTCAAAGATCGTGTCGCGGGCATAGTCGTCGTCCAGGTGTACCGGATTCCGGTCCGTCGAAACCTGCGCGAACATCTCGATATCTTCGTCCGTCACCACTTTGCGCAGGTGGCGGGTCATGCCCATCTCGATGTCTTCAATACAGATCGTGCCGCGTGGAAGATTATCCAACATGTCGCCCTCACTCGAGTTCAATGGGCAACAAAACAACTCAAGTTGCCCCGGTTTGGCAACTTTATTACTTCGCAACTGCAGAAAATCAAGTCTTTTCTGACTACCTCAATCGACCGATTGTGTAGGTAGGATTGATGTTTTCCTTTGCAATATAATCACTTAGGGATTCATGATGCGGATGATGCTCAGTTTTTGTTTCCGCTGCGGCCAAACCACCCGAGATGAACAGAGAATCAATCCCTTCGCCCATACCGCCGAGAATGTCCGTATGTGGGCCGTCGCCGATCACAAGAATGTCGCCATCAGGGATGTCATGACCCAATTCCTGCAGCCTGCGCCGCGCAAGATCATAGATCGGCGGGTGGGGTTTTCCGAAATACAGGCTCTCGCCTCCCATCTCGGTATACAGCTTCGCCAACGCGCCCGCGCACCATTCGCGTATCTCGCCCCGGTCAACAACGATGTCGGGGTTGGCGCAGAGCAGCTTCATGCCTTTCTGCTTGGCATAGAGGAAATCGGCGCGATTGACCGCCGGATCCGCCATTGGGTCGAACGGCCCGCAGCAGACGATCCCTTCGGCCTCATCCAGCGGGACACGTTCGATGTGGATCGGATGGTGTAGTATTTTTAGCGGCTCAAAGAAACCCGCGTCGCGTTCCCATTCCCCCATGAAATAGACTTTTTCACCAACCGCCCCACGGAACATGGCCGACCGAGCCGAGTCCCCGCTGGTTGCGATGGTGTCATAGGCATCTGCGGGGACATTGAATTGTCCAAGCTGCTCAGCCACGCCAGCACGCGGTTTGGGTGAGTTGGTGACCAGCACAACGATCCCGCCTTGCGCCCGGTAGTTTTGCAAAGCCGCGACCGCATCGGGATAGGCAGTGATGCCGTTGTGAACGCATCCCCACAGGTCAACGAACAGTGCCTTGTAGCGGCCTGAAATCTCGGAAAGCGTGTGGATGATCTGGGTCATGGGAGCCTCGGGACCTGAAATTCTGAGTTGTGACAGCTATGGCAAAGCTTTCACCTCTTGGCCATCCCGCAATACCAATTGCGGGTCGAACACGGTGTGTCTGATCGCGTCATTCGACGATTTCTTCGACATCGGGTGCTTGTTGGACGTTTTCGGTGCCCAATATGATCTGTGCTCCGATCCTGTTCTGGAAACGCACTACGACCAGATAACCCGGCCCCAGTTCTTTCTGAAGTACGTCGACCAAAGGCGTGTCGCGCAGAGTCTCGGGTAGCAAACCGGCGATCGAGGATACTTTGTAAGCGGCTTCAATCGGAAGGTCCACGATCAGCCAAATATCGGCTTGTTTACGTTTGGCATTCACGTCCACGCGGATGATCTCGACCGACACCGGATCGGCCCAGTCCCGGATCGTTTGCGCCAACTGCGCCTCTGTCCGGGTTTCGAGGTAACGGTTGTAGGTCGACTTTCCCAGTTGAAGGACAACGAAGGCTAGGAATGCCAGTGTCACCACCACGCTTGCGGTGAAGTTCAGCTTGCGCCGACCCTTGCTAAACACCACCGCCCGCGCTGCATATACGATGTAAATCGCGCAGGCCGACAGAATGATCGCTCCAAGGTTGGTGGCAAAAAGAAGACCGGCCTCATAGGCCTCGGCGGGCTCGTCGAAATACAGCAACACACCCGAAGCAGACAGAGGTGGCACCAAGGACACCCCGATGGCTGCACCGGGAAGCAGGCTGGCCTCGGACCGGTTGATTTGAACGTAAGCTGCGGCCACTCCGGCGGCGAGGGCAACGATCAGATCCTCGGTGCCCGGATCCGTTCTGGCGAGAATCTGATCGGGGATCAGAATGCCGCGCGGGACGTCTGCGACATAGACAAGAAGCCACGCCAGCAAGACGCTGATTACCGCGGCGCCGCAGACAATCAAAGCCAGTTTGAACGCGCGACCCAGCCATCCCATCACCATCGCCGCCGCAACCCCAAGGATCGGCGTCATCAATGGCGCAACAAGCATTGCGGCAATGACGACCGCACTGGAATCTCGCAGCATGCCCATCGTGGCGATCACCACGGATAACGTCAGAAGCATGGCAAACCGCCGCCAATAGGCAGATTTGTCCTTGCCTTCAAATCTCAGGATGTCGCGTGTGGTGCTGAACTTGCGGGAACTCATGAACGTCGTCTGACCCAATTCGCTGTCTGGCTATTGATGGCAGACTACCAACGGATGCCGTTCGCGCAAAACATTAGTAGCAAAGAAAAAAGGCGCCCGGGTGGGGCGCCTTTCGGTTGGGATGTTTGTCAGCGTCAAACCTTGAGGTTCGGGATGATCTGTTTTTTGCGGCTCATGATGCCGGGCAGGACTACGGCATCGCCGTCCACGCTTGCGCCAAAGCTCTTTTCCGCGACGCCTTTGACTAGATCGTTCGGCACCAGCAGGGTGGCCTCTTCGTTCAGGATATCGACCACGAACAGCAGAACCTGATCAACGCCGTCTTCCTTGGCCACGTCAGCCATCGAACCCGCTAGGCTTGCCTTGCGGTCTAGCACAACGCCCGGTGCGGTGGTTTCCAGAACCGAAACGCGGAACTTGGTACCGTCGACCTCATATTCCTTGCTGTCCATGCGGATCAGTTCGGCGTCCGAGAAAGACGACACATCCGATTTGGCCGCGAACATTTCCGCGGCATAGGTCGCGACGTCCAGACCCAGCTCGGCAGCCAGCTTCTCGGCCACTGCACGGTCATGTGCGGTGGTGGTGGGTGAGCGGAATTCCAGCGTATCCGACAGGATGCAGGTCAGTGCGGCGGCTTTGATGGCGTCGGGCATCTTGGCGGCGTCGTCACCGATCAGGTCCATCATGATGGTCGCCGTGCAGGCCAGCGGGCGCACGGTGATGTCGATCGGGCCTTTGGTTTCCAGGCCACCAACCAGCTTGTGGTGGTCGATGATTGCGCGGATGTCGGCGCTGTTTACGCTAGCTGGCAGCTCGGCCGGGTTGTTGGTGTCCACGATGACTACCGGTGCGCCCTCGGCCACGTCCTCGATGATGCGCGGCTTTGGCAGGTCCCAGCGCTGCAGCAGGAATGCCGCTTCGGTGTTGGGTTCGCCCAGCAAAACCGGCTCAGCCTGTTCGCCTTTGATTTCGTTCAGGTACCATGACCACAGGATAGGTGAGCCTGTGGAGTCGGTGTCGGGGGATTTATGTCCAAATACGAGCGTTGTCATGTCAGCGTCCTGAGGGTGATCATTTTGCGCGCCTTATAGGGCGGTCCGCCGGGGTTGTCACCCAACAGTGTTTACGCTGCGACGGTTGGTCTGAAATCGAGGTGGGGTCAGAACGGGGCGCGGGTCAGGGTGTACCCAGTCTGTTGCAATTGGTTCAGCAGCCCGTAGTCGCCCCCAAGATGCCCGGCACCGACCGCGATCACGACAGTTTGGTCCTGAATGTTTAGAATTTTCTGCATCCAGTTGCTGTTGCGCTCGACCAGGAGTGTTTGCTCGAAATCATTCCATTCCTCGTCGAATACTTCGGGCGACAGGCCCGAGTCTTCCAAGCCCTGCAGGCGGGCGAGTTGGATGATTTCGACATGTTTCTCTTCCAGGTAGGCGTTGGCCATCGTCGCCAGTTGATCCTCGCTGCCGCCCATGGCACCGGCCATCCGCACAAGGGACTGGACCTGCTTTTCGATGGGGTGGCTGTCGAACATACTCATAAGATCGGAAATCTGTTCAAGCGAGCGTTTGGGGATGCCCAATTCGTCAGCCAGCTGATCCAGACGGGCGTCCATCCCGTGGTTTGCAGTGGGGTCCTGCATCATGCACGGGGGGATGCCCAGCATCATGCTTAGAAACCACGGCCGCATTTTGGCTGCCATCCAACCAGGGATACCGCGTTCGGATAACCCGTCAGACAGGGCAGACCAGTCCTCCTCGGACATCAGGTCAATCAGGCTGGGTCCCGAGGTGATCATCACCGGGCTCATGTCCTTGGCCAGGTCTTGTTCGAACGCGTCCATTTCTTCCTGCGTTACCTCGAAATAATACGCGTCCGCATTGCTGAGAGCCGGCGTTAGCCGTTCGACCACTGCGTCCATGCGTGGGTCATTGGCATGCAACGTTCCAACAAGGTGCAGGATCGTGTCGCCCTTGGACGCGATCCAGTGATTACCTTCGGGAAACGGGATATCGGCCACTGCCTGTTGCAGTTCGGACTTTACCGCAGGGTTCAGTCCCGGCCTCAGATCATTCCCTTCGCATGCGGCCTGTACGGCGGCGGGCAGGAATAGGAAAAGCAGAGGTGCAAACAAGCGCATAAGGATCATCTCGGAATCTTCAGTGTGACAGCGACATTGCCTTTGCGCAGCATTGTATTCAAGCCAGATGCAGGTGATGGCTGGCGTTCGCGGCAAATTTGCATAGCATGGCGGAATGGACCGCGAGCAGGATCTATACCCGCCGATCAAGGCGCTGTTCGAGCGTCAGGGCTACACCGTCAAAGGCGAAGTCGGTGCTGCCGATATCGTCGCTGTTCGGGATGGCGATGAGCCGGTGATTGTTGAGCTGAAGCTGCGGTTCTCATTGGCGCTGTTTCATCAGGCGATCACGCGGTTAAGGGTGACTGACCAGGTCTATGTCGGCGTGTGCAAACCCAAGGGGCGAACGGCGCGGCGTGCGTTAAAGGACAATTTGGCGCTGTGCCGCAGACTTGGTCTCGGTCTGATCACTGTACGTGCTGACGGCGCGGTCGAGGTGCAATGTGACCCTGGCCCGTATGCACCGCGAAAAAACAAAGCAAAAGCGGCTCGTCTTTTGCGTGAATTTGACCGGCTTGAAGGTGACCCCAACGCAGGTGGGGCCACCCGGCACGGGATCGTGACGGCCTATCGTCAGGACGCGCTGAAATGTGCAGCCCATCTGGCCGAATGCGGCGCGACAAAGGGGGCGGAAGTTGCCCAATCCACCGGCGTCGCCCAGGCCACGCGCCTGATGCGGGACAATCACTACGGGTGGTTCGACAAGGTCGAGAAAGGGGTCTATGCGCTGTCGGCTACGGGGGCCGAAGGGTTGAAGCACTGGGCGTATAGCTGGGAAGATGCGAACTAGTCAGGCCGTGCGGCGATTTCGGAAATCATGGCGCGGCCAATATCTGAAAGGACGGCATTGCGTTCAGGAAATGGCGCATCGCTTTCGGTCAGATAGATGGCGGCCAGATAGGTGCGGGGCTCGGGGGTCTGCAAAAAGGCAACGATCGCTCGGCTGCCGTGGCCTCCGGCACCGGTCTTGTCCCCGATCGTCCACCCGTCAGGCACGTGCGCGCGGATAAGACCGTCGGCCACTTGATCGTCTATCATCCATTGCCTGAGTTGAGCAGAGGATGCGGGTGAGAGCGCCTGGCTAAATAGCAACCGGTCCAGCGTCGCCAGTATTGTCCGAGGCGTTGTAGTGTCGCGCGGATCGCCTGGAGTGGCTTCGTTCAGGGCCGTCTCCCATCGATCAAGGCGGGTGATGTCGTCGCCATTTGTCCGAAGAAACTCGGTCAGTCCGGCAGGCCCATCCAAGCGGCGCAACAGCAAATTGGCCGCAGCATTGTCGCTGATCGTCATCGTTGCTTCGCATAACGCTCCGACAGTCATACCGGTCTCAACATGTTTGCTGGTGACAGGGGAGTATTCTACCAGGTCCGTCGTCTGGTACGTGACGTGATCTGACAGGCTTTCCCTACCTGCATCCACCTCTGCCAGCACGGCGCCGCACAAGAGCGATTTGAACGTGCTGGACATCGGAAACAGCTCATCGGCGCGGTATGAAACTTCCCATTCGTTGCTGGGATCATATAGGAGCAGCCCGATCCGGGCATCAAGGCGGCGCTCCCAGCTCTGAACCGTTTCGGTAAGGGGCTGCGCCTGTGCTGATGTGGCTAAACCAACAGTAATAGTAATTAAAAACAACAGGGTAGTTGTGATTTTCCGGAGCCCACGCATCGAATCTGCCTTGGTCAAATGTGGTTGCCATCACCTTAGTTGGCTAGGGCGCTGTGTAAACCGGGCGTTCTGGGGCTCTGCGTGCGAAAAATATTCAGGCAACTTGTTGACTCGGTCATTTCGACCCCCTAGCTATGCGTCGTTATCACTCTCTACTACCGAGTGCTAACGCCTCGCTGAAAGGCGGGGGGAGGATAGATAAACTTTGAGCCCAAGGAGCTGCAAAGATGGCATTGAAACCGCTTCATGACCGTGTGCTGGTTCGTCGTACCGAAAGCGATGAGAAAACCGCAGGCGGGTTGATCATTCCCGAAAGCGCAAAAGAAAAACCCAGCGAAGGCGAAGTCGTTTCGACCGGTGAAGGCGCGCGCAAGGACAGCGGCGAACTGATCGCAATGGCTGTAAAAGCTGGCGACAAGATCCTGTTCGGCAAGTGGTCGGGCACCGAGGTTCAGGTCAACGGCGAAGAGCTGCTGATGATGAAAGAAAGCGACATCATGGGGATCATCGAGTAAGCGCCCACGCTTCTCTGATCTTCATTTCCAACATTTTTCTCAAGGAGAAACAACATGGCTGCTAAGGACGTCAAGTTCGACACCGATGCCCGCAACCGCATGCTGTCAGGTGTGAACATCCTGGCCGATGCTGTCAAAGTAACCCTGGGCCCCAAAGGCCGCAACGTGGTGCTGGACAAATCCTTCGGCGCACCGCGCATCACCAAAGACGGTGTATCGGTTGCCAAGGAAATCGAACTGGAAGACAAGTTCGAAAACATGGGCGCGCAGATGGTGAAAGAAGTCGCCAGCCGCACCAATGATGAAGCTGGCGACGGCACCACCACTGCAACTGTCCTGGCTCAGTCGATCGTCAAAGAAGGTCTGAAGCAGGTTGCTGCTGGTCTGAACCCGATGGACCTGAAGCGCGGCATCGACCTGGCAACTGCCAAAGTCGTTGAAGGCATCAAAGAGATGGCGCGTGAAGTCAAAGACTCGGCAGAAGTCGCTCAGGTTGGCACCATCTCGGCCAACGGCGAAGCCGAAATCGGTCAGCAAATTGCAGACGCGATGCAGAAGGTTGGCAACGAAGGCGTTATCACTGTCGAAGAAAACAAAGGTCTGGAAACCGAGACCGATGTTGTCGAAGGTATGCAGTTCGACCGTGGCTACCTGTCGCCTTACTTCGTCACCAATGCTGACAAGATGATCGCAGATCTCGATGATTGCATGATCCTGCTGCACGAAAAGAAACTGTCCTCGCTGCAGCCGATGGTTCCGTTGCTGGAGCAAGTGATCCAGTCGCAAAAGCCTCTGCTGATCATTGCTGAGGATGTTGAAGGCGAAGCGCTGGCAACTCTGGTTGTCAACAAACTGCGCGGCGGCCTGAAAATTGCTGCTGTCAAAGCACCGGGCTTCGGCGATCGCCGCAAGGCCATGCTGCAGGACATCGCAATCCTGACCGGCGGTCAGGTCATCAGCGAAGATCTGGGCATGAAGCTCGAGTCCGTCACTATGGACATGCTGGGCACTGCCAAGAAAATCGAAATCACCAAAGACGAAACCACCATCGTCGACGGTGCTGGCGAGAAAGCCGAGATCGAAGCACGTGTTGCTCAGATCCGCACTCAGATCGAAGAAACCTCGTCGGACTACGACCGTGAGAAGCTGCAAGAGCGCGTTGCCAAACTGGCAGGCGGTGTTGCTGTTATCCGCGTAGGTGGCATGACCGAAGTTGAAGTGAAAGAGCGTAAGGATCGTGTTGACGATGCTCTGAACGCAACGCGCGCAGCCGTTCAGGAAGGCGTTGTTGTGGGCGGTGGCGTTTCGCTGGTTCAGGCCGGTAAAGCACTGGACACTCTGAAAGGCGCAAACGCTGATCAGGACGCAGGCATCAATATCGTGCGTAAAGCCATCGAAGCGCCGCTGCGCCAGATTGCTGAGAACGCGGGCGTCGACGGCGCAGTTGTTGCAGGCAAAGTTCGCGAATCTTCGGAAGCGGCCTTTGGTTTCAACGCTCAGACCGAAGAGTATGGCGACATGTTCTCGTTCGGCGTTATCGATCCGGCCAAAGTTGTCCGCACTGCGCTGGAAGATGCAGCATCGGTTGCTGGCCTGCTGGTCACCACCGAAGCAATGGTTGCTGACAAGCCTGCCAAAGACGGCGCGCCTGCTGGCGGCGGCATGCCCGACATGGGCGGCATGGGCGGCATGATGTAAGACGTCGAATTCGCCTCGGCGAATTCTGACGGTCCCGACAGGCGCTTGGCTGTAAGGCCAAGCTGCCGAAGGGGAAGCCTTAAAATATAGGGACGGGGTCGCCTTCGGGTGGCCCCGTTTCGTTTTACGGACCACCCGCGGGGATGTGAGTGTGCAAAACGCGCCGAAACCGGTTATGCGGTTGATATGAAACTGTTCCTACTCACGTGCCTGACGATGTGCGCCTTTGCGTCCAACTCAATACTTAATCGTCTGGCGATTGATAGTGGCGCCAGCGATCCTGCTGCCTTTGCCGTGGTGCGGGTCTTAGCTGGTGCAGTGGTGCTGGCCGGGTTGGTTCTTCTAAGGGCTGGCCACTTGCCCCTGTTTGACCGACACAGGATTGCCGGGGCGGGGTCGTTGTCCCTGTATATGATCGGATTCTCGGTCGCCTATCTGACGCTGGACGCGGGTCTTGGCGCGCTGATCCTGTTTGGGGTGGTGCAGGTGACGATGTTCACTGTGACATCAGTGAAAGGCACGCTGCCCACTGGTCGGCAGATCGCGGGCGCCGCAATCGCGTTGCTGGGGTTGGTCTACGTGCTGTGGCCGTCCGGATCGATACAGGTCAACCCGATCGGGGCTGTCCTGATGATCGCCGCCGGGATCGGCTGGGCGATCTATTCGTTGGTTGGCAAGTCCGAACCGGATGCCTTATCCGGCACTGCGGCCAATTTTGTCGTGGCATTGCCCGTGACAACGCTGGCTTTGTTGGCGACAGGAGGGGCCTGGCACATGACCGCTAACGGATACTTGCTGGCCGCGTTGGCCGGCGCGGTTACTTCGGGGATGGGGTATGCGCTTTGGTATCAGGTTTTGCGGGAATTGACGCCCACAACGGCGGCCGTCGTGCAACTCAGCGTTCCGATCATAGCCATTGTTGGCGGTGTCCTCCTGCTGGGCGAGGCCGCCAGTCTGCGCCTGATCCTGGGGGCGGGTCTGGTATTGGGCGGAATTGCACTGGCCGTTCTGCGCAGGACGCCGCGGTAGGGGTTTATTCGGTGGACGTTAGGCCTTATCTGGCGGCTATGCGTTGTTTGCTTGCACTCTTTCTGTTCTTTGTGCCTGCCATTGTGCAGGCAAAATGCGTGGTCCTGCTGCATGGGCTGGCACGGACCGAAGCGTCCTTTACCGTGATGGAGCAGCTGTTCAAGACGCATGGTTATACCGTCGTGCGCCCGGGATATCCGTCCACTGACCTACCTATTCCCGAATTGGCTGCACAGACACTGCCGGACGCGTTTGCTGAATGCGGTGACGATAAAGTCAATGTGGTTGCGCATTCGATGGGTGGTATCCTGTTGCGCTATTGGCTGCAGGATAACCATCCGGAGAATCTGGGCCGCGTAGTCATGCTCGGGCCGCCCAATCAAGGAAGTCAGCTGGTGGACGAACTTAGCGCGTATGAGGTGTTTGGGATGCTGAATGGCCCAGCTGGCCTGGCGCTGGGCACAGGCCCCGAAGGTATCCCAAGGCAACTGCCGCCAGCGGATTTCGAACTGGGTGTCATCGCCGGTGAGAATTCGCTGAACCCGCTGTTTTCGTCGATGATTGACGGTTCGGATGACGGCAAGGTCTCGGTTGAGACCACCAAGGTCGAAGGGATGGCGGACCATATCGTTTTGCCGGTGACACACACATTCATGATGAACAACCCGCGCGTAATGGCGCAGGCGTTGCATTTCATAGAGTTTGGGCAGTTTGACCCACAGATTACTTGGTTGGACGGGGTGATGGAAATCATCGACGAAATCTGCATCGGGCAGGATTGTTCGGAACCCGCGTCGGAGCCCTCCCAATGACTGCACTTTCTCTGACTTTAACCGGCGCAGAGGTCTTGTTGCCGGACCAAGGGATGACTCGTGCAGACCTGCCCATTGCCGAGGGGATCGTGCAAGAGGACCGCGCAGGCAGAACAATCGATCTATCGGGATATCTTGTGATGCCCGGTATTATCGATCTGCACGGTGATGGGTTTGAGCGTCATATCGCACCGCGCCGCGGGGCGATGAAGCAGATGGGCGAGGGTATTTTGTCGGTCGAAGCTGAACTGGCCGCCAACGGGATCACGACGGCGGTCCTGGCCCAGTTCCTGAGTTGGGAGGGCGGCGTACGCGGCCCTGAATTCGCTGGCCAAGTTTTTGATGCTATTGCGTCGGTCAAAGATCGCGTCGTGACCGATCTGCTGCCTCAGCTACGGTTCGAAACACACATGCTGGCGGAATACCCCAGCCTGCCTGAACGCATCACCGATTGGCAGGTGCCCTATGTCGTGTTCAACGACCACTTGCCGCATGACCGGTTGGCCGAGGGGCGCAAGCCGCCACGTTTGACGGGGCAGGCGCTTAAGGCAGGGCGCAATCCGGACGCACATTTTGAGATGCTGCTGTCCATGCATGCCCGCCGGGATGATGTGCCCGCTGCCTTGGACACGCTCTGTACGGCGCTGGCCGAGCAGGGTGTCCGTATGGGCAGTCATGACGACGCAACCGCCCAAACCCGCGCCGATTGGCGGGCGCGGGGGGCGCAGATCGCGGAATTCCCAGAAACGCTAGAGGCAGCCGAGGCTGCACGGGCTGCTGGGGATCACGTAATTCTCGGATCGCCCAACGTGGTGCGTGGCGGATCGCACAAGGGCAACGTCAGTGCGTTGGATCTGATCACGATGGGGCTGTGTGATGCCTTGGCATCGGACTATCACTATCCCAGCCCGCGGCGCGCTGCGCTGATGCTTGCCAAATCTGGCCTGCTGGATTTGGCAATGGCGTGGGCGCTGGTGTCATCAGGGCCGGCGCGAGTTCTTGGGTTGCAGGACCGGGGCACACTTGCCCCTGGTCAGCGCGCAGACATGGTGATCCTTGATGCTCGGTCCCACCGCGTCGCCGCCACGCTGGCTGGTGGGCGGGTTAGTTTCATGTCCGGCGATATCGCCGCACGGTTCGTGGGCTGAGTCACCGCGTGATGCGGTTGAAATGCGCCATCTTGCGGCCCGGTTTGACCTCAGCCTTGCCATAGAGATGAAGCGCCACGTCGCGTTCCCGTGCCAATTCCGGCACACGGTCCATATCATCACCGATCAAGTTCTCCATGACCACGTCCGAATGGCGTTGACCATCACCCAGGGGCCATCCCGCCACAGCGCGGATATGCTGTTCGAACTGATCCACCGCGCAGCCGTTCTGTGTCCAGTGACCCGAGTTGTGCACCCGAGGCGCAACCTCATTCACGATCAACCCTTCTGACGTGACGAACAGTTCGACACCCATGACACCGACGTAATCCAGCGCGTTCAAGATATTGGCGGCCAGAAGAACAGCATCGGTTCGTTGCGCCGGGGCAAGGCGGGCGGGTACCGTGGTGGTGTGCAAGATGCCATCGCGGTGCACGTTTTCACCGGGGTCGAAACAGGACACTTGACCGTCGATGCTGCGGGCGGCGATGACCGATACCTCGTAGTTGAAATTTACGAACCCTTCGAGGATTGCTGGCGCGCCTGCCATATCGGCCAGTGCGGCCTCGGCATCCTCGGGGCCGCGCAACCGCGCCTGTCCCTTGCCGTCATAGCCGAAACGACGTGTTTTCAGGATGGCTGGCGTGCCAATCTGGTCAATCGCTGCCTTTAGGCTGTCCAGATTGGTGATGTCGGCGAACGGCGCTGTCTTCAAACCCAACTCGGCAAGGAAAGTCTTTTCGGTCAGTCGATCTTGACTGACACGCAGCGCCTCGCGCCCCGGATGGATAGGGCAATGTGCTTCCAACAGGTCCAGCGCTTCGGTCGGGATATTTTCGAATTCATAGGTGATGACATCGACGGACTCGGCAAAGGCCTTCAGTGCCGCAGCGTCATCATAAGCTGCAGTCGTCACATGATCCGCCACCTGACCGGCGGGTGGGTTGGCTCCCGGCTCAAAGATGTGGGTTACAAAGCCCAACCGGGCCGCCGCGACGGACAACATCCGGCCTAATTGGCCACCGCCCAGAATTCCAATCCGCGCCCCCGGAGCAAGCATGTCCGTCATCAATCAGTCTCCAACCTTTTTCCAATCGCCTGCAGGGCCGAGCGCAGCGCATCATGTGCGTTGCCCGCATGCAAGGCCTGCGTCATTTGCAGGCTGAGTGTTCCATCAGTTGCCAGCCCGTCCCGTTCTTCGGCCAAACGCCCGGCTTGCCCGGTTTGCATTGTGTGCAGAAACCCGGATAGCAGCTGTGTCGTATAAAACTCTGAGGCATCCGCGTCGCCCGTTTGCTCGGCCAGCCACTCGGCACCCGTTGCCAACACGTCCAGAATGCCCGGGACCATGGCGCAGACGGCAAAATGTGCATTCAGCGCGGCCTCGTTGGATACCTTGACGACCGGGTTTTCGGGCTCGAACAATTCAGCCAGCAAGGCGTCGTTTCCGAACGCTGCAAGCGGGCATCCACCTTGCTGAAGAAAACCCAATGGGATCGTTTGCACAAAGTCAGTTGCGGGGGCGCATAACGCAGCAAGCTGATCCACCGATACAGCCGCCATCACTGACACGATCTGCTGATCCGAGCGAAAGTTTAGCTGTTCCAATACTTCCGGGGCGATTTGGGGGCGCAGGCAAAGAAAAACGATATCTGATGCGTCAAGAACCGCTTGTGGGTTCGCGACCACGACATCCAGTTCAGCTTTCAGTTCGGCCGAGACTGTGGCGTTGCGCTCTGTCACAGCGATCTCGTGCCCTTTTGCCGCAAGAAAACGCGCAATGGGGGCTGCAATATGTCCGGTTCCGATGAAGCCGATACGGCTCATCCCTGCGGTTCCTCGGGGATCGAGGCCGAAAGGGCCGCGCGCCAGGCATCCAGGCGATCAGCCAGCGCTGGGTCTTGCAGAGCAAGGATACCGGCCGCCATCAACCCGGCATTGGCCCCACCGGCCGAGCCGATAGCCATCGTCGCCACCGGAAAGCCTTTGGGCATCTGCACAATGGAATACAGCGAATCGACGCCGGACAGGGCCCGCGTCTGCACAGGCACGCCGATCACCGGCACGCGGGTTTTTGAGGCCATCATCCCAGGCAGATGCGCAGCACCGCCCGCACCGGCGATAATCACATCCAGGCCGCGCTGAACGGCGGTTTTGCCATAGTCCCAGAGGCGATCAGGGGTGCGGTGGGCCGAAACGATGCGTTTTTCATACGCAATGCCCAGTTCATCCAGAATATCTGCGGCTTCTTTCATCGTGGGCCAGTCCGACTGGCTGCCCATGATGATCCCCACTTTCACATCGCTCATCCGCTTGTCGCCCTTGCCTGTCGAAAGAGCGCGCACTATAGCCAAATCGGCCTATCTGGCAATGCGGTACAGGGCCTTCAGGCGATGATATCCGGGGTCAGACGATCCTCGATCAGGCGAATGATGTCCTTAAGGCGCAGTTTCTGCTTTTTCAGCCGCTTGATCGTCAACTGATCCGACGTCCCCGTGGCTTGCAGCGCCTCGATCGCTTCGTCCAGATCGCGGTGCTGGCGGCGAAATACCTCCAGCTCGACCCGAAGAACTTCATCTGTTTTCATTGAAATGTCAGTGGGCGCGTTCATGGACGACTCGGTTGTTGTTGTGGTGCTTTCCACACAAGATAGTGTGTCAGGGTTTATCCGGCCAGACCTTGTGGACATCCCTGCATATTCCCATATTCTATCATACGCGGTTGCCAAAACGGGACCGCACCACACGTCGCTTTGGCAATAAAGGACGAAAATACGTGTCGAAACTTACTCTTGGCTCATACCCGCATCTTTTGGGGTTCGAGCAATTGGAACGCCTTCTAGAACGGTCTGCAAAGGCCGGAAACGAAGGATACCCGCCCTATAACATCGAGCAGACCTCGGATTTTTCCTATCGCATCACCCTGGCTGTGGCCGGCTTTGCGGAACAGGACCTGTCGATTACCATCGAGGATCGCCAACTGGTGATCCGGGGCCGTCAACGCGACGATAGCGAGGGGCGCATCTTTCTGCATCGCGGCATCGCGGCGCGTCAGTTCCAGCGCATGTTTGTGCTGGCGGACGGTGTCGAGGTAGGCGAAGCGATCATGGAAAACGGTCTGCTGCATGTGGATCTGACCCGCGCCGTGCCTGAAACCGTGGTTCAGACAATCAATATACGGAAGGGGTAAGAGCAATGAATACACCGATTGAAATCAACACCGAAGGCGACCGGATCGTCTATGTAAAAGCCGTCGATGTTGCTGACCTGCCGCGCGAAGTGCGCGAACAGGCCGGTGATCTGGATCAGCTCTACGCTGTGCATGACTCGGATGGTCAGCAACTGGCCCTGGTCGCAGATCGCAAGCTGGCCTTTATTCTGGCGCGCGAACATGACTTTTCCCCGGTGGCCGTGCACTAAATCGGTCCCCGCAGCGTGTGATTTTCCCGTGACATCCGCCGCCCCACGGGTGAGATATGCGAACCAATACGGGTTCGCAGGGCGGAGGCACCAAACATGAGTTGGTTTGATTTTGACTGGGTGGACGCATTCAGCGACCGCGCCTTTGGCGGTAATGGATGCGCCGTGGTGCATGGTGGGGCCGTCCTACCCAAAGATGTCTGCACGGCATACGTGCGCGAAACGTCCTTGGTCGAATGTACCTTTACCGGGCCGTCTGACGTGGCCGACTTCCAAGTGCGCTATTTTCTGGCCAGCCGTGAAATCCCTTTTGCGGGGCATCCAACCATTGCCACTGTCGCGGCGATGCGGTCGCGTGGGCTGTTTCAGGGGGATGCACTGACACTGGACACCGGGGCAGGGATCGTTTCCATCCAACTCAATGGTGATGAGATTGAAATGACGCAGGTTGCCCCGCAATTTGGTGCGATGGTTCCTGCCGATCTGGTTGCCGCCGCCATCAGCCTGCCGGAAAGCGCGATCATCTCCCCACCTCAGATGGTATCCACAGGGTTGCCTTTTTGTGTCACCGTTTTGCGTGATCATGAAGCCTTGCGCGCCGCGAAGTTGGTTGAAGAACCTTTGCGAAAAGTGATCGAAGCAGGCAGGTATTCGGGGTCGGACATGGCCGAGCCCTTCCTTGTGACGCTGGAAGGTGCGACCGAGGCGGGCGACACATTCTCACGTCTGTTGATGCTGCCGCCCAGCCCGCCCGAGGATCCCTTCACGGGATCCGCAACCGGGGCGATGGCAGCTTATCTTTGGAAGTATGGTTTGATGCCCAAAGATACGTTTACGGCAGAACAGGGCCACGACTTGGGCCGCCCCGGCCAAGCGACCGTTACACGCGTTGGACCCGCCGATGCGATGACCGGTATCAAGGTGGCGGGTCGCGGCTATATTCTAATGCGCGGTCAGGTCAATTTTCCCGGGCAACTGTCATGACCGAACCCGCGATCGCCATCCTGCCTTACGGGCATCGATTAGGGCCGAAACTGGCTTCGGTTCCATTGTCCGATCTGATCTGGCCCGAAGGGTGCCCCGAGCGCTTGATGGGCAAAACAGTTGGCGATCTTGAGCGTACCGACCATCTGATTATGTATCCCAATTCTACCGTGCATTTGCGCCTGCGCCGGGGCACCCGCGCCCGGATTTCGCTGATGATGGGCGAACCGTCGGCAATTCACGCCAAGCACGACAAGATGCTCCGCTACACATGGCGGCGGTTCTTTCGGGTGATGACGTTTCATGATGTGCTGTTGCGAAACCTTCCCAATGCGGTGTTTCTGCCCTACGGCGTGACGATGGTGCCGGATTGGCGTGACCTCAACGTAGAGAAAACGAAGTCCTGCTCGCTCATTGCCTCAGCCAAACGCGATCTGGAGGGGCACCAACTGCGCCATTCGGTGATTGACTGGGTGCGGGAAACGGGTGCTGACGTTGATATCATGGGGCGGGGATACATGCCATTTGACCGCAAATCCGACGGCTTGGCCCCGTATCGCTATTCCGTTGTGATCGAGAATGTTCGCGAGAAGAACTATTTCTCGGAAAAGCTGACAGATGCGATCTTATGCTCAACGGTCCCGATCTATTGGGGGTGTCCGAATATAGGGGACTTCATGGACACAGCCGGTATGATCCTCTGCGAATCCGAGGCCGACATTCAGCGCGCGATCAACAGCCTGTCCGCTGACGACTATGCCGAACGCCTGCCGCATCTGAAAGCTGCGCAAAGCAAGGCGGCAGAGTTCGGTGACTTTGAAGGCCGTGCGGTGCGGACCCTGCGCGAACAGATAAACGCGGCCTAGTGGTGCGATGGCCGCGGGGCCAGCCACCCCACCGGCAAGATCGGATTCGCCGAGGCGTCGATCCCATGTCGAAGGCAAAGCCGCTGCAGATATGATCCGCTGACCGGCAGCCCGGCGGTTTTGCCTGCCATGAACTTTTTCTGATGTCCGTAGATGTGGACTGAATGCACCTTATCCCGTTCGATCTCGGCCGTGGAAATGCGCGGATCGTGCAGTTGCCATAGCTGATCCTTGTCCAAAGGATAGAACACTTCCGGCTGCATCGCGTGGCTGTCTTCGCCAGTCTGGCGCAGAAAGAACTCCAGCGCCTTGGGGCCAGAGCTGCCCCAGGGCAGTGTTTCAATGCCCCAGGTTTCACCGTTTCGGATGCGCCTGCGATTGTGTCGAAGCAGCCGACCGCCGCGCCAGGGCTGTGTTGGGTTGGCAGAGGTCACGAAGTCAATCCATAACGCCAGTGTCTCTGAACCTTCCGGCAGCCGCAGGACGCCGTTGGGAAAGGTGCCTGATTGCGACGACCCGAAAACGTAAGCCGAAGAAAAGTCGAATGGCCTGACGCAATATGCATCCAGATCGACCCAGATGAACGGAGTTTTCTGCATAAGCCGCAGTCGAAAGATGTCAGAAAACACTGCGACCCCTAACCGGTCTTCCGGTCGAAAATCAAACGGCGCTGGCCAAAGGATATCAGAAGCGGGCCGTATCTCGGTGCCGCTAGGCACGCCTTGGATGTCATGCACGGTATACAGTATAAACCGGTGACCGTTATCCAGATAGGATTGAATGCATAACGCCTCGAGCCAGCTCAAGTCTGAACCAAACCAGAAACTGGCAATTGCAGGCAGGTCGCGGGTCATGGGCACATTGCGTTTTGGTTAGGGTCTGCATTTGCACCAAGGCAGCGTGCGCTTGTCAATCCAACAAAAAAAGCGGCCAATGCTGGCCGCTTTGCTTGTTCGTTGTAGCAGTTAGGATGCTGCAATGAGACCCATGCTTTCCAGTTTCAGGAGAACTTGATGGGCGCAGTTGTCGACCTCGACATTTTCGGTCTCGACGCTCAGTTCGGGGTCCGCGGGAACATCATAAGGGTCCGAGATTCCGGTGAACTCTTTGATCTTGCCTTCGCGGGCCAGCTTGTACAGTCCCTTGCGGTCGCGGCGTTCGCATTCCTCAATGGTGGTGGCCACATGAACCTCGCAGAAGGCGCCGAATTGCTCGATCTCTTCCCGGACCGCACGGCGGGTCGTGGCATAGGGCGCGATCGGGGCGCAGATTGCGATGCCGCCGTTCTTGGTTATCTCGCTGGCTACATAGCCAATGCGGCGGATGTTCAGGTCGCGGTGTTCCTTCGAAAAGCCCAGCTCTGACGATAGATTTTTCCGAACGATGTCACCATCCAGCAATGTGACAGGGCGGCCGCCCATCTCCATCAGTTTGACCATAAGCGCGTTGGCGATAGTGGATTTGCCCGAGCCCGAAAAGCCGGTGAAGAACACAGTAAAGCCCTGCTGGCTGCGCGGTGGGCGGGTCTTGCGCAATTCGGCGACAACCTCGGGAAAGCTGAACCATTCCGGGATCTCCAGACCTTCGGCCAGACGACGGCGTAACTCGGTGCCCGAGATGTTCAGGATAGTGACATTGTCCTTGTCCAGAATCTCATCGTTTGGCTCGTATTGCGCGCGTTCCTGCACATAGACCATGTGTTTGAAATCGACCATCTCGACGCCGATCTCATCCTGGTACTTGCGGAACAGATCCTGCGCATCGTAGGGGCCGTAGAAATCTTCGCCCTGACTGTTCTTGCCCGGGCCCGCATGGTCACGGCCGACGATAAAGTGGGTGCAGCCATGATTTGCGCGGATCAGCCCGTGCCAGACGGCCTCGCGCGGGCCGGCCATGCGCATTGCCAGGTTCAACAACGACATCGATGTGGTCGAGGCCGGGTATTTGTCCAGTACCGCCTCATAGCAGCGCACGCGGGTGAAATGATCCACGTCGCCCGGTTTGGTCATGCCCACGACCGGATGGATCAGCAGGTTGGCCTGCGCCTCTTTCGCGGCGCGGAAGGTCAGTTCCTGGTGCGCGCGGTGCAGCGGGTTGCGGGTCTGAAACGCAACGATACGCCGCCAGCCGACTTTGCGGAAATAGGCGCGCAGCTCGTTCGGAGTGTCGCGGCGCGCGCGGAAGTCATAATGGACCGGCTGTTGAATACCGACCACAGGCCCGCCCAGATAAACTTTGCCCGCGACGTTGTGCAGGTAGTTCACCGCCGGGTGGGCGTCGTCATCTGCACCAAAGACTTTTTCGGCCTCGCGTGCCTTGTTAGGCGTCCAGCGGTCCGTGACTGTCATGGTGCCCAGAATGACGCCTTCCTGATCACGCAGAGCGATGTCCTGGCCCAATTCGATTTTGTCGGCGAACGCCTCGTCTACGTCCAGAGTAATGGGCATCGGCCACAGTGTGCCGTCGGCCAGACGCATGTTCTCGACGACGTTGTCGTAGTCCGCCTCGCCTAGGAAACCTTTGAGAGGGTTGAACCCGCCGTTCATCAGCAGTTCCAGATCACAGATCTGGCGCGGGCTCAGGTCCCAGCTGGTCAGATCTGCGGCTTCCACCTTCAGTTTCTGTGCTGAATCGTAGGACACGAACAATTCGGGGATCGGGGCCAGGTTACTTAACATCGTCATGGGATTACTCTTGTAAAAGTGCTGCTTTGCCATTGATTAAGGGGCGTTTGCCCCGGCTTTTGGGTGAAGTCCATATACATTGGTGAAACAAAGGACGATATGCGCGGTTTTTTCACGCAATGGAAGGATATTCCGGTTTGTGTGGCAATCTGCGAAGCTGGTTCCCGAGGTGGGCAACAATTCCACCCAATTCAGGGCGAGTGTTCTTATGCAGCCGCACTGGCGCTCAAATCCGCCGCTTTAGGGACGGGCAGGGCGGGAATCGGTCGCGTCACGCCACGCAGGTCGAAAGGGCGAACCTGCCGCATATCGCCGTCATATCCTGCCGCCAGCAACAACTCTTCTGAGACCAAAAGTTCGCAGCCCAAGTTCTTGGTTTCCGCCTCTAACCGGCTGGCCACGTTTACGGTGTCGCCGATGATTGTACGGGCGGCGTGGCCCGCGGCACCGATTTCACCCAGAACAAGGTCCCCCAGATGCAGGCCCATTCCGATGCGGATCCGAGGGCTGCCCTCTGTTTCCAGCTGCTGGTTGAAACGCTGCAAGGCAAGGCTGATATCAATGGCCGCTTTCATCCCTGCCCGAGCAGAGCTTTGGGCGTCGTTGGTTTCGAACACGGCCAACAGGCCGTCGCCCATGTATTTGTCGACCACTCCGCCCTCGGCCGTGATCGCGGGGACGATGGCGTCGAAAAAGCGGTTTAGCAGGAAAACGATGTCGTAGGGCAGTTGGCCAGCGGTGCGCGAGGTAAAGCCGCGCATGTCCAGAAACAGGACCGCCAATTGCCGTTCCTGACCCTGGCTTGCATGTGCCCGGTGTCGGGCGCCATCTGGGCGGAACATGCGAAACGCTGTGATCGGAGCCATCGGTCGGATTTGACATGCCAGCCGGGCACCCGCCGGGGCGCTGACCGCAGCTAGGCTTCGGGCTTCGACCTCACCAGGTTCAGGCAGTTGATCCCCGCCCGCCTCGACAATCACGCGGCAGGTGGTGCAGCGCCCTTTGCCACCGCATAGCGCCGTGTGTGGAATGCCGTTGGCTTGGGAAATTTCAAGCAGGGTCATCCCTTTTTCGGCAACGACCTCAGGGCCTTGAGCGTACTTGACGCGCACGGAATGTCGGCGGCGCCACAGCTTGCGGATCGCAAATACCGCCAGGGATGCGCCAAGGGCCACCCAGAACGCCATGAGCGCATTGTCTTTTACGCTGAACAGGTGCTGGAAGTCTTCGGGAGAGGGCCAGTTGTAATGCTCGATATATTGTTCGCGCAAAAACGGGTCTGCAAAATCAGCCCAGATACGGCGCCCCTCCGTCAACACTCCGGCAAGGGCAAATGTCGGAACAAACACAGCCAGGCCAATCAGATATGGCACCAATTTGGGCCACCAGCGGGTCAGCCGCAGCCACATGTGCAGTCCGATACAGCCATGCACCCACACCACCAGCAACAACAGGCTTTGCATCCAGACCGCGTAGCTCGGCCACATCAGAACGATGATATAGCCCATTTCATCGTTCACATCGTAAACCGTGTTCGCATAGCGCGTTTGCACGATATGCGAGATCAGCTGCAATGGGATCAACAACCCCAGAACCATCTGCAACCCCGTGCTGAACGGCATGCGCAAAGTCCGGCGCTGGCTGATCGAGTACAGGGCTAACCCCGCGTGAATCAAAAGAGCAGCATAGAGTATTATGCTGCCTACATCGTGACGTGTGATTACATGCCGGGCATCCTGCATGTCATGCAGGTAGTCCGTGTGAAACAGACCAAGGCCGATGTTGATGAAGTGAAAGAACGCAAAGGCGAACAGAACTAGGCCGCTGCCGATCCTCAGCCGGGTCGCCCACCCGCCTTGCCACAGAACAGTTTTCAATCAGATCACCTGCGTTGGTCTCGCTTGAGGCCGAGTCTGATACGCCGCAGCTTAGCGGTCAAGCGCAGGTTGCGGATAGGGCGGTGTCCAATCTGTTGACGGCGTATTCACACGGATCAGCGAAGGAGACGGGTCGAACAGGACAATGTGGCTGAGTTCGGGGCGCGAGCGTGAGCTGTATAGCAACCCGTCAGCGCCTGCGTCACGCGCGCGGTCCGAGAACGTCCATGTCGGCGAGGTGCCCTGCTTGGCGTGAATGTCCTGCCAAACGACCGATGCCTTGCGCTGTCCACGTAAGTCGACCAGTTTTGCGCCTGTCACGGTTGCCCGCTGTAAGACCCGTGGTGGATCGCCCGCCGAAACATATCTTCGAATAGCGACCCCAGCACCTTCTGCGCTGAGCGAGGCGTAAAACGCCGTCTGCCCCGAGTAATGAAAACGCCCCTCTGGCGCCCGAGCAGGGGCCAAAGGGGCGTCCAATTGCGTCAGAAAAAGAATTCTCCAGACCGGGCCAGAGAATTCCAGCATCAGATCAATCCTGTTCGGCCAGGAAACGCTCGGCATCCAGCGCGGCCATGCATCCCATGCCGGCGCTGGTCACAGCCTGCCGGTAGATATGGTCCGTCAGATCCCCGGCGGCAAATACACCCGGCACCGAGGTCTCGGTCGAACCTGGCTTGGTCACGACATAGCCGCCCATATGGCTTTCCAGTGAGTCCTTGACCAGTTCATTGGCAGGTGCGTGTCCGATCGCGACAAAAACGCCTTTGCAGGGGATCTCGGTAATCTCGCCGGTCTTCACGTTTTTGACCCGCACACCTTCGACACCCAGCGGGGCATCGGTGCCGGTCACTTCTTCCAACTCGTGGAACCACAGGGGTTCGATTTTTTCATGCTTCAGCAGCCGGTCCTGCAGGATCTTTTCCGCGCGCAGCTCATCACGACGATGGATCAAAGTGACCTTGCTGGCAAAATTGGTCAGAAACAGCGCCTCTTCTACGGCGGTGTTGCCGCCACCGATGACCACGATTTCCTGTCCGCGATAAAAGAAGCCGTCGCAGGTCGCGCAAGCGGAAACGCCAAAGCCCTTAAATTTCTCTTCCGACGGCAGGCCCAGCCATTTGGCGCGCGCGCCGGTGGCCAGAATGACGGCATCTGCTGTGTAAACAGTGCCGCTGTCGCCGGTTGCGGTGAACGGGCGTTTGCTGAGGTCCAGATCGTTGATGATGTCACCGATGATTTCACAGCCCATCGCCTTGGCATGGTCCTGCATACGCACCATCAGGTCGGGGCCTTGAACCTCGGTGTCTCCGGGCCAGTTTTCGACCTCGGTCGTTGTGGTCAGCTGGCCGCCCGGCTCGATGCCCTGAACCAGAATCGGCTCCAGCATCGCGCGGCTTGCATAAACGCCGGCCGTGTAACCGGCCGGTCCCGATCCGATGATCAGAACCCTGGTGTGTCGTGTTTCGGCCATAGTACCCCCAACTCGATCTGCCTGATTGGGGCGCGTGGCCCCTGACGGATGGATATAGCGAGCGTCGCGCAGGGCTTAAACCCCCAACCTTTTGACAGGCAGTCATGCATTTGCGGCAAGGTGCCCAAAAAAAGAACATTGAAAATATAGAATATTGCGCAGGTGCGAAAGATAATTGCGCATTGGTCGGGTGCTGATATAACAACCGAAAAATTAGGAGCATTTCATGGTCGCGATACGGCTGGATGAGATTGACCGCAAGATTTTGGCAGAATTGCAGGCAGACGGTCGCATGACCAATGTCGAGTTGGCAAAACGCGTAGGTATTTCAGCGCCGCCTTGCCTGCGGCGCGTGCGTACGTTGGAAGAATCCGGGCTTATTCGCGGCTACCATGCCGATGTGAACTCACGCGAGTTGGGGTTCGAGGTTCAGGTCTTTGCCATGGTGGGGTTGGAAAGCCAGGCCGAATCCGAACTTAACGCATTTGAGGAACGCTGCCGCGAATGGCCGCTGGTTCGGGAATGCCACATGTTGAACGGCGAGGTGGACTTTATCCTGAAATGCGTCGCCCCCGACCTGAGCAGTTTTCAGCAGTTTCTGACGGGCGAGCTGCTGACTACGCCCAATGTAGCCAGCGTAAAAACATCGCTGGTTATTCGCGGCGCCAAGGACGAACCCGGCGTTCCCTTCGACGTTCTGGAAGAACGAATGAACCGGACGGCGTGAACATCATTCGCTTTTGATGCGATTTTGACGGCGGCAGAAATGCTGCGACCGTCAATGATAGAACCCAACTAATTATCAGCTGCATAATGCCCCCACACTGCAGTTAGTTTTTTGTTTTCAGGCCGTAAGCGCATCTATCTCACCGTCTCCGGCGCGTGGCAAAACCAGCGGGCCAAAATCGCTCAGCGATTCGATATGCGCAAACAAGTTCAGGTAGATCGATCTGAGCGATTGGCTAACCTGGCGTGCGGCATTGACTCCTGGATGGTATGATTCGAATTGCAGGCCATCGACCTTGATGACCGAATGACGTTTCAGGCAGATGTGAAACAGCTCAATCGGGGTCGGCGGCAATGTTTCGATCACGCTCATACCGTCCTGGAATTCATGGACAGGGGTCAGAATTTCGGCCCCGTCGTGTAAATGGCGCAGATGCGCAGGTGTGCCCAGCAGACGTGCTGCGGGTCCCGCGATTACGCCGGACAGCGGCTTTTGCATTCCAAATGTATCGGCCATGATCCGAGTTAGCGGGCGTGTTCGACCACGCGAATCCTCGCGTCCGGGAATCAGGGTCACCGACCCCTTCCACAACACGGTCTGCAGCGCGCCATCCTGTGTCAGAACCAAGTCGCCCGGCAGCAGATCTTCGATCGCCAATGGGCCGTTTTCGGTTTCCACCAGGGATCCGCGTGTAAAGGCACAAAAGGCGTCTTCGAACATGGGCAATGCCGGAGCGATGTGGCGCGTTTGCGAAACATCTCCGTTTGGCATCAAGGTACTGACCTCATAGCGCCGCAACTGGGCCTTTGGTCTTGCGTTTGTCCTCGGAATTTCGCGCAGCATGGCCGAAGTTTCGACCGCGTTTCTGGCTGCGCGCGTCAAGGAATGTGGAATTGTCATTTTCATTCCGTCCCCTCTAAAATACCGTTCAGACGGGTAAAGCCCTCCGTACAGGGCAACCTGACCGGCGTTTTCTTTGTCTTTAATGAGAGAGCGACCATTATGGGCACGCCATTCCGGCGTCGCGACGCGATAAGTTTTTGCTTTTCTTTGGTCAACACACTGACCCCCCAGACAAACTCACTAAAACGCAGGCGGAAATTACCTGCGCACACACACCCCTGAACATGGCCGCTGGAAATTTCAGCGGTTAGTCACACATCGGCCCGGAGCACCCCTCCGATGTGCGTCTTGACCCTTGGAACCGGCAGCATGGTTCCTTGGGCTTTTGGTCAGCGTTGGCGTGCCAAGCGGCGCGCGACCCTGACCGAAGTACTGGAAACCCGTTTCCACGGCATTTCCGGTGCCTGCTCTCGCGTCGCCGCAACAACGGCGCTAAGAAAGCGAGATTTAACCTTCATGTTATTATTCCTGCTCGTATCGGGGTGAACACCCGGTTTCCCTTGTCGGATCACTGTGATGCGTCAATACGGCACCGATAAGGCTGATCCGGGGTTAAAGCAGCAAAGTTGAAAGTCAGCAGATCCTCTTCTTTCGGAATGCCTCGCACTGCTGGATAATCGTTTGATAAACACCTGAGTACGGACAATAAAAATCAAAATGTCTCGACTCAAACAGACACAACAAATGTGGCAAAAAAGCGGCGTTTTTGCCACATTTGGGACGAGCCCTATAATTTTATGGCGGAAATCAGGCGGCCATAGTCGACTTCTTTCGCGTGGGTGGAGCGGCGGTAGGAATAAAACCTGTCCGGGTCCGAATAGGTGCAGTGCCGCGTCCATTCGGCCTCACCCACCCCGGCTTGCCGCAATTTGTGCAGACCATAGGCGGGCAGGTCGAACTGCAGTCGATCCCCATTGCCATTCGCAAAGAACCTAAGGTTTTCGGGTGAATCCGCCGCGAATTCATCCAGAAAATCTGGACCGACTTCATAGGCGTTTTGAGAAATCGTAGGACCAATGACAGCCACGGTGTTTTCCCGCTTTGCGCCCAATGCCTCCATCGCGTCCAGGGTTGCCTCCAATACACCGTCCAAAGCACCGCGCCACCCGGCATGCGCAGCCCCGATCACATTCGCGTCAGAATCGGCAAACAGGACCGGTTGGCAATCCGCTGTCAGAATCGTCAGTGCCAGTCCCGGGGTTGCGGTGACAACCGCATCCGCTTTGGGTTTGTCGCCATTTATCGGAGCGTCCACCGTCAGAACAGTTGGAGAATGCACTTGATGCACGCCAACCAAAGCGTCTGGGCTGACTTCCATCGCGGCGGCCACGCGCTGACGGTTCACTGCCACCGCTTCGGTTTGGTCCGACGAGCCATAGCCGCAGTTCAAGCCCGCGAATATTCCGGAAGAGGCACCGCCCCGACGGCTGAAGAACCCGTGGCGGACAGGCGATAAGATGTCCGAGGTCAGAATTTCCAATGTCATGGTTCCAGTCCCGGTGGAGGTGCAGCGTAAGAAGGATAGAGACCCAGTACTTTGAACAGATTTCCCATTTCCTCGGGATGCGTCAACCGGCGATGTGCAGCAATGAGCGTCTCAAGCTCAGACCCGCCGAGTGGCGCAGCCAGCGCCTGTGCGCGGGCCGTGATGCCCAACCGTTCCAGAAACATGCCCTGAGGTGTCAGCTTTGTATGGGCGCAACCGGCGGCCCGTGCGGCTATGGCAAGGGGCTCGAAATCTACATGCGCAGTCAGATCCGCCCGACCCGGAGCTTGCAGGGGATCAACACGTTCATGTGATTGCAAAGCTTGAAACGTGTCGCCCAGCGAATGCCAGTCACCGTAATCCACGATCAGACCCGCCCCGCCATAAGTGGCGATCCGCCCGGCGATCACGGTCAGGATCGGAATTGCGGCCGCGCAGAGTTCAACCAGATCGCCATCTTGGGTGTCTATCATGCGATCCGTTAGCGCGACCTGAGCTGTGTTCGGCCCCAGCCCATACGTCAGCGATTCACCCTGCACACCGATCAGACGTTCGCACCAGCCATCGCCGTCACGTATGAATTGGCGGACTGGCAGGGCATCAAAAAATTCGTTCGCCACCAGAAACAGGGGTGCATCGGGGAGGTCTGTGAGCATATCGATCCAACGCGGGTTGTGACCGCTCAGCGATTGCGCCTGTCTGTCCCGCAGGGCAGGGGAGGCTTCGAACAAAACAATTTCTGCGGCCTCGTGAAACCCGGATACGCTGCTGGTTGCGCGCAGGATATCCGCCATCAGGGTGCCGCGACCCGGTCCCAACTCTGCTAGAATGAATCTGTCCGGCTTGTCCTGATCCATCCAGCTTTGCGCCAGTGCAAGTCCGATCATTTCTCCGAACATCTGGCTGATTTCCGGGGCGGTGGTGAAATCCCCCTGCGCGCCCAGCGGATCACGAGTGGTGTAGTATCCAAACTTGGGGTTCAGCAGGCATTCAGTCATGAAATCGGCCACGCTCATCGGGCCATTCAGCGCAATTTGCGCCAGTAGGTGATCCTTAAGGTTCATTGAGTGCGTCGCGCGCGCAGCGCAAACCACAGGCCAAGCGCGATCATTGGCAGCGACAGCATTTGCCCCATGGTCAGGCCATAACCACCCACGTGCCATGCCAGCCCCAGCGGATTCCCGGCCGAGACGAACTGTGCGTCAGGCTGACGAAAGAACTCAACAATGAAACGCGAGGCACCATAACCTGCCAGAAATACACCCATCACCAGACCGGGCTTGTGAAACGCCCCACGTCGATAGGCCATCCACAGCAAAAGTGCGCCCAGCAACAAACCTTCCAGTGCGGCTTCATAAAGTTGTGAAGGGTGTCTGGCACACATCCCGGCTACAACACCCGGGCAGTCCTGTGCGGCACCACCTGGAAAGATCACCGCCCATGGAACGTCGCTGGGTCGCCCCCAAAGCTCGGCATTAGTGAAGTTCGCCAACCGCCCTAACAACAGCCCGGGCGGCACAGCATGTGCGATCAGATCAGCCAAAGACAATACCGGCACCTGGTAACGCCGAGCATAGAGATAGGACGCAACGACAACCCCCAGCAGACCACCATGGAAGGCCATGCCGCCCTGCCAGATCATCAAAATCTCTAGTGGATGCGATAAGTAATAGGCCGGTTGATAAAACAGAACGAATCCCAGTCGCCCGCCGAGAATCACCCCAAGGATGATCCAGGTGATCAGATCCTCTAGTTGCTGCGGTTTCATCGGTGGTGTTTGATCAGGCCAAAGGGCCGGACGCTTCAGCGCCGCAGTACCCAATCGCCATGCGATCAGAATACCGGCGATATAGGCCAGCGCGTACCATCTAAGTGCGAACTCCATCCCGAACAGCGAGATCGAGAAAACTTCGGGCGAAAGGTCGGGGAAATTCAGAACAGCCTGCATGTGCGTCTCATTGCCCGGGGTTAGCGGGGCAAGTCAACCTTGAGCCCGGGCCATTCTTTACCCATATAGAGACCAACCGCGATACCGGAGTAAAGCCATGCAAACCCGTAACAAGATTCTTGATGACGTTTCCCAACTGATGACCAATGCCATGGGCGTGGCCCAAGGCGCGAAAGACGAGGCCGAAAACGCGATGAAGTCGATGATCGACCGCTGGCTGGCCGACCGCGATTTCGTCACGCGCGAAGAGTTTGATGCTGTGCGCGCCATGGCCCAGAAAGCGCGCGAAGAGAACGCCGCACTTGAGGCGCGCATTGCGGCGCTTGAAGCCAAACTGGACAAATAAGTTCCGCACACTCGAGATTTTGAAAAAAGAAAACCGCCGCGCAATCCACGCTGGGATTGTGCGGTGTTGTGTATTCTGACGCCTTACCAAATTTAATCAAGACAAAGCTGGCGGTAGCACCAATATTTTGATCGCCGTTGCTGACTGTCCACAACTTATTGCTGTTATCCCCAACAAATAGGGTTGCCAGATCCCTGCCCGCGGCGCACCATATCTAGTACAGGCAGACTGGGGAAGCCCGGCTTGTAGAGCAAGCAACTAGCGCTGGGGCGCTGCCAGCCCCTAAAAGGCTAGAGATTAGTGAGGTGGCATTATGGCCCTTTCCGAACAGTTTCTCGAAGAAGACCTTCATCCAATCGACATTGTTGAACATCTTGCCGAACACCACGACTGGGATTTCGACCGGATCGGGGATGATCAGATTGCCATGGCTGTCGAAGGACAGTGGCGCACCTATTCGATCACCTTGGCCTGGTCCAACTATGACGAAACGCTCCGCATGGTGTGTTCTTTCGAAATGGAGCCGCCTTCCGAGCGTGAAAACGTGCTTTATGAGCTGCTCAACAAGATGAACGATCAGTGCTGGGCAGGGGCGTTCACCTACTGGGCCAATCAAAAGCTGATGGTCTACAGGTATGGTTTGGTTCTAGCGGGTGGCCAGATGGCCAGCCCGGAACAGATCGACACGATGATCACCGCTGCGGTTCTGAGCGCCGAGCGCTATTACCCCGCGATCCAACTGGTCACCTGGGGCAACCGCGATCCCGAGGATGCAATGCAGGTCGCCATTGCAGAGGCCTACGGCCGCGCGTAAAGCTTTGCCCCAAACCGGATAAGGAGAGGGGCAATCATGGACATGTCACGCGTCGCCGAGCAGGGGCTGGTTCTTCTGGGGTGCGGCAAGATGGGTTCGGCCATGCTCGCCGGTTGGCTGGAGCATGGCCTTCCTGCGTCAGCTGTCTGGGTGATTGATCCGTACCCCTCAGAATGGCTGAAGGCGCAGGGCGTCAATATCAACACTCCATTACCCGAGGCCCCGGCGGTCGTGCTGGTTGCCGTCAAGCCGCAAATGATGGGCGATGCGCTGCCATCGATCAAGGCGCTGGGCGGTGGCGGTAGCCTTTTCGTCTCGGTCGCGGCGGGTACGTCTATTGCAACCTTCGAGAATGTACTAGGCGAAGGCACTCCGATCGTGCGCGCCATGCCGAACACTCCGGCAGCAATCCGGCAGGGAATCACGGCGCTGATTGGCAATTTGGTTGCATCCGATGCTGATGTTTCTCTTGCCGAAAACCTGCTGTCCGCCATCGGTGACACAGTTCGCCTTGAGGAAGAATCGCAGATGGATGCGGTGACAGGTCTTAGTGGCTCTGGTCCGGCTTATGTCTTTCATCTGATCGAAACGCTGGCCGCTGCCGGGCAGGCTCAGGGTCTGCCGCACGATCTGGCGATGAAGCTGGCCAAATCCACGGTGGCCGGGGCAGGAGCTTTGGCAATGGCGGCCGACGAGGACCCTTCGCAACTGCGCGTCAACGTAACGTCGCCCAATGGTACGACGCAGGCCGCGCTTGAAGTGCTGATGCATGAGGAAGAAGGTTTCCCGGACCTGCTGCACCGCGCCGTCAAGGCCGCAACTGACCGATCCAAGGAGCTGTCCCGTGAGTGAGATTTCATTCGACGATTTTCTGAAGGTCGACATCCGCGTCGGCAAGGTCATCCGGGCAGAACCCTATCCTGAGGCCCGTAAGCCCGCGATCAAGATGTGGATCGACTTTGGTGACGATATTGGCGAGCGCCGAACCTCAGCCCAGATAACGGCGCATTACGATTCGGAGACGCTGGTGGGCAAACAGGTGATGGCCGTTGTCAATTTCCCGCCGCGCCAGATCGGCAAGTTCATGTCCGAGGTTCTGGTGCTGGGCCTGCCCGATGACAAGGGCGAGATCGTTCTGATCGGTCCGGATGGCGAGGTTCCAACCGGCGGACGGATGCACTGATGAAACTTTTGATCGCACGCCCCATGACCGCCGCTGTCGAGGCGCGCGCCCGCGCCGAGTTCGACGTCGAAATCCGCAGCAGCACGCTGCCAATGTCGCCCGACGAAATGCGGCGCGCATTGGCTGAGTTCGATGTGGTGGTTCCGACGCTGGGGGATCAGTTTTCGGCCACAATCTTCTCCGAAGTGCCGCAGCCGCGCTGTAAACTGCTGGCCAATTTCGGTGTGGGGTACAACCATATCGACGTCGCTGCCGCACAGACCGCAGGGATTCAGGTCACTAACACCCCCGGTGCGGTTACCGATGCCACTGCTGACATCGCGATGACCTTGCTGTTGTCGACCGCGCGCCGCGCGGGCGAGGGAGAACGGCTGGTCCGCTCGGGCAACTGGCAAGGCTGGCATCCGACGCAAATGCTGGGGCATCATGTGACCGGAAAACGCGTTGGGATCGTCGGGATGGGCCGTATTGGTCAGGCGATCGCGTGGCGTTGCCATTTTGGTTTCGGGATGGACGTGGCGTACCAGTCGCGCAGCCCGAAAGAGGTGGAATTTCCCGCAGAAAACATACCCGACCTGAAAGAACTGGCCGCTGCGGTCGATTTCCTGGTGCTCGCCGTGCCCGGCGGTGCGCAAACGCGCCACCTGATCAATGCGCCGGTGCTGGAGGCGATGAAACCTTCGGGCATCTTGATCAACATCGCGCGCGGAGAAGTTGTGGACGAACCCTCCCTGATCGCTGCCCTGCAATCCGGTCAGATCGCAGGCGCGGGCCTTGATGTTTATGAGTTCGAACCCACCGTTCCGCAGGCCCTGCGCGATATGGAGAATGTGACGATATTTCCCCATCTTGGCACCGCGACCGAAGAGGTCCGCACCGATATGGGGCATATAGCGCTGGACAACGTTACAGCTTTCGTCGCGGGGCGATCTTTGCCGAACCCGGTCTAGCGCCCGACGGCCTCGCGCCAATGTTTGCGGCAGAGCGAAACATAGGTTTCATTGCCGCCGATCTGTACCTGCGCGCCTTCGGTGATGGCGTTGCCGTTTTCGTCCTGACGGATGACCATCGTGGCCTTGCGCCCACACTCGCAAATGGTCCGCACTTCGCGCATCTCGTCCGCCAACGCCAGCAAGGCAGCGGAGCCGGGAAACAGGTGGCCCTGAAAATCCACGCGCAAGCCATAGGCAAGGACAGGCACCCGCAGATCATCCACCGCGCGGGCCAATTGCCAGACTTGCTCTTCGGTCAGAAATTGCGCTTCATCAATAAAGACGCAGGTGACGTTCCCTTTTTTCAGGCGCTGTTCAATCATCGCAAAAACGTCGGTTTCGGCGGCGAACGTGTCCGCATCAGCCGATATGCCGATCCGCGACGCAATCCTGCCAACACCGGCCCGGCCATCAAGGGCCGCGGTCATCAAATAGGTGTCCATCCCCCTCTCACGGTAATTGTGCGAGGCTTGCAGCAACACGGTCGATTTTCCCGCGTTCATCGTCGAATAATTAAAGTATAGTTTTGCCATGGGTTGGGTCTAAAACGCCTGTCCAATTCGGGCAAGCCATCAATAGCCTTCAATAAGCGACGCCGCCATTATCGTTGCGGAGGTCGAGCGTAAGCCCATTGGGGATGGATCCCCCCGCCCCAACAACGGCGACGCCGTCGGCCAACATGCGGCCTAACCGTAGCGGGACAAGAATACCGACCCGCAATCACTCATTACCGGCATTAAATGCCGCCACTCACTCACAAAACCCCCGCATATCTGAGGGATAGCCAACATATGACATTTCAATTATGAATCGAGTATGGGAATTTTCTTTTCCCTTTCCCCCGCAATGGCAGATTTAGTGGGGCGTGCAGGCAGTAAAGGTAAAAACATGGCAGATATCGGGGCCTACCTGAAAAAACACACAGAAGCGCTGGTTAAAGACGTGGGAATCGAATCCGCGTGCGAGATTACCGGCAAATCCAAAGCCACGTTGGGCCGTTATTATTCTGACAATGTCGAACATACTGATCGGTTCATGCCGGTCGATGCGGTGGCGCGGCTTGAGGCAGTGGCAAACTTCCCTCACGTCACCTCGGCGCTTGCCGATCTGAAGAATATCACCCTGTCCTATGACGGGCGCAATGACGACAGCCCCCGCACCGGTGGAGTGAATTCCGACGTCATCGCGCTGAGCCAGCGGTTTGCGATGCTGATGACCGAATATCAATCGGCGATCGAGGATGGCATCATCACGGTGAACGAAGCCAAGCGTCTGTTGAGGGAAACGAGCCAGCTGCAACAGGTCCTGCTGGACATGAAGCTGCACCTGGAAGAGGAAAGCGTGAGCTGACGGCGGTTTGCTTTGTTTTTGCTACGGTCAATTACCCCTCGCATGGGGATCACGCGATCAACTATGTTTGACTTCCATACGCCCAAGCTTCCTAAACCTCTGAATCTTGACCTTGCCTTGCTGAACGGCGGCGGGTCATGCCCGAGCCAGTTCTATGGCCAAACCCATGACGAACAGGATGTTTATGTTCGCTACCGAGGCGGTCGGCCGAGCGTTCAGATTGCTGAAAAACCAGGTGCCGACCCCATCAGCGCCGAGCCTATTTTGTCAGTTGATGTTGGCCCGACCTTAGACGGAACGATTTCGCAGAGGCAGTTCTGCCACTATTTTGGTGTCACTGTTCAGGGTGTTGTACCCACGGAAACCAGCCCTGATGCAGACAGAAACACTGACCTGTCCGGACAAACAACCTACCTTCGAGCTTACTTGGACCGGATCACGCTCGAAACGTCTCGGGTAATTTTAAAGGTCTGCACGCAGGCTTTTCCGAATGCGATTTTGGTGCGTCCGGTCTTGGACGAAAAGTTCAGGCTGAAAGAGTTGGCCGAGGTGACAACGGATGTAACTGATGATGGTGTTTGGCTGATCGACGGTACAACAAGCGTTGCGGACATAAAAACATGCCCAAGCCGTTACGTTTTGCCAAAGGAGGGGCAACTCCAGATTCATTTGAGATTCGATCTTTGGAAGTGGCCCCGCCCTCGGTACTCTCAAAGAAGCTGTGAAATTGCCTCTCAGGATCTGGGACGAAAGCTGATTGTCGCTGGTTTAAGGGGAATGCCCAAAGATGAAGAAGTGGCGTTTTCCAGTTTTCAAATTTCGACACAATTCCCGACGTCGGATATTGCGGCGCGGGCCGGGTTGTCCGCACTAGGTGATGCGCTGAAAGCGAAATTGCCCGAAGCTGGTTTAAAGCAGGTCAATTTGGACACGGATCAGGTTGTAGCGACGTTCACTCGGCCACTAGACCCAGCCTTGTACCAATGGTGTAAGTCAGAGCCAAACCGTTGGTTGGAAGTAACACGCGAGAGCCGCGACGGCCCTTGGCTTGGTGTTTGCCCCGAGTGATCTCGGCATATCACCCGTGCCGCTTTACAATCACCGACCCAACCGAATACCCCGCACCGAACGAACAGATAAGGCCGACATCTCCGTCCGACAGGTCATCCGAATACTTGGAGAACGCGATGATGGACCCGGCCGAGGAGGTGTTGGCATAATCCTGCAGGATGTTGGGCTGTTCGCTTACTTCGGGCTCGCGTCCCAGAACCTTTTTGCCGATGAAATCATTCATCGTCTTGTTGGCCTGGTGCAGCCACAGGCGCTTCAGGTCATCGCTGTTCACGCCTTCCGCGTCCATGTGATCTGAGATGTGTTTGCTGACCATTGGCAGCACTTCTTTGAAGACTTTGCGTCCGTTCTGCATGAACTGCATGTCACGGCGGTCGACCACCCCGTCAGGGCGTGAACGACGCAGGAAGCCGTTGTTGTTGCGGATATTGTTCGAGAATTCGGTCGCGCAGCGTGTCGACAAAATTTCGAAATGCGGACCCTTCGCGTCTTCGACCCGCTCGATCAAAGTGGCGGTGGCCACGTCGCCAAAGATGAAATGACAATCGCGGTCGCGCCATTCCAGATGGCCTGAACAAATCTCGGGGTTCACTACCAATGCGGCGCGGACCGAGCCAGAGCGGACCATGTCCGCGGCGGCCTGGATCCCGAAAGTGGCCGAAGAACAGGCGACATTCATATCAAATCCGAACCCGTTGATGCCCAGGGCCTGCTGAATCTCGATGGCGACGGCAGGATAGGCGCGTTCGTGGTTCGAGGCAGCGCAGATCACCAGATCAACGTCCTCGGCGCAGCGCCCGGCTTGTTTCAGCGCTTTTTTGCAGGCGTCCACGGCCATCTCGGTCATAATGCCCGGTTCGTCATCGCCACGTTGACGCAACAAGGGATGCATCACGTCAGGGTCCAGAACACCGTCCTTGTCCATCACATAGCGTTTCTCGATGCCGGAGGCCTTGAAGATGAACTCTTCCGATGAATGCTGCATCGGCTCAATCTCACCTGCCGCGATTGCGTCTGCGTTTTGGGCGTTCATCTTGTCGGCATACTTATTGAAAGCCGTGACAAGCTCGGCGTTGGTGATGACGTTTTCGGGGGTGAAAACACCTGAGCCAGTGATCGCGGGCGTGTACATGATAAGACCTGAATGTTTCGGATTCGCCCAAAATGCAGTCATATATGGGTTAGATCAAGAGACGTTGACCCAAGGGAATGTCAAAGTTTGCGCTGAAACCCACTTCACATCTTGAATAGTTCATATTTCGAAGTATATGCGAGGCCAAAGTTACAAACGGATTCACCGATGACCCATGACGACAGTGCGCTGATCCGCTGCCTCAGCCCCGAAGTGCAGGCGATGATGGGGGTCTATGCGCTGTACTGGAAACTGGAAGAAAGCCTGGACGCACTAGAGGTCGGGCTGAGCCATCAGGAATGCCATATGATGGTCAAGCTTGAGCGACCCAAACGCATGGGCGTTTTGGCTGCAGACATGCTGACGGTGCCGTCCACCATCACGTCAACCGCTGACGCGCTAGAAGAGGCAGGATACCTGACCCGCCAGCGCGATCCGGAGGACCGTCGGGCGTGGTTGTTGGTTCTGACGGACAAGGGGCTTGAGATGCGGCAGGTGCTGATGTCCGAAGCGGGGGATCTGTTCCGCCGAGCCTCTGGGCTGGATGCTGACGAAACTGCCGAATTTGCACGACTGGCCCGGAAAATCCGGGAAAATATAATGAAAACAGGAATTCCTGAGGGATTGAAGAAATGAAACTCTTCACTGTACTGAGCGTCGCTCTGACCGTGTTCGCCACTTCCGTTTTGGCGCAGGATAGCGCCAAACCCGTAAAACTAATGATGGTCCAAGAGACATCGCCCGGTTTCTCGCGCCAGTTTTTTGGACGCGTCGCTGCGCGACAGACGGTCGACCTGGCCTTTCAGGTTTCCGGGCAAATCGTCGAAATGCCGGTGACCGAGGGGTTCGTGATACCCAAGGGCGAGCTGATCGCACAATTGGATCAAGAACCATTCCAGCGCCGCTATGACCGCGCTGTCCTGCAAAAGGATCAGGCAGATCGTACCGTCGCCCGCCTTTCCCGCCTGCGCGGAACCACAGCCAGTCAGGTGGCAGTGGATGACGCGGAAACCGAAGCGCAACTGGCGGATATCGCCGTCCGCGATGCAGAATACGATCTGGAACATGCAACACTGACCGCGCCGTTTGACGCGCTGGTCTCACGCCGAACGGTCGAGGCTTTTACGACTGTAAACGCAGGGGCGCCCATCGTGCGTATCCACGATATGTCCGAATTGCGGATCGAAGTAGATGTTCCGGAAATCCTGTTCCAACGATCGGGTCAGGAAGATGACATTGCGATTACGGCGAAGTTTCCAACCAGCGATGAGGTCTTCCCTCTGCAGATACGGGAATTTGATGCCGAAACCTCAAGCGTGGGTCAAACTTTCCGTATCCAATTTGGCCTTACCCCACCTGAAGGGTTGCAGATATTGCCGGGTTCGTCGGTGACCGTGAATGTGAAGGTCCAGGACGCTCGGACAGGTATCGTTGTGCCCGCAACGGCCATCATTTCGGACGCTGAGGGCGGTCTGGGCGTCATGGTGTTTTCACCAGTTGGGGCCGATGAAGGCGCCGTCCAGCTTGTGCCGGTTACCATCGAACCCACACAGACCGGCGAAGTCCGTGTTCTGACAGGGTTGAAAGATGGCGATGAGATCGTCGTCGCGGGTGGCAGCACCTTGACAGATGGTCAAGCCGTTCGCCGCTTTGCTGGCTTTGCGAACTGAAGGGCGGATCGATGAACATTGCGCGCGCATCCATTGACCGCCCGATCTATACGTGGCTGATAATCCTGATCGCCCTGTTTGGTGGCGTCTGGGGTTTCCTGTCGTTGGGACGTCTGGAAGATCCGGCCTTCACCATCAAAAACGCGGTCATCGTGACCCAATATCCCGGTGCAACCGCTGAACAGGTGGCGCTGGAGGTATCCGAGCCTCTAGAATCCGCCATCCAGCAAATGGGTGAGGTTGATACGATCACATCCGTGAACCAGCCCGGTCTTTCGCTGATCGAGGTTGAGATCCAATCAACATATGACGGAACCGAATTACCTGAAATTTGGACCAAGCTGCGCGCCAAGGTGCGTGACACGGCCCGTAGCCTGCCGTCCGGAGTGCAGGCGCCGCTGGTCAACGACAGGTTCGGCGACGTGTTCGGGCTGTTCTATGCAGTAACGGCTGATGGGTTTTCAGACGCTGAAAAACACGAACTGTCGACCTACTTGCGGCGCGAATTGCTGACCGTCGAAGGCGTCGCAGACGTAGAAGTGATGGGCCTGCCGCAAGAAGCGATCTTTGTAGAGCCCGATCTGGCCATCTCGGTGAACCAGAATGTGCCACTGCAGTCCCTCAACGAGGCCATTGCCAATGCGGATTCGGTGAACGCTTCGGGCTCGGTCCGCTCAGAGAATGACCGCACGACCATCCTTACTGCCGAAGGGTCGGACAGTGTCTCAGCAATTGCGGGATTGTCGGTAGGCTCGCAAGGGCAGGTGATCAACCTGTTTGATATGTCCGACGTGTATCGTGGTCGCCAGACCGACCCCGAGGTGATGATCCGGTTCAACGGGACCGAAGCTTTCACATTGGGCATTGCGGGTCTGTCTACCGAAAACATTGTCGAGGTCGGCAAACGCGCTGATGCAAAACTCGCCGAGCTGGACTCGCAAATCCCGTTTGGCGTCGAAATCCTGCCGATCTACCAACAGCACGTGGTGGTCGAGCAGGCCTCGAATGACTTTCTGGTAAATCTCGCCATGTCCGTGACCATTGTGGTTATCGTACTCGCGGTGTTCATGGGATGGCGCGCGGCGGTTGTTGTCGGCTCAACCCTGTTGTTGACCGTGGTGGGAACGCTGCTGTTCATGTCGATGTTCTCAATCGAGATGGAGAGGATCTCGTTGGGTGCGCTGATCATCGCGATGGGTATGTTGGTGGATAACGCCATCGTTGTGGCTGAGGGCATGCAGATCGCGATGTTGCGCGGGAAAAACTCGCGCGATGCCGCGGATGAAGCTGCTTCCAAGACGCAAATCCCGTTGTTGGGCGCAACCGTCATCGGGATCATGGCCTTTGCAGGGATCGGTCTCAGCCCCGATGCGACGGGCGAGTTCCTGTTCTCTCTGTTTGCGGTGATCGGTATTTCACTGCTGCTGAGCTGGGTGCTGGCTCTGACGGTGACACCAATGCTGGGCCACTATTTCTTCAAGCAGGGTGAGGCAGGCGCTGTGGATGCCTATGGCGGGATCATGTTCCGTGTCTACGGCAGCATCCTGCGCTGGGCGCTCCGGTTCCGATGGCTGGTTGTTGCCGGTTTGATTAGCGTCACTGTTGCCTGTTTCGCCGGGTTTGGACTGGTCAAACAGCAGTTCTTCCCGGATTCGAACACGCCGCTGTTCTTCGTGCACTACAAACTGCCGCAAGGTACGCCCATCGCGCGAACGGCCGAGGATATGGCTGTATTCGAAGAATGGCTGGACAAACGCGACGATGTCGTTGCCGTCACCACATTTGTTGGGCAGGGCGCAACCCGGTTTCTGCTGACCTATTCGGCAGAGAAACCGAACCCCAGCTATGGCCACATGATCATCCGTACCGAAACTCTGGATGACATTCCCGCATTGCAGGCTGATCTAGAGGCGTTTGGCTCAGCTCAATTCCCGGAAGGCGAGTTCCGCACCAAGCGTCTGATCTTTGGCCCCGGCGGCGGTGATCCGATCCAGGCCCGGTTCTCGGGTAGTGACCCGGCCGTTCTGCGGCAGCTTGCGGACGAGGCGATTCAGCGGATGCGCGGTGCGTCCGAGAACGCTTTGCATGTCTATCAGGACTGGCGTGAGAAAGAACTGGCGGTTCAGCCTATCTATGCGACAGAACGAGCGCAGACTGCCGGTGTCACCCGTGAAGATATCGCGGGAACGCTGCAATTTTCGACCGATGGCATCAGGGCGGGTGTCTTCCGGGAACGCGACCGTTTGATCCCGATCATTATCCGCCGGCCTGCGGACGGAGATTACTCGATCGTCGATCAGGTCGTGTACTCGGACCAGTCCGAAAAGTTTGTGCCAATCGAACAGATGGTCGACGGGTTCGAGTACAAATCGCTCAACACGCTGGTTCATCGTCGTGACCGGGTGCTGACCATTACCGTCGGCGCCGAAATTCCGGCGGGTCTGACGGCGGCTCAGGTCCACTCGGAAGTGCGCGCTGCCATCGAAGAGATGGAACTGCCCGCAGGGTATCGCATGGAGTGGGGTGGCGAGTTCGAAAACGCCGGTGACGCCAACGAAAGCCTGGGCCGTCAGCTGCCGGTCAGCCTGCTAATCATGGTGCTGATTTCGGTGCTGATTTTTAACGCCATCCGTCAGCCGATAATCATCTGGTTGCTGGTGCCGATGTCCGTGAATGGCGTAGTCATTGGGCTGCTGGGCACGGGACTGCCGTTCACATTCACGGCGCTGCTGGGTCTGCTCAGCCTGTCGGGCATGCTGATCAAGAACGGAATTGTTTTGGTCGAGGAAATCGATCTGGTCCGCGAAACCGGCAAAGGCCTGCGCGAGTCGATCATCGAGGCCTCGGTCTCACGTCTGCGCCCAGTGATGCTGGCCGCGATCACCACTATTCTGGGCATGGCGCCATTGCTGACGGATGCGTTCTTCAAGTCCATGGCGGTGACGATTATGGGCGGCCTGGCCTTCGCGACAATCCTGACGATGGTCGCAGCGCCCGTCTTCTACATGATCTTCTTCGCGCGGGATGAAAAGCGTGAGATGAAAGAAGCCGCTGCGTAAGATGTCCCGGGCGGCGATTTCAGCCGCCTGGGTCCCTTGCCGGGTTGTAGTGATAGAAAATCAGGACAGCTTGTTCCCATCGGGATCACGCAGATAAGTGACATAAAAATCAGGTGCGAAAAAGTTCGTCGACTCGGTGCCGCAGCCCGCACGTTTTTAAATCAGCGGGACAAAGGGCACATCACACGCTGCAAGCGTCATCATTGCGGCGAAAACCATAAACCTGCGCATTTGTTTTTTCCTTCTGCTCAATCACAGAAAAGATGCGCGCCCGGCGACATAAGGTCAACGGGCGCGCGAAACGTTCGGGTGTGTAAGCAGGTTAAGGCCGATCAGCCCTGCAGCGATCTAACCTCGACATCACCCTCGGCCTGCGCCTTGATCGCCAGCGCGGCGGCGTGGCTTGCGGCAGCTGTCGTGTAGTACGGGATCTTGTCATACAGTGCGATGGATCGGATGGCTTTGCTGTCCTCAACCGCTTGAGCACCTTCGGTGGTGTTCATCAACAGCTGAACCTGGCCGTCTTTCAACATATCGACCACGTCCGGGCGGCCCTCATAGACCTTGTTGACGATCTCACAGGCAACGCCCTGCTCGGCCAGCCAGCTTTGTGTGCCGCGGGTCGCGACAAGCGAGAAGCCTTGTTCCGTCAGAACTTGAGCGGCTTCAAGCATAGCGGCACCTTTATCGGCGTCCTTGATCGAGATAAATGCGCGACCCGAGGACGGTAGAACCATGCCTGCGCCCATCTGCGCCTTGAGGAAAGCACGCGGGAAGTCGCGGTCCCAGCCCATGACCTCGCCAGTGGAACGCATTTCCGGGCCCAGAATGGTGTCAACGCCGGGGAAGCGGGCAAAAGGCAAAACAGCCTCTTTCACCGAGAACCACGGCATGTCCGGATCGGCCAGCGTCATCTGGTCGGCAATCTTGGTGTCCTGACCTTCCTTATAAGCGGGGCGCATGGGGAAGTTCGACAGTTTCTCACCGGCCATGACGCGCGCTGCAATCGAAGCAATCGCACTGTCGGTCGCCTTGGCCACAAACGGTACGGTCCGTGAGGCGCGCGGGTTCACTTCGATCAGGTAGATCTCATCGTCCTTGATCGCGAACTGCACATTCATCAGGCCGACAACGTTCAGTGCCTTGGCCAGCTTGAACGTCTGGCCCTTGATCTGATCGATAATCTCTGCCGATAGCGAGTAGGGCGGCAGCGAACAGGCCGAGTCGCCGGAATGTACGCCCGCCTCTTCGATATGCTGCATAATGCCCGCAACATGCACGTCGGTACCATCGCACAGCGCATCCACGTCCAGCTCGACCGCACCGGCCAAGTAGCTGTCCAGCAGCACAGGGCTGTCGCCCGAGACGACCACGGCCTCGTTGATGTAGCGCCTCAGTTGATCCATATCGCGCACGATTTCCATCGCACGACCGCCCAAAACGTAAGAGGGGCGGATCACCAGCGGAAAACCGATCTCTTCAGCAATATCCAGCGCTTGCGCGTCGGTTGAAGCGATGCCGTTTCTGGGCTGTTTCAGGCCCAGATCATTAACCAGCGCCTGAAAGCGTTCACGGTCTTCGGCCAGATCGATGGCATCCGGAGTGGTGCCCAGGATCGGGATGCCTTCGGCTTCCAGCGCGTTGGCTAGTTTCAGGGGGGTCTGACCGCCGTACTGAACAATCACGCCGTGCAGTGTTCCGTTTTCCTGTTCCTTTGTCAGGATTTCCATGACGTGTTCAAAAGTCAGCGGTTCAAAATACAGACGATCCGAGGTGTCGTAGTCGGTCGACACGGTCTCGGGGTTGCAGTTGATCATGATGGTTTCATAACCAGCGTCGGTCAGCGCGAAACAGGCGTGGCAGCAGCAATAGTCGAACTCGATGCCCTGACCAATCCGGTTCGGGCCACCGCCAAGGATGACGACTTTCTTGCGGTCAGACGGACGCGCCTCGCATTCTACGTCACCCATCATGGGGGCTTCGTAGGTCGAGTACATATAGGGCGTCTGCGCCTCGAACTCGGCGGCGCAGGTGTCGATGCGTTTGAACACGGCTGTAACGCCCAGATTGCGGCGCGCCCGGCGGACGTTGTCTTCGTCACGACCAGTCAGATTTCCCAAACGCGCGTCAGTAAAGCCCAGCATCTTGAGCTTACGGATGCCTTCCTCGGTCACGGGCAGGCCGTCTTTGCGTACTTGGCGTTCGGCTTCGATGATCTCGCGGATACGGGCAAGGAACCAAGGGTCGAACTTGGTGACGCCAAAGATCTCATCATCGGTCAGCCCGTGGCGCATTGCTTGAGCAATGGTGCGCAGACGATCAGGCGTCTGCTGGCTGATTGCCTTGATAACGGCGGCCTTGTCTACGGCTTCGTCCCAGACGCCTACGTTCAGGCCGGGGATTTCAATCTCATCAAACCCGGTCAGGCCCGATTCCATTGAAGCCAGCGCCTTTTGCATCGATTCGTGGATAGTGCGGCCGATGGACATCGCCTCACCCACCGATTTCATCGCGGTGGTCAGGTAGGGCTCGGAGCCGGGGAACTTTTCGAACGCGAATTTTGGGATCTTGGTGACAACATAGTCGATGGTCGGCTCAAAGCTGGCCGGGGTGACCTTGGTGATGTCGTTGTCCAACTCGTCCAGCGTGTAGCCCACAGCCAGCTTGGCGGCGATCTTGGCAATCGGGAAACCGGTTGCCTTTGACGCCAACGCCGAAGACCGCGATACGCGCGGGTTCATCTCGATCACGACCATCCGTCCGTCGACCGGGTTGATCGCCCATTGCACGTTCGATCCGCCGGTCTCGACCCCGATCTCGCGTAGTACGGCAATCGAGTGATTGCGCATGACCTGGTATTCTTTGTCGGTCAGCGTCAGGGCCGGGGCAACGGTGATCGAGTCACCCGTGTGCACGCCCATTGGGTCGATGTTTTCGATGGAACAGACGATGATGGCATTGTCGGCGGTGTCGCGCACCACTTCCATCTCGTATTCTTTCCATCCCAAAAGGCTTTCGTCGATTAGGATCTGGCCCACTGGCGAGGCATCCATGCCGGTGCGACAAATATGGATATAGTCTTCGCGGTTATACGCCACGCCGCCGCCTGTGCCGCCCAGCGTAAAGGCGGGGCGAATGATGGCGGGTAAGCCGACATTTTCAAGGGTTTCGAGGGCCAGCGCCACACCGGCGTCCAGGTCTTTCTTGCCGCTTTCGTTCTTGGGGGCAGTCACGATCTCGGCCTTGGGATTTTCGATGCCCAGCCGGTCCATCGCCTCGCGGAACAAGGCGCGGTCTTCGGCCATTTCAATGGCGTCGCGCTTGGCACCGATCATCTCGACGCCAAACTTGTCCAGCACGCCCATCTCTTCCAGCGCGAGCGAGGTGTTCAGGCCGGTCTGCCCGCCCATGGTGGGCAGCAGCGCGTCGGGGCGTTCTTTTTCAATGATCTTGGCGACAACTTCTGGCGTGATCGGTTCGATATATGTCGCGTCGGCCAGCCCGGGGTCGGTCATGATCGTGGCGGGGTTTGAGTTCACCAGAATGACCCGGTATCCTTCTTCCCGTAGTGCCTTGCAGGCCTGAGCGCCGGAATAGTCGAACTCGCAAGCCTGACCAATAACAATGGGGCCCGCCCCGATGATCATGATCGACTGAATGTCGGTTCTTCTCGGCATGGCCACGTTCCTTCGATTGTCCGCGATTCAGGGCACCCCCAAGCGCCCAAATTGTCCTGCGTTATAGGGACCGCGCGAAAAGGTGCAAGGGGGATCGGAAACAGGGGCGAAATTGCCGCTTTCCCCCCTTTCCCTTGGCGGCGTATTCTCTATACCGCGCAGCACGGCAAATGAGGATGCAATTGCGTATTCGTTTTGATCAGGGGCCAGCCGGGTCAGGAACCAGTTTTGACCGGCCAGCCGAGATGATCCGCGCGGACAATGCGGAGGACGTGCCCCAAGCGTTGGAGGCGCTGGACGAGGCGCGCGCGCAAGGGGCTTGGTTGGCTGGCTATGCTAGCTATGAGCTGGGGTACGTGCTGGAACCGCGCCTGTCTGACCGCATGCCAGATGGCCGTCGGCTGCCTTTACTATGCTTCGGCGTTTATGATCACCCCATTCAGCGGGAATTGCCCGCTGCATCCGGTGGGGTGACCCATTTTGAACCGCGCTGGGACGAGGCGCGGTACACGCAGGCGTTTCAACATGTGCATGACGCCATTGGGGCAGGGGATATTTATCAGGCCAACCTGACATTCCCGATTGATATGACCGTACAGGGCAACAGCGCCGCGCTTTATGCCGCGCTCACAGCCGGACAGCCCGTAGGTCATGGCGCGCTGATCCAGCAGGATGGGTTGCCCGATCTACTCAGCCGGTCTCCCGAGCTGTTCTTTCGCACGAACGCGGACCGCGGGATCGAAACCCGCCCGATGAAGGGGACCCAACCCCGCAGCGAGGATATGGCTGAAGACGCCCGGCGTCGGGCGTTCCTGGCGGTCGACGAAAAGAACCGGGCTGAAAACCTGATGATCGTGGATCTGTTGCGCAACGATATCAGCCGCGTCGCGATGCCCGGATCCGTCAAGGTGCCCGAGCTGTTCAAGGTCGAAACCTATGCGACTGTGCATCAGATGATCTCGCTGGTGCAGGCGCAGCTGCACATGGGCGCCGAGCTGTCCGATATCCTGACGGCTCTGTTTCCCTGCGGTTCCATCACCGGTGCTCCCAAAATTCGAGCCATGGAGATTTTGTCCGATCTCGAACCCTGGCCTCGCGATGTTTATTGCGGTGCGATCGGCTGGGCCGCGCCGGACGGGCGTTCAGAATTCAACGTGGCGATCCGGACGCTGATGGTCGAGGATGGCTCGGCCACCCTCAACGTCGGCGGTGGAGTGATCTGGGACAGCACGGCCCCATCGGAATATGAGGAAGCGCTATGGAAAGCTCGCTTTGCCCACCAGCTGACCCTGACTTCCGCCTGATCGAAACACTGGCCTTTCGACCCGGGCAAGGGTTCGTTCGCCGAGATCGGCATCTGGCCCGTATGGCTCGGTCAGCTGTGGCCATGGGCATTCCTTTCGATGCGGGCGCCGCTATCCAGGCACTGGACAATGTCGTAGGGCAATCACCTCAGCGTTGCCGGCTTACGCTGGCAGTTGATGGAACATACGATGTGACAACCGGAGTACTGGCCGGTAACCCACCATTATGGCGGGTCGCGGTCACTAAAATGCGGCTTTCCGCGTCGGATGTTTGGTTGCAGCACAAGACGACCCAACGCTCTGTTTACGACACGGCTCGCGCATCGCTGCCGGACGGAATAGACGAATTTCTGTTCCTGAACGAGCGTGACGAGCTGTGCGAAGGGACCATCACCAACCTGTTCCTGCACATGCCGGACGGCCGACGTCTGACGCCAAAGCTGACCTGCGGATTGCTTCCGGGAATTCTACGTGAAGAACTGATTGATAATAAACAGGTTACCGAAAGCGTCTTGTTCTTGACCGATCTGAAAAACGCGGAAAAAGTTTTCGTAGGGAATTCCTTACGTGGCCTGATCCGGGCGGAGTTGGCGGTATTGTGAGCAAACAAAGCGATTGGGCGCATGAAGGGGCGCATCACGGGCGGCTACGGCTGGAGTTCGGTCTGTTCTTTGTCGCAGTACCAGTTCTGATTGCAGTCTTCTTCCCTCCGAATTGGATGTTTCCGTCGCTGTTCACGTTCACGGCCATCGGTATCATCCTGCTCCACTACACACCTGGCTTTGCCTGGGCCGAACTTCGGTACAATTGGCGCAATTGGACGTGGCGCGAGCTCGCTCTCTTCACTGTCGCCATGACGGCGTTTTGCTCGGCGGTCGTTATGGCGATGCGACCGGACGTTGCATTTCGCATGCTTCTCTACCGGCCCGAATTCCTGGCAGTGATCTGGCTGGCGTACCCGATCGCTTCGGCTCTGCCGCAAGAGCTTTTGTTCCGATCACTGTTTTTTCGCCGCTACCAGGCGATCCTTCCAAACGGGAAGGCGGCTTACCTACTGAACGCGTCCCTGTTTTCGCTGGCCCACCTGATGTACTGGAGCTGGATCGTCGCCATCATGACCTTTGGCGGAGGGCTGTTGTTCACTTGGGCCTACCGCCAACGCGGGTCGTTTTTCTACGCGGTCCTGCTGCACGCTATTGCGGGGAACGTTATCTTTGCGGCGGGTCTGGGCATCTATTTCTATTCCGGCAACGTGCAAAGGCCGTTTTGACGGCGCGACCTGCCTTGACTTTCCAAGCCTGACAGGGTGTACCGGCGCGACGAATTCTACGCCCGAAGGGATAAATCCATGCACGCCTACCGCAGCCACACCTGCGCCGCACTGACCGCCGCCAATGTCGGTGAAACCGTCCGCCTGTCCGGTTGGGTGCATCGGGTACGAGATCACGGCGGCGTGCTTTTCATCGATCTGCGCGATCATTTCGGTGTGACACAGGTTCTGTGTGATGGCGACAGTGCAGCTTTTGCCGAGCTTGAGAAAGTACGTTCGGAATGGTGTATCCGCATCGACGGCACCGTCAAAGCACGTGACCCGGAACTGGTGAACTCGAAACTGCCGACCGGTGAGATTGAGGTTTACGTTCGTGAACTTGAGGTTCTGGGTGCTGCGGACGAGCTGCCGCTGATGGTGTTCGGAGATCAGGAATACCCCGAGGAAACGCGTCTGCGCTACCGTTACCTGGACCTGCGCCGCGAGGCGATGCAGAACAACATGACCTTGCGATCGGACGTTGTCGCCTCGATGCGCAAGCGTATGTGGGATCTGGGCTTCCGCGAGTATCAGACGCCGATCATCACCGCATCTTCGCCTGAAGGCGCGCGTGACTTCCTTGTGCCGTCGCGTTTGCACCCGGGCAAGTTCTACGCGCTGCCGCAGGCCCCACAGCAGTTCAAACAGCTGATCATGGTGTCGGGCTTCGACAAGTATTTTCAGATCGCGCCCTGCTTCCGTGACGAAGACCCACGTGCCGACCGCTCTCCCACCGATTTCTACCAGCTTGACCTTGAGATGTCGTTTGTCGAACAGCAGGACGTGTTCGACACGATCCAGCCGGTTCTAACCGGTGTGTTCGAAGAGTTCGGCGGAGGGCGTAAGGTCGATCAGGAATGGCCGCAGATTTCCTACAAGGATGCGGCGCTGTGGTACGGTTCCGACAAGCCTGACCTTCGGAATCCTATCAAAATGCAAGTGGTCTCCGACCACTTCCGCGGGTCTGGCTTCGCGATTTTCGCGAAGCTGTTGGAGCAGGAAGGCACCGAAATCCGCGCAATCCCCGCGCCGACCGGTGGTAGCCGAAAATTCTGTGACCGCATGAACGCATTCGCTCAGAAAGAGGGTTTGCCCGGCATGGGTTACATCTTCTGGCGCGATCAGGGCGAAGGGATGGAGGCCGCAGGTCCGCTGGCCAAAAACATCGGCCCCGAACGCACCGAGGCCATCCGTCAGCAATTGGGGCTGGGCGTTGGTGATGCGGCGTTCTTCCTGGGTGGTAAGCCGAAAGCCTTTGAAAAAGTCGCAGGCAAGGCGCGTGATGTGATCGGTGAGGAACTGAATCTGACCGAGAAAAACCGCTTCGCCTTTGCCTGGATCGTAGATTTTCCGATCTACGAGCAGGACGAAGAATCCGGGGCCATCGACTTTGAACACAACCCGTTCTCGATGCCGCAAGGCGGGATGGAAGCGCTGCTGGGGAACCCCTTGGACGTGCGTGGCTATCAGTACGATCTGGCCTGTAACGGGTATGAGCTGGTGTCGGGTGCGATCCGGAACCACAAGCCGGAAATTATGTTGAAAGCCTTTGAACTGGCTGGATACGGCGAAGAAGAAGTGAAAAGCCGTTTTGGGGCGCTGTTCAACGCCTTTCATTATGGTGCCCCGCCGCACGGTGGCTGCGCCGCTGGTATCGACCGTATCGTGATGCTGTTGGCCGATGAAGCCAACATCCGCGAGGTCATGATGTTCCCCATGAACCAGCGTGCCGAAGACCTGATGATGGACGCACCATCCGATCCGACCTCGGATCAGATGATGGAGCTGGGCTTGCGGATCATCCCTCAGGACTGAGAATAACAAAACCCGCTGCTTACCCTGCAGCGGGTTTTTTCATGGTTTGCACTGTTGCAAAGGTCATGGCTATGGACCGGTATTCATAGCTTGGTCGCAGGTCTGCATAGCCCGTTAGTCGGGGGTCTATTCCCACGGGTCCCTAAATGACTTCCGGCTAGAGCGAATATCGCGGGCGGTGGCGCGAGTTTGCCAGTAGACCCAAAGGCACAGGATCGTTGCGGTTATGAAGTAAGCGGTCGTCATCTCAAATCGCCTCACGCTGTTCCAAACGGGACTGCACAATCCCGGCGACCTGAGCGGCCACGGCCGTTACTGGGGTCCCGTCTGCCCGGGATTCGGCAAGCCGCTGCGCCGCTTCTGCCAGGACTGTATCGTCGGCATCGCGGGCGACCCCGCGCAGAAACTGTGCCGCGTAATCCAGCGTGCGCTGATCATTCGGACCGGCCAGAATGTCGGCGATATGGGCCATGTCATCCTGATAGGCCAACGGATCGGCGTTAATGATCTCATCCCGGACGGCATGCAGGCTGCTGGGGCGGCGATCTTCGGGCAAACGTTCCAAAACGGATGTCTGGAAATAGGCCAGCGATTTGAGGGGTTTTTCCAGAAACCCATCAGCACCGGCCCGCATTGCGGTGCGTTTCATGTGGTCATCCCCGGACATGCCAAGAATGGCCCCAATACGGGGCGCAGCCTTAGACAGATCGGCGATCAGATCCGCGCCGGACCCGTCCGGCAGACCCATGTCCACAATGATGACAGACGGGCGGTAGATCTGCAGGTGACGCCGTGCCGATTGCAGGCAGTCCGCCCGCCTGATGCGCGCGCCGCTGTGCAGGCACATCAACCGGATGGCGTCGCAGGCATAGCGGCTGTCTTCCACAACCAAAATAGTTTGTCCCAGCAGGGGCCGCGTGGCCGTCGGCTGCGCGGGAGAGGCGAAGGGGCTCGAATCGTCCATGGCGGAACTCCTAATCAGCAGATGCCTCACGCTAGGAACTTCTGGCTAACAGGGCGTTAACGGCAATTTGGCGCACTTGTTCTTTGTTCAACCAGCCCCCATAACCGCTGCAACGCAGAACAGAGGAGAGTTCCATGATTGGTCGCCTGAACCACGTAGCCATTGCCGTACCCGATCTTGAGGCCGCCTCTGAGCAGTACCGCAACGCGCTGGGCGCGAAAGTCGGCGCGCCACAGGATGAGCCGGATCACGGCGTCACAGTTGTGTTCATCGAACTGCCCAATACCAAGATAGAACTGCTCTATCCGATGGGCGATGACAGCCCGATCAACGGGTTTCTGGAAAAGAACCCCTCTGGCGGCATCCACCATGTCTGCTATGAGGTCGAGGATATCATCGCTGCCCGCGATCACCTGAAGGAAACCGGCGCACGCGTGCTGGGTTCGGGTGAGCCCAAGATCGGTGCGCATGGTAAACCGGTGCTGTTCCTGCACCCTAAAGATTTTAACGGCTGCCTGGTCGAGCTGGAACAGGTGTAACCTAACCCCGGAGGGGATGAGATGTCGATTACTGGTGCGGCCGTTCTGTTCGCCGTGATCTGGTTCATGACCTTGCTGGTGGTGCTGCCAATCCGCATCAAGACGCAGGGCGATCTGGGTGATATCGTTCCGGGCACCCACGCGGGCGCACCGGAAGAGCATCACCTGAAGAAAAAGATGTGGATCACCACCGGTATCACGGTGGTGCTCTGGGCCATTATAGCAGGCATCATCCTGTCCGGCGTGATTTCTGTGCGTGATTTCGACTGGCTGAACCAGCTGGAGCCGCGCGGTTGATCTTTAAGCCATAGGCCCTGATAGCTTGTGGTAGATATGGGTGAACGTTGCGACGCCAAGGATTGGGATCACAAGGTTCACCAGGGGCACGGATAGCGGGATCGCCATCAAAATGCCTGCCATCCAGATGGTCGTTGCGTGTTTGGCGCGCAGCTTACGTGCACCTTCCCGACCCAACCTGCGCATGGCAGCCAACGTAAAGTATTCTCGTCCCAACAAGAAACCGTTCATGCCCCAGAAGATGAAGGGGGCGAGCGGAGTAAAGATCGCATAGAGGATCAGGGCCAGCAGATTGGCAACGACCAAAACCCCCATGAAGCTCAGCCCGTCGCGCAGGCTTTCGCTGAACGGAATGCCGGGAACAGTTGGCAAAGATGGGTAATGCTTGTCTTCGACCGCTTGCGCAACGTCTTCCAGAAACATCGACGTAATCGCCGAGGCCACCGGGACCATCAGAAATACGGGCAGGATCAGGACCACAAAGATGCCGGAATAGTTCAGCACGTCGTTCAGCCACGGCACGGCACCAATAAAGGGCAGAGAGATCTCGTTCCCCGACAGCCGGTTGATCAGCCAGATTGCCAAAGCACAGGCGGCGATCAGCAAAACGATCGTCAGACCAACGCCGCGCAACAGGACAGCCCGGAACTTTGGGTCGCCGATCTGTCCCAGCGCTGCAAAAAAGGCGTTGAGAATGGTCATTCCGAAACCCACTGCGTCAACCCATCCACGTCAGGGCGGGGTCTTTCGGGCGGTGCTTTGCCCTCGGTCGCGATATGGACCAGACCCGCGACGCGTTCGTTTTCTTGCAGCCCGAACGCTTTTTGGCAAAAGTCGCGGTCGTGGGTCTGCCAACCGGACAGCCAGTTTGCGCCCCAACCCGCAGCAAGTGCCGCGTTCAGCAAAGCCAGGCACACTGCGCCAGCGGAATAGGTCTGTTCGATTGCAGGGATTTTCGCGGAGGGTTTTTGAACCTCGATCACGGCGACCGCCAGATGGCCCATGTCGAACTGGTTGCGGGCCTTGGCTATGTCCTCAGCGGATTTACCCAGCGCCGAGCCACATTCTTCGGTCAATTGCGCAAGGCGCGGCATGGCACTATTCTCAAGCACGATAAAACGCCAGGGTTCCAGCTTGCCATGATCCGGGCTGCGTGCAGCGGCGGTCAGCAGGGGCAACAGCTGGTCCCGCGTGGGGGCGGGTTCAATCAGCGTTTTTGCAGGGCGCGACCGGCGCGATTGCAGAAACTCCAGAGCGGCCGGATTCTTCAAGGACATATGTTAACTTCCTTTACATAGGCGGTTGTGTATGTGGTTGAACATCTGGCGGGTTTCAAGGGCAAGTGGCTGGATGCAGGAGATCAATTTCACTCCCTGAGCGTTCGTGCAAGGGTGTTCAAGAAGAAGAAAGGGAAGATGGCCAAACCAAAGCTGCGAAATGTACCGGATCTGAGTGCGCGCGCCGTACCCGATGAAGGGATCGAGGTCCGGGTCACGCCGAAAGCTGCGAAGGATGGGATTTTGACCGATCAGGGAAACATTCGCATCTTCGTCACCGCGCCGCCCGAAAACGGCAAGGCAAACGAGGCGGCGCGTAACATATTGGCCGTGGCCATGGGGGTGGCACCGTCTACTCTGATTCTCAGGCGGGGGCAGGCGTCGCGCGACAAGGTATTTGTCTATTTACCCTGATCCGGTGTTTCCCGGATTTGGTACACGCCTTCCGGCAGATCTAAAGCCGCCGCCAGATCGCGCACCTGTTCAGGGGATAACGTGATCCTCTGAATCTGATCCGTGCGCGGGTCCAATTGTTCAAGCGTCACACATTCGGCGAAGCTGTTGATGACGACATCCTCTTGCAAAGGCTTTGGGCCTTCGTCCACCAGAGTAATGACTGTCGAGTCGAATTCATGCTCAATCGAAAACATGAAAGCAGAGTGCAGGTCAGCCGAATGCAATGCAACCCGTAGCTTACCAATCGGGCTGTGGTGATTGGCGCGGCTCCGCGCTATGGTCGTGAAAACGGGCCGACCGTTTCAAAGGATTATGAATGTATCGTCTGATCTGTTTGTTTCTTCCTCTTTTTCTGGCGGCCTGTAGTGCTGGCGAGATGCGATTGCAGCCCGCGACCCAATGGTCGGGGACCTTGGGTGAGTATCAGGTAGAGGCGGCTGCGGTTCGGGATGTCAGCCGCTCCATCGGCAAGGAAGCCCGGGCAGAGTGTCTGAAGCGGGCCAAAGTCAAAAATTGTGATTTCACGGTTCTTGTTGATCTCAATCCACAAGCGGAAGCGAATGCGTTTCAGACCTTGGATGACAGGGGCCAGCCGGTGATCATAATGACCCGATCCATGATTCAGTCGGCGCAAAATCCAGATGAGCTGGCATTTGTACTCGGGCACGAGACTGCTCATCATCTGCTGCGTCACATTCCGCGCCAGGCCGAAAACGCGCAGGAAAGCGCAGTCATATTCAACAATCTGGGCGAACTCTTTGGAGAAGAGGGAGAAGACCTGGAGCGTACACAGAAAATTGGGGCGGAAGTGGGTGTGCAATTGAATGTTAAGGCCTTCGAGCTTGAGGCTGACCAGTTGGGCACAATCATTACCCACAATGCCGGATATAACCCGTTGATCGGTGCAAAGTACTTTGACCGCATCCCGGACCCGGAGGACAGTTTTCTGGCGTCACATCCGCCGAATGCGCAGCGTGTGCAGATGGTTCAGAACACGGCCCGAAAACTTGGGCTGACGCAATGACCCAAATAACAAGGCTGGGCGTAATCCTGACGGATCGTGGATCGAAATACGCGGTGTCGGGGGCTGCTGTGCAAACGCGCGAGGACGTGGATGCCGTTCTGCAAGACCTCAAGTCCGACAAAGCCTATGCCAAGGCGACGCACAATACCTGGGCGACGATCTTGCCGACAGGGGCTCTCAAGGCCGACGACGGAGAAAGCGGTGCCGGAATGGTCATCCTGCGCATGCTCGAAAGGGCTGGACTGGAGGGCCACGTCATCATTGTCACCCGCTGGTACGGGGGCAAAAAACTGGGCGGTGACCGCTTTCGCAGGGTGCAGGATGCCACCCGCGCCTATCTGGACCATATCGGCGCCGGGTCTTGACCTGAGTCAAATGCCTGTTCGGGCCGCTGCGCTATCCTGTCAGAACTCTGCGACAGGGAGACAGCGCAATGCTTGGCAAAAATACTCTGAAACGACATGCGGAACTGGTCGACCAGATGGCAACCCACGTCGGGGTCGATCTGGAAGATGCGGCCATAGGTGGTGATGTCTCGATTGACCAGATCTCTGATGCGGTCCTGCGTTGCAGTGATTGTTCGAACCCAGATCATTGTGCGCAATTTCTGGCACAATCTGCCCAAGACCAGAAAACCCCGGAATATTGCAGGAACACGTCCCTGTTTGACCGCCTCACTTCGCTGTCGGAAAGCAAACTCGACGGCTAGGAATAATCATGCCCCGCCATCGCCGCGTTTGATGGCGCTTTGTGCAAACAAAAGGCAGATCTGCCAATGACCCGAGACAATCTGGGCGACGTGGAGAAACACTTTTGGCTAACCCGGTCGGTGGCCAGATGTATGGATGTTTCGTTGACCGAAGCGATGGCCGAGGGGCGGTTGACCACCAATGGTTATGCGGAGATCGTGACGCGCTGTCGTGCCTCTGGGTGCAGCGACCAATGCGAATTGTGGCTGTCGAAACAACAGGTCAAAGCCGATTCGGCCCCTGAATTCTGCGCGAATGCGGAAACGCTGAACGCTTTGAAGACTTAGTCAGAGCTTGGAATGCGAACCGTCGCACAGCGGCGGATTGGCCGTTTGTTTGCACCCGCAAAAGAACACCTTCTTGCTGGTCTCGGCAGTAAACTTCACCGGTTCAAACTGGGTTCCCTTGTGTGAACCATCGCAGAAGGGCTGACGCTCTGACTTGCCACAGGCACACCAGAAATAGGTTTTCCCTTCGGTCACTTCGACCGGGTAGGGGGCTTTTTGGGCAGGTTTCGGCTGATCTGACATGTGGCTGCTCCGCTTTTGGCTAATGTCGTGAAACAACTATAAGGCCTTCGCGCGGGGCGGGTAGAGCGCTTATGTTTCTTTATGTAAGCAGCATGGTTTTGCCGCTCTCACGAATCTGTGATTGATTTTGTTGCAATAATATCAACGAGGTCGTATTTTGAGACTGGCCCCAGATAATAGGGCAATATGAGAAAATTTTTAGAGGAATGACGGACATGAAACTTAAATTTGCTGCCGTTAGCGCAATTGCCCTGGTTCTGGCTGCATGCTCGCAGCAGGAAGAGCCGACGCCGGTTTACATCACACCTGAGTACGACAAGTTCGGCACACCGAGCTGCCCGGCTGGAACCGAGCTGGCCACGACCGAAGCGGGACAGACCATCTGTAACCCGGTCGCTCAGTAAGAATTCTGCGGGCGGTCTTGTTTTGGCCGCCCGCTTACTCAACGCAGCCGACCGCCCTTGTTGGGCGGTTTTTTTGTGCCCGCTTTATGCCGACGCGGACTCGGATCAGAATACGTCGGTAATTGGCAATCATCACCTCACCAGCCGTCAGTAACCGTGTCCAAATGACTTGCGGTTATAGTGTTGACGCTTTGACCCGTACCGTGGCGCATAAAGGTAGCGATAGGATTTCTTTTTTAGCTTTTGCTGAACGTAGGGCGCGTTCTTAGGAACCGGGTTTGGGTGGTAGACTTTGGGTGTGTGGACTTTCGGAGAGTAATAGTGCCGGTGAATGCGGATTTTATTGCGGCTATGAGCATTCTGCGAATTTGACCCAACAACAATTTGGCCGATCGTTCCAACGGTGATGCTGCCTGCGGTAGCCGGGAAGGCAAAAAGTTGGGACGCAAGTATCGCGGCCATGCAATTGAAAGAGATTGCACGAAAGTATGCCATGAAAACCCTCCTTCTAGCGAGTTGAGGTTTTCATTCATGGTCCGGGAAAATCCCGTCTCAAGCCAATAAACTTAAATCACGCTCTGCCTATCGAGGGTGAACGGCACATTAGGCTTAGGTGCGTGTACCCCATAAATCGTATTCGCCGGCCTCATCAATCTCGACCGACACGATGTCACCAGGTTTCAGGTCATCAAAACCCTCATCGATGAACAGATTCCCGTCGATCTCGGGCGCGTCTGCCTTGGTGCGGCACGTGGCGGCTTCGTCATCAATCTCGTCCACGATCACGTCGATGGTCTGGCCAACCTTGGCGGCCAGCTTAGCCTCGGAGATGGCCTGCGCTTTTTCCATGAAGCGGTCCCAACGCTCTTGTTTGACCTCGGCTGGTATGTGATCCGGGAGGTCGTTTGATCGCGCGCCATCGACGTTTTCGTATTGGAAGCAGCCAACACGATCCAGTTGCGCCTCGTCCATCCAATCCAGAAGGGTCTGGAACTCGGCCTCGGTCTCGCCCGGATAACCGACGATAAAGGTCGACCGCAGCGTGATGTCCGGGCAGGTTGCGCGCCATGCGGCGATCTCCTCCAAAGTCTTGGCTGCCGCTGCCGGGCGCGCCATACGTTTCAGAACGTCCGGATGGGCATGCTGGAACGGAATATCCAGATAGGGCAGGATGTTGGATCCGGCGTCTGCCATAAGGGGGATCAACTCGCGAACATGCGGGTAGGGGTAGACATAGTGGAGCCGAACCCAGGCATCCAACTGCCCCAGCTCACGCGCCAGATCGGTGATGTGGCTGCGCACCTCGCGGTCCTTCCACGGGTTCACATCGTATTTCCGATCCAACCCATAGGCGGATGTATCCTGCGAGATCACCAGCAATTCTCGTACACCATTGTCGACCAGCTTTTCAGCTTCGCGCAGTACCGCGTGGGCTGGGCGGCTGGCCAGTTTGCCGCGCATGTCGGGGATGATGCAGAACTTGCATTTGTGGTTACAGCCCTCGGATATCTTGAGATAGCTGTAATGGCGTGGTGTCAGTTGCACACTTGCGGCGGGCAGCAGGTCCACAAACGGGTCAGGATCAGGCGGCACTGCCGAATGCACTGCATCCAGCACCTGCTCGTATTGGTGAGGGCCGGTAACGGCCATTATGCGCGGGTGATGTTCGCGGATGTAATCCGGTTCCGCACCCAGACAGCCGGTCACGATGACTTTGCCATTCTCCACCAATGCCTCACCAATAGCGTCCAGCGACTCGGCCTTGGCACTATCCAGAAACCCGCAGGTATTCACGATCACGGCATCCGCGCCTGAATAGTCGGGCGAGATGCCGTATCCTTCGGCACGCAGGCGGGTCAGTATACGCTCACTGTCGACCAAAGCCTTAGGGCAGCCCAAAGAGACCATACCGATGGTCGGCTGGTTCGAACGTGGCGTCTCGGGGATCCGGGCGGCAGGCGCCAGGTCGGGGCGGAGGTTTGGCGGGTTCGTTGTCATTGCGCGGCATATAGTGGGGAACGCTTCCCCTTGCAAATGCGGCGCAGGCTTTGGATGATCTTTTTAACGCATGAAAAAGGCGGAGAGCAGAATATGAAGTGGCTGTTGCGCATAGTTTTCCTGTTGGTGGCGGTTTTTGGCTTGGTCATCGGGGCATTGCTGCTGATGCCCGGCGACAAGCTGGCCACCATATTGGCTGAGCAGGTCCGCACCCAAACCGGGCGCGACCTGAAGCTTACGGGCGATGTGAACCTGTCTTTCTGGCCCGTGCTGGGGCTGGAAACTGGTCCGGTGACTTTTGGAAATGCGCAATGGGCCGGTCCTGAACCCATGCTAAGCGCCGAAAGCCTGGCCGTGGGGGTTGATGCTGCCGCGCTGATCTCAGGGGACCTGCGCATCAAACGGGTGGTCGCCGATAATCCGGTTCTGCGGTTGGAACTTTCGGATGGGCGCGGGAATTGGGAGCTTTCGGCACCCGCAAACGCAGCCTCGGTAGGCGCCACAAGCGGCGCGGCACCGCAAGGGCAGCAGGGCGAGGTGACGCTGGATCATCTGAAGCTGACGAATGCACGTTTGGTCTATATCGAAAACGGCGCAACTAAATTCGATTTTGCCAATGTCGATCTGGCGGCCAGTTGGCCGGACGTTTCGGCGCCTCTGCAGGTTCAGGCTCAGATGGCAGTGCCCGAGGGGGCGGTCGATGTCGACCTCAAGATTCAAGATCTGCCAGCTTACGCGTCCGGCGCGGTAACGCCGCTGGATTTGACCATGACCGCGCCCGGCGGAGAGTTCGGTTTTGCAGGCCGGGTCAATCTGGCTGGTGAAATGGATGGCAGAATGCTGGCCAAAACGACGAACACGGAACGTATGCTGGCTGCTTTTGGTCAGGCCGGTGTTGGGGTGCCATTGGGTCTGGGGCGCGAGGCCGACGTGGCCGGGCAAATGACCTATACCAGCGATGGTCGGATTTCGCTGCGCAATTTGGTGGCGTTGCTGGATAATAATCGCCTGACTGGTGAGGCAGATATCGTTATCTCGAACCCGCCGCAGATTACCGCGCGGCTGGAAGGCGGTGACCTGGATCTTACTCATTTCAATGATACGCCTGGTGGCGCTGGCGGCGGGTCGGCGCCGTCACCTGACCAAGGGTGGTCGACCACCCCGATTGATGCGTCTGCGCTGGCCTTGGCGAATGGCAAAATCCGCCTCAAAGCCAATTCCATTGCCGTACCGGGTCTGACGCTGGGACCCAGCGATCTGACGCTTAACCTTGATCGATCCAGAGCGGTTCTTCAGATGAACCCTGCCACATTGTTTTCAGGGCATCTGAACGGGCAAGTGGTCGCCAACAACCGGAACGGTTTATCGGTCGGCGGCAATCTGACCGCGGATGGCATGGATGTGCAGCAAGCTCTGTCCGCCCTTGGCGGGATCGAGCGGTTGTCCGGCACCGGATCAGGGTCGTTTGAATTTCTGGGAGTTGGACAGACCGAGGATCAGATTATGCGCTCACTCAGCGGCAAGGGTCGTGTGGACGTGGGCAAGGGCGTGATCTCGGGATTTGATCTGGACCGCCTGATGGGCCGCAGCGGGGGCGAGCGCGGCACAACGGTGTTCAACAGCTTGTCTGCCAGCTTCACCATGGATCAAGGGGTGTTGTGGAACAACGACCTGTTGATGTCGCTGGATAACTTCCGGGCCGACGGTTCCGGTCGGGTCGGAATCGGCAACCGCGATATCGACTATCTTTTCACACCTGTGGCGCTGCGCGCGAACTCGGGAAACGGCATCGCGGTACCAGTGAAAATTGTCGGGCCGTGGAGCGACCCGTCGATCAAGCCGGATCTAACCAAAGTCATCGAAGCTGTTGCTGAAGGAAAGGCCAAAGAGCTTGAAGATGAGGCCAAGCAAAAAGTTTTGGACAAGGTCGGGGACGAGCTGAATACGACGATTTCGGACAGCGATCAGATCGAAGACGCGATCAAGAACAAACTGGAAGACGAAGTGAACAAGGGGCTGCTGAAGCTGTTTGGCGGCAACTAATCAGCGCCAATACGCAAGGGTTTCGGGGCAGAAAGTGCCCCGAAACGCAGTAGCGCTTAGATGGTCTGATCGTAGTCGCCAACACCGGGTTCCGTGCGAATAACCGCGTCGATATCGCCAAAGATTGCGCGCATCTCATCCTCGCTTTCGCTGCTTTCGCAGACCACGACAAGGTTCGGAGTGTTCGAGGATGCGCGCACCAAACCCCAGCTGCCATTGTCCAGAATGACACGAGCCCCGTTGACGGTGACAACCTCTTTGATCGCGCGACCGGCAAAACTGTCTCCGGCATCTGCCTTGGCAACCAGCTTGCCGACCAGCCGCTGAAGGATGTCATACTTCTCAGTATCGGCAGCATAAGGCGACATGGTCGGGGTAGACCAGGTTTTTGGCAGCGCCTTGCGCAAATCCGACATCCTTTGATCCGGGTTGCGATCCATCAGCTTGCAGATTTCAACGGCGACGCGCATCCCGCAGTCGTAGCCGCGCCCGATAGGTTCAGCCAGAAAGTAATGACCAGACTTCTCAAAGCCGGCCAGCGCGTTGATCTCCTTGACCCGACGCTTCATGTGGCTGTGGCCGGTCTTCCAGTAGTCCGCTTTGACACCAAGGGCCTGCAATTCGGGATCGCTGGCAAACAGACCAGTGGATTTCACATCTGCCACAAAGGTCGAGTTCGGATAAAGTTTCGCCAGATCGCGCGCCATGATCACACCGACCTTATCGGCGAAAATCTCTTCCCCCTCATCATCCACAAGACCGCAGCGATCGCCGTCGCCGTCAAAACCCAGAGCCAAATCGGCGCCGCTGGCTTTCACCGAGGCGGACATGTCGTGCAACATCTCCATAGCCTCGGGGTTGGGGTTGTAGTTGGGGAAGGTGTAGTCCAATCGGGTGTGGCTGGGTACCATTTCGACACCAATGCGCTCGAAAATCTCAGGTGCAAAGGCCGAAGCCGTTCCGTTTCCAGTTGCGCATACGACTTTCAGGGGGCGGGACATTTTGAAATCGCCGACCAGATCGTCGATGTAGGCTTCTTTTACACCATCAACAAATTCGTATGTTCCGCCTTCATGCGGGGTGCCTTCACCGTTCAGGACAATGTCACGCAATTCCGACATCTCATCGGGGCCGTGGGTCAGTGGGCGGTCAAAGCCCATCTTCACCCCTGTCCAGCCGTTCGGATTGTGGCTGGCTGTGACCATGGCTACGGCGGGCACATCCAGATGGAATTGCGCGAAATAGGCCATCGGGCTAAGCGCAGGGCCAATATCTTTAACCTGAATACCCGCCTGCATCAGGCCCAGGATCAGCGCGTTTTTGATCGCCAGTGAGTAGTCGCGATAGTCATTACCCACCGCGATCACCGGTTCGATCCCACGCTTGCGCATCTGTGTGCCCAGACCCAAGCCAAGCGCGGTCATGCCGGGCAGGTTGATCTCTTCCGGGTATTTCCAGCGCGCGTCATATTCGCGAAAGCCGGTTGGCTTGATCATCGGATCGCGCAGAAAACTCCAGGTGTTCGGGGTCACCTCTGGGATGGGTTTGGTCATGCTATTGCTCTTGCTTAAATCTGTATAGGATTGGCCTTGGCCAATGCATCAAAGCGCATCAATGTGTCAATCAATTGAGGCATTTGATCCAGATAGATCATGTTAGGCCCGTCTGACGGAGACTTGTCCGGGTCTTCGTGTGTTTCAATAAACACAGCACCTACGCCGATGGCGGCGGCTGCGCGCGCCATCACCGGAGCAAATTCACGCTGACCGCCGGTCGAACCTCCAAGCCCTGCAGGCTGCTGAACCGAGTGGGTTGCGTCCATCACAACCGGATAGCCTGTCGCCGCCATCTGCGGGAGCGAGCGCATATCTGTCACCAAGGTGTTGTACCCAAACGAGGTGCCACGTTCTGTCAGCAGAATATTCGAGTTACCAACACTCTCGATCTTGGCGACAATGTTCGCCATATCCCATGGTGCCAGAAATTGCCCTTTTTTGACATTGATCGCTGCGCCTGTTTGGGCTGCGGCCAACACCAAGTCGGTTTGACGGCACAATAACGCGGGAATCTGCAAAACATCACAAACGTTGGCCGCGTCTGCACATTGCTCTGGCGTATGTACGTCAGTCAGGACAGGCACCCCAATTTGTTTTTTTACATCATCCAGAATGTCCAGTCCTTTAGCAATTCCGGGTCCACGGACACCTGAAATTGAGGTGCGGTTCGCCTTGTCATACGAGGCCTTAAAGACGTACTGCGCACCGGCGGCATCACAGGCTTCTTTCATTTTGCCTGCGATCATCTGCGCATGATCCGCGCTTTCAAGCTGACAGGGGCCGGCAATGATCGTCAGAGGCAGATCATTGCCGACCGTGAGGTCGGAGATTTTTACATGTTTCATGTGTCTTACGAGGATACCTGTTCACGAAGGACCGACGCGGTAAGCGAGATCAACAGGTAGATACCAGCAAACAACAGAAAAGCCAAAATCGTATTTTCGAACTTGCGCGGATAGGTGGGTTCCTGACTTGGCACCGGCCTCACAGACACTGTCAAATAGCGCACTTTACGGTTTGCTTCGGTCCGCGTGGTTTCCATTTGCTGCATGGCTGTCTGCAGCATCATGTCCCTGGCAACAAGATCGGCTTGTGCCATCTGAATTCGTAAGCTGAGCCGGGCAAGCGAGTTTTCGCCTGCAGACACATCCAGCATTTCCGAGTTGAGTTCTTCCAACACAGTCTCAAGCCGCGCAATGTCCGCGCGGGCACCATCCACCTTGGCCTGGTTCGGACGACGGTTGTCCAGCAAAGCGGCCAGCTGCAGCTCTTTTTCTTGAATCTGTGTTTCCAGGGCGTCGATGCGGCCGCGCAAACTGACGATGACGTTTTGCGGGTCCAGCAGCGCGCCTTGAATCTGAAGTTCGATCAGATCTTCCTGTGCTCTCCTGCGCTCCTTCTGTGCCATTTCAAAACCATCCAGCGCGTCGCGCATCTGGTCCTCGCGCTTGAGTTCTGTGAGCCCGTTTATGGTTTCTTCGGCGTAGGACAGAAGACGGTCAGAGATGGCCACCGAAATCTGCGGATCAGGTGCCGCAACTTCCATTCGGATAATGCCATCGCTCGGGTCGTATCCGATGGTGATCATGCGCCGGAAAAGCTTGTAGGCTTCTTCCAGCGTGGCGTCCGGCGAAAGCCGTTGAATAGGGTCGATCCAGTCTTGCTGGAAAATCTCTGCGAAGCCCATGTCACGTTCAAGCCTCAGCAGCGCATCCTTGGACTCAAGAAATTCCTGAGTAGCGACAGAATCCTGTGCGGTGGCGAATTGTGTGCCCGCCAAAAGCCCGCCAAAAGCTGCACCGCCCCCGTCCGCCTGCAGGATCGAAAAGGCCGAGTCGCTGGCATACATGGGCGTCGCCACACGGTAGAAATAGAACCCGACAATAAAGGTGGGCAGGAAGACGAAAACCGTCAGGCGGGCAAACAGGGCAAGCAGTTTGCGACGGCGACGGCGGGCGATGTCTTTTTGTATCTCGCCAATTTCAAGCTCGCGTCGTTGCGCAGGAGACATCTCGGGCCCGGGCAGGGTCTTTCCACCTTCACTGACCGTTTGCGGCAAATGAATCGTGACTTTGTCCTTGGCTTGATCCTCGGTCTGTGCCGTTTCACCGGCCATCCCCAGCAAATTGGCGCGATGAAACGCGTCGATGCCCTTTTGGCGTAGCAAACGCACCGCATCATAGTCCGAGGTCGCCTCTAGGCCGTTCTTTTGCGCCAATCTGCGTGCCAACCGCAATTGGCGCCCGGTCAGTCCCTCGCGTTTGATGGCGTCAATCTCGGTATTGGACTCCGAGTCATTGGCCGCAGTGGGTGGCTGGGTCGCGTTGCGAATGCGTGAAATGGCATCAGCGCGGTCTTCTTCCGTTCCCGCGTTGCGGCGTTTGCGGCGCCAGTTGTAGATGCTAGCCTTGGGTTTGGTAGTCATATAGCTGCTTTGCCTCTTCCAAGGTGTCGAACATATAAAGCTGGCCATCCATCAAAACGGCAGCCTCTTGCGCAAATTTCTCCAGCACGGCGGGACTGTGCGACACGATCACCATTGTAGTCGTGCGTAGTTTTTCCCGAAGGATGTCGCCGGCCTTCCTGTTGAATTCCACATCCGTCGACGCCGGCATCCCTTCGTCAATCAGGTACATGTCGAAATCCAGGGCCAACATCAACGCAAACGTAAAGCGCGCTTTCATACCGCTGGAGTAAGTGGCCAAAGGTTGGTTGAAATACTCCCCCAATCCGCATAGCCATTTGCAGTAGGCTTCGACGTAATCGGGGTCCATCCCGTAGATGTTGGCGACGTAGCGCGCGTTTTCCAGGGCGGACAGTTTGTTTGCGACACCTCCGGTGAAACCCATAGGAAAAGACACTCGGCAGGACTTTCGAATCACGCCTTCATCGGGCTTTTCCAGGCCGGCCATCATATTGATCAAGGTAGTCTTGCCGGTTCCGTTAGGTGCAAGAATGCCAATCGAACGGCCCAATTGAACCCGAAACGAGACACTGTCCAGGATCACCTTGCGGCGTGTCCCGGTCCAGAAGGACTTACTGACATTTTCAAACTCAAGCATTGAGGGCCTGCTGCTTGCACCATTTTATAAGTACCGGATGTGCCGGTAATCGGGTTGTTATCCTACGTTTTATGTGGGCCATATTATGTCGAGTTTTGGTGGCAATGATCAATGTACCGGCACGTGTGCTGTTGGTAATGTGACTTTTCCATCGGTTGGACCCACGCATTGCGTTGACTATCTTTCAGGGTGACCGTCAACCAATTTGATGCAGGAAACCTTGCCATCTGATGAATTCGCTACAGAAAGAAATCTCGGCCTGCCGTATTTGCGCGGAAAGATTTGCTGCGACAGAGACCGCGCATCAGCCGCGCCCAGTGGTCTGGTTTCAGCCGGGAACGCCGATTTTGGTTGCCGGTCAGGCCCCTGGCGCACGAGTGCATGAGTCGGGCCGACCGTTCACCGATCCGTCCGGAGATCGCTTACGGGACTGGCTTGGGGTGGATGAAGCTGTGTTCTACGATCGGTCACAGGTTTCGATCGTGCCGATGGCTTTTTGTTTTCCGGGGTATGATGCGCGCAAGGCGGATTTGCCGCCGCCCCCCGTCTGCGGGCAAACCTGGCACAACAAAGTCATGCAAACGCTGGGGGAAATACCCCTTACTATTTTGGTGGGTGGGCACGCTCATAAATACCACCTGCATGTGCGCAGCTCGGTGACGGAAACGGTTCGCAACTGGCGGGACCATGCGCCGCGCGTCTTTGCCTTGCCTCATCCCTCGTGGCGGAATACGGCATGGATGAAGAAAAACCCGTGGTTCCAGACCGACCTTCTGCCGGTTCTGCGTGCACGGGTGCAAGAGGTTCTGAATGACTGAAACCACGGCTCTGGACACTACCTACGCCGCAATGACTGCCGCGCCACAAGATGATGCAGCGCGATTGAGGTTCTTCGAACGGCTTGCCGACAGCGAGCTGTTTCTGATGCTGACAGAAGAGGCGAAGGGCGAAAACATCTCACCCGAGTTGTTCGACGTCGCCGATGGGCGCTTTGTGCTGGCCTTTGACCGAGAGGACCGGTTGGCGCAGTTTGCCGAACGTCCTGTCCCTTATGTGGCGCTTTCGGGCCGGGTGTTGTCCTCCATGCTCGCGGGGCAAGGGATTGGGCTGGGCCTCAACCTCGAAGTTGCGCCGTCCTCTATGCTGATCCCGTCCGAGGCGCTGGGCTGGCTGGCGGAAACTCTGCAACATGAGCCAGAGGAGGTTCAGCAACGGTTGGCAGAGTTCTTGCCCCCTGCGGGCCTGCCCGACGATCTGTTGACCGCGCTAGACGCAAAACTTGCCACCGCAGTTGGGCTGGCGGAAGCTGCATATTTGGTGGGAACGAAGTCCGAAGGCGGCGGTTCCGGTCACCTGCTTGGGTTCATTGGTGCGGTAGAAGGGGCAGAGCCCGCACTGGCCAAGGCCGCGTCCGAGGCGCTGACGTTTTCCGGGATTGAGGCCGGGGCAATGGATGTCGGGTTCTTCGGTGCACACGATCAGGTTGCTGCCTCATTGGCGCGGATCGGTTTGCGGTTCGATCTGCCACAGCCAGAGGCGCGTGTTGTCGCGCAGACGACACCCGGCAGCAACCCGGATAAACCGCCTATTCTGAGGTAGGAAAAAAGCCCCGCGCACAACTGATCTGCGGGGCTTTTTGTGATTATTCCGCAGCTGCTTCCAGTTTGTCCTGGGTGCGGGTTTCGAAATCGCTGGCCTCGTGACGTTCGTGCAGCTGGGTATGTGGCTCACCGAACGGGCGGTTGACCATGCGGCCCCGCTGAACGGCAGGGCGTGCGTCGATCGCCTTGGCCCACCGCATGACGTTCTTGTAGGATTCCACGTCTAGGAACTCGGCGGCGCTGTAAAGGCGGCCCAAAACCAGCTGGCCATACCATGGCCAGATCGCCATATCCGCGATGGTGTAATCCTCGCCTGCGATATACGTCTTGTCGGCCAGTTCGCGATCCAGAACGTCCAGCTGGCGCTTAGTCTCCATCGTAAAGCGGTCAATTGGGTATTCGAACTTTTCCGGCGCATAGGCGTAGAAATGGCCAAACCCACCGCCCAGATAGGGTGCACTGCCCATCTGCCAGAAGACCCAGTTCATGACTTCCGTACGTTCCGGTCCGGACGCGGGCAAAAACGCCCCAAACTTTTCGGCCAGATGAAACAGGATCGAAGCGCTTTCGAACACGCGTGTCGGCCTATCGCCCGAGCGATCCCAAAGAGCGGGGATTTTAGAATTTGGGTTGGCCCCGACAAAGCCCGAGCTGAACTGATCGCCTTCGCCGATATTGACCAGCCAGGCGTTGTATTCGGCACCTTCGTGACCCAGCGCCAGCAGTTCCTCCAGCATCACGGTCACTTTCACGCCGTTCGGCGTGGCCAGTGAATAGAGCTGCAGGGGGTGCCGTCCAATTGGCAGATCCTTGTCGTGGGTGGCGCCAGCGATTGGGCGATTGATGTTGGCAAATTGGCCGCCATTCTGGCTGTCCCATGTCCAGACCTTTGGGGGCGTATAGGTCGGTTGCTCGCTCATTTCTTGCCTTTCTTCGCAAAGTGCAGGTGAATTGTCCGTCCATCACAACAGCTAATGTTGCAAAGCACCAAGTCCAACCCCCCAGAGCGCAGCGTTTTTGTAACAATCCTCACCCTACATCTCACGAATTCTCATTCAACGTCACAGCGACGCGAGGGGGACTTCGCAAGCGGTCTGAATCACCTATTGTATGTTCAGACCCGCAAGTTCGGGCAAATCAACAACCCCGAGGACAAAAGGACTTACCACCATGAAACGTTTTGCCCTGACTGTAGCTGCGGCTCTGACCCTTGCCGCTCCGGCCTTTGCTGGTGACCAGTATATTGACGGCACCGGGTTCGCCGTGTCCGGCTACGATGTCGTCGCATACCGTGGTCTAGATCAGGTTGCGGTTGGTCAATCTCAGCCCGCGCCTGTGCGCGGCCGTGCAGACATCACCGCGGAATACAATGGTGCCACCTGGGCATTCTCGTCTGAAGAGAACCGCGACAAATTTCAGGAGAACCCAGCCTTCTACGCGCCGCAATATGACGGACATTGCGCATACGGTGTGTCGAAGGGCGGCAAAGTCCCGGCGAACCCGAACCTGTGGCGCATCGTCGATGACAAGCTTTACCTGAACATCACCGATGTCGTCGTCGGTTTCTGGGAAGAAGATGTGCCCGGCAATATCAACCTCGCCGAAGGCAACTGGCCGGGGATCGAACCCGATGGCGCATCCTCCAGCGTGATCCCGAAATTCACCTCGGAAGGCCCGATTTCAAACTAAGTGGCCACTCACCAAGCCAAAGCCCGGCGCATTTAAGCCGGGCTTTTTCGTCAATGCGCAAACGAGAATTCGTCCCGCATTTGCTGATCGGCATCGAACCGAATGCGAACGCTTTTGGCCCCAGGGAACGTACGCGCAGTAATCGCTTCGGGCACAACAACCTCGCCACCGCCAGAGTCGTTGGACTGGAAATTCAGCACCTCGGTTTCCGTCTGGCGTGAACTCGCCAAAACCGATGTGGGCAATGCCACGCGGTTTGCACCTTCATAGACCGGCGTTGAGACAAAGAATGTCAAATGGCGGCCAAAGAACCCGACCGCATCGGGCACATGGTCCGACTTGCACATCAGCTCGGAATACGGTGTTTCAACCTCGTCTGATCGGTCCGGCAACGCGTTGTTCAGCAGGGCGCGGCATGCGTTGATATCGGCGGTTTCCAGTGTCAGAATACGACGGCGCAGTTTCGGGCGCCGGGGTTTTCCCGATCCAACACCCTTGCCCGCCAACCCTTCTTTACGCAAAAAATCATATGCATCCTTGGCGCGGGTAAATCCGGAACTATCGCCCTCGGCCTGGTCGGGATGACCATGGAACGCAATGTCCCGCCAAGCGCTTCTGATGTCGTCCGAACTGGCGTTTTGATCCAACCCCAGAGCATGCAGTGCTTCTGTGCGGGCTCTGATCTTCTCAACAGTTTCCATAACCCAATTTACTCATTACAAAACAAAAAAACGTCACTTCTTCAGTTTGAGCAGGACGGTGTATTTGTCAAATTTCACGCAAAATTGAAGTGCTTACGGGAACAATTGCAGCGCGTCGCGGCAATTGTTCTTAGTTTCTTTCCTCGCATTGGGATACTGTCTTTTGGGCCGACCCGATTAGGCCACGTTTTGCAGATCAGCCTTCGGCGTTATGCCAAGGGCAAAACACACATCACGCGTCAATTCCGGCCGGTTCAGCGTGTAGAAATGCAGTTTGTCCACGCCCCCGTCGATCAGGTCCGAGCACAGTTCGGTACACAATGCTGTAGCCAGCAAATCCTCACGATCGTCGCGCACGGCCTTTTCAAACGCCTGTTCGACCCATTGGGGAATGCGCGTGCCGCATCGTTTGGCGAAATTGCGTGCACCCTTCCAGTTCTCGATCGGCAGGATGCCGGGCACGATGGGCTTGTCGATGCCGGCTTTTTCACAGGCGTCCCGGAACCGGAAAAACGTCTCGGCCTCAAAAAAGAACTGGGTCAGGGCCTCATCTGCGCCCGCATCCAGTTTGGCTTTGAGCCAATCAATATCGGTGCGGGCGTTTTGTGCCTCGGGGTGAATGTCGGGGTAGGCGCCGACCCGAATGTTGAACATCTCGGTCTCAGCCAGGGCCGAGATCAGTTCAACCGAATTTGCAAAACCTTCGGGGTGCGGCTCAAAACGATCCTGACCGCTTGGCGGATCACCGCGTAGGGCAACAATATCCTGAACGCCCGCGCGCGCGAAAGTATCCGCGATTTCCAGCGTTTCCTGCCGCGAGGCATCAACACATGTCAAATGGGCGGCAACAGGCAGCCCCGAGGATTTGTGCAGGGTCGCCACCGCATCACGGGTCAGTTCCCGCGTTGTGCCACCCGCACCATAGGTGACCGAGACAAAGCGCGGCTCTAACGGGGCCAATGTCTGGACCGTGTCCCAAAGACGAAACGAGGCTTCGAGCGTCTTGGGCGGAAAGAACTCGAATGAAATTTCTGGCTTGGTCATCTCGGCCTCATTTGGTTGGTGCAGAGTCCTTGTGCCAGTTCGGGCAATGTGAGACAAACTCATATTATTCAAGAACAACATGAGTATCGCTGTAATGCACATCGAATTCCGCCACCTGCGTACGATCAAGGCGATCCATGAATGTGGTGGTTTGGCCCGTGCGGCGGATCAATTGAACATCACCCAATCGGCTCTGAGCCACCAAATCAAAGGGTTAGAGGATCAGGCGGGGGTTGAATTGTTCCTACGCCGGTCCAAACCGATGAAGCTGTCTGCGGCCGGGCTGCGCCTGTTGCGTCTGGCCGAACAGATATTGCCGCAAATCCAAGCCGCACAACAGGAATTCTCGTCGCTTCGGGATGGACGCACGGGGCGGATGCATATCGCGATCGAATGTCACGCGTGTTTCGAATGGCTGTTTCCAGTTCTTGAATCTTTCCGGAAATCATGGGGTGATGTGGACGTTGATATCCGTCCAGGTTTGGCATTCGACGCCCTGCCAGCACTGCAAAAAGAAGAGGTGGATCTGGTTGTCTCGTCCGACCCCGAGGACCTGCCGGGCATCGAGTTCATTGAACTGTTTGACTATGATGCCGTCTTTGTCGCTGCATCATCCCACCCGTTGGCGCAGAAAGAGTTCATCGAGGCCGAGGATTTCCGTGGGCAAACCCTGATTACCTATCCGGTCGAGCGCACCCGGCTGGATGTGTTCAGCCAGTTGCTGATACCCGCGCGGGTCGAGCCGGCCGCAATCCGGCAGGTCGAATTGACTGCAGTGATCCTTTTGCTCGTCGCGTCGAACCGCGGTATTTCGGTGCTGCCTGACTGGGTTGTGCGCGAAGTGAAGTACAATTCCGACTACGTCACTCGCCCCCTGACCAAGGGCGGCATCACCCGCAGGCTTTACGCGGCAGTGCGCAGCGAGGACCTAGAAAAACCTTTCGTACAAGAGCTGATCAAGCTGGCCGAAACCGAGGCGCGCAAGCTGCAAGAGCAATAGGCAAAAAACGCGGGTCTGCTATGCGCATCATTCCTCTTGGCAAGGGCGCTTTGCATCAGTATACGCGCGGTTTGACCGGACAGGAGCCTTTGGACAATGGTTGGCAGTGCAAACCTCAACATCATGATCAAAGCCGCGCGTAAGGCGGGGCGTTCTTTGGTCAAGGATTTCCGTGAAGTCGAGAACCTTCAGGTTTCGATGAAAGGCGCAGGCGACTTTGTGTCCAAAGCTGACATTGCTGCCGAGGCGATCCTGAAAGAGGAACTGCTGGGCGCGCGCCCGACCTACGGGTGGCTGGCCGAAGAGGGTGGCGTGATTGAGGGCGAAGACCCGACCCGCCGCTGGATCGTCGACCCGCTGGACGGCACCACGAACTTCTTGCACGGCCTGCCGCACTGGGCGATCTCAATCGCGCTGGAACATAAGGGCAAGATCGTCGCCGGTGTTATCTATGACGCCGCCAAGGATGAGATGTTCTTTGCCGAAAAAGGCGAAGGCGCTTGGATGAACGACATGCGTATCCGCGTGTCGGGCCGTCATCGGATGATCGAGTCGATTTTCTCGACGGGCCTGCCTTTTGGTGGCCGTTCGGACCTGCCTGCGACCCTGCAGGATCTGGCGCGTCTAATGCCTGCTTGTGCCGGTGTGCGCCGCTGGGGTGCCGCCGCGCTGGACATGGCTTATGTGGCAGCGGGGCGTTACGAAGGCTTTTGGGAGCGTCGCCTGAATTCCTGGGATGTGGCCGCAGGGATCATCATCGTCCAAGAAGCGGGCGGATTTGTTCAGGCGCTAAACCCTGAAGGCAACGTTTTGGAAGACGGTGAAGTGATCTGTTCGAACGAGCCGATTTTCGATCAGTTTTCCAAGGTGATCCGAGGCTGACCGGCCATATAGCAATTCCGTAAGCGCGCCCCGATTGAGGCGCGCTTTTTTTGTTTTCAAAGGGTCGCGCGTTGTGCCAGACCTGCTTCGTCCGCCAGCCGCGCGGCGACGGATGCAACAGCGAGGTCCTGCAGACCCACGCCAGTTCCGTCGAACAGGGTGATCTCGTCAGCACTGCTCCGCCCGGGGTGATCGCCGTTGATGACCGCACCAATTGGGGTGATCTGTGTTTCGGTCAAAGTGCCGCTTCCCATGGCGTGCTGTGCCTCGCCAATCGTCGCGGATTGCGCGACCTCGTCGGTGAAAACGGTGGCCGAGGCGACCAGCGCCGGATCGACCTCCATCTTGCCTTTCGTGTCTGTGCCCATACAGGCCAGATGCGTGCCGGGTTTGATCCAGTCTTTCATCAATAGCGGCTCGAACGCCGAGGTGATGGTGATGATGACATCCGATTGGGCACCCAGCTCTTGTTGACTGACGGCTTCGAATTCCAGTCCGATTTCCTCGGCGACAGCCGCCAAACGCGGCAGCATGTCCGGGTGCGGGTTCCAGGCGACAACTTTTTCAAAGTCCCGCTGTTCAGCGGCGGCGCGTAGCTGGAAGGCCGACTGATGTCCGGCGCCAACCATGCCCAGCACTTTGGCGTCTTTTCGGGCAAGATGTGCGATGGAAACCGCTGATGAAGCTGCTGTTCGCACGGCCGTTAGGTAGTTGCCACCCACCAATGCCGAAAGCCGTCCCGTGTCGGGATCGAACAGAAACACCGTGGATTGGTGATTGGTCAATCCTTGTTCGGCATTGCCCGGCCAATAGCCGCCAGACTTAACGCCCAAAACCTGTCCATCCCGATCAAAACCGGATTTGAACCCATACAGTGCATCGGCATAACCCAGTGCCTCGCGAACGACAGGAAAGTTCCGTGCCCCGCCGTTGGCCATCGCACCAAACACGGATTGGACCGCGTCAAATGCCTGTTGGCGGCCCACCAGCTGTTCGCACAGGTCTTCGCCCACTATCAGCAGGCCATCTTGCGTGGTCATAGCATCCCTCATCAATAAGCCTTTCCGCGGGCCGACACGGGCCACAGCGCCTCAACCTTGCCGTCGCGCACGCCGACGTACCAATCGTGGACGTTGCAGGTGGGATCACAATGTCCGGGCACAAGCCGAAGCTTGTCGTTCACCTTCAAAACGCCGTCGGGGTCGCCGATGACACCGTGCTCGTCCGAACATTTGAGGTATTCCACATCGTCGCGCCCAAAGATGAAGGGCAGGCCGCTATCGACCGATTGCGCCTTGAGGCCGGCGTCGCAGATGGCCTTGTCAGTCTTGGCATGGCTCATAACGCTGGTCAGAATGAACAGCGCGTTTTCCCATTCGCCCTGATCGATCCGTTTGCCGTTCTCGTCCAGAATGCGCCCATAATCCGCATCCATGAAAGCGTAGGATCCGCACTGCAACTCGTTGTAAACGCCTGAATTGCTCTCGAAGTAGTATGATCCTGTTCCGCCACCCGAGACCAGTTCACATTCGATGCCTTCGGCTTTCAAACCGTCAACTGCGTCTTTGACCATGGCGATGGCTGTATCCAGCTTCTCTTTGCGCGCCTCATAGGTGTCGAGGTGCTGCATCGCGCCCTGATAGGCCTGAATGCCGGTAAATTTCAGGTTGGGCGCAGCGTTGACAGCTTTTGCGATATCGACAACGGCTTGGGTCGTGGTCACGCCGCACCGACCTGCACCGCAGTCAATTTCGACAAAGACTTCAAGCTCCGTGCCGTGATCGACAGCGGCTTTGGACAGGTCGGCGACATTGTCGATGTCGTCCACGCACACAATAGTGCGCGCGCCCAATTTGGGCAGTTGCGCCAATCGGTCGATCTTGGCCGGGTCGCGGACCTGGTTCGACACGAGGACATCCTTGATGCCGCCCCGCGCGAAAACCTCAGCCTCAGATACCTTTTGACAGCAGACGCCAACCGCACCGCCGAGCTGTTCTTGTAGCTTGGCGACGTCGACGGATTTGTGCATCTTGCCGTGCACGCGGTGGCGCATACCGTGGGCCTTCGCATAATCGCCCATCTTCTTGATGTTCCGCTCCAGCGCATCGAGATCCAGGATCAGGCAAGGGGTCTGGATTTCGCTTTCATCCATACCGATGGCAGCGGGGATGTCGAACCCGACTTCCAGTTCTTTGATGTTCACAGGTTTGTTCATGTCGTTCCTCCTTACCCTTTCAGCCAGGGCAGTTTGTCCAGATCCACGTTGCCGCCGGTGATGATCACGCCGACGCGCTTGCCGCGGAATACGTCCGGGTTCTTGAGTATGGTTGCCAGAGGCACGGCCGATGACGGCTCCATCACGACGCGCAGGTATTTCCACGTCAGCTTCATCGCTTCGATGATCTCGTCGTCAGAGGCGGTGAAAATGTCGGTCACATTTCGGGACACGAAGTGCCACGTGTTCTCTTTCAGCGGCACCAGCAGCCCATCGGCGATCGTTTTTGGCGCATCGTCGGCGATGATGTGTCCTGCTTTGAAGGACCGGTATGCGTCGTCCGCCTGTTCTGGCTCGGCGGCATAGATTGCGGTGTCGGGGGCCAGGTTCGACACCGTCAGGCACGTGCCCGAGACCATGCCCCCGCCTCCGATCGGGGCGATGACCGCATCCACTCCGTCTGTCTGTTCTAACAATTCGGCCGAGCAGGTGGCCTGACCCGCAATGACGCGCGGGTCGTTATAGGGGTGCACGAACTCTCCGCCTGTTCTGGCTTGAACTTCGGCAAAGGTCGCCTCGCGGGATGAGGTTGACGGCTCGCACTCCGTGATCGTACCTCCATAGCGGCGCACGGCGTCCTTCTTGGCTTGCGGCGCAGTGCGCGGCATCACCACGTTACAGGGAATACCCCGCCGTCCGGCGGCATAAGACAGGGACAAAGCGTGGTTGCCACTGGAGTGTGTGCAAACACCCTTGGTCGCCATATCATCACTCAGGCCGAAAACCGCATTGCTCGCACCGCGTACTTTGAACGCACCAGCCTCTTGGAAGTTCTCGCATTTAAAGAACAGCTGCGCTCCGGTCAGGTTGTTCAAATAATCCGACTCCATGATCGGCGTGCGCCGGATGAAGGGTTTGATCCGTTCATGCGCAGCGCGCATATCGTCGATCGTCAGATCGGCTGCGGGGATGTGATCCAGCATTGCCATCCTCCTCAGGCTGCGGCCTGGGCGCGGTCAGATGGGCCGGTGCGATAGAAATCCTGTGCGGCCGCGACCCCGCTGCCCAAAGTGATCGGATAGTTCAGATCGGCCATCGCCATCTCGATTGTGCTAAGGCCGGACAGAACCATCACATCCGTCAGACTGCCCAGATGGCCGATGCGGAACGCCTTACCATTCAGTTGACCAAGTCCAATACCAAAGGACACGCCATAAGCATTGAACGCGTGGTCAGTCAGTGTGTTGCTATCATACCCGTCTGGCACGTAGATCGCGCTGACAGTGTCAGAATACAGATCGGGCGATTGCGCGACCAGTTTCAGCCCCCATGCGTCAACGGCGCGGCGCACACCTTCGGCCAGTCGGAAATGCCGGGCATAAACGTTCTCAAGCCCTTCTTCGAACAGCATCTTGAGGCTTTCGCGCATGCCGTAGATCAGTTGCAGCGGCGGAGTATAGGGAAACCCGCCCGATGCGTTGGCCGCCATCATATCGTCGAAGTCAAAGAAGGTACGCGGCAGCTTGGCGCTTTTCATCGCGTCCTGTGCCTTGGTGCTGACGCACAGAATTGCCATGCCGGTCGCCAGCATGAACCCCTTTTGCGACCCCGATACGGCGATATCTACACCCCAAGCGTCAAAGTCGAACGGCATCGAAGCCAGAGAGCTGACGCAGTCGACGAAGAGCATCGCGGGATGATTTTCCGAATCCATCGCCTGCCGAACCGCTGCGATGTCGGAACGCACCCCGGTGGCTGTTTCGTTGTGGGTCACCAGAACAGCGCGGATTTCATGCGCGGTGTCATCGGCCAACGCGGCCTGAAACTGATCAGCGGGTGCGCCGGTGCCCCAAGGGCATTCGACAATCTGAACGTCCAGCCCGTGCCGCTCGCACAGGTCGATCCAGCGATGGCTGAACACGCCATAGCGCGCAACCAGAACCTTGTCGCCGGGGCTGAGTGTGTTGGTAACGGCTGCTTCCCACCCACCGGTGCCACTGGATGGAAAGGTCACGATCTGACCGGTCGTGGTAGCGAATACCTTTTTTGTGTCCTTAAGGACAGGTGCAAAGGTTTCGACAAAATCCGGCGCGCGGTGATCCTGCGTTTGGACCTGCATGGCAAGACGCAACCGGTCTGGGATGTTGGTTGGGCCGGGTATGAAAACCGGGTTTTGGTTGGACATCTGTTATTCCTCCGCTTTGGGTGTAAGTGTCCGGGAAAACCTCACGACGTGCAATTTTCTTGAAAAGTATTTTCATTTTTGCGATTAAATATTTAACGCGCTGTATTTATGCGGTTTTTCGTTTTTCATTTTTGGACCTCAAAAATGAACGGTTCAGAAATATTCTGGCGTAGAGCAAGGGAGTAGGGTGATGGACAATCAGAAAAGACCGCGCGGCAGGCCCAAATCCCTGTTCAAGGCAAGTTCGGCCGGGACTATGCAATCGCTGGATCGGGCACTGGGTGTTCTGACAACGGTGGCCCGTCTGGAACGCGCAGCGCTCAGCGATCTGGCACGCGAGATCGATGTGCCGACGGCCACGACGCACCGCATTCTGGTGACCTTGCAGAAACACGGCTTTGTGGCCTTTGACGACGAACGTCAGGAATGGATGATCGGGATCGAGGCATATCGGACCGGCGCCTCGTTCCTGCGCCGCAACAGTGTGCTTGAAATCGGGCGCCCAATCCTGAGACGCCTTATGCAGGAGAGCGGTGAGACCGCCAACCTGGCGGTTCCGGATGGGTCCGAGGTGGTCTTTGTCGGGCAGGTCGAAACTCCGAACCCCATTCGCGCCTTTTTCCCGCCCGGGGCAAGAACGCCGATGTATGCCTCGGGCACCGGCAAGGCGATCCTTGCCGCGATGACCGAAACGGGGTTGGCCAAAACGCTAGAGGCAATTGATCCGGTGGAATTCACCGCGAACACGCAGATACCGGGCGACGGACTTCAACAGGATCTTTCCAAGACCCGTGCACGCGGCTGGTCGCATGACCGAGAAGAAAGATATCAGGGCATGTCCTGTATCGGCTCGGCGATTTTCAATGACCGGGGGGAGCCATGTGCAGGGATCTCGGTATCGGGTCCGACCGCTCGGTTTGGCGCGGATCGAGCGCATGCGCTGGGTGAATTGGTTCTGGCCGCAGCGCGGGAAATCACCCATCTTAGCGGCGGCCAGACCCCGAAAACCTGAAGCCCTGCTACCTGCGGGGTACGCGGGGAATACGCGACTGAGTTAGTTTGTACTTGTGTTCAGGATGCGGCGGATGGCCGTGGGTTCGGCCCCAAAAATCAGTGCCGCCGCGCCGCAGCCAGATTGGGATGCACAAGGTCAGACCCACGAAAAACCCACCCGTATGCGCCCAATAGGCCACCCCGCCTTCGTCCGGGTTGCTGGCCAGACTGCCAAAGAACTGCATAGCCAACCAAACCCCCAGCATGACAAAGGCAGGTATTGTGAATATGCGGAAATAGACAATGAGGATCAGCAGGATATCCACGCGGGCCTTGGGGAACAGCAGCAAGTAACTACCCATGACACCCGCAATCGCACCGGATGCGCCAATGGTCGGCACGACCGAGCCCGGCGCTGTGAAAACATGGATCAGACCCGCCCCGATTCCGGCTGCAATATAGAACAGCAGAAAGGGCAGGTGGCCCATTTCATCTTCGAGGTTGTCGCCGAAAATCCACAGGAACAGCATGTTTCCGGCCAGATGCATCCAACCTCCGTGCAGGAACATCGAGGTCACCAGCGTCTCAAAAGCAAAACCGTCCGTGATCCGCGCCGGGATAATCGCATAGTCGTAGTACAGCTGATTGATCAGCCGGACATCGTTCATGATACCCACATAGCTGAGGAATATCAGGATATTGGCCGCCATCAGCAGATAGACGACATAGGGTGTTCGCCCCGAAGGGTTATGGTCGCGGATTGGAAACATGAGGCGACGCTGGGCTTTTCCCGGCCCAGCGTCAAGGCATGCTTACGCCGCACCCCCAAGCAATGCGGCATTGCCGCCCGCGGCTGTTGTATCAACGCACAGGTGGCGCTCGGCCAGAACTCGTGCGCGGTCCGGAAGGCCGGGGATCAGCGGCAGGATCGGACCGTCCCGGCGGGCGAGGTGACGTTCGATCTCACGCGCTGTGTCGTCATCGCCCCACCAAAGAACGCCCGATATCCCGGTCACGTTCTCCAACCGATGCAAGTCTAACGAACCGGTCGCCTGAATGGCCGTACCACCCAGCGCCTGAACGGAGTCGGCTTGCGCGCGCGCGGCCTCGGTTCCGGGTCCCATGCACAGCAATGGCGGGCGTGCGAATTCGCTCAACCGGTTGGATTCGCCCGTCGGGCCGGGCAGGGATTGGGTCTGCACCGACGCGGGCGTACCCTGAACATCGGGAAGCTCGCTCATTGGGTGTTCCCATTGTTCGTCGGACTGCTGCCGGTCCGGGGCGCAGAACCGCGTCATGTAATTCGGTCCACCCGCCTTGGGGCCTGTGCCCGAAAGCCCCTCACCGCCAAATGGCTGAGATCCTACGATGGCGCCGATTTGGTTGCGGTTGACGTAGATATTGCCCGCATGCACCGCTTCGGTGATGTGTTGCACCCGGTCGTCAATGCGTGTGTGCAAACCAAATGTCAGTCCGTACCCGGTTGCGTTAATGTCGGCGATCACCTGATCAATCTCAGATGCCTTGAAGCGAACGACATGCAGGACAGGGCCAAAAATCTCACGCTTCAGCGCGGAAATGCCGGGTATCTCAATAAGTGTTGGGGCGATGAATGTCCCTTCCGGCGGTATAGGCGTGTCTTTTAAGACGCGGCCTTCGGCGCGGGCAATGGCAACGTGATCTGCAATGCCCTGGCGCGCGGTCTCGTCAATAACCGGTCCGCAATCGGTTGAGATCAACCAAGGATCTCCGACCTGCAGAACCTGCATCGCACCGGTTAGCATCGTCAGCAAATCGTCGGCGATATCTTCCTGGACATAGAGACACCGCAAGGCAGAACACCGCTGCCCGGCAGATTGAAACGCACTTTCGATGATGGATTGAACAGCTTGTTCGGGCAGGGCGGTACTGTCCACGATCATCGCGTTCAACCCGCCGGTCTCGGCGATCAGAGGCGTGCCGGGGCGCAGGTTGTCGGCCATGGCTGCGCGTATTTTCAACGCGGTCGCCGTCGATCCGGTAAACGCCACGCCGGATACACGCGGATCAGAGGTTAACGCCGCACCAACGGACGGGCCGCCGGGCAATAATTGCAGCACGTCGCGGGGAACTCCGGCCTCGTGCAGCAATTGAACGGCCCGATGCGAGATCAGTGGCGTTTGCGGTGCGGGCTTGGCCAGAACTGCGTTGCCTGTGGCTAAGGCTGCTGAAATCTGGCCTGTGAAGATAGCGAGCGGGAAGTTCCATGGGCTGATGCAGGTGAAAACGCCTGCCGGTTCCGCATCGGGAATGTTCGCAGCGTAGTAGCGCAGGAAATCGACCGCCTCACGCAGTTCGGCAACGGCATCGGGCAGGGACTTACCTGCCTCGCGCGCGAGCAAGGCGAAAAGCTCGCCGAAATGAGCCTCATATAGATCGGCAGCAGTATTCAAGATACGCGACCGTTCTGCTGGTGGTGCCTGCCACGGTGCCGCGGAATTCAGGGCAAGCTCGACATCCTCTGCGCTGGCGGGGGCGATTGCTCCGGGGCGATCCTGTGGTTGGGCCGGATTGGTGACCGGTTGGTCCTGTTCCGGGCTTGCATCGCCGGACAGCAGCGGCTGGGCATACCAATGGTGCGCCCGGAAAGCATCCCGCGCGGCGTCGATCTTGTCCAATGTCGGGGTGTGGTGAAGGTCGAAACCCTTCGAATTCACGCGTTCGGGTTGGAACAGGTTCGGTCCGGTTGGCAGCGGTCGTGTCTGATCCACAATGGTCAGGAACGGATCAGCGGCGACCTCTTCCGGCGGAACGTTCTCGTCCACAATTTGGTTAACAAATGACGAGTTTGCACCGTTCTCCAGCAGACGCCGCACCAGATAGGCCAGCAGGTCCCGATGCGCCCCGACCGGCGCATAGATCCGGCACCGTGTGTTGTTTTGGTCTTTGACAAGCTGGTGCAGGGTTTCGCCCATTCCATGCAGGCGCTGGAACTCGAATGGCTGGTCATCGGCCATGTGAAGGATCGCGCTGACCGTATGGGCGTTGTGGGTGGCAAATTGCGGGTAAATTCGATCGGTCATACGCAGCAGTTTGCGCGCATTCGAGATGTAGGAAATGTCCGTGGCCGCCTTGCGGGTGAACACGGGAAAGCCATCGATGCCTTCAACCTGAGCTCTTTTGACCTCGGTATCCCAGTAGGCCCCTTTGACCAAGCGAACCATCAGCTTTCGATCGTGACGCCCAGCCATGTCATACAGTGTGTCCAGCACGATCCCGGCGCGCGGGCCATAAGCCTGAACGACGATACCCAGGCCGTCCCAACCATCCATGGCCGGTTCGGTCATCACCGCCTCGATCACCTGCAAAGACAGGGAAAGACGATCTGCTTCTTCAGCGTCTACATTTAAGCCCATACCTGCTGCCTTGGCCAAAAGGGCCAAGGCCCGCAACCGGGGCACCAGTTCTTCCATGACTTCTGCTTCTTGCGCCAACTCATAGCGTGGATGGAGCGCCGACAGCTTGACGGAAATCCCCGGATTGGCCCGGATATCGTCGTGAATGCAGGCTTCGGCGATTGCAGCAATCGCCCGTGAGTAGGACAGGTGATAGCGGGCGGCATCGGCTTCGGTTCGCGCGGCTTCGCCCAGCATGTCATAGGAATAGGTGTAGCCTTTTGCCTCCATGCCGCTGGCGCGGTCCAAGGCGGATTGGATGGTCTCGCCTAAGACAAACTGGCGACCCATTTCCTTCATCGCGCGCCCGACGGCCGTTCGGATTACGGGTTCGCCCAGCCGTTTGATCGCACCGCGCAATACACCGACCGGAGAGGTCTTGTCTTCATCCAGCACCTTGCCTGTCAGCATCAGGGCCCATGTGGACGCATTGACCAGAGACGATGAGGATTGACCCAGATGCTTGCCCCAATCCGACGGGGCGATCTTGTCCTCGATCAGCGCGTCGATGGTGTCGGCATCGGGTACGCGCAGCAGCGCCTCGGCCAGACACATCAACGCGATGCCTTCGTCGGTGGACAGGCCGTATTCGGCCAGGAACACTTCCATCATACCGGGTGAGGTGCTGGACCTGATATCACGCACCAATTGCGCCGCAGCCGCGCAGATCGCGGCGCGGTCGGCTTCGCTCAGATCAGCATTTGCGATCAACGCGTCAAGAATTTCCGACGGATCGGCATAGGTTTTGGCATCAATGCGGGCGCGCAGGCTGTGTGACATGTGTCCTCCGGTCTTTTGAGTAATATAGTGTCGATTTTTCGGGACGATTGCCTTAGTTTTGTCTTTGGTCGGGCGATCAGCCTGTTTTTTGAGGTTTGGGCGATGCAAAAAGACTTTCCGGGGCTGGATCGGTTTGACACATCAATTCTGGCGATTCTGGCCGAGGACGGCCGGATCCCCATCGCCGATCTCGCGCGGCGTATCGGGCTTTCGAAATCCCCAACTCAAGCACGTGTGAAGAGACTTGAGGCTGATGGCATCATTACCGGATATCGTGCCTTGCTGGACCCCATTCGCCTTGGTTTGGACCACGTAGCCTTTGTCGAAGTCCGATTGACTGACACGCGCGAGAGAGCTTTAGCCGATTTCAACGCGGCCGTTCGTAAAGTGCCTGAGATCGAACAAGCCCATATGATTGCGTCGAATTTTGACTATCTTCTGAAAATTCGCACCGGGTCTATGTCGGAATACCGCGCGGTTCTGGCCGAAAAGATCTCATCATTGCCGCATGTCGCCAGCACCTCAACCTTTGTCGCGATGGAGGCTGTGAAAGAGACCGGGATGTCTGGGGCCTTGGATGCGATGGGTTGACGAACACGTTGCACGCGTCACCATTGGCGCATGAAACGCTTTGCTTACGCCTCAATTTTCTATGCTGCGACCGTTTTTGCGGCCAATGCGCAAGACTGCCCTGCCGCGCCAGACCATTCCGCAGATGTATCGGCGGTTCTGGAACAAATACAGAGCGCTGAAACCGAACATTCCGCTCGTGCACTGTCCGGTCAGTTATGGGAGTTATGGACCGATGCCCCGGACGAAAGTGCTCAGGCCGTTCTGGACCGTGGCATGACACGTCGAAATGCGTGGGACTTGCTGGGCGCGATTGAAGATTTTGACAAGCTTGTCGCGTACTGCCCGTCCTACGCCGAAGGGTACAACCAACGCGCATTCGCCCACTACCTGCGTCAGGATTTTCAATCCGCGCTGCCTGACTTGGACAAGGCAATCGAGCTGTCTCCCAACCACGTCGCCGCGATCAGTGGCCGTGCGCTGACCCTGATGGGACTACAGCGCATGGACGAGGCGCGAGAAGCGTTGTCTCAGGCGTTGGAGCTGAACCCGTGGCTTTCAGAGCGCCATCTCATGGCACCAGGTGGGCCACTTGCCATACCGGGTGAGGACATTTGAAACAAAACGCCCCCGAAACCGCAAGGTCGGGGGCGTATAGGTTTTGTGGGGATTAGCCGACCAGACCGTTATCGGTACGTTTGATTGCTATAACCGACGACCGTGGCGTGCCGCCGTCCGGCCAATTGCTGCCGGGGTGCTGAATGCCGACAAACATGGTGCGCAGATCGCTGGACCAGGCGAGACCGGTAACCTCACAGCCGTTCGGGCCGGTCATGAAGCGCGCGATCTCGCCGGTGATCGGGTCACCAACCAGCATCTGGTTGTTGCCGTTGCCTGCGAAGTCTCCTTCATTGTCGTCATTGCCGTCCGTCTGGATCCAGATCAACCCGGTCGAGTCTATCACCATGCCATCGGGCGAGTTGAACAGGTTCCCTTCATTCACGTTTGCCGAGCCGGCGCGATCGTCCGAGTGAACCGTCGGATTGCCCGCCATCACGTACAGGTCCCAATCGAACCCTTCGGCGGCGTGGTCGTCATTTGCGGGGCGCCAGCGCACGATCTGACCGTACTTGTTGGCCTCGCGCGGGTTGGGGGCGTTGACCGAGGTGTCATCTCCACCGGCGTTAGCCTTCACGCCGCGGTTCTTGTTGTTGGTCAGACAGCAATACGCTTCTACCGCAACAGGGCTGGATGCGACCCATTCAGGGCGGTCCATGGTCGTGCCGCCGGCCTTGGACGCGGCCATACGGGTAAAGACTGCGATATCGGCTTCGTCCATCCCGGTGGTTTCCGGTGTCAGAGCCAGCCATTCGCCCTTCATGTCGTCGTTGAATTTGGCGACGTAGAGCGTGCCGTCGTTCAGCAGGCCCTCGGTTTCACCTCCCGGTTGGTAGGTGCCATTCGACACAAACTTGTACAGGTACTCGCCCCGCTCATCGTCGCCCATGTAGACAACAACACGACCATCTGCGGCCAGAGTGACCTCGGCATTCTCGTGCTTGAAACGGCCCAGCCCGGTGTGCTTGACCGGCGTGCTGTCGGGCTTGGTCGGGTCGATTTCGACGATCCAGCCCGCGCGGTGCGGCTCGTTCGCGTTTTTCGACGTATCGAAACGAGCATCGAACAGTTCATAGCCGTTCCAGCTTTCGACTTTGACGCCATAACGTTTGAAGCCATCTGCAACCTTTTGTTCGTAGGTGGCGTTTTCGTCGCTGGACCCGAAGTAGCCGTTAAAGTTCTCTTCGCAGGTCAGGTAGGTACCCCACGGAGTTTTACCTGCACCACAGTTGTTCACCGTACCTAGCGAGGTGGTTCCGGTCGGATCAGCTTCAGTTTTCAGCAGGTCGTGACCTGCTGCGGGGCCAACGATCTTCATCGGCGTGTTATGGTGGATACGACGGTTGAAAGGGCTGTCCTTGACGACCGACCAGCCATCGGGGCCTTCGGTGATTTCCATCACGGTGACACCCTGAATGTTCTGCAACTTCAGAACATCGTCGGCGTTGGCCGGAACACCTTCCTGCGCGGCGGGCAGGTTGATTTTGCGGTTCGGGTATTCGTGGTTGATCGCGATCAACTCGTGGCCCTGGAACGAGAATGTCTCCATCCCGTCGGTGTTTTCACCGAAGATGCGGTCCGATTTTTCAACTGGGCCACCATCGGTGATTTCATAGCCGTCGGCATCGGAAAACAGCGGGTCGCCCCAGCGCGTCATAACCTTCCACTCATAGCCTTCAGGTACGTGAACAGTGCCGTCTGTCTGGGCAGCGATCGGCGTGAAGGCAAAGCGCGAAGCCGTAACAGCGTGTGCTGCAGTTGAGCCCAGCAGGCCCGTGCCCATTGCGGCGGCACCCGAGCCAAAGGCCACTACGCCAGCCAGAAACCCACGGCGCGAGATGGCGTTTTCGACGACGCGATCAAAATCGTTTTCTTCGGGGCGGGGGAAATGCAGCTCGTCCCAATCGTCGGCGGACAGGGTGGTGGTATCAACGTCTTTCATGAATGGCTCCTGGCTGTCTTAGAGTAGTCGATGAAAGGCATGTAGGGCGACTTTGTGACATGTTCTTAACAACATTATTAGTGACTTCATTTGGCCCTCAAGAAAAAGCAATCGGCTGGCGAAAGCATACCAAAGCTTTCTGCCAGCCGCGCTTGTTATCTTGGTAAAATGTTGTTGTGATGATCAGGTTGTGTGATCCCAGCAATATGCCGGTTTAAGCCAGCCGCTGCCCTGCTTCGTCAAAGCGATAGGCCTTCTCGGATGCATATCCGAATCGCAACTCCTGACCTTCGGCGATGGCATGCTGGCCAAACAAACGGGCTGTGACGTCGTGGTCCTGAACTTTGGCTATCACATTGGTGTCCCCGCCCAACTTTTCCACATGGCTGACACGCGCGGCAAGCGGGCCGTCATCTGACAGGAACAGGTCCTCGGGGCGAATTCCGATCGTGTTCTGACCGCTTTCTTGAACTAACGCTTCAGGCAGGAAGTTCATGGAAGGTGAGCCCAGGAACCCGGCGACGAATTGATTTGCGGGGTTGTTGTACAGTTCCATCGGGCTACCGATCTGCTCGACCCGACCATCGCGCAAAACAACGATCTTGTCGGCCAACGTCATGGCTTCGGTCTGGTCATGGGTGACGTAGATCATCGATGCATCCAAAGCACGGTGCAGATTGGCGATCTCGATCCGAGTGTTCATTCGCAGGGCGGCGTCCAGATTGGACAGCGGCTCATCAAACAGGAACAGTTTAGGTTCACGCACAATGGCGCGCCCGATGGCGACGCGCTGGCGCTGGCCACCTGACAGCTCGGACGGGTAACGGTCCAAATAGGGTTCAAGGTTCAGCATCCGGCTGGCTTTGGCGACACGGCCTTCGATTTCCGATTTGGGCTGCTTTTCCTGCTTCAGCGCAAGGGTCATATTGCCCCGAACGCTGAGGTGAGGGTAGAGCGCATAGCTTTGGAAAACCATCGCGATCCCACGCTTGGATGGTGGCACCAGATTGACTTGCTGCCCGCCAATGTTGATCTCACCTGACGATGCATCCTCTAGCCCTGCAATCACGCGCAACAGGGTGGACTTGCCACAGCCCGACGGTCCGACAAAGACGACGAATTCGCCTTCTTCGACCTCCAGGGTGATGTCTTTCAGGACATGCACGTTGCCAAAGGACTTGTTCACATTGTTCAGCGTCAGGGCGGTCATGATGCGGGCTCCTCAAGGGAAACGGGCTGGCCGGTTCGGATACTTTGATCCGCAGCCAGACAAATGGCGAGCGATTGGACGGCGTCATTCATATGACGGGTCAGGTCGATATCTTCGGCGATGGCGCGCAGCACATAAGCCTGCTCAGCATCACAAAGGTCTTGATGGCCGGGTTCGTCCGGCATCTCGATCGTGTGGTCGCCTTGCGGTGTATGGACCAGCAAGCCGCCGACTTTGGTATGGCCGTCGATGTCGGCAGACGCACCCTTGTTTCCGTCGGTGATCGAGACCGACCCGTTGGGCGACACAATATCTTTCACAAAGAACGCGGTCTCCGACATCATCGGGCCCCATCCAGCCTCGTACCAGCCGACAGAGCTGTCGTCGAAGACCACCTGAAACTGGCCGTAATTATACATATCCGGCGCGATTTCATCCGACAGGCGCAGGCCCATACCATGCACCCGGACGGGCTGCGCGTCGGTGATCTGGCACATCACGTCGACATAGTGCACGCCGCAATCGACAATGGGCGAAGTCGTCTGCATCAGTGCCTTATGCGTTTCCCATTCCGCGCCTGACGACTGCTGGTTCAGGTTCAACCGGAACACGTAGGGCCCGCCAAGATTGCGCGCCTCGTCAATCAGCCGCATCCAAGAGGGGTGATGGCGCAGGATATATCCAACCACCAGCTTACGATTCAGCCGCGTTGCTGTTTCGACGACACGCCGGGCGTCGGCGACATTAGTGGCCAGCGGTTTTTCAACAAACACATGTGCGCCAGCCTCCATCGCCGCGCAGGCGAAATCCGCGTGGCTATCAGAGTAGGTGGCGACCACGACCAGATCGGGTTTCGTTTCAGCCAGCGCCGTGTCGAATTCGGTAAACACCGGATAGCCAGCAAGGTCTGGATGATCCACACGACCAGACCGGTTCACCAAGCCAACGATCTGCGCGTCAGGGTGGTGGTGATGGGCTAACGCGTGGCTCAAACCCATATTGCCGAGGCCTGCAATCAGAACGCGGGTCATTTGACTGCTCCGGATGTGATGCCGCGGATCAGCTGGCGCGAGAAGATGACATACAGGACAAGCACCGGCAGGATTGCCATCGACAGGGCCGACAGGACCGCGTTCCAGTCCGTCACGAACTGGCCGATGAACACTTGGCTGCCCAGCGTCAGGGTCTTGGTTTCTTCGGCTGGGGCGAGGATCAACGGGAACCAAAGGTCGTTCCAGATCGGGATCATGTTGAACACGGCCACGGTCGCCATCGCGGGCCTGACTAGAGGCAGAACAAGGCGAAAGAATATCGTGTATTCGGACAAACCGTCGATGCGCCCGGCATTCTTCAGGTCATCGCTGACTTGACGCATGAATTCGGACAGGATGAATACGGCCAATGGCAACCCTTGGGCAGTATACACCAGGATAAGCGCCCAGAGCGAGTTTACCAGCCCGGTCGCCACCATCATCTCAAGGATCGCCACGGTGCCGATACGGATGGGGATCATGATCCCCAGCGCCAGATACAGCCCCATGATCAGGTTGCCCTTGAACTGGTATTCCGACAACGCATAGGCGGCCATCGCGCCGAACAACAGGATAAAGGACAGCGACGCCACTGTGACGATCATCGAGTTCTGGAAATACAGGAAGAAGTCCCCCTGCTTCATCACCGTCTCATAGCCAATCATCGAGAAGCTGTCAGCATTGGGCAGAGCCAATGGTTCGCGAAAGATCGCGCGGCGGGATTTGAAGCTGTTGATCAGGATGACAAAGACCGGAAACAGCGCGATCAGTGTGTACAGGATCAGCGCGCCGTGCATCGCGACCATGTTGAGGGGGTTATGACGTGCTTTGTTCATCGCGTGGCCCTCACAATTGATACCGGCGCATCCGGGTCTGGATGCCGAACAGGTAGATGCAGACTCCCACAAGGATGATGGCGAACATCGCCCCGGCGATAGCCGAACCCATATGCGGGTCACCCAGTTGCAGCTGGAAGCCAAAGAATGTGCGGTACATGAAGGTACCAAGAATATCGGTCGAGAAATCCGGCCCCGCCAGCGCGCCTTGTGACGCGTAGATCAGATCGAAAGCGTTGAAATTCCCCACGAAGGTCAAGATCGAGATGATCCCGATCGAGGGCAGGATCAGCGGCAGTTTGATCTTCCAGAAGGCCGCAGTTCCGGTGATCCCGTCGATCTCTCCAGCCTCAAGGATTTCTTCCGGAATGGTCAACAAGGCGGCGTAGATCAACATCATCGGGATGCCGACAAACTGCCAGACCGAAATCAGCGCCAGTGTGGTCAAGGCGTATTCCTCTTTCCCCAGCCATGGGGCGAACAGCGACTTGAGCCCGACGGCATCCAGCATCGACGGCGCAATGCCCCAGATCGGCGAGAGTATCAGTTTCCACGCGAACCCGACAATCACAAAGCTCAGGATCGTGGGAATGAAGATCGCCGACCGATACAAGGCCGCAAACCTCAGGCGCGGGTGGCTGAGCAGGGCGGCCAAGGCGATCCCGATCGGGTTTTGAACCAGCATGTGGATCAGGAAGAACCAGAAGTTATTGCCCAAGGCGTTCCAGAACTGTTCGGACCAGATCGGATCAAAGAACAGGGTTTGAAAGTTCTGCAATCCAACGAAAACGCGGCTTTGGTCAATCTCGGTGTAGAGCGCCAGACGCAGCGTGTTGAACAGCGGGAAGATCATCACCGCCGTGTAAACAAGAACGGCCGGTGCAAGAAACACAAGGATATGCCAGCGGAAGCGGGGGCGGTTCATGGGACTGCTTTCAATGGGGTGTCGGGGATACCCGGGCGATCACCGCCGCCCGGGTATATGTCAGATCAGCGCTTACTGGTGCGGAGCGTACCAGGAGGACAGACCTTTTTGCAGGTCGGCGCCCAGTTCTTCGGGGCTGTTGGCACCCTTGATGGCGGCAACGGATGCGCCCCAGGTCTCGTTCTCAAGGTTCGGCGTGCCGCGCGACAGGATCTGATATGTCGAACGGATGGTCGATTCACACTCGTCGCGCCAACCGACGAACTCTTTGGCCAACGGATCTGCCAGCTCGACCGGAGTGTTGGACAGCGGGAAGAAGCCCGGTACGGCGTTGCCAAAGATTTCGGCAAATTCGGGGCTTGCGACCCACGCGAGGAAGGTCTCAGCGGCCTCGGGGTGCTCGGAAGCAGCATTCATGCCGATGCCGATATCCGTGTGGTCAGAGATATAGCAAGTGTCGCCCGCGTTTTGGACCGGCGGCTTGAACGCGCCCATCTCAAAGTCGGCTTGTGTGTTGAAGCCAGCGATTTCCCACGATCCGGCAGGGTAGATCGCAGCCCGGCCCAGGGTGAAGATGTTCTGGCTGTCGGGATAGGTTTGTGCCTCATACCCGTCGCCCAGATACTGTCCCCAGCGTGCCAGAGTGGCGTAGGGAGCGGTCCAGGCTTCATCCGTCAGTTTCTGTTCGCCAGCGATAAGGGCCTGGCGACCTTCTTCACCTTTCCAATAGTTCGGGCCGATGTTGTTGTAGCCCATTGTGGCGGCTTCCCACTGATCGTTGGTGCCCATCGCCATTGGGATGTAAGTGCCGTCTTCCTTGATCTTGTCGAGTGCGGCAAAGAACTCTTCTTCAGTCGTTGGGACTTCGATGCCCAACTCAGCAAACGCATCCTTGTTGTAAATGAAGCCATGGATCACCGACGCCATGGGAACACAGAAGCTGGCTGAGCCGTCATCCGTCTGCCATGCCGACTTGGCTACGTCCGAAAAGTTGCTCATCGCTTCGACCGAGGACAGATCGGTCAAGTGCCCGGCCTCATACAGTGCCAGCGACGCATCAAACGGACGGCATGTGATAAGATCACCGGCCGAACCCGCATCCAGTTTCGAGTTCAGCACGGCGTTGTATTCCGCGGGAGCTGATGGGGTGAACTGCAGTTTGATCCCAGGATGTTTGGCTTCGAACGCCGGGATGATCTGTTCCTGCCACAAGGTCAGGTCGTCATTGCGCCAGCTTTCGATGATCAGCGTGACGTCCTCGGCATAGGCGCTTGAAGCCATCAGGGTCGTGCCCAGTAAGGCCAGTTTCAGGCTATTGCGTTTCATTCGTGTTCTCCCAGTTGGTTAGCAGTTATTTATCTTGTTCCAGTGCGGATTTCAGAACCCCGCCGCTTGCGTCCAGAACGGCCGAGGCATCTTTGGGTGATATGCCACGTGCAGCGACTAGCACCGCCGGCTTCACGTCTCCGTTCGCGGCGTCCAGCGCGAGTTTTGCTTTTTTTGTATCAACTTTGGCGATCCGCGCGACGATCCCCGTCGCCCGCGCGCGCAACTTGTCGTTGTCGGCGCGCAGGTTGACCATCATGCCGCCGTGAACATGGCCAAGTTGCAGTGCCATGAGAGACGACAGCATGTTCAGGGCGATTTTCTGAGCTGTTCCAGCACCCATACGCGTCGAACCCGAGACCAATTCCGGCGGCGTTGCCAAAAGAACTGGGATATCTGCGCTTTCCAGCAAAGGGCTGCCTGCGTTATTGGCAATTCCGATAACGGTTGCGCCAAATGACTGTGCGATATTGCTGGCGGTCAGGGTGTATGGCGTCGATCCGCTTGCGGACACTGCGATGATTGTATCCGTCGGTTGCAATGTCGAAAGCGCGTCCGCTAGTCCGTCGGCTTCGTCTTCTGCGCCTCCGGGCATTTCGACACCGGTAGGCAGGCCGCCTGCCATATGAATACGGAGTTGGTTCGCAGGGATTGAGAAGGTGCCGCCCAGCTCTTGCGCGTCGGCAGCGGCCATCAACCCGGACGAGCCTGCGGCCACATAGTGCAGCACGCCGCCGGCGCGGATGGTCTGCGCCATGGCGTTGCCGCCCCGCGCGATCGCGTCCAATGCGCCACGCGCTGAGGTCGCGGCTGCAATCTGCCCCTCAAGCAGCGCCCGAGCAGAGGCGACAGGGTCTTGTGGGTCCAGCTTGTTGGCGTCTGGATGCAGTTGTTCGGTCGGCGGCAGCGTCAAAAGAATCCCCCCTTGCGGTTCTCACTACAATACCTATTCAATACCACTTGTCCATAATTTAATTTTTTCCAGCGGAAATCAACGTATTTTGTATCAAAACAGAGAAAAGCTGCAGAAATCGGCCTATTTTGGCCTTCCTAAATTCAAATAGGTATTATAATGGTATTGTCATGACTGAGTCTCTGAGCAATTCTGTACTGGCCATAGATGGTGGCGGAACCCGATGTCGGGTTGCATGTGAAGTCGATGGTATTGTCCATTCTGTTGAAACCGGGGCTGCCAATGTCTCGACAGATTTCGATGCGTCCGTTCTGCAGATGAAATCGGGGATCACCCAGATCGCGCAAACGCTTGCTGTAGATGTTCAGGACCTGACTCAGTTGCCCGCCTTTGTTGGATTGGCTGGCGTCACAGATGACCATATTGCCCGTCGCGTGCAGCGCGCGCTGGGCCTAACGCGGGCACGCGTTTCCGATGATCGACCAGCCGCGCTGCGGGGCGCGCTCGCGTCTCAGGACGGCTTGATCGCCCATTGTGGCACGGGGTCCTTTGTTGCTTCGCAGAAGGATCGGGTGATGCGGTTTGCCGGGGGGTGGGGGCCAGTATTGGGGGATGAGGCATCTGCGCAATGGGTTGGTCGTTTTGCATTGGCAGAAGCATTGAATTCCATGGATGGAATTCAGGTCACTAGCGATCTTACGCAGAAATTGCTGGATGATTTTGGCGGTAGTGCAGGGATCGTCGAATTTGCCGGGCGGGCGACGCCGACAGAGTTCGGCGCGTTGGCCCCGATGGTTACCACTGCAGCAGTTTCCGGAGACGACGTCGCCAGAAAAATTATGCAGGCCGGTGCTACTTACATCGCCGATATGGCGGCACGTCTCGGATGGCAGCCAGAAGTCGCGATCTGCCTGACCGGCGGTATCTCTCCGCATTATGCGCACTATCTGCCTGCTGCCATGCAGTCAGAGATACGCCCTCCATCGGGCGAGCCGTTGACCGGGGCACTGGCTTTGGCGAAGGAGGTCCCGCATGAGCATTGCTGAATTCCTACGCTCTGATCTTTGGCTGACCTCGGAAAATGGTCCCCGCTACGTGCAGTTGCGGCGCAGGTTGCAAGAGGGGATCGATACGGGCGTCCTTGCGCCGAACTCATCGCTGCCATCCGAACGGGAGCTGGTGGAAATCACAGAATTATCCCGCGTAACCGTGCGCAAGGCGATTCAGGAGCTGGTGCAGGAAGGTGTAATCGAGCAACGTCAGGGGTCAGGGTCCTTCATTCGAGAACGTGTTCAAAGGGTTGAACAATCGCTGAAACACCTGACCTCGTTCACCGAAGATATGTCGAGCCGGGGGATGGAGACGACGTCAAAATGGTTGGAGCGCGGAGTATTTGCGCCAACCCCGGAAGAGGTCACTGCGCTGAATCTGTCAGATGGTGAGCAGATATCCCGCATTTACCGCCTGCGCGAGGCGGACGGGCGTCCGCTGGCGTTGGAACGTGCTGCGCTGCCACTGGATATCCTGCCGAACCCAATCGAAGTCACGACGTCTCTGTACGAAGTGCTTGATGGTCTGGGGCGCCGCCCGGTGCGCGCGGTGCAAAAGATATCGGCTCTGAATCTAGCCGCGCGAGAAGCGGAACTGCTGGAGGTGCCCGAAGGTGCGGCGGGGCTGAACATTGAGCGTATCTCATTTTTAAAAAACGGGCGGGTCGCAGAGATGACGCGGTCGCTCTATCGCGGCGACGCTTATGACTTTGTCGCTGAATTGCGCCTATAACCGGAAGGACCGGGATCAAATGTCCGAAAAGAACTCGAAAATGCGTCAGGAAATTCTGGAGATCCCTGATGCCGTCGACAGATTGCTCAGCACGGGGGCAGACAATATCCGAGCAGCTGTGCAAAGCGTAAGGGATACGGATCCACGTTTTTTGATCTCGGTCGCCCGGGGATCATCCGACCATGCCTGCAGCTATTTGAAATATGCCAGTGAACTGCTTCTTGGATTACCGGTTGCCTCAGTAGGGCCATCCGTCAGTTCGATTTACGGGGTGGATCTCAGGGCAAAAGGATCTGTCTGCCTGTCCATTTCGCAATCCGGCCAAAGCCCGGATATCGTTGGCCTCACAGGGTCTTTGCGAAACTCTGGCGCACTGACAATTGCGGTGACCAACAACTCGGAATCGCGCCTGGCCGACGTGGCGGATGCAGTTCTGCCATTGCACGCGGGGCCGGAACTGAGCGTCGCAGCAACCAAGACATTTGTGACCTCGTTGGTGTCAGGTCTATGGTTGCTGGCCGAGGTCAAAGAGGATGCTGAATTGATCGGGGCGATCCAATCCTTGCCCGAATACCTGGCGCGAGCGGCCCAATGCGATTGGTCGTCTGCAGCCGAAACAATCAGCGGGCGGTCTTTGTTTACGCTTGGTCGGGGGCCTTCTTATGCGATCTCTGACGAAGCTGCATTGAAGATCAAAGAGACATGCCAAATCCATGCCGAGAGCTATTCAGCGGCCGAAGTGCTGCATGGCCCGGTGTCGATTGTCGCAGAAGGGTTTCCGGTGATTTCGTTCGCGGCCAATGATGCAGCCGAACAGGCGACTGCCGATGCGGCTGATGCCTTGGCCGAAAAAGGTGCTGCGGTTTTTGCGACGACCACCAAAGTATCGCGTGCGCAGGCTCTGCCAGTGGTTCGAACGGATCATTGGATCACCGACCCAATAACGGCGATTACGTCTTTCTACAGCATGGTAGAGGCCGTCGCCAGTGCGCGGGGGATCGACCCGGACGCACCGCGGCACCTTAAAAAAGTGACCGAAACGGTATGACAGAACGCAAGGTGATCTTTCGAAACGGGCCGATTTTCGACGGCAGCCGGTTGTTAAACGGCCACGCGATTGTTTTTCGCGAGGGGCGCGTGGGTGAAGTTTTCCCCGACGCTGAGGTGACCGAAGAAAAGGACGTTGTAGATCTGAACGGCGATATCCTCAGCCCCGGTTTTGTGGATCTGCAGGTTAATGGCGGCGATGGCGTTATGTTCAACGATGATCCGTCGGTCGAAACGATCCGCAGAATTGCCGGCGCCCATCGCCGATTGGGTGTGATTTCGCTGCTGCCCACTCTGATCACCGACGAACCCGCCAAAACCCGCGCAGCAATAGATGCGACGATCGAGGCGGTACGTGAACAGGTGCCGGGCGTTGCAGGGCTGCATTTGGAAGGGCCGCATTTGTCGGTCGCGCGGAAAGGGGCGCACGACGGTAATTTGATAAGGCCGATGGAAGCGGCGGATTTGAACACGCTGATAGAAGCGGCTAATGCACTTCCCTGCCTGAAGGTAACTGTCGCCCCCGAAGCTGTGTCCGAGCAGCAGGTCCGCGCCATGAGCGACGCTGGTATCCTTATTTCGCTCGGGCACAGCGATGCGGATTTTGCGACTTGCCAGCGGTATGCTGCCGCCGGTGCGCGTTGCGTAACCCATCTGTTCAACGCGATGAGCCAGCTTGGCAATCGTGAACCCGGCCTCGTCGGCGCGGCGCTGGCCAGCGGAACGCTGTCTGCAGGGCTGATTGCCGATGGTGTCCATGTGCACCCCGCCGCGATGCGCGCTGCCTGGGCTGCGAAAACTGCACCGGGTCAAATCTTTCTGGTCAGCGATGCAATGGCTGTGGCGGGTACGGATCAAACCGAATTCACCCTTGAAGGCCGCAAAATCACGCGAACCGACGGCAGGTTGACACTGACGGACGGAACGCTGGCCGGCGCAGATTTGGACCTAACGACCGCCGTTGGCTTGTTGGTCAACCAAGTCGGTGTGCCGTTGCAGGACGCACTGGCGGCGGCCACTTCTTATCCGGCTCAGCTGATCGGGTTGGCCCCGCCAACGGTCTTAGAATACGGTTCGGCGATCCGGATATCTGCCGATTTCAGCCGTTGCGAATGGCTGCCCGCGCAATCTTGAGTTTGTCTTTAACTGCCAGAACGACTGTCTGCGGGATGCGATATACCGCCTGTCAATTTTTGTCGACGAATTTGAAATCTGGCTTCGAACGGCGCTTGACGACATCTGACGCATCGCTTAAACCGACCAGCGCTGAGCGGGCGTCGTATACTGGCTATTACCTCAGCCTTCCAAGCTGATGAAGCGGGTTCGATTCCCGCCGCCCGCTCCAAATCAGCCCTAAAATTCTGCGTCAAATGGCCCTTTTATGTTGGGTCATATATTGTGGTTCTTGACCCGGCTTGCCGTGGCCGCCAAGAAGCGAACACTTAAGTGCGAAAAAGACGTAAGGGCCAATTATGGCGAACTCTGCCTCAGCCACGCCCAAGGGCAAACCTGCACCCGGTGCCACGGAAGAGCGTGCCGGATCGCGGAAGATAGGCGTTCTGTCGTCTCTTTGGCCATTTATGAAGCCGTATCGGGCCCTGATGACGGGTGCGGTTCTGGCACTGGTGTTGACAGCCAGCATGACGCTGACCTTGCCGCTTGCGGTGCGTCGCGTCGTCGATAATTTCCGAATTGAAGATGGCGAGCTGCTAGATTGGTACTTTCTGGCTGCGCTGGGCATTGCCGCGATTTTGGCGGTGGGAACTGGCATCCGATATGCGCTGGTGACCCGGTTGGGTGAGCGCGTCGTGGCCGATATCCGCAAGGCCGTGTTTAACCGCGTTATCGGGATGAGCCCCGAGTTCTATGAACGGGTCATGACCGGAGAGGTTCTCAGCCGTATCACAACGGACACGACCCTGATTCAGTCTGTGCTGGGATCGTCCGTATCCATTGCCTTGCGCAATATGCTTTTGTTCGCGGGTGGTTTGGTTCTGATGCTGCTGACCTCGGCCAAGCTAACGGGAATGGTGCTTTTGCTGATCCCGGTGGTGGTGGTGCCGATACTTGTACTGGGGCGTCGTCTGCGGGTCCTCAGCCGCGAAAATCAGGACTGGATCGCGGCCTCGTCGGGCAACGCAGGAGAGGCACTGAGCGCGGTGCAAACCGTTCAGGCCTTTACGCATGAAAAAGCCAGCCGGCAGCAGTTCGGCGATATGACCGAAACCTCTTATGCGGTTTCTCTTCGGCGTATTCAAACGCGCGCCGTGATGACGGTAATCGTTATCTTCCTTGTATTTTCGGGCATCGTCGGCGTGCTGTGGATGGGGGCAAACGACGTTCGTAACGGCGTGATGACCGAAGGTGTTCTGATCCAGTTCGTGATCTATTCAATCATCATGGCCGGCTCTGTCGCCGCCCTCTCTGAGATTTGGAGCGAGCTGCAACGTGCAGCCGGCGCGACCGAGCGTCTGGTGGAATTGCTGAACGCGCAGGATACCGTGATCGATCCGGATAAGGCAGCATTGCTGCCTACACCTGTTCGGGGCGAGATTCGTTTTGAGGATGTGATCTTCCACTATCCGGCCCGTCCGGATGTTGTGGCACTGGACCATCTGACCCTGTCGATCCAACCGGGTGAAACCGTGGCTTTCGTTGGTCCATCGGGTGCAGGCAAAACCACAGTGATTCAAATGATCCAGCGGTTCTACGATCCGGATGCAGGTCATGTCAGTCTGGACGGCGTTGACCTGCGTGACCTCGACCGATCCGATTTCCGGCAGCACATGGCATTGGTGCCCCAGGACCCGATCATCTTTGCAGCCTCGGCCCGCGAGAATATTCGGTTCGGGCGTCTGAACGCCTCGGATGCCGAGGTTGAGGCCGCCGCGCGTGCAGCTGCGGCACATGATTTCATCTCGAAACTGCCCGAAGGCTATGACAGCTTTGTCGGGGAACGCGGCGTTATGCTGTCGGGCGGTCAGAAACAACGCATAGCGATTGCCCGCGCGATCTTGCGTGATGCTCCGGTTCTGCTGCTGGACGAGGCGACTTCGGCCTTGGATGCCGAAAGCGAACGCGCGGTTCAGGGCGCGGTTGACCAGATGCGCGCCGGGCGCACCACACTGATCGTGGCCCACCGTCTGGCGACGGTCAAAAAGGCGGATCGGATCGTTGTGATGGAAGCCGGTCAGATCGTGGCCCAAGGCACGCACGAGGATCTGGTCGTTCAGGATGGCTTGTATGCTCGCCTGGCGCGCCTGCAATTCACCGACGGAGTTGCGGCAGAATAGCCTGACGTAGGGGAAGTCAGTTTTACGCCGCTGCGTAATTCTACAAATTTGGGCGTGGCCCCTCTAACCCGTCGCTTGCACCTGCGGGGTTTTGCTTCCATCTTGTTTTGGAAAAAACCGCGCAAGACGCGGGAGAAAAACAGGGAGGAGTCACATGGCCTTTGTGGGTTTGGAAGACAAGGCGAGAATGGAGCAGGAAATGTCGTGGGGGGATCGGGATGTTCCGGTCACTTTCCACCAGTTGCTGTCACGCACAGCAGGCAAATTTCCGAACAGTGATGCGGTCAGCTTTCAGCTCATGTCTGGTCCGACAGACAAGGCCGAGACTCTGACGTGGTCGCAACTGCTTGGCAAAGTCAATCAGGCAGCGAACCTGTTCCGGTCTTTGGGTGTCGGTGAGAAAGACGTGGTGGCATATGTGCTGCCCAACTGCAACGAAACGCTGGTCACCATGATGGGCGGTGCAGTCGCAGGGATCGTGAACCCGATCAACCCGCTACTAGAGCCCGAGCAGATCGCCGCAATCCTGCGCGAAACCGGTGCCAAAGTGGTTGTGACGTTGAAGTCCTTCCCCAAAACGGATGTGGCGCAAAAGGTCGAAGAGGCGGTGCGCCACGCGCCCAACGTCAAAACCATTCTCGAGATTGACCTCAACCGCTATCTGACGCCGCCAAAATCCTGGCTGGTGCCGTTCCTGCGTCCAAAGATGGGCGACAAGGAAAAACTGGCCCATGCGGATTACAAGAACTTCAATAAAGAACTGGCCAAGCAGCCAACGACACTGGCTTTCGAAGACAGCAAGGAAGATCGCGTTGCCTGCTATTTCCACACCGGCGGCACAACGGGCATGCCGAAGGTCGCGCAGCACAAATACTCGGGCCTTATCTACAACGGCTGGCTGGGGAACACTCTGTTGTTCTCGGACGAGGACGTGATCATGTGCCCGCTGCCCATGTTCCACGTTTTTGCCGTGCACGTGATCATGATGGCTGCTGTGTCGTCGGGCGCCCATGTGGTCTTCCCAACGCCTGCGGGATATCGCGGCGACGGTGTTTTCGACAATTTCTGGAAATTGATCGAGCGTTGGAAAGTAACGTTCATCATCACCGTACCCACAGCGATTGCCGCCAAGATGCAGCGACCCGTAGATGCGGACATCTCAAGCGTGAAGACGGCGTTCTCAGGTTCAGCGCCTTTGCCCGTCGAACTGTTCCGCAGGTTCGAAGAAGCGACCGGTGTGACCATCGTAGAAGGCTATGGGCTAACCGAAGCCACCTGTCTGGTGTCCTGCAACCCGGTGGACGGGGAAAAGAAGATTGGCTCGATCGGTATTCCGTTCCCCTATACAGATGTGAAAATCCTGCAGAATGGTCCGGACGGACCAAAGGAATGCGCCGCAGATGAAATTGGTGAGATTTGCATTTCGAATCCCGGTGTCTTTGCGGGCAATACCTATACCGAGGCGGACAAGAACGTAGGTCTTTACCACTTCGACAAATACCTGCGCACAGGTGATCTGGGACGTTTTGACGGGGACGGCTACCTGTGGATCACAGGTCGTGCCAAGGACCTGATCATTCGCGGCGGTCACAACATTGACCCGGCCGAGATCGAAGAAGCTCTGCTGGGGCACGATGCTGTCGCGTTTGCCGGTGCCATCGGGCAGCCTGACGCCTATTCGGGCGAGGTGCCTTGCGCCTTTGTCGAATTGGTCGATGGAGCCTCGGTCACCGAGAAAGAGCTGATGGAGTATTGCAATGTGCATGTCCATGAACGCGCGGCACAACCCAAGCACATGACCATTCTGGACGAGCTGCCCAAAACTGCGGTCGGTAAGGTCTTTAAGCCCGAACTTCGCAAACAGGCGATCACGCGTATCTATAACGGCGCGTTGGAAGAGGCTGGTCTTGAGGCACGGGTCATTTCGGTCATCGACGATAAGAAACGCGGACTCGTTGCGCAGCTTGACGCGAAGGGTTCCGCAGAGGACGATGTCAGCAAAGTGCTGGGATCGTTCACCCGGCCGTGGGAGTGGGCTGCCTGACCGGGAGGAAACATGGATTATGAACGTCTGATTGATGAAGAGACTTGGGCGTTCATAAAACGAACGGCTGAAAGCTATCCCGATGATGCGGTCGAACAGTCGATCGAGGATCAGCGCCGGGTGTACGACACGATGTGTCGCGACTTTCGCCAACCCCGCCCGCAGGGGGTCGAGACTGAGGACAGGCAGGCATTTGGCGTGCCTGTCCGTGTCTACAATGCGGGTCAGCCGACGCGAACCGTCACTTATTTTCATGGTGGCGGATTTGTTGTTGGAGGTCTGGACAGCCACGATGATGTTTGCGCCGAGATCTGCGCGCAGACCGGATATCGGGTTGTGGCCGTGGACTACCGTCTGTGTCCCGAACATGTCCACCCGGCGCAATTTCAGGACAGCTGGAATGTGACAAACTGGGTGGCGCAGGAATTCGGCGACCCGATTGTCCTTGCGGGTGACAGTGCCGGTGGCAACCTGGCGGCCGCAGTCGCCCAATACGGACGAGGTAAGTTGGACCATGTGCTGGGTCAGGTCCTGATCTACCCCGGTTTGGGTGGTGACAGCACGAAAGGGTCGTATATAGAGCACGCTCACGCGCCGCTTTTGACGCTGGATGAGATTCAGTTCTACGAAAAAGTGCGTTGTGGTGGTGATGTCCCGCAAGATGATCCGACCTTCGCGCCGCTTCACGACACGGATTTCTCGGGCCTGCCGCCAACCGTGGTGGTGACCGCAGATTGCGATCCGCTGCGAGATGACGGTTCCGCCTATTGCGACAAGATTTCCGCTGCCGGAGGGCAGGCGCATTGGATCAACGAGCCGGGTCTCGTTCATGGATATCTGCGCGCGCGTATCAGTGTTAAGCGCGCAGCAGACAGTTTTGAGAGGATTTCGGTCGCGATCGAGGCGCTGGGCCAGCAGATCTGGCCCTACGATTGATCTCTCACTTCAGGAACGGTTTCGCCTTCATCGTTGCGGCAATGGGCGCGCCCATGCGATTCAGGATCGTAGGCGCCAGCTGTAGCTGGTCGATTACCGTGTCGACCTCGGGGCCTTCCGCGTCGCCAAAGTAGTACAGTGCCGTTTCCTGTTGCAGCGGGCCGCGCCCGCCGTGATGACCGCGTTCGTCCTGGCCGTGATCGGCGGTCACGATGACCTCATAGCCCAGTTGCCGCCAACGCGGGATGAAGGGGGCCAGCATCTCATCCGCGACGAAACAAGCGTGGTCCATCTCTTCGCAATCATGGTAGAAACGGTGCCCCATACTGTCCAATGTGCAAGCATGCAGCAGGCCGTAGTCCAGCCCGTGACGCAGGCAAAGGTTGGTCAGAGTGGCATAGAGATCCACGTCGGACGGGGTCATCTGATTAGCTTTGCCATAGCCGGTCATGGTGTGAAAGCGACCGTGGTTGATTGTCTTGCTCTCAGGCTCATCATATTCGATGTCGCGGACGTAATCGAACGGGTGGCGGTTGAAGAACTGCGACCAATAACTGTGGGTGACAGCGCCGGTTACACCGCCAGCTTCACAGACCTGGCTGAAGACGTCCTTATGGCCTAGGCGAAAGACATTGCCGTTGCCGGTACAGCCATGCTCCTGTGGTGTGACACCGGTGTGGATTGAGGCATAGCAGCTGGCGGATGTGGACGGCAGAACAGCGCGCAGTTTCCACACGCGCGCCTCACCGCTGTCGACCCAACCTTCAAGGTTACCGAACAACCGTCGGAAATTGCGCCACGGAACACCGTCCAGGATGATAAGGAGTAGTTTGCGGTCCATGTCTTTGGCCTTTTGACTAAATTTTTCGGGCGACCCTAGGGGATTCGCGATCAGGGGTCTGCCCGTTCACGCCTCCAATAGCAAAATCCCGACACCTGTCATCGAACAAGGCGCCGGGATTTCAATTTTTCACTTAACTGTCACGGAAAGGGCAGGGGTCAGTTCCCGGCGCTTTCCATTTTGCGGTGGGCAACGACCTCTTCCAGCCAACCCAGATGCATCTCGGGGACGGAACTGAGCAGCAGGTCGGTATAGTCGTCGAACGGCGGGCTCAGCACCTCGCTTTTCGACCCATAGCGAACCACCCGACCCTGATACATCACCGCGATACTATCGCTGATCGCGCGCACCGTCGCCAGATCGTGGGTGATGAACAGGTATGCCACGTCCTCGATCTTTTGCAGGTCCAACAGCAGTTTCAGGATGCCGTCCGCCACCAGTGGATCAAGTGCCGAGGTGACCTCGTCACAGATGATCATCTTGGGCTTGGCTGCCAGCGACCGTGCGATACAGACACGCTGTTTCTGACCACCTGACAGTTCCGCCGGATAGCGGTCCATGTACTTTTCGCCCAGTTCGATCTCATCCAACAGCTCGACGATCCGCTTGCGTTTTTCGGCACCGCGCATGTTGAAGTAGAACTCCAGCGGGCGTCCGATGATTGTACCAACCGTCTGGCGTGGGTTCATTGCCACGTCGGCCATCTGGTAGATCATCTGCAACTCGCGCAGGTCTTCACGGCTGCGGCCTTTCAGATCGCCACTAAGCTTGCGGCCAGCAAAGGTGATCTCACCATCGCGCGGCGGCAGCAAGCCTGTGATCACCCGTGCCAGTGTCGACTTGCCCGAGCCGGATTCGCCGACGACGGCCAGTGTCTGCCCAGGATGAAGTTCGACATTAACGTTGTGTAGCACGTCGAAATTCAAACCCTTGTAGCGCGCGGTGATACCTTCGACGCTCAAAACCGCATCCGGTGTGGGCTTTTTCTCTTCGTGCTCGATCGAGCGGACCGAGACCAGCGCCTTGGTATACTCTTCCTGCGGGTTGTTGATGATCTGGTCGGTATTGCCATACTCGACCGTATTGCCCATCCGCAGAACCATGATGTCATCACTGACCTGAGCGACAACGGCGAGGTCATGCGTGATATAGAGCGCAGCAACGCCAGTATCGCGAATGGCCTCTTTGATCGCCATCAGAACGTCGATCTGAGTGGTCACATCCAGTGCTGTGGTCGGTTCATCAAACACCACAAGATCAGGCTCGGGGCACAGCGCCAGCGCCGTCATGCAACGCTGTAGCTGACCACCCGAGACCTGGTGCGGGTAACGATCACCGATATTGTCCGGATCGGGCAGCCCTAGCTTGGCGAAAAGTTCCCGCGCACGGCCTTCGGCCTCTTTACGCGAAAACTTCTTATGTTCGACCGCAGCTTCGACCACCTGATCCATGATCTTCTTCGCCGGGTTAAACGACGCGGCCGCGGATTGCGAGACATAGGCAACTTCGCCCCCACGCAGATTGCGGATATCGCTATGCGGGGTTTTTAGAATGTCGCGCCCGTTGACCCAGACTTCGCCACCGGTTAGTTCGACACCACCGCGGCCATAAGCCATGGACGCCAAACCGATGGTCGATTTACCGGCGCCCGATTCACCGATCAGCCCCAACACTTTACCGCGTTCGAGGTCAAAGCTGACCCCGTGCACGATTTCGATGTCATGGGGCTTTTCGCCGGGCGGATAGACGGTCGCGCCGATCTTGAGGTTGCGGACCTTGAGAAGGGTATCACTCATCCCCGGCCTCCTTTCAGCGATGTGGTACGGTTCAGAACCCAGTCAGCCACAAGGTTGACCGAGATGGCGAGCGTTGCAATAGCCACAGCAGGGTACAATGCCGCGCCGATGCCATAGACGATCCCGTCCTTGTTTTCCTTCACGATGCCACCCCAGTCCGCCAACGGCGGCTGAACGCCCAGACCCAGGAACGACAGGGTCGAGATGAACAGGACCATGAAGATGAACCGCAGCCCGAATTCAGCCACCAGAGGCGACAGAGCGTTTGGCAGGATTTCCCGGAAGATGATCCAGCGACGACCTTCACCGCGCAGCTTTGCGGCTTCGACATAGTCCATCACATTGATGTCCACGGCGACCGATCGAGACAGTCGGTAAGGACGTGTGGCGTCCAACAGCCCCATCACAAGGATCAGGATCGGAACGGTCACCGGAACAATCGCCAGGATAACCAGTGCCAGGATCAGCGTTGGGATCGACATGATCAGGTCAACCATCCGGCTAAGCGCCTGGTCAGCCCAACCACCCAAAACCGCAGCCAATAGGCCCAGCGAAGTGCCTGTGATAAAGCTGAGGATCGTAGCCATCGCAGCGATAAAGATTGTCGTGCGACCACCATAGATCATGCGTGTCAGCAGATCGCGCCCGATATTGTCCGTGCCCAGCAGATGCTCGGCGCTTGACGGTTCCCACACATCACCGACCACTTCGGCCATTCCGTAAGGGGCGATCAGCGGGGCTGCGATGGCTATGAAAAAGTACAGTCCGGTGAAAAACAGACCGACGGCGGCCGAAATAGGAATGTTCTTCATCATTTCGGATGCCTCAGTCTTGGGTTGGCAAGGATAGACACAATATCGGCAACCATGTTGAGCCCGATATAGACCGCGGCAAAGACGACGCCGCAGGCCAGAACGACTGGCACGTCACGCTTGGTCACCGAATCCACCAGATATTGCCCCATGCCGGGATATACGAACACCACTTCAACAACGACGACGCCCACAACCAGATAGGCCAGGTTCAGCATCACAACGTTGACAATGGGGGAAATCGCGTTGGGAAACGCGTGGCGCGCAATGACCTGAAAATTCGAGAGGCCTTTCAGTTCGGCCGTTTCGATGTAGGCCGATTGCATCAGGTTCAGGATCGCAGCGCGGGTCATTCGCATCATCTGCGCCAGAACAACCAGTGTCAGAACGAAGGCAGGCAAGGCGATGGCATTGAGCTTTTGCCCGAAGGACATTGTGTCGTTGATCATTGCGAGTGAGGAGAACCAGCCCAGTTTCACTGAGACGAAGTAGATCACCACGTAACCGATCAGGAATTCCGGGATCGAAACCGTTGTCAGGGTGATGGCAGAAATCAGTTTGTCAGGCCAGCGGTTGCGGTACCGAACGGCCAGAAGGCCTAGAAAGATAGCTAGCGGCACGGAAACCACGGCTGCAGCACATGCAAGGAACAGGGTGTTCCCTAAGCGCTTTCCGATGCTTTCTGCGATGTCGAGTTTGTTGGTCAAAGACTGACCCAGATCGCCCTGCAGGATGCCGCCCAACCATTCGAAATATCGGGTTAGAGCGGGACGGTTGAGGCCCATTTCCTCGCGCAGGTTTGCCAGCGCCTCGGGGGTTGCGGATTGGCCAAGGACCGCTTGCGCAGCGTCCCCAGGCAGGGCTTCGGTGAGGCCGAAAATCAGAGCCGATGCACCGAAGAGAAGCAGGAGTCCCAGAGCAAGGCGCTGGGAAACCAGTTTGATGATAGGATGCATTATCCGTGGGCCCTATCAGGCGAACCACATCTTGCGTGACATGTTGCCATTCATCATCTCTTGGGTTGGGTCGCTTTCCCAACCTTCGAGCTGATTGGTGACGCCTTCGACAAAATCGTTGAACATCGGGCAGATCAGACCGCCCTGGTCGCGGACCATCATGCCCATTTTGCTGTAGATGTCCTTGCGTTTGTCGTTGTCCAGTTCGGCCCGTGCTGCAAACAGCATTTCGTCGAACTCTGGCACCTTGAAGCGGGTGTCGTTCCAGTCGGCAGTCGACAGATACGCTGTCGCGTACATCTGATCCTGCACCGGACGGCCACCCCAATAGGATGCGCAGAACGGCTGAACGTTCCAGACCTCGGACCAATAGCCATCGTTGGGCTCGCGCTTGATTTCCAGCGGGATACCGGCCTGAGCCGCGCTTTGCTGGAACAGGGCCGCTGCGTCAACGGCACCCGGGAAGGCGCCATCTGCAACACGCAGGATGATCGGCGAACCGTCATGGCCCGACTTCGCATAGTGTTCTGCCGCCTTTTCAAGGCTGAAGTCGCGTTGCGGGATAGAGCCGTCAAACAGCGGGTATGCCGCATTGATCGGCATGTCGTTGCCAATTGTGCCGTAGCCGCGCAGAACCTTGTCGACCAAGTCCTGGCGGTTGATTGCGTGTTTTAGCGCCAGCCGCAGTTCGTTGTTGTCGAACGGCGCGGTGTCGCAATGCATGATGAACACATAATGTCCACGGCCGGCGGTCGAGTGCACCGTCAAGTTCGGGGCGCGGCCCAGCAGATCGGCAACCTTTGGTTCAACGCGGTTGATCGCATGAACCTGACCGGACTGCAGAGCAGCCGTACGGGCAGTCGCATCGTTGATGACAATCACTTCGACGCTGTCAAAATTGCCGAAATCGGGGTTCCAGTGGTTGGCGAACTTCTTGAACACGTGGCGTACGCCGGGCTCGTCGACTTCCAACTGGTATGGTCCGGTGCCAATGCCCGCACCTGGGTTTTCCATTCCACCATCAGGCTGAATGATCAGGTGATAGTCGGCCATCAGATAAGGCAAGTCGGCATTTGGCTCGGTCAGTGTGACCTGGAAATTGTCGCCATCGGCCTTCATTGACTCGATGCCCTTCATGATACCCAGGGCACCGGACTTGGAGTCTTCGTTCGAGTGGCGCTCCATGGTTTTCAGCACGTCTTCGCTGGTCATGGTCTTGCCGTTGTGGAATTCGACGCCCTGACGCAGTTTGAACGTCCAAACTTTGGCGTCCGCGCTGCCTTCGACGGCTTCAGCCAGGCGCGGCTCGATCGACCCGTCGGGCGCAACTTCCACAAGCTGGTCACCGAATTGTTTGCCGTTCTGGAACGGCACCGAGCTGGCATAGGTCGCCGGATCCAGCGAGTTGGTGGATTCGCCGCCTTGCAAGCCAAATTTTAGGTCGCCGCCCTTCTTCGGTCCTGCCGCGCGCGCAGCGTCAGCGAACATGGTGCTGGCCATCGCCGCCGACACACCCAGAGCCGCCGCTTTCCCCATGAATTCGCGACGGGTCAGTTTGCCCGCAGTGACCTGACCGGCCATGTGAGTGAGTTGTTCGTTCATTTAGTGATCTCCCAGTTGATTGAATTTCAGCCCTTCCCGGGCATTTTTATTGACGCATGAGTCAAGTTAGGCGCATTTCGGTCTACCGAGCAAGGACAAATGTCTGACCTTTGGCCACCAAAATATCACATCTGGTTTCGTGGAACGGCGTCCTCCGTTTGTTTAGAGAATACCAAGGTTTCGTTTTCAAAGGCACTTATTTGCGCCTTAAGAAAAAAGCTCTCTCGATCCGACCACATTTCGCAGGATGTTTCCGTGCGCAGGTCTATCCCGTCCCGACTGATCTCCTGTGTCCAGCGGCACTGCCCGTGGGCGGATAGCGGGTCGTCGGGGTGGATGGTCCAGCGTTCATATGCAGTGCCACCATGCGTAAGCCCGTGGTGATTGTCCGTTACGCGACCGAAATCGTCTTCGATGATCAATCGGGTTTCACCTGAATTCAAGTCAGTCTCCACCCGGCGAGAGTTGCTGCTGTCCCGCAGGGTCGTCACATCAATCGGGGTTTCAGAATCGGGCGGCTGAAACACATGCTCATCATCACCCGCGGTCGGCCGGTTCGGGATCGTGATCGTACCACCTGTCAGGTGCAGTTCGACGGGTTCAGGCGCTGGCCAGATCAGCGGCCAATACGCGCTGGACACAGCCACCCGCACGCGATGCCCTTTGGGAACGCGATAGGCGATGTGATCCAAGTCCAATGAGATTTCGTAGGGTTTTCCAAGTGTCAACGGAGTTGGTTGCGCGTGGCTGTCTCGGTGCGACAGGTTCAGAACGCCATAGGTGATCCGGGTTGAGGCCCCGTCCGGATGGATATGATTTAGCCGCACCGCAATCTGTGCTTGCGGTCGGTCGGCACTGACATTCAGGCAAATGCGCGGAGCGCCGACAATATCAAGATCTTCCGACAAAGGCGGGCCATCGAAACAGGCGGACAACGCATCATCGGCGCGCTGATCGCCGGGCATGTCCGGGCCCAGCCAAATTGCGCAAAACTCGCCGCTGTCCATGCCGCAGGTTTGGGGTGACCGGATCCGCGTGTCCAGCGGATCATCTTGCCCGAGGCCACCGTTCGACAGGTTCAAAGTTAGGTTGGACAAATGCGAGGTCGCGCCGGCTTGCTCGCTGATCCAGCGCCCGGGTCTGTTGTTGTACCACCGCTTTGGGCGGACGCCGTCCATCAGATACGCTCGATAGTCTGGGTCGGTTTCAACGCCGCTTTCCAGACCCTTCAGCCAATGATCCCACCAACGCAGCGACTCTTGAAGAAAACCGATCCTCGGTTCGGGCACTGCGAAATGCGGGTACTTGTGCACCCATGGCCCCACGATTCCCTTGACCGGAGCGCTAAGCTGTTCGACCAGCAGCGGCACGGTGTTCTTGTACGCGTCACCCCAGCCGCCTATGGCCAAAGTCGCCGCGCGGATCGCGCTGAAGTCTTCGCAGACAGAGCCATGCTGCCAATAGGCGTCGCGCGTCTGGTGGCGCAGCCAGACCGAGGGTAGGAACGGTTGGTTTTCCAAACGCTCAAGCCATAACTCCCGCCAGTTGGGGCGCAGCGTAGGGTCCGGTGCGCGGGATGAGTACGACCACATGGTCGCGCCCCAACCCAGGTTTTCATTCAGCAAACATCCACCCTTAAAGTGGATGTCGTCTGCGTAACGATCTGCGGTTGAACACAGAGTGATAATTGCTTTCAGCGGCGCGGGTTGAAGGGCGGCAACCTGAAGCGCGTTGAACCCGCCCCAGCTGATTCCCATCATCCCAACGGTGCCCGAACACCACGGCTGATCCGCCAGCCATTGAATTGTGGAAACGGCATCATCCAGCTCTTGCTGGGTGTACTCGTCTTCCATCAACCCTTCGCTGTCTCCATTGCCGCGCATGTCCACACGAATGCAAGCATAGCCGCGTTTGGCAAACCATGGATGGGTCAGGGCATCGCGCGTCGCCGTGCCGTCTCGCTTCCGATAGGGCAGGAATTCCAGAATGGCCGGAACGGGGTTGCTGTCCGCATCCACCGGGCGCCAGACACGCGCTGAAAGACGACATCCATCCGGCATCACTATGCCGACATCCGGTAGATCTTCGATATCGCATAGCGAATTGGGCGAGCGAGTCATTTCGGAAGTCTTTCGGTCTTTGTCTTTTTGCAACGTACTAAAATCGTCAAATCACTGTTTGATTGCGACAACAAGGTCCATCACGTTCGTTCCGGTTGGGCCTGTCACCAGCAAAGCTCCGGCCTTGTCCAGAAAACTGCCACTGTCTGCCTGCTGCAAGGCGGTATCGGCCCCTTTGCCCCAAGTTTTGCCGTCGACTACGGCTCCGGCCGCATTGGTTGGACCATCGGTGCCATCGGTACCACCGACAACAACAGTCAAGTTTGGTGTTCCAGCTATTTCCCGGGCGAGTGCCAGCGCCAACGCCTGATTGCGCCCGCCACGGCCCGGCTTGTCCGGCAAAACCACCGTTGGTTCGCCGCCGAAAACCATGACACCGTGGGGCATATCCCTCAGGCGCTTCCCCAGATTGGATGCGATTTGCAAGAAGTCGTCATGCAGGCATTCTTCGTCAGCCAGCACTTGCAAACCGTCTCGGCGCGCCATTTCTGCGGCCGCCGAGCGTGCATGGGCGTTCGAAGCAACGATCGTGGTCGAGGCGTCAAATTTGTAAGTGTCAGACAATGCGCCAATTCCCGATCCGATGACGTTCAGGTCGTCCCCGGGCACATCCGAGATTGCCAGAACGGTCGCTTTGGCCCCGTTGAAATGAGACAACAGCCCGCCGCCCTTGATCCGCGACAGCTTTCGACGCTCGGCATTCATTGCGGTGATATCCAAACCTTCGGCCAGCAGCCTTGTGTTCAATTGCGCCAGATCTGCCAAAGAGTTACCCGGCAGTAAGTCCTCTGCCAAGGATGATGCCCCGCCCGAAACAAGCACTAGCACATGGGAATCTGGTGCCATCGTCTCGATCGCTTCGCGCAGGGCGCGGCCTCCGTCCAGGCTGCGTGTATCCGGAACTGGATGAGAGGCTTCGATCAACTGCACATGTTCCGGCAGGTCGCGCCCATGATCGTCCTTGGTGACAACCAACGTCGGACGCGGGCCGAAATGGTCCAATGCCGCGCTGGCCATCGCTGCGGCTGCCTTGCCGACGGCCAGAATCCGGTCGGGCGTTTGGACCTCATCCAGAGCAGCTTTGGTGGCTCGTTTTCCGTCAACCGCATCAACACCGGCCTGCCAAATGCGAATTGCCTGTTGCCTTTGGTCCATCAGCTTTCCATCCAAATTGTGACCGGTCCATCATTGACCAGCTCTACCGCCATATCGGCCCCGAACTGCCCGGTTTCGACGGGCACGCCATGGGTCTGCAACCGCCGCGCAAACTCTTCATAGAGGCGCTGCCCCACATCAGGCGGGGCGGCCTCGGAAAATCCCGGCCGGTTCCCGCGCGAGGTATCGGCGGCCAGCGTGAACTGGCTGATCACCAACGCCGAGCCACCCACATCCACGACAGAGCGGTTCATCTTGCCGGTGTCATCTTTGAAAATACGCAGCTTTGAAACCTTGGCCGCCAGTTGTTCGACCTTTTGTTCGTCGTCACCCTTCATCGCACAGACCAGGATCATCAACCCCGGGCCGGACTTTCCAACCGTTTGTCCGTCAACCGAGACTTTTGCCCGGGATATTCTCTGTAGTAGTGCACGCAAATCTGTTCTCCGTTTGGTGGCGTGGTTATCCGACCCAACGAGCGATCTCGTCCAGATCGGCCCGGTCGGTTCGAAACCCGTTCGCAGGGTGGTCTGCATCCGAGTATCCGAATGAGATTGCGCACAAGATCAACCGATCATCGGGAATGTCGAAATACCGGTGCAGAAACTTGCCATAGCTGGCCACGGCGGCCTGAGGGATTGAGGCCACTCCCAAGGCTTGCGCGGCGAGGGTGAAAGCCATGACAAAACCTCCGCAGTCCATTGCTCCGTAAGGGCCAAGGTCGGCAGGGCTTGAGATGATCGCACAATGCGGCGCACCGAAAAGGGCAAAGTTTTCCATCATTTGCTTGGCCGAACCGGCGCGGTCCCCGCGCTGCACGCCCACGGCTTCGTATAATGCCCAGCCACATTCGCGACGTCGTTCCTGATAGATACCGGTATACGCCGTCGGGAACGGCAGGTCGGGTTCCGGTGCGGCGGTCACGACTTCGTTTTGAAGTGCTTTTCGAAAAGCGTCAGTCTCGGCTCCACTGGTGATCACGATGTTCCAGGGTTGCGCATTGCACCAGCTGGGGGCACGTGACGCACAGGTCAGAATCTGTTCGATCTGGTCCTTGGGAACGGGTTCAGGTCGGAACGCCCGGCAAGAATGTCGCTCAGCCAGCAATCGATCCAAATCGGATAGCGTCACACTGCTCTCCCCTTCGTGCAGACGAGGCGCAGGATGGCGTCAGGTTCGGCGATATTCAAGCGGTTAAAAGGGGACAGGTGCTACTGCTGACCAGTTGCCATGAGGTATCCGACACCCGCTGCAACCAGCAGACCCAACACAACAGCGATCGTGATCTTGATAGCGGACCAAGGGCGTTCGCCCTGAACACGCCCCGTTCTGCCGTTCACAACGAAACGATAGGTCTGGCCCCTGTATTTGTATGCGGCCAGCCAGACAGGTAGTAAAATATGTTTGAAGGTTACATTTTGCACATCCGTGTCGATTGCGTGAATGCGCTGCCGGTCTCCGCCGATATCAAAACGCACATCCCGCTCAATTACGCGGGCCATATGCCCGCGCGCTTCGGTATACCCGTCCTGCAATTCGACTGTATAAGCCTCGGCCCGGAATCCCGCCAGATACTCCGGCTGGTAAGGTTCAAGCGCCGGCAAGTCCCAGGGTTCCAATGCGTCAGTATAGCGTTTCGGCAATGACTGGGATGCCAGCACAAGAACATCGTCAAAGAACCGGGCAACCCGACCGGATTTTGGGGACCACCGCACCTTTGCCACCTGCTGTTGCACGCGCTTGCCGTCACGCATGACGGTCCGGGTCTCGTAATACACCGTGCCCCGCTCGCCGCGATAAGCTGACTTGGTATCCGCGTCGAAGGTCCAGTAGGGGACGTAAATCCCCTGCATCTTGCGACCTTTGCGGGCGTAATCCTTCAACCCGTTGGGCGCGAACCACAACTTGCCAAGCCAGCTCGACATCGCCTTATGAGCCGACCGTTCATCCAGAGCAAAGGGCAACACGCCTTTTGGCTTGATATGCCGGTTAACTCCCGTCTCCGTGACTACCGGAGTGGCACAGAACGGGCATTCGGCCGCATGGGTGTTCGGGTCAAACTCGACCTCAGCTGCGCAGTTCGGGCAGGACAGAACCCGCGTTTCTTCGATCTCTGCTTCCGGCAGCTTGTTCGCCAGCGCTGCGTTGAAATCCAGTTCTTTCAGGCTGGCACCGCCCCACGGTCCGGCGCCTATGGATTCCGAATGCCCGCAATGATCGCAGGTCAGGGTCCCGTTGCCCGGATTGAACCGATAGTCCGAGCCGCATTGCTCGCAGGGAAAGCGGTGTTCGTCTGTCATTGCTTTGCCTCGATTGGAGGGGCGATTTTTCCGGGGCCGATAATCAGGCGCACGATTATTGCCGCGACGATGCAGATCAGGATGAAATGGAAGGAGTTCTGAGCAAACCGCCACCAATCGTAATCAGTCAATAGATCGCTTACTTCTAACGTACCAATGCCGTCGCCATAGCCGGACGTGGTCTTTGGATCATGTGCCTGACGCCAGCCCCTGTAACGGCTAAAAGCAACTGAAACAGTCACGAGAACGAACCCGATTCCTGCGCCCCAACAGGCTGCTCGGACATAACCAACCTTGCGCCGCATCATGACGCGCAAAAACGGCTTGACGAACAGCCAGCAAATGAAAAGAGAAATAGGCAACCCAAATAACGCATACCAAAAAACAAGGGACAGCGAGTTCAGGTCAAGGCCGCTTCGATATTCGTTTGAGAAAACTGGTACGCCAATAACGCCGACCCACCCCAAAAGCGCAGACAGCTTGACCGCGCACGCGATATCGCGTTGGGAATATGGAGCCATTTGATCGGCGTTAGCCACAGGGTTAGGCCCCAGGAGGCGGCGGGGGCAGGATGGTAAACAGCTGCGCAAGCTCCTGCACGTCGCCCGCTTTTTTCCACCCGTCCTGACCGGCGGTCCAGACATGGGTATCCCGGGTGATCTCACCATCAGTCGCCATGCGGCCCATCTTGGCCTTGGAAAACGGCCCGCTGGTCTGCCCTTCCACTGCGATATGCCACACATGCTCAACCGGAGGAGGGGGCGGTGCCGCATGTGCGGTCGGTTGCGAGGCAGCGGGGGCGGAACCGCCCCACGGTCCGCTTGGTTGACCCGCTGCCATGTTTGCCATCTGGTTGGCCATCGCCATGCCCATACCCATGCCTAGGCCTGCACCCATGCCGCCGCCCTGACCGGGGTTGTTGGCTGCTGCGGTCATCGCTTCGGCGGCGGAATACTGGGTGAACTTGCCCAGATCGCCTGCCAATCCCATCGACGTCCGCTTGTCCAACGCAGCCTCGACCGCAGGCGGCAGCGAGATGTTTTCGATGTAGAATTCCGGCATCTCCAACCCGTAACCTTCTAGAACGGGCGAGACCTCGGCCGCAATCAGCTTGCCCAGATCGGCGGTGTTGGCGGCCATGTCCAGCACCGGAATGCCCGACCCGGCAATTACGCGGCTGAACTCCTGCACGATGATGTTACGGATCTGAAAGCTGATCTCATCCATGGTGAATTCACCATCGGTGCCGACGATTTCAATCAGGAACTTCGCGGGGTCCTTGACCCGGACCGTGTATGTGCCAAAGGCGCGGATACGGGTCGGACCGAACTCCGGGTCGCGCAACATGATCGGGTTCTTGGTGCCCCATTTTAGATCATTGAACCGCGTCGTGTTGACGAAATAGATCTCAGACTTGAAGGGCGATTGAAACCCGTGATCCCAATGCTGCAGCGTCGTCAGGATCGGCATGTTGTTGGTCTCAAGCATGTAGAGGCCGGGCGTGAATACATCCGCCAATTGCCCTTCGTGCACGAACACCGCTGCCTGTCCTTCGCGCACCGTCAGTTTGGCGCCGTACTTGATGGCATGTCCTTCACGCTCGAACCGCCAGACCATGGTGTCACGGGTGTCGTCGACCCAGTGAATGACGTCGATAAACTCTCCGGTCAGAAAATCGAAAATACCCATTGGGGTCTCCTTTTCTTGGGCTCAGAGCTGCTGGCCCATCAATTCGCGTGCAATAATCCGTACCACGGGGCGGGCGTCCTCGGCTGTCACACCGGGTTCAAGGCGCGGGTCATAAAGCATTGTCAGAAGTTTCTCGTCATGGCTGGTCAACAGCGCAAACTCGTCATTGTCGTTGAATATCGACGGTCGTGCCGCCGGGCTGTCATTGGATAATCCAAGCCCCTGCGCAATTTCTTCGTGGATGCAGCTGCGCCGGGTGAGGTCCGGCAGTTCAGCCCGGATGAGCGTGACAGCCCGCACAAATTTATACGGTGAGGTATTGGTCGGAGACGCAAAAACAAGACAGTCAATATTGGCGCGCGGGTTTGCAACCAAGTCCAGTGAAGGCGTGCTGATGCCAGGGATTAGCTGTTTCAGGCGTTTGACCACATAGGCGCTGTCATCTTTGCCTGCAAAGAAGACATGGAAATTGGCCTTGCGATTGACGACCGAGATTGGATGATCCGTCAATTTGCTCAGCCGTTCCGCAAACGCTTCGACGTCGGCGGAGTCTTTTGCGCGTATCTCGGGTGCCACGGACGGGGCGAACTCGGTCTGAATTCGCACAGGTCCTGCCCACCGGCTAAGCTGTCCGTCCGTTCGCCGAATGCGTGTAGTTACAGCGTGATCGGGGTATTCGCTGTAAAAGGCTATGGCCTCGAAATTGCGGGCCAGATCATCGGCATCATAGGGTGTGTCGGGCCCGCCTCCGTCCACGCGCAACATATCGCGGGTCAGTAGGTCACGTTCGACCCGCTGATAGAACCGGGCCAGATCCTGACTTGCCGCAGACGGGGGAACATAAGCATTGGGTGCTGGTGCAGGTGCCACCGGGCGCGGTTGCGGCACAACGGACGACGTCAGCGCCTCATCACAATTGGCCAGCGCTAACAGCGCCACCATACCCAACAAGGGTTTCAGATATCCCGGCACCTGCACGTCCAGCCCGCCTTTAGCTCGAAACCGCAGTTCCAGCGTTGTCGCCGACGCCGTCTTTGCGCGCCTTGGCAGAGGCAAGGGTGTCGCGCAGCTCGGTCTCCATCTTCTGCAGTTCCTGTTCGGCTGCGGCGCGTTTGGCCTTGCCTTCGTCAGCAATTGCAAGACTTTCGTTGATCGTACCGATCAGGTCGGCATTGGCTTGCTTGACCGCTTCGATATCAAACACACCGCGCTCCATTTCCTCGCGGATCATCTTGTTCGACTCACGCAGGTTCGCCGCGTTCGAGGTCAGCAGCTCATTCGTCAGGTCATTCGCATCGCGCACGGCTGCAGCCGCCTCGGCGCTACGCTGGATGGTGACGGCCTGCGCCAGTTGCGTTTCCCACAAAGGCACTGTGTTGACGAGGGTTGAGTTGATCTTGGTCACCAGCGACTTGTCATTTTCCTGCACCAATCGGATCGAGGGCAGCGATTGCATCGTCACCTGTCGCGTCAGCTTCAGGTCGTGAACACGCCGTTCCAGATCATCCCGCGCTGCGCGCAGGTCACGCAGCTCCTGTGCTTTCATAACTTGTTGGTCTTCGGGCGCGGCCTGAACTTCGGCTTCTTTTTCGGGGATGTTCTGGCTGTCCAGCTCGGTCAGTTTTTCTTCACCTGCTGCGATATACAGCGCAAGCTCGTCATAAAAGCCCAGCGTCTTTTCATACAACAGGTCCAGCGACTTGATGTCTTTCAGCAGCGTATGTTCGTGGCCCAGCAAGTCGTCGGTGATCCTGTCGATCTGCCCCTGAACGTCTTCAAACTTGGCAGTAAACTGGGCGAAAGGTGCAGCCTTGCCCAACAACTTTTCCCACCAGCTGCGTTCGCGCCGGACGTCCAGCTCACTGACTGAAAACCCACGGATCGTCGTGACGATATTGCGCAGACTGTCCCCGGCAGGTCCGACATCTTTGTTGCGGACATCCGCCAGCATGGCCTGGCTGATTTCCTGCAATTCCGCCTGGGCAGACGATCCGAACGCGACGATGGAATTGGTGTTATCCATGTCGATCTCATCCATCCGCTTGCGGATTTCGGCGCTGACAGGTTCGTCGGCTTCCTCAAGCAAGACGATTTCGGCGGTCGGGTCGGGCAGGGTGACAGCGGTCACTTCCTGCACCAGCGTTTCAGCCTCGACCGCCTTGTTCTTGATGTCATCGGACATGGGGTAATCCTCTCTCAAATTGTGGCCGGTCAGTCCAACCGGACGCCTTCGCGTTGCAGCCTTTCGCGCAACACATCAATTTCAACCGTCAGATCACTGCGGTCGTCCAAAAGCAACTTGCGGGTACGCGCCGCGAAATTCTGTTCAAGATCATCCAGGAGGGACGAATAATCCTCCAGCGCCTGGGCATCGCGGGTGCGGGCATAAACGTCAGCAAACTTGACCGTCGCGTCACGCGCGCCCTTTAAGTAAACGGTCAGGTATTTACGCGCACCGGCCAGATCGCGGGGGTCTTCCTCGACCGTGCGGAACAGGTCGCGGGCGGTATCCTGAAAACGTTCAACCCGGGCTTCGATCCTGCGGTCGCCAGCGCGTTTGATGGCGTCGGTCATCTCGGACAGATGTGTTTCAGCATCTTCCACGACGCGGGCAACGCGATCTTGCTGGAAAGTGTCGATGCCTTCCATGCCTTTGTCAGTCATCGGATCAATTCCGAAAGAGACGGAGTGCAGGACGCTGGCCATCAAGCCGAACAGAATCGGGGCGATCAGACTGGCCTCAGACGCTGCGGCTGCATCCAGATATTCGGTGCGATAAGCGGCCAATCCGACGCCAAGTCCGGTCAATAGGCTGGAGAATATCTTTCTGGGAAACGCCGGGCGACGGGCTGTGCGGCGAGCGTTGTAGGCGGATTCGGCCCGCAGCCCTTCGCGCAGCAGAAATGCTGCGGCTGTCAAAAGACCCGCTGCGATCAGGCCGATCGTCAATCCGACGGCCCCGTCGTTCAGCGACAGAAAAACCAAGGGAACAGCCGGAAGAAACAACAGGTTAGCGCGCGCCCCGGCCGGTTCGACCCGAGCAACGTCAAACTGTCCGCGCGGAGGTTGATTCGGAGACGAGGAGTCGTCCTGTGGGCTGAATTTCCCGCCATACCGTTTGGCCATGTGCTTACAAGCCTCCCAACACGCCGGTGCAGACGCCGAACATCAGCATCAACAACACGACATAGGCCAGTTTTTGCACTCCGGTCCCGGACATGGCGCCCCCCAAAAATGTCCCTTGGGGAAATCTAGGCCATGAGAGGCCGTGGCGCTAGGGGGAAGGTTGCCTAACCTGCGTCACTTGCGAGGTTTCTTGCCGATCGGGGGCCGATTTCGCTGTGGGCGAGCGGGTCGTTTGACCGGCGCTTCGGGCTCGGCTTCCAACCCCAGTTGATCGCGCATGACCCGTCGGCGGATCTCTTCGACTTCGCCGGGTTTCAGGCTTCCCAGCTGGAAGGGGCCGTAGGACACTCGCAGTAGCCGGTTCACCGCAAAACCGATATCTTCTATCGCACGCCGAATTTCACGGTTCTTGCCTTCGCGCAGACCGATTGTCAGCCAGGCATTCGCGCCTTGTTGACGGTCCAGCGTGACGTCCATCGGCAAAAAGCGTTCCCCATCGATCACAAGCCCTTTACGAAGCGGTGCAAAATCCTCGTCCTTAGGGCGGCCATTTACCCGCACGCGGTATTTGCGTAGCCACCCGGTCGAGGGCAGTTCCAACTTGCGCTTGATGCCGCCATCATTGGTCAACAGCAGCAACCCTTCCGAGTTCAGGTCCAACCGCCCAACGCTCATGACCCGGGGCATATCCTCGGGCAGTTTGTCGAATACCGTCGCGCGTCCTTTTTCGTCACGTGTCGTTGTCACCAGACCCGAAGGCTTGTGATACAGCCACAGGCGCGAAGGTTCCGGTTCCGACACCGGTTTGCCGTCGACAAAGATCTTGTCCTTGGCGGTGACGTTCAGCGCAGGGCTGTCGATGGTCTTGCCGTTTACACTCACACGACCTGCTTCGATCATGCGTTCAGCTTCACGGCGCGAGGCAACGCCTGCGCGGGCAAGGACTTTGGCGATCCGGTCGCCTGGAGGAGGGGTTTTGGTCATCCGCAGCCCATAGCGCATCCCGGCCGCTTGCGAAAGACAGGTTTCTGTTGCAGTCAGAGGCATGGTGTTCAGATCGCACATGGATAAGGCGCTGGTTGAAGCGCGCGCTGCGGCGGATCGCGGCGAGGTGCCTGTGGGCGCTGTTATTGCCGGCCCCGATGGCGTGATCGTGGCCTCTGCGGGTAACCGAACACGAGAACTGAACGATCCCACCGCCCATGCCGAGATACTGGCCCTGCGTGCTGCATGCGCCGCAGCCGGATCCGAACGTCTGCCCGATCACGATCTCTATGTGACGCTAGAGCCTTGCGCGATGTGTGCGGCGGCTCTGGCAGCGGCGCGTATCCGGCGCATCTATTACGGGGCCGCCGATCCGAAATCAGGCGGCGTTGCTCATGGCGCGCGGGTTTTCACCCATACACAAGCACACCACGTGCCAGAGGTTTACGACGGCATCCGAGGGCAGGAGGCCGTCGAGCTTTTGAAAGAGTTCTTCGCCGCGCGGCGTTAACCTCAAAGAGTAATGGCCTTCATCACCTCGGGTTCGATGACATCGACCCCCGGCAACCCGTCGACCAGCGCCTGAGCTGATTGTTCGAGGATTGGGAAGGTCTTGTAGTGGCAGGGAATCACGGTCTTGAAGTTGAAGTACCGCTTGGATGCATATGCGGCGCCCTTCATGTCCATCGTGAAATGACCGCCTGCCGACAGGATCCCGATATCGGGTTTGTAGTAATCCCCCATCCAATCCATATCGGCCATGATGTCGGTATCGCCCGAGACATACAGCATGCGCCCGTCCGAGGCGATCATGAACCCAACCTCGCTGCCGCCAGTACGCAGCCCGTCAGGGGTAGAAAAGGTCGAGCTGTGCGAGGCTGGCACCATCGACACTTTGACGCCGTTCAGGTTCACGGTGCCGCCCTTGTTGTAGCCGATAGTTTCCAGCCCCTCGGACTCGCTCCAATACCCCATCAGGTCGTATTGTCCGACCACGGGGACGTTCAGGTGCTTGGCCAGCGACACGACATCGGCGACGTGATCGAAATGTGTATGCGTCAGAAGGATATGAGTCGCACCGTTTAGAGCGTCATCATGCTGTTCCTCGGACAAGACTGGGTTACCCGTCAGCCAGGGGTCGACCAGCAGAACCTGTCCGCCGGTTTCGATGCGGAAACTGCCGTGTCCCAGCCAAATGATGTTCATGAATTCATCCTCCCAAAACAAACTGTTGGCATTAACTTAGCATCGGCTATGTAAAAGTTCATGGACTGGTTTCAGGAAATTGATGGCTATTGCGAGCGCTTGTCGCCCGCCTATTGGGCCGAACCGATAAACGCGGTGACAAACGCGGCGTTTCTGATTGCGGCATTTGTCATGTGGCTGCGCGTGCGCGGGCAGGGGATGCCGTTGGCGATGGTGCTGGTCGTCATTCTCGCCGCTATCGGGGTCGGCAGTTACCTGTTCCATACCCACGCGCAGGTCTGGGCCGCCATGGCGGATGTTCTGCCGATTTTGCTATACATCCTAGTCTACATCTTCGCGATCAACCGGGACGTCTGGCACATGCGTCCGCTTGCGGCCGGGATCGTGACGGCGCTGTTCATTCCCTATGCCGCGGCGACGGTGCCCCTGTTTCAGTTGGTTCCGGGTTTGGGTGGGTCAGCAGCCTATGCCCCGGTGCCGCTGCTGATCTTGATCTATGCGTTTCTTTTGCGCCACCGGGTGCCGGACACCGCCCGTGGTCTGGCCATCGGGGCGATGATCCTGATCGCCTCGATCACCTTTCGTGCGCTGGACGAACCCATATGCGGGCAGATCCCGTTTGGCACGCATTTCATGTGGCACATCCTGAATGCCCTCATGCTGGGCTGGATGATCGAGGTGTATCGTAGGCACCTGACCCGCGCGGCTCAGGCCTGAAACGCTGCGGCCAGTTCTGCGGGCAGGTCAAATTCAGACAGCACGCGTGCGCGGCCTTGATCCGACATCTTGCGCGCGGTTTTCTCGACGATGCTTTGGATTTTCTCGGCCGAGTGCTTTTCGGCGAACGGTGCGAAATACCATTTAAGGAAAACGAAACAGATCACATCCTCCAGCGCCTGCACCTCGTCGTCACGCTTGATGCCCTGTTTGCGCAGCATCCGACCGGCAGATTCCACATCATCGGAAGAGTAGCTGTTCTGCTCCATAAGCCCCATCACGACCTCGGCGTGGTGGACGCCCTGCGCCTTGCGCCAGGCCAGATATCCAGCGCGACCTTCGGGGAATTTACTGCGCGCCAGTTTCCACCGCTCCACATGCTGACCCCGCGCTGCAATCTGCAACGGGTCAGAGGCGTCCGGGAACAACCTGTCCAACTCGGCGCTCATGCGCTGACCATAAAGCAGTTCAGTGGGCTGGCCGTCTTCGAGGTTGGGGTCGTGTGAGTTGGCCGCATCAATTGCGTCCAGAACAGCTTGCTTGCGCGCGTCCATCTTCCGCTCCGTTGGCTTGCCGGGTCTGCAGGGCAGGCCGGCGGGTTACTTGTGGACCACCGTAGCGATACGCCGCGCGGAACGCAGCAGGCAATTGCCGGGCCGGGGCATTTGGACCCAACCCGGTTTTTGCGGGCTAAATTACTTGCCCGGTTTGTTCTGATCCTGAGTGACAGGTTCCGACACCTGATCGGGGAAAATCAGGCTGCGGGTCAGGGTGTCCATGCTTGGGCCAAAAGCGCCCGCCTGAGCTTGCGCAGCAAGAACCGTAGTGGCCAGTACAAAGGCAGTCATGAACGTTTTCATCGTTTTTCTCCATATAAGGCTGTGCCGTATCATATGAAATGAACAGTTCAGTTCAGTATTTCAAGATGCGAAGTGAACTAATTGGTTCATTTTTTGCATGGGAGTAATTAGAAATGAATGATCGGACAGGATTTATGGACCTTTGCCATGCGCTCAAGGGTAGATCAGCGCCTTGGCGGTCTTGCGACCCGGCGACCAGACAGGTAAATGCCCCCTAACGCATATGAGGATATCCGATGTCGATTGACCAAAGCAACGCCGCCAAGGTGGCCAAACTGGCCCGGATCAAGGTCGAGGATGACGCGCTGCCTGCGCTGGCATCCGAATTCAACACCATCCTTGGCTTCATCGAACAACTCAACGAGGTTGATGTCGAAGGTGTCGAACCGATGGTTTCGGTCGAGCCGATGCGCCTGAAACGCCGCGAGGATGTGGTCACTGACGGCAACCAGCAAGACAAGGTTCTGGCCAATGCCCCTGATGCGCGCGAAGGGTTCTTCGCTGTTCCCAAAGTTGTGGAGTAAGACATGAGCGATCTGAACAAACTGGGCCTGGCCGAAGCGCGCGACGCACTGCGCGCTGGCGACGTAACCTCTGTCGAGCTGACCGAATCCTGCCTGAAGGCGATCGATGACGCCGACGCGCTGAACGCTTTTGTACATAAGACGCCCGAAATCGCGCTGGAACGCGCCAAGGCGGCGGATGAGCGGATCAAAGCAGGCGATGCGCCGTCGATGTGCGGCCTGCCAATTGGCATCAAGGATCTGTTTTGCACCAAAGGCGTACCCTCGCAGGCGGCTTCTAAAATCCTCGAAGGTTTCAAGCCCGAATACGAATCTACTGTGTCTCTGCAGCTGGCAGACGCAGGCGCGGTTATGCTGGGCAAGCTGAACATGGACGAATTCGCCATGGGCTCGTCTAACGAAACTTCCGTGTACGGCAACGCGGTCAGCCCGTGGCGCCGCGGCAATGACGATGCGCAACTGACACCCGGTGGATCGTCCGGTGGGTCGGCCTCGGCCGTCGCGGCCGATCTTTGTCTGGCCGCCACCGGCACCGATACCGGCGGCTCGATCCGCCAGCCTGCTGCATTTGTTGGCATTACTGGCATCAAGCCGACCTATGGTCGTTGCTCGCGCTGGGGCATCGTTGCGTTTGCTTCTTCATTGGATCAAGCCGGGCCGATGACCAAGAACGTGCGCGACGCTGCGATCATGCTCGAGACGATGTGTGGTCACGACCCCAAGGATTCGACCAGCACCGAACTGGCCGTGCCGAATTTTGAGGCGATGCTGACCGGCGATATCAAAGGCAAGAAGATCGGTATCCCCAAAGAATACCGCATGGAAGGCATGCCTGCCGAGATCGAAAAGCTGTGGGCCGAAGGCGCCGAGATGCTGAAAGCAGCAGGCGCCGAGATCGTCGACATTTCGCTGCCGCACACCAAGTATGCGCTGCCCGCATACTACGTGATTGCACCGGCCGAGGCGTCCTCGAACCTCGCCCGCTACGACGGTGTCCGCTATGGCCGCCGCGCGCAGCTGGCACAGGGCGACGGCATCACCGAGATGTACGAAAAAACCCGCGCCGAAGGCTTTGGCCACGAAGTACAGCGCCGGGTCATGATCGGCACCTATGTTCTGTCGGCAGGGTTTTACGATGCATATTATAACCGCGCCCGTAAGGTGCGGACACTGATCAAGAAAGACTTCGAAGATGTCTTCGCCGCAGGGATCGACGCAATCCTGACGCCTGCTACCCCGTCGGCGTCCTTTGGTCTGGGCGAGATGACCGAGGCGGACCCGGTGCAGATGTACCTCAACGACGTCTTTACCGTGACAGTGAACCTTGCCGGTTTGCCCGGTATCTCGGTTCCCGCAGGTTTGGACCAACAGGGATTGCCGCTGGGTCTGCAGCTGATCGGCCGCCCGTGGGAAGAAGGCGATTTGCTGAACACAGCTTATGCGTTGGAAAGTGCCGCCGGATTTGTGGCCAAGCCGGGCAAATGGTGGTAATCCTCGGATCAGGCAAGACCAGCTAAAACGGAGCAGCTGAATGCGCTTTACGCTTCTGATCCCCGCAATCGGACTTGTGGCCGCCTGCAATACGGTGGCCCCGGTCCAGGGTACTGGATTTAACACGCCTCAATATCAGGCACAGCGCGAGGCCGCGCTGGCCGGGCCGGGCTACACCGGCAACCCATTGACCGGCCCTGCTGAAGTGTCAGAACAACAACTGGGCGCACCCGGCAGCACCCCAACCGGGGATAACGCTGATATCGCGTCGGCAACGGCGGCTGCATTGGCCAACACGTCGGGGCAAAGCACGTTGACGCAAGTCCCGCTGTCTGCCGCCAGTAACAATGCGATCTCCGACGAACAGGATTTCGCGGCTGTATCAGGACGTCGCACGATCGAAAACGACGCGGCCCTGATTCAACAGAACCGCCAGACCTACGAAGTTGTCACCCCAACTGCTGTTCCGCAGCGCGGATCGGACGGCCAGCCCAATATCGTACAATACGCTCTAAGCACCTCGAATCCCGTTGGCACGCAGCTATACAGTCGCGCAGGCTTTAATCTCGAGGCTAAAGCCCAGCGGAATTGCGCCAAGTTCCCGTCGCCTGATCAGGCTCAGATCGAGTTCCTGGCCAATGGTGGCCCACAGCGTGATCGCAACGGGCTGGACCCGGATGGGGATGGGTATGCCTGTGGCTGGGATCCCAGTGCATTCCGCAGTGCCGTCAACAACTGATCCACAAGCGCCAATCTGGCACGCTTCGCCTAACTATGGGCCACGCAGGGACGGGCTGAAGCCGTCCCTGATCGTTTTGCACTATACCGCGATGAACAGCGCGCAAGAGGCGCTGGACAGGTTATGTGACCCCGTCCACGAAGTTTCGGCGCATTACCTGATTGGGGGCGACGGGACGCTCTGGCACATGGTGCGAGAAGAGGACCGCGCCTGGCACGCAGGGGCCGGAGAATGGAGCGGTCAGAAGGATATCAACTCCCGTTCGATCGGCATCGAGTTGGACAATACCGGCAGGCACCCGTATTCAGACCTGCAAATGCGCAGGCTGGAACAGTTGTTGCCTCAGATCATGCATCGCTGGGGCATTCGCCCATACGGTGTGATCGGTCATTCCGACATGGCACCCGGCCGCAAATTTGATCCCGGGCCGCGATTTGACTGGCTGCGGCTCGAGCGCAACAAGCTGGCCGCGCCGCGCGGACAAAGCGATGGCCCGCTAGATGCGCCGATGGATCAGTTTCGGATTCTGGCTCAATCCGCCGGCTTCAGCGCTGACGTAGACGACGAAACTTTGCTGTCCGCCGTTCGCCTGCGATTTCGTCCTTGGGCTACAGGTCCGTTGCAGAAGGCCGATTTCGCACCTCTGACCGCCCAATCCTGATCCGCTCTGCGCTCTTGACGCAGCCTGTCACAAGGCATACCCACCGCTTGCGCGGAGGGCCGGATGGCCGCTGGGGCCGCAAGGCCCGAGAGGAAAGTCCGGACTCCACAAGACAACGGTGCCGGGTAACGCCCGGGCGGGGCAACCCGACGGAAAGCGCCACAGAAATCAGACCGCCCCGGACTTCGGTCCGAGGTAAGGGTGAAACGGTGGGGTAAGAGCCCACCGCGCCGCTGGCAACAGGGGCGGCACGGCAAGCCCCACCGGGAGCAATGCCAAATAGGGTCCCCGCGCGGGCAGGTCGGCGTAAGCCGATACCGCCGCTAGGCACGTCCTGGCCAAGAGGGACCGGGTTGGCAGCTTGAGCCGCGCAGCAATGCGCGGCCTAGAGGAATGGTCATCGAAGGGGGCAACCCCGGAACAAGATCCGGCTTACAGGCCCTCCGCGCATAACTCTGTTCACTTACCGGGCGGCGTGTAAGCCCCGGTCAGCTTGGCGGCCTTTTTGGTAATGGCGGCAAAGTCCTTCGCCTTCCAGGCGCGTACTGTTTCAACGTTTGATACTGCACCCGAGGCCGCAACGGCCATTCCAATTGCTACTGCGTCAGTGCCATCCGGAACTTCGCTTACGACCACCACGTCATTTTCGCCGGTCGTCATGTAAAAAGCCAAAAGCTTGCCGCCGACTTTTTTCAACAACGCCCGGACGGCCGCCGTGCGGTCTGCGGGCTTCTTTAGCATTCCTTTGACGCCATCCTGGGAGTAGGTCGCATAAGTGATGAAAATAGGCATCAGTCTTCTCCTTGTTTCAATGGTTTGGAACGCTGAAATTGGCCGGTTCCGCGGCCTGGAAACGGGATCTAAAAAATGCTCATAACGGCGTCCAGGACGACCCAGAGACCCACGGCAATCAGGGCCAAGCCAGTCAAAGTGGGCAACCAGCGTGCGCCCGGCAGCAACTTTTCCAAAGCCACGTAAATGGCGATTCCGGCAATCCAGTAAAGGTTCATGATCCCGCCTACGAACAGCAGCGCCATCAAGGCCCAGCAACAGCCCAGACAGTACAGCCCATGCAAAGCACCAATTCGGAACGCACCATATGCGCCGGGTTTGTGATGATCGGCGATGAATCGGGCAGGGCTTTGACAATGCCGCAGACAGGCGGACTTGAGGTCCGACAACTGATACGCGCCTGCCGTAATCAGGACGCAGCCAGCAAATGTTTTGGACCGGATTGTCATCATTGGACCATCGGACAGCCCGATGCTTTCCAGCCCCCATTGCAACCCCGTCGCGGCAAGGCTGAATATAGCCCAGGCGATCAGGTAGCCTGCGAGAAAGCAAAAGCTGAACTGCGCGGCCTTGTCACGTTCGGGTCCCGCACGCTTTATCGCCGAATACAGCAAGACTGCAGGTGCAGCGCTGGGGGTCATCATCGCGATCATCATGACCCACCACATCAGAAAAATCAGGATTACGTATTGCACGCCCCAACTGGGCGCTTCGCCCATGTGCATGGGTTCTCCGATCGGACCCGCCATATTGGTCATTTCGCTGGCCGTCATGTTCATGCCAATCCCGGCGATGGTGTACCAGGCTGTAAACAGAACAATCAGCGACACACCGAACAGCACGATGACCCGCTCACGCCGCATAAGCCGCTCTACCGCCCCAGTGCGGGGCGGTGTGGGATGGGATGTCATGATGACCCCCGGATCAGGCGCCCAGGACACCGTGGCCCGAAATGTTCAGGTGGGCCAGATGAGCGTGCGTCGCGTCAAAGGTCAGGCTAATTTCGCCGCCATGAGTCTTGGCAGAGCCCGAGGCAGCTTCGGCGTGACGGTATTCAAACCCGTTTGGCAGCTGAATTGACGCCCGGTGCGCCGCACCCGACACGATATGCGGAATCGGGCTGACTTCGACATCGAAGACGCCGTTCACCTTTGCAAACCCGGTGCGCTCGTCGCGGTTCCAGTTCAGCTCGATCGGAACGAAGAGCGTTTCATGTTTGGTCGGAGCCATGGCGCTGTAGACATACCAGAAGGTTGCCATTTCATCGGTATCTTCACCGGTCATTATGGCTTGCAGGGCCGCACGCTGATCAGCGCTGGCGCTGGCATCTATGATCAGTTGCATCTGACCGTTGCCCTCATGGATCGGGCCAGGCCAATAGTACACCCCAGCCGCCCTTACGCCCGCCAGATCTGTGTCCCCGTAGTGACCGCTTTCGATGTCGAATACGACGACGGCCTCGCAATTGCCATGTGTCGGAAGTACGCTGAACTGGCAAGGACAACCGAAGTTGCAGTTACAGTTGGCCAGCTCTTCGCCCTTAATGGTCCATTCAGTCATGATGCCCCCTAAACAAAATCAATCGTGCAAACCCTGCTTGCACGGTTGCTTGCCTGTTCATGGAGCCTCGAAGATCGAGCCGAAAATTGGCTTCTTTGGATTGTTGATGGCGCGGTAAGTATCACATATTCGAATTTCTGACAAATTAGACATGCGCTTGTGCGGGAATACGCCTGTTACATGTTCACTTGATGAAACGAAGCCACCATTGGTCAGCTTTGCGCTAGCGTTAGGGCATCTGCTTAATCCGCGGATTTTGAGTCGCAGTTATCTGCTATATTGCAAAAACGCATTTTGAATATTGGGAGGATTGTTATGAGTTTCATGAAGGCACTGGCTTCGGTCGCAGTTGGATTTGCTGCAGCAAAAGGCATGGAAAAGTACAAGCAAATGGGCGGGATGGCCGGTCTGCAAGATATGATGCAGGGCGCCGGGGGCGGCTTTGGCATGGATCAACTGGGCAAGATGGCAGAACAGTTCGGGATGCCGGGGGGTGCCGGTGGGCTGCAAGAGATAATTGGAAAGCTTGGCATGGCCAATCCGGCCGGGGCCGCAGGTCTTGGTGGGCTGATGAATGCCATGCAGGGGGCAGCAAAATCAGGCAGCCAGCAGACCGCCGACATGATGGATACGGTATTCAAAGGCACACCCGGGGGCGCGGCGATGGAGGAGCAGGCCAAGCTGATGCTGCGCGCGATGATCCAGGCAGCCAAGGCGGACGGAGAGCTAGATGAGCAAGAGAAGGAAACCATTCTGGGCGAATTGGGTGATGACATCAGCGATGAAGAACGCGCCTTTGTTCAGGATCAGTTGAATGGCCCGATTGATGTTATCGGCCTGGCTGCTGATTCCGGTGCGCCATTGAAAGCGCAGGTCTATGCCACGTCTCTGGCGGCGATTCGTCTGGATAACCAGCGCGAGGCCTCTTACCTTGTTCAACTGGCCACTGCGCTGGGTTTATCTGATGCCGAACGCGACCAGATTCACACGTATATGGGCGCGCCGACACTTTCGACATAGGCCTGATCCCTGATCAGCCGATCATGTGCCCAATTGCCCTTGACACGAGCCGTGCAAGGCGTAAAAGCGCACGCTCATAGGAATTCAACCGAAAGGCCCCTGCCTTTTCGGACGCAGGAGATAACCATGGCGAAGCCGACGACAATCAAGATCCGTCTGAACTCGACCGCGGGCACGGGCCACTTCTACGTGACCAAGAAAAATGCTCGCACCATGACCGAGAAAATGATCGTTCGTAAATACGATCCGGTTGCTCGGAAACATGTCGAGTACAAGGAAGGCAAGATTAAGTAATCTGCCGTCCAACTTGGACAGAATGAAAAAGGGTTTCGCTGATGCGGAACCCTTTTTCTTTGTGCATGCGGCTGGGTGAAATGCCCGGGATCAGAAACTGGCCGTTGCAGTGGCGCATCAGCGTAACGGCTATTCGGTTGGGCGGCGGGTTGCTTTTTGGAACCCCTTGGCCATACGCTTCAGCAAATCGTTCCAAAATGTTGGTCGCCATGAAAAAAATCTTGTTATCCACAATTGCCGTATTCACCCTTGCGGCTTGTGAAGACCCCTTTAATCGATCGGGCGTTGGCTTCACGGGCATCGATGGTGAGCCCCGGACCCTCTCGGATGTTCCCGGTGCGGTCTCGTTCCTTCCCGACGCCACTAATATTCCGGCGGAACTGGCTTTGTTGCCATCCATCCCGGTCGTAACGGATCAGACCGAGGCGGAAAAAATTGCCCGCGTCGCGATCGACAACGGTGGGCGCAGCGACACAAACTCAGTCGTTCTGACCGGTTCGGATATGAACCTGTTCTTAAGCACCGTCAGCGTGAACGGCACTTTGTTCGGAGTTCTTCGAACCGCAAACAACAGCACCCGCGTGGACAACGACATCGGCGCAGCCTTTGGCCAAAATGCCGAACAGTTTACCGGTTGCCTGCCTGCAGGTGACGTGTTCCGCAAGGGGTCGTCGTCGCGCAGCTCGGGTTTTGCGGTTGCTCTGAACTGCAGCTGATCGAACCACGCAGTTACGAAATGAAAAGCCTCCACTGTCTCGGTGGAGGCTTTTTTGTTCTTGGCGACATAAGTCTGCGCCGCCTGTTTGCCGTCCCGGGCAGGATGCCATGCAGCGAGGCAAACAAAAAAAGCGGGCCAAATCTGGCCCGCCTTTGAAATCGAATTCCGGCTGTCTTATTCGCGGTTTCCGAACAGCTGCAGCAGGAACATGAACATGTTGATAAAGTCCAGGTACAGGCTCAGCGCGCCCATGATTGCGGCTTTACCCAACCATTCCTGGTCGCCCGAATGAGCCATCTGCAGGTAGGTGGTTTTGATCTTCTGCGTGTCATAGGCGGTCAGGCCAGCAAAGATCAGTACACCGATCACCGAGATCGCGTACATCATCGCGGGTGACTGCAGGAAGATGTTTACAACCATCGCCACGATCAGGCCGATAAGACCCATGATCAGGAAGGTACCCATTCCAGACAGGTCTTTCTTGGTCACGTAGCCATACAAGGACAGCCCAGCGAAGGCGATCGAAGTAATCAGGAACACCTGAATGATCGACATGCCTGTAAAGGCAATGAAAATCCAGCTGATCGACAGGCCCATCACCGCTGCGAATGCATAGAACACCAGCTGCGCAGCTGCGGCGGACAAGCGGTTGATGCCCGCGCTAAAGCCAAAGATGAACGCCAGCGGTGCAAACATGATCACCCAGCGCAGGGGCGACGTGTAGATCGCGGCACCCAGCGAAGTCAGATAGGTGCCCGAGTTGATTTGCCCGACCGCAGCCGACGGGTCCGTTGTGGTTGCAAGGCCGGAAATGGCCCAGGCCGCCATGAATGTAATCAGCATGCCCACAGACATCGTGCCGTAGACTTTGTTCATATGGGCGCGCAGGCCCTCGTCAATCTGGGCAGCGCGCGCACCGGTCGCCGTCCGGATCGTGTCAAATTGTGCCATTAAGGGTCTCCCTTTGCATATTTCTTGTCGGGCCATGATGTTGACCCCATTCCCCGCAAATATCGGCAAGTGCGGGCTGTGTTTCAAGGGTTTAACGGCCGAAACTGGCTAAAACACGCAACAAAAATGGCAGCCCGACGGTTCGCGCTGCCATTCACTGAGAAAAGGTGCGGTATCGAATCACTTTTGCCAGAACTCCGGCGCATCCCAAATGGATCGTGACGCCTCGGCTTCGGCCTGTTGGCGGGTGATACCGATGTCTTCCAGGGCGCGATCATCAAGTCTGGCAAGCGTTTTGCGCTGACGTAGAAGAGAGAGCGCATCCCGAAGCGAGGACAACAAAGAGCGACGCTGAGGTGTGCAGTGCTGTTTGATTGCAATTTGGGTCATATTTATTGTCCTTTCTCTGTTTCGTGATGGTTGATCGTGTTTCCATCAACTTCCTTGATTTATATGGCGCAACATGTCACATTTTGAAAATGAATATTTATGAAGAGATGCATAAGGATTTGTGAACTTGCGAAATCTGGATATCACCACGCTCCGTTCCTTCGTTGCCGTTGCTGACCAAGGCGGCGTCACACGGGCAGCCGGATTTCTGCATCTGACGCAATCCGCTGTGTCGATGCAGTTGAAGCGGTTGGAAGAGCTGCTGGGCCTTGAATTGTTGGACCGTAGTGGGCGCACAATTGCGTTGACTGCATCCGGTGAACAGCTACTGGCCTATGCCCGGCGCATGATCGCACTGAATGACGAAGTAATCTCAAAGCTCACGGATCAGGCCTATGAAGGCGAGGTCGTTCTGGGCGTTCCGCATGACATCGTCTACCCGGCCATTCCGCGGGTATTGCAGCGTTTCAACGCTGACTTCCCGCGGGTTCGGGTGCAGCTGATTTCGTCATATTCCCTTCAGCTGAAAGAAATGTTCAAACGCGGCGAGTGCGATTTGATCCTGACAACCGAAGCCTCAGCCAGTGACGGATCTGAGACCGTCGCGGAACTGCCCTTACGGTGGATTGGGGCGCCAGGCGGGTCAGCATGGCGTAAGAACCCGATTCCGCTGGCTGTTGGGCGGCGATGCGCGTTTCGGCCCCAGATGATCTCGGCCCTTGATGCGGAAGGTATCCCGTGGGAACTGTCAGTCGAAACAGAAAACGACCGCACGATCGAGGCGACCGTCAGCGCGGATCTGGCTGTTCACGCGATGCTGGACGGGACCGAACCCGCACATCTTGAACAGATTGATACCGGAGGGGCATTGCCGGAACTGCCCGCCCACATGATCAATCTGTACGGAGGCGAGACCGGGCGCGGCGCCGTCGTCGAAGCGCTGGCTGCGCTGTTGCGTCAGAATTTTCGTATGCTGGGCAGTGCACCGCTCAAGGCTGTCGTGGGTTAAGCGCCCGTCAGGGAGAAATAACCACTTTGCCGGTGGCCACGCGATCGCGCAGCAACTGCATGCCTTTGTCGGCCTCGGCCAACGGAAGTACGTGGCTGATATGCGGCTTGATCCGACCCTCGGCAAGCCAGCCGAACAGCGTGTCAAAGCTGTCCTGAACGATCTGCGGCCGGAACTTCAAATAGCCGCCGATGTAAAACCCAATCACTGTCAGGTTTTTCACCAACAGATGGTTGGCCGGAATTTGGGGGACGTCGCCGCCCGCAAACCCGATGGGTAACAGACGCCCTTCGGGGTTGGTTGCCCGGAACGCGGCTTTGAAGACATCCCCTCCGACAGCGTCATAGACGACATCCGCGCCGCCCAGTTCCTTGACGCGTGCGCGCAAGTCTTCCGAGGCGTCGATCAGGTGATCCGCACCAGCCGCGCGGGCCACATCCAGTTTTTCCTGCCCGCGCGCATGGGCAATTACCGTCGCGCCCATAAGCTTGCCGATTTCGACGGCGGTAAGTCCAACCCCACCTGCGGCCCCGGTCACCAAAAGGGTCTCGCCCGGCCGCAGATGCGCCCGGTGATCAAGGGCGATGTGGCTGGTGCCGTAAGCGATCTGAATGGCCGCTGCATTTTCAAAGCTAATTGCGTCGGGCAGGGGTATCGCACGGCTCGCATCAAAAACGCCATATTCCGCCAGCCCGCCCTGACCGGAATATACGGCCACGCGGTCCCCGACATTCAGGCGCGTAACACCGTTACCCAGCTTGTCGACAACGCCCGCAACTTCCATACCCAGCGTGAACGGAGCCTCGGGCGTGTCCTGATACGTACCCTTCTGCATTAGCAGGTCGGCAAAATTCAATCCGCAGGCCTTAATTGCGATGCGCACTTGCCCTGTGCCGGGTTCGGGAAGGTCAATATCAGCCAATTGGGCCGCGCTTCCCTGGGATTGAATCGTGAATGCCTGCATGATCGCGCTCCGTAAATTTGAGGCATAGATTCTTTTCAGCCAGGGTTTGTCAATCATTTCTCCGGGCGCATTGGTTGCATTCGGGTGCCCGACAGCGGGTACAGTACGCATCGAAGCGTCAAAAACACACAACCTTAAATCTTTGTGACGGGAAACGGATTCAACCTTCTTGAAAAATTACCCAAATGCGGCAATATTGCGCTATGGTGCTGTTTTGGGGGTATGTTCCAAATTAGGGAGTGGTTAAGTGCGACTCGCTAGTGTTGCGATAAAAAGCAACGCGCGCCCCTAGTAGTTGTGTGTAAAAGAGGAGAATACCAATGACCCATCACGTCGATGTCCATGTGGGCAAGCGCGTCCGGCATCGCCGCTGGCTGATTGGCATGACCCAGCAGCAGTTGGCGCAGCAAGTTGGTATTAAGTTTCAACAAATTCAAAAGTATGAAACTGGGGCCAACCGGATCAGCGCGTCTCGACTGTGGGACATTGCCGAGGCATTGGACGTTCCCGTCAGCTTTTTCTTTGAGGGTCTGGAAGAGGCCGAAAAAGAAACATCAGGCAAAAAGTCGGTTCCTGCCGATCTGATGGGGGACAAGGAAGCGCTGGACCTCGTGCGGTCCTATTACGCGATTCCCGAAAACCAACGTCGCCGCCTTTTTGAGCTGGCGCGGGTTCTTAGCGACGTCGCATAAATTAGCGGGTTGACTTCAAACCGTGCGCGCCTCACGGGTTACGCATGCAAGAGACCTCTCTAAGCGATCTGGAAGTTGCCGAAGAAATGGCCGACGCGGCGCGTGCGGCCATTCTTCCGTATTTCCGGCAAACTAATCTGGACACCACGAACAAACTGGATGATGGGTTTGACCCCGTCACTATAGCCGACCGAAACGCTGAAAAGGCGATGCGCGCGATTCTGGCACGCCATCGGCCCGAAGATGGCATTTTTGGCGAAGAGTTCGGTCGCGAAGAAGGCTCCAGCGGCCGGACTTGGGTTCTGGACCCCATCGACGGTACCCGCGGTTTTATCAGCGGTACTCCGACTTGGGGGGTTCTGATTGCTCTCAGCACAACTGACGGCCCGATTATGGGGGTGATCGACCAACCCTATATCGGCGAACGGTTTGTGGGTTCGGCGGATATCGCGCAGGTCACCGGCCCATCTGGAACGACACCGTTGAAGACACGCTCGACATCCGCTTTGGATCAGGCGGTTGTTTTTACGACTTTCCCAGAGGTTGGCACACCTGAGGACCGCGCAGGGTTCGAAGCGGTGGCCCGGCAAGCAAAGTTGACCCGTTATGGCATGGATTGTTATGCCTATGCGCTGGTGGCGGCGGGGCAGGTTGATCTGGTGATCGAATCCAGCCTGAACGCCTATGACATTCAGGCCCCCATTGCAGTGATCGAGGCTGCTGGTGGGGTTGTGACTGACTGGCGGGGCGGTCCGGCCCATAATGGCGGGCGGGCTCTGGCGGCGGCGAATCCCGAACTGCACGCGGTCGCACTGGAAATCCTGCGCAACTATTGAAACTGGTTGCCGCAATTTGGCCGGTCGGGTAGGTTCTACGCGGCTGGTTCTTATGCCCGTTTTCCGCCAGCCTTTGCACTTCTTGCATGAGACGGGCTGTTGCAGGAGGGCGAATTGACCGAAATCCTTATCAAAAATGCAGATACCATTCTGACGATGGATGACGCGCGGCATGAGTTGTCGGGCGCAGACATTCTGATCGTGGGGGGGCAGATCGCGCAGATCGCCCACAACTTGCAAACCGACGGTGAGATCCACGATGCTGCGGGTTGTGTTGTGACGCCCGGGCTGGTGAATACCCATCACCATCTGTACCAAACCCTGACGCGGGCTGTGCCGGGCGGGCAGGATGCACTGCTGTTCGGATGGTTGCAGACACTCTATCCGATCTGGTCCCGTTTCGGCCCTGAAGAGATGTTTGTGTCGGCTCAGATTGGCCTGGCTGAATTGGCTCTGTCGGGCTGTACGCTCAGCTCTGACCACCTTTACCTTTACCCCAACGGCGCGCGCCTGGACGATACGATCGCTGCCGCCGCCGAAATTGGTCTGCGATTCCATCCGACCCGCGGCGCAATGAGCATCGGGGAAAGCGACGGCGGCTTGCCGCCAGATGCATTGGTCGAGGTGGAATCCGATATCCTCGACGACATGATCCGCGTGGTTGACGCGTTTCATGATCCATCCGATGGGGCGATGTGCCGGGTAGGGTTGGCACCTTGCTCCCCGTTTTCCGTCAGCAGAGACCTGATGCGCGACACGGCAATCCTTGCGCGCGACAAGGGTGTGATGCTGCACACTCATTTGGCGGAAAATGATGAGGATATAGCGTATTCGCAGGCGCAGTTCGGGTGCCGCCCTGGTCAATATGCCGAAGATCTGGGTTGGACCGGATCAGACGTCTGGCACGCGCATTGCGTGAAACTGGACGGGGCCGAGATTGATCTGTTCGCCAGAACCCAAACGGGTGTGGCGCATTGCCCGTGCTCAAACTGCCGCTTGGGGTCCGGTATCGCACCGGTTCGAACCATGCGTGATCACGGGGTTCCGGTGGGTCTGGGCGCCGACGGTTCGGCCAGCAACGATAACGGCAGTCTGATCCTCGAGGCCCGACAGGCCATGCTGCTGCAGCGCGTTGCCAATGGCGCGGATGCGATGTCGTCACGCGAAGCGTTGGAAATCGCGACACGCGGCGGGGCAGACGTGCTGAACCGCCCTGATTGTGGTCGGCTAGAGCCCGGCAAGCGCGCTGACATCGCCATATGGGACACGCGTGGTATCGAAAGTGCAGGCAGCTGGGACCCGGCCGCATTGCTGTTGGCCGGACCGATGAAGGTGAAACACCTGTTTGTTGAAGGCCGCCAGATCGTGCGCGACGGGCATGTCACGACGTTGGACCTGCCGCGCGTGATCGAACGGCAGACCCAATTGGCCCGCACTTTGCAGGCTTAGGAAGACACGCGGCGACCGGCGATCCAAACCTCAGCAATCGCCCGGTCGTCGCCCATCATGATCGTAGGAAAGATCGCCTCCCACAGATCATCGGCGCAGGCTTCACGCTGGGCAATTGCGGGGGTTGAGGCGAGGTCAAGAACGACCAGATCAGCCTCCATCCCCGGTGCGACATTGCCAATGCAATCATCCATCCGCAGCGTACGGGCCGAGCCAACCGTGCCCAGCCACAGCAGTTGTGCCGCGTGCAGCGGCGAGCCGCGCAGCTGCCCGATTTCATAGGCCGAGGCCATCGTGTGCAGCATTGAAAAGCTCGACCCGCCACCAGTATCTGTTGCCAGACCAACCCGGTGCCCTTCGCCCATCAGCCCGTCCATGTCGAACAAGCCGGATCCGATAAACGTGTTCGAGGTCGGGCAATGGATCAGCGAGGCGTCAACCTCGCGCAGCCGGTCACGTTCGCGCGATTCCAGATGGATGACATGGCCGTAAACGCCATGTGAGCCCAGCAGTCCGAACTTTTCATAGGTATCCAAATAGTCCCGCGCATCAGGGAAAAGCTCACGAACCCATGAGATTTCGTCTGTCTGCTCGCTCAGGTGCGTTTGCATCAGGCAATGCGGGTGTTCGGCCCACAGTGCGCCCATCGCCTCAAGCTGTTCGGGCGTGGATGTGGGCGAGAACCGTGGTGTGATGGCGTAGGATATCCGGTCGACACCGTGCCATTTCTCAAGCAGCGCCTGCGATTGATCATATGCCGTCTGCGGGGTATCCCGCAGCCCTTCGGGCGCGTTGCGATCCATGCAGGTTTTGCCTGCCACCACACGCTGCCGGCGTTGCTGGGCGGCTGTGAAGAATGCGTCGACGCTTTCGGGGTGGATGGTGCAGAAACTGCACATTGTCGTGGTACCGTGCGACGCCGTCAGATCCAAATAACGGTTGGCGATCTCGGCTGCATAGTCGGGATTCCCGAACTTCATTTCCTCGGGGAAAGTATATGTGTTCAGCCAGTCGATCAGGCGCTTGCCCCAGCTGGCGATCATCGCGGTCTGTGGGTAATGGACATGCGCATCCACCAAGCCAGCCATGATCACGTGTTGACCGTGGTTTACAACTTCGGCATCGCGGTTCGCGGATATCAAGCTGTCGGCCTCGCCGACTGCAGATATGCGGCCGTCTTCGATCAGGGCCGCTTCGCTGATTGTCACAGCCTCTGTCGGCTCACTTTCAAATGGTGATCCGTTGAAGCTCAGGACACGCCCTTTCAGCAGCGTTTTTTGCGCCATTTCCGTTCATCTCCGCCTGTATGGGACTGCGAAACAGCATAGTGGGGCGAAACTTGTCGGTAAATCGGCTCATTGTCATTGTTTTCCGGTAGCTGCTTCTTCTAATTAGGGGTCAATGCGCGAACCAACCGGGGGCAGACATGACGACAGGCTATGATGAACCCGTAATCGATTCCGCAAGCGACGATGACGCCTATGCGCTGGATCGCCGGATGGTTGCCGCGATCCTGTATGCGGTTGATGTGGAAGATCGCGACAAGCTGATCGAGCTGATGGAGCCGCTGCACCCTGCGGACATTGCTGACCTCCTTGAACAGATTAATCCCTATGACCGTGGGCGTTTGATCCGTCTTTACGACAAGGAATTTGACGGCGATATCTTATCCGAACTGGATGAGTCCGTCCGCGAAGAGGTTATCAGTGTCCTGCGCCCCGATGTTCTGGCCGACGCCGTGCGGGAAATGGAGAGCGATGACGTCGTCGACCTGCTGGAAGACCTTGAAGAGCCGCAGCAAGAAGCCATCCTGGACGCGTTGGAAGATTCCGAGCGGATCGCCGCGGAACAGGCGCTGTCCTATCCGGAAAACTCAGCCGGTCGCCTCATGCAGCGCGAGGTTGTCATGTCGCCCGAGCATTGGACCGTGGGGCAGACCATTGATTTCATGCGCGCCAATGATGACTTGCCGGAACAGTTCTATCACGTTGTTCTGGTTGATCCGCGGCTCAAACCGGTGGCACAGGTCACGTTGGGCAAGCTGATGGCAACCCGGCGCGAAGTGCCGTTGCACGACATCGCCGAAGAGGAATTTCATACCATCCCCGTCGATCAGGACGAAGAGGATGTGGCCTACGCTTTTAACCAGTACCACCTGATTTCCGCCCCGGTGGTCGATGCCGATGGGCGTTTGGTCGGCGTGATTACCATTGATGACGCCATGGTTGTTCTGGACGAAGAATACGAAGAGGACATGTTACGCCTTGCCGGCGTCAGCGACGAAAGCTCGTTGTCCGACAGTGTCGCCGCGACCAGTAGGCGGCGCCTGCCTTGGCTGGCCGTCAATCTGTGTACCGCAATATGCGCGTCACTGGTCATCTCGCAGTTCGAAGCGGCGATCAATCAGTTAGTGGCACTGGCAATCCTGATGCCAATCGTTGCCTCGATGGGGGGTAATGCCGGGACGCAGTCGCTGACGGTTGCGGTGCGGGCGCTTGCAACGCGTGACCTGACCGGATCGAACGTGGCGCGCGTTATCCGGCGAGAATTGCTTGTGGGGGTACTCAATGGTCTGTGCTTTGCGACCGTTTTGGGGACTGTCGGCATGATGTGGTTCGATTCACCCTTGTTGGGTGTCGTGATCGGCTCGGCCTTGGTCGTGAATATGGCGATCGCAGGCTTCGCAGGTACGGTAGTACCGGTTGTGCTGGATCGTCTGGGCATTGACCCGGCGCTGGCGTCAGGGACCTTCGTGACCACCACAACGGATGTCATGGGGTTCTTCATCTTTCTTGGGCTTGCCAGCGTGGTGCTTCTGTGACCGATCTGACTGAAATCAAGGCCGTCGCCCGTAAGGCGGCATTTGCGCGCCGGAAGGTTGCATTCGATGCGCGTTTGCCGGGTGCAGCCGGACGTTTGTCCGAAGTGCTTGCGGGGCATCGCGGCGTCCCGATGTCGGGGTACATGCCGATCCGCACCGAAATTGATCCTTTGCCTGCTATGGCCGAGGCCGCGGCTTATGGTCCGGTCGGTGTGCCAGTCATTCAGGCCGCCGGACAGGCGTTGCGGTTTTCGCGCTGGACGCCCGAGGGCGTGTTGAAAGACGGCCCGTTCGGCGCCAAGGTTCCCGAGATTGACGATTATTTTGACCCCGAGATTCTGGTTGTGCCGCTGGTTGCTTTTGACGCGCAAGGCGGAAGACTGGGATATGGCGGTGGCTTTTATGACCGCACGCTAGAGGGATTGCGCGCCAAGCGCCCCACACTGGCCATCGGCTTTGCCTTTGACGCACAAGAGGCCGAGGGGCTGCCGTTGGAACCCACGGATCAGACGTTGGATATGGTCATCACTGAAAGCCGAGTACTGACGTTCTCGGCCTGACCGCCTCAGGTCGGGCTGTTTTCGCGAAAGTACTCCCATGCGTCCACTTCGATGCCGTCGGGCAGGATGCAGATGCCGATCTGGCCGCCTTCGCCATCTCGGATTTCGTAACGATTGCCGCTTTCAACGCAAAAGGTTGCTGCCGGGTTCGCCAGCTGGGTGGACGAGTCGTTTGAAGCAGGCTGGTCGCAAGCTGAAAGCGCGGTCAAACTGGCGGCGGTCAGAAGGGCAAGGCGCATGGGAAATCTCCTGCATTATGTTCTTTGGCGGTTTATTCTGCCAGCTTAACCACTTGTGCTTGAGAGATACCACACTTAGGACAGTTCGAATGAGGATACTTTTTCTGGGTGACGTGATGGGCCGCGCCGGACGCGCGGCCATTCAGCAACATTTGCCGCGTCTGCGCGACGAATGGCGGTTGGATTTTGTCGTGGTCAATGGCGAGAACGCATCAAACGGGATGGGTCTGACCGGGGATCACGCCAAGCTGCTGCTGGATGCCGGGGCCGATTGCCTGACACTGGGCGATCACGCGTTCGACCAGAAGGACATGTTGCAATTCATCGAAAGCGAACCCCGCATCGTGCGCCCGGTAAACTTTGCCAAAGGAGCGCCGGGCCGGGGGCACCGGTTGTACACTGCGCCCGGTGGGCGCAAGGTTCTGGTGGTTCAGGTGTTGGGGCAGGTCTTCATGAAACGCCCTTTCGACGATCCGTTTTCGGCGATTGAACCAATCCTGAAGTCGCACCCGCGTGGCGGGCAAGCGCAGGCGATCATCGTCGATATGCATTGTGAAGCCACATCCGAAAAGATGGCCATGGGCCACTATTGCGACAAACGCGCCAGCCTTGTTGTGGGCACGCATACGCATGTGCCGACTGCTGACGCGCAAATCCTGCCGGGTGGCACGGCCTATCTGACGGATGCGGGCATGTGTGGCGATTATGACTCGGTCATCGGCATGGACAAGCTGGAACCGATGCGCCGGTTTATCACCGGTATGCCCAAAGCCCGGTTCACTCCGGCTAATGGCGAGGCCACGCTAAGTGGCGTGTTCGTTGAAACCGACGACAGGGACGGTCAGGCGAAATCTGTTCAAATGGTGCGCGTTGGCGGGCGGCTACAGCAAGCTGGCCCACAGTAAGGGCACGTCAGGCTTGCTCTGTCGCGCGCAATGCGTGAAACTGCCTGACGGGCGCGTAAACCAGGCCAGGGTTCGGACAGAAAACCAAGAATGCAATTCCTTCAACTGACAGAAATGGGAAGCGCGATACTGGCGCTGTTGGTCGTTGCAGGCATGTTCATCATGTTCCTGCGCGAATCCTATCCGACTGAAGTGGTCGCAATTGGTGGCGTGGCCGTGATGCTGGTGACGGGCATTCTGCCCTATCAAAGCGCACTTGCCGTTCTGTCAAACCCGGCCCCTTGGACGATTGCCGCGATGTTCATCATCATGGGAGCATTGGTGCGTACCGGAGCACTGGACGCATTCACATCGACCGCACAAAAACAGGCACAGGTAAGTCCCAAAGTCGCAATCGCAACGTTGATGGCATTTGTTGTCTTTGCCTCAGCGGTGGTTTCAAACACGCCTGTTGTGGTCGTCATGATCCCCGTATTCGTTCAGATCGCGCGGACGCTGAACGTGTCGGCCTCGAAACTACTGATCCCGCTAAGTTATGCGGCCATTCTGGGTGGTACGCTGACCCTGATCGGGACCTCGACCAACCTGTTGGTTGATGGTGTTGCGCGGTCCCAGGGGATGGCCCCGTTTACGATCTTCGAAGTCACGCCACTGGGCATCGCGCTGGTCATTTACGGCATGTTCTACCTGCGGTTTGTCGCGCCGCGCCTACTGCCGGAACGGGACAGCATGGCGACAATGCTTAGCGATCGGTCGAAGATGAAGTTCTTTACCGAGGCTGTCATTCCCCCCGACAGCAACCTGATCGGGCGTGAGGTGACGGGCGTGCAGCTGTTCAAGCGTCCGGGCGTGCGCCTGATCGACGTCGTGCGCGGCGACGAGTCACTTCGGCGCAACCTCAAGGGCGTCGCTTTGAAAGTTGGCGACCGTGTCGTTCTTCGGACCGAGATGACGGAACTGCTGAGCCTGCAAACCAACAGGGAACTCAAGCGTGTCGATCAGGTCTCGGCGGTTGAGACGAAAACGGTCGAGGTGCTGATCACTCCGGGTTGCCGCATGGTCGGGCGGACGCTTGGCGCGATGCGTTTACGCCGCCGTTATGGCGTCTATGTGCTGGCGGTGCATCGGAGAAACCAGAATATCGGGCGGCAATTGGATGATCTGGTCGTGCGGGTCGGTGACACGCTGCTGCTGGAGGGATCACCAGCGGATATCCGGAAACTGGCTGCTGATATGGATATGGTCGATGTGACCCAACCTTCGGCCCGCGCATTCCGCCGAAGCCACGCCCCGATTGCGATTGGTGCGCTGGTCATGATCGTTGTGCTGGCGGCGCTGGGTGTTGCACCGATCCTGCTGCTGTCGATCCTTGCTGTTGCGATAGTTTTGATTACGCGCTGCATCGACGCGGATGAGGCGTTTTCCTTTGTCGAAGGACGATTGCTCGCCCTCATCTTCTCAATGCTGGCCATAGGCGCGGCCTTGGATAAATCCGGTGCAGTTTCCTTAATTGTCGAAGCCGTGGCGCCGGGTCTTGGTGCCCTGCCACCATTCCTGATCATCTGGGCTGTATACTTGCTGACCTCTGTGCTGACAGAGCTGGTGTCGAATAACGCTGTGGCGGTTGTGGTGACACCGATTGCCATCGGATTGGCGCAGGCAGTGGGCGTTGATCCGCGACCTCTGGTCGTGGCGGTCATGGTGGCGGCCTCGGCTTCATTCGCGACGCCGATCGGATATCAGACCAACATGATGGTTTACGGCCCCGGTGGGTACAGGTTCACAGATTTTCTGAAAGTTGGCGTGCCGCTGAATCTGACTGTGGGTTTGCTGGCTTCGCTGTTGATCCCTCTGATCTGGCCGCTTTGAGTTCGGCACGGAACCGCTGGTTTTCCGGCGAAGTCCTTGTAAAATCAAAACCTCATACAATGTTTTGAATAAGTGATTTTGCGAAAAGGAGCACGCCAATGCTCAAGACCGGATATACTGCGCTTACGGTTGCGGCCACATCAGCCATGCTGAGCAGCGCGGCCATCGGCGGAACGATCGAAGGCACTGCAGCATATCGCGAACGCATCGCCGTACCACCGGATGCGACGCTTTACGTGCAATTGCAGGACGTCTCGCGCGCGGACGCACCGTCGGTGACCCTGTCGGCAAAGCGCTATGCGCTGACCGGAGTGCCAGCACAATTCGAGCTGAGCTATGACGACGCCCTTATTCAAGAGGGGATGCGCTACGTAGTGCGTGGTTCGATCTTTCAGGGCGACAAGCTGTTGTTCACAACCGATACTGCCTACCCTGTTCTGACGAATGGGGCCGGGAACACGACCGATCTGATGCTGGTCAAAGTACAACCGCCCGGGGCAGCCGTGCTGGAGAACACCAACTGGACTGCAACCGGCCTGAATGGCGCAGCACTTGAGACCGAAAGGCGCCCCGCGCTTTCATTCGCCAATGATGGCGCGTTCTCAGGCAGCGGTGGATGTAACCGGTTTTCCGGCCAAGCCGAGATTGCGGGCAACAATATTGAATTCCCCGACAACATGGCCGCCACCCTGATGGCCTGCCCGCCGCCACTGGATGAAGTTGAGCGGCAGTTCTTCAAAGCCCTTCAGGGGGTGACAGCATATGCCTTTAAAGGCGATACGCTGGTGTTGCTGGACAGTGCTGGGCAATCCGTCGTTCAGTTTGCCCGTGAACAGTAGGGTTTAAGGGGCCGTCACGCGACGGCCCTTGACCGTCCTGCATTGCGGCCGGAGAAAATGCACCCGCCCAGGAATGAACCTTCGAGCGCGTTGTAGCCGTGATAGCCACCGCCGCCAAAACCCGCGACCTCTCCGGCAGCGAACAGGCCGGGAACGACCTGACCGTCTGCCCCCACCATCTGACTGTCCAGATTGGTCTGAAGCCCACCCAGCGTTTTGCGCGTCAGCACGTGCAGTTTAACCGCGATCAGCGGGCCATTGGCCGGGTCAAGGAACTTGTGCGGCTTGGCGGTTCGGATCAGTTTGTCACCACGGTAGTTGCGCGCGGCCAAAATGGCGGCCATCTGCGCATCCTTGGTGAACGGGTTGTCTATCTGGGAATCCCGCGCCTCGATCTGGGCGCGTAGATGCACCTCATCGATCAGCCCTCCGCCCAGATGGTTCATGCCGTTAACAAGCTCGGTCAAGGTATTGGCGACGATGAAGTCTTCGCCGTGTTCCTTGAACGCCTCGACCGGAGCGGTGGCCTTGGACCCGGTCAGAATGCGTTGGAACAGAACCTCTTTCCATCCACCGTCCGTCATGTCGGGGTTCTGTTCAGACCCGGACAGAGCGAACTCTTTTTTGATTACCTTCTGGGTCAGGACGAACCAGCTGTATTCATGGCCGGTTTTCAGGATTTCCTTCAGCGTCCCTAGCGTATCAAACCCCGGCAGGCATGGCGGTTTCAACCGGTTGCCTTCAGCGTCGAACCACATTGAGCTCGGGCCGGGCAGAATGCGAATGCCGTGCGATGGCCAGATCGGATTCCAGTTACGCACGCCTTCGGTGTAATGCCACATCCGGTCGCCGTTGATCACATGACCGCCAGCCTTTTCGCTGATGCCGATCATGCGTCCATCGACGTGGAATGGCACGCCTGCGACCATGTCCTTCGGCGGCTCGCCCAGACGGTCGCGTGGCCAGCTTTTGCGCACCATTTCAAAGTTGCCTCCGATGCCGCCTGACGTAACGATGACGGCTGGGGCGTAAAATTCGAACTCGCCGACCTCATCACGGTTGGTCTTGGCGCCGTGGGGAGCGGTGTCGTCTGCCAGAACTTCGCCCGAGACGCCTTTGGCAGCGCCGTTCTGCATGATGATGTGGCTGACTTGATGGCGGAATTTAAGCTCGATCAACCCGTTGCTGACATGGTCACGCACTCGGCGTTTGAAATGTTCCAGAACACCGGGGCCGGTGCCCCAGGTGATATGAAAGCGGGGCACTGAATTGCCGTGACCATCCGCATATGATCCACCGCGTTCGGCCCAGCCGACTATCGGAAACCAGCGCAGGCCCATGTCATGCAGCCAAGGGCGCATCTCGCCAGCGGCAAATTCAACATAGGCCTCGGCCCATTTCCTGGGCCATGCGTCCTCGTTACGATCGAACTGCGCGCTGCCCATCCAGTCTCGCAAGGCAAGTTCGTAGCTGTCCTTGATGCCCATGCGCCGCTGTTCCGGCGTGTCGACCATAAACAGGCCGCCGAGACTCCAAAACGCCTGACCACCGAGGAAATGCGCGGGCTCCTGATCGACCACGATCACCTTCTTGCCACGGTCGCCCAGTTCGGCAGCTGCGGCCAACCCGGCAAGCCCAGCCCCCACGACGATGGCATCGGCAGAGTTATTCGTCATGTCTTATCCTTTCAGCGGCTGCGGAACCAAAGGATGAAGGGCAAGGCCACAACATACATCGTAATTCCGTATACAGCCGACGGCAGGGCCAGCGGGCTGAACCCGCTTTCCGTCCCGGTGATCAGTGCGGCCAGTGTAATCCCAAGTGTCGAGTTTTGTATGCCGGTTTCGATGGAAACAGTCTTGCTTTCGTTCCACGACAGCTTTGCGGCACGTGCCAGCCCCAACCCGATCAGCAAAAGCGCGATGTTCAACGTGATCAACCCAGCGCCCATAACGCCGAGGTTGTCGACAAACAGTTGCCAGTTTCCAGCCAGAGCAGCCACAACGATCAGCACGAACAAAACGGTCGCAAGCTTGGACAACGCGGGCTCGATCCGCTTTGCAAAATCTGTTGCAAAGCTGCGAAGTGTGACGCCAAGCGCCACGGGTAGCGTGGTGATCAGGAACATGGCGATTGCAAGCCCTGAGATGGACACCTCGGGTGCCGCATCGCCCATGAAATAGTTCACTGACCAGGCGGCAAGAAAGGGCACTGTGATCATCGAAAGCAGGCTGATGACGGCTGTCAGGCTGACCGACAGGGCAACATCACCCTTTGCCAGTTTCGACAGGATGTTGCTGGTCACACCGCCGGGGCAAAAACTGAGGATCATGAAGCCGACAGCAATCTCGGGTGGCAACGCAAAAAGTGTGACTGTGACAAAAGCCGCGACCGGCAGCAGCACAACCTGACACAACGCACCGATGGCGAAAGGATAGCGCCGGCTGAGCACGCGGCGGAAATCAGCGACTTCGAGCCCAACGCCCAGAGACAGCATGATAATGGCCAGCGACAGCGGCAGGCCGACATTTATTAGAAGATCCAAGAACAACTCCTCCCAAAGCCGTTCGGGCCACCCTAAGCGAGCGGTCGTGGATCAGGCAATAACGCCGTTGGGTCACCCATAGCGTTCGGCAAATCTGCGGAGGATTTCGGCCGGTTGCGTGACGTCCGCTGCGTGACAAATGTCGATCAGGCGCTGGGCGTCTTCGGGCGGAAAATAGCCGTGGTTCTTGTAGATATTGATGCGCTGCTCAAAATCGCGCGCGTCTGCCTCGGGGTGGAATTGCGTGGCATAAACATTCTGCCCCCAGCGGATCATCTGAAACGGGCAGGGGTCCGAGGCCAGCAGGTGGATGCACCCGTTCGGCAGCGCCTGCACGGCCTCTTTGTGGCCGACGAAGGCGTCGAATGTTCCGGTCAGCCCTGCCGTTAGCGGGTCTTGCGCTCCGTCTGCAGTCAGGTGGCAGGTCGAAGGTCCGACAGGTTCACCGTATTTCTCTTTGCTGACGTCACCGCCAAGATGGGCGACCAGAATGCCCAGCCCATAGCAACAGCCCATAAAGGGATGATCTTGTGCGATGATCTGCGGCATCAATCCCATGATGGCGCCTTCAATGCGCGCGTCGGCTTCGGATTTGGTTGCGGGGTCGTCACTGACGCATCCCGGTCCACCACCAACAATCACCCCAGCATAGTCAGTGACATTCAAATCGTCGGGCAAAGCCTCACAATCCAATCGGATACGATGGGTATGGTCGGGAGTCAGCCCCGTTTTGTCCAGGATCGAGGTATATTCGGCATCCGAGGCATCGGTTTCCGGACGTAGCTGCAGGATCAGAAAGCGTTTCATGAAAGGCCTTTATCCGTCACAGTGGCCAGAACACAAGGATGGCGGGAACGGAAACCGCAATGATCAGGATTTCCAGCGGCAGCCCCATGCGCCAATAGTCACCAAACTGATACCCTCCGGGACCCAGGACCAGCGTATTGTTCTTATGTCCAATCGGCGTCAGGAACGCGGCCGAGGCTGCGACGGCGACGGTCATCAGGAAAGGGTCGGGTGAAACCTCAAGCGTGCGGGCCATCTGGATACCGACCGGAGCCGCAACAATGGCGGTGGCTGTGTTGTTCAGCACGTCTGACAGGGTCATTGTGACCACCATCAACACGGTCAGAATGGCCCAGGCCGGCAGCCCGTCGGTCAATTGAATTAAAGCATTCGCAATCAGTTCTGTACCGCCTGACGTCTCCAACGCGCTGCCTAGCGGGATCATCGAGCCCAGCAGAACGACAACGGGCCACTCGATATGATTGTAGATATCGGCAATCGGCATGATCTTGGTCAGAACATAGGCGACAACGACCAGCCCCAAAGCGATGGGCAGGTAGATCAGCCCGACACTGGCCGCCAGAACAGCTGCACCAAACAAGCCAATGGCAAGCCACGCTTTTTCGTTGGCGGTGACGTTCAGACCGCGTTCAGCAAGTGGCAAACACCCCAGCCATTCGGTCACATCGGCACTGCGGTCACGTGGGCATAGCAGCAACAGAATGTCGCCTGCCTCAATCTGAGTTTTACGGACCTGTTCGGTAATGCGACGCCCTTGACGTGAAATCCCCATCAAAACGGTGCTTTGACGCCAGGCCAATCCCAGGCCCTGCGCGGTGCGACCGGTGACGCGTGCGTTTAGCGGCACAACTACCTCAATCACTTCAAGACCGTCCCCTTCGGCGGTCAGCAACTCCTGACGGCGGGTATCCGAGAAATCGAGGTTCAGCGCGGTGCGAAATTCATCTAGCGCCTCGGGGCGGGCCTCCAGCACCAAAGCGTCGCCCGGTTTGATTGTAGCATGGGCCGACCGGCCATAGCGCCGTTTGCCATCTCGAATAAGGCCGATGATGGCCACGTCGGATTTCTCAGCGGCCTCATAAAGCTCGCTGACACGTTTTCCGATTTGCGGCGACTCTGGCGGGACCGTCAGTTCCGCGATGTATTCGGCAAGGGTTTCCGAGGCCTCTTCCTGTGTTCCGCGATTGGGAATCAACCGCCATCCGACCAGCGCGACAAATGCCAGCCCGGCAATCGCTGCCAATCCACCAACGGGGGCGAAATCGAACATTCGGAACGGTTCACCCAATGTTTCAGCCCGGATCGATGCGATGATGATGTTAGGGGGCGTTCCAATCAACGTGGCCATGCCGCCCAGAATGGTGGCAAAGCTCAGCGGCATCAGGGTCAGACCGACCGGCCGCCCCGCCTTGCGCGCGGTTTGGATATCGACCGGCATCAGCAGCGCCAGCGCGGCCACGTTGTTCATAAAAGCCGACAGAACAGCGCCAATCCCGCCCATCAGCGCGATATGTGCGCCAAGCCCGCGCGAGGCATCGACCAGCGTGCGGGTGATCAGGAAAACAGCGCCGGAGCGCACCAACCCGGCCGAGACAACCAATACCAAAGCGACGATGATCGTGGCGGGGTGTCCGAACCCGGCAAAGGCGTCATCGACCGGCACAACACCCAGCGTAACTCCGATCAATAGCGCGGTGAAGGCCACAAGGTCGTATCGAAACTTCCCCCAAAGCAGCATTCCAAACACAGTGGCGAAAAGGGAAAAAAGAATAATCTGGTCTGTCGTCATGCGGCCACCATACCCTTCGCGGCGACTGTCGCAAGCCGCTCTCTTGATCCTTGGCCCCGCAAACGTCTATATGAGCGCCGAATACGCAATCACGATGACGAGGACGCAACATGGCAGGCCATTCCAAATGGGCCAACATCCAGCACCGCAAGGGGCGTCAGGACGCCGCGCGGTCCAAACTGTTTTCCAAACTGTCGAAAGAGATCACCGTCGCTGCCAAGATGGGCGACCCCGATCCTGAAAAAAACCCACGGCTGCGTTTGGCCGTGAAAGAAGCCAAGTCACAGTCGGTTCCAAAAGATGTCATCGACCGCGCGATCAAGAAATCGACGGCGGGCGAAGGCGATGAATACGAAGAAATCCGGTATGAGGGCTATGGCCCGAACGGTGTGGCGGTGATCGTCGAGACGATGACCGACAACCGCAATCGCACAGCTTCGACCGTGCGTTCGACTTTTTCCAAGAACGGCGGCAACCTGGGCGAAACCGGTTCAGTTGGCTTCATGTTCGAACGCAAGGGCGAAGTGGTTTATCCGGGTTCCGTCGGCGACGCGGACACCGTGTTCGAAGCCGCAATCGAAGCTGGCGCTGAAGATGTCGAAAGCTCGGAAGAAGGGCATATCATCTGGTGTGCCGATACCGACCTGAACGAAGTGTCGAGCGCCCTTGAAGCTGCGCTGGGGGAAACCGATTCCACCAAGCTGATCTGGAAGCCTACGACGACAACCGAGTTGGGTCTGGAAGACATGCAAAAGCTGATGAAGCTGGTCGATGCGCTGGAGGACGACGATGACGTTCAACGCGTGACGACGAATTTCGAAGCCACGGACGAAGTCATGGCTCAGCTCTGATCCGCATTGCAAGAAAAGCACGAAAAACCCGGTCTTTGGCCGGGTTTTCATTTTTGACACAGGGGGTTCTTGGCCGGTTACGTGGAACTGAGTACCATGGATTGATCAAACCCAAGTGGCGCGCCCTTTTGCGAGCCGAGGAACCCAAGCGCGCATATGACTGACAAGTCACTGGACACATCAAAAAGAAACGTTCCAGTCCTGGCTGGGCAAAGCATTCTGTCTCAGGTGGCGTGGACCCTTGGTAGCCCATCCGTGGTCTTGCCGTTTCTGGCCGTGTCGCTTGAGCTTCCGATGTACATAGCCGGCGCGCTGGTGTCGGTGCGGATGGTTGGCAGCATGATCTCGGATGTTTTCCTCGCGTATCCCATCGCAGCGCGTGACCGCAAGAAACGTGCAATCGCGATGACTGAGGTCGCAATCGGCGCCTGCCTGATTTTGGCTTTGTTGGTGGCCTCAACAGGTGTTGTTCCGGTCATAGGTGTGGCTTTTGTCGCGGCATTTTTCATGATCGGTTTGATCGAAGAAATTCAGTCGCTGATGTATACCGATCTGCTGGGCGATCAGGTGCGCTCCAAATCGCGGATGATCATGCATTATCTGCAGCTGGGGGTGGGTGGATTGGGCGCAATCGGATTGGCGTTGCTGGTTCACGAGATCACCAAAGAAAACCCACCGTTTTCGCGCCATTCCGCAGTCATCGCCGTTTCGGTAACATTCTTTGTCCTATCCGGCCTGTCGATTCTAATGATGTCCGAAACCGCCGGTCCCACCCAGGAACAGGGCGCGCAACGGGTCAAGAAGCGAAAGTTCCTGGATAACTTCACCGATATCGCTGCAATGTTCGATCAGCACTGGTTCCGCCGTTACATGATCATGCGCATGCCGCTTGTTGTCGTATCCCTGTCCGTACCGTTCTTTGCGCTGATCGCAGCCGAAGCGCACCACGATTCGGCCAGAGGGCTGACGGCGATGATCGTGTCGTCGGCGTCGGGGTATCTTGTATCTGCCCCACTGTGGCAATTGGTGAACATGAAATCGCATCGCGCCGTGATGGTCACCGGGAACCTGATGGTGGCACTGACGGGCGGTGCGCTTTTGTCCGTGCACTTTCTGGGCATGGACCATGACGTTCACTTACACGCCATTGCCTTGTTCGTTGTCACTGTTGCGGTGACAGGGATCAGCAGTGCCCGCAAGCTGTACTTCCTGGACGTTGCCCCAAAAGATCAGAGGGTCAAAGGTGCCGCAGCGATCAAGAGCATTTGCCGGATCTCTGGCGTATTGTTCTCGGCCGCGTTGGCAGGCGTTGCGCATTTGCACGAGGTCGCCTGGGCAATCGCCTTCATCGTCGCCACAAGCGTTTTCGCGGCGGTCGCCTGTTACCGTGTTGTTATTCCCAGCGAGAAAAAAGCGGTTCAGTCCTAGTCTGCCGTGTCAGCAGGAAGCAGGGCACCATTGGCGGCGCGTTTGACTGCGTCAGTCATCGGGGCCAACGCCGTGGATAGCACACGACCCACCTGCCAGGTCAGCCCTACGTCAAGATGCGCGCCCGGTACCAAAGGGCATAACCGGCCGTCTTCCAGCGCTGAGAGCGCAAGGTTTTCCGGATTCATTCCCCAACCAATCCCCGCAATGGCCGCTTCTACAAATCCCTGAGAGGACGGCAGGAAATGCGAAGGGGGTGATAGCCGTTGACCTGTCTGCCGGGTAATCCAGGCTTTTTGCAGCCCATCCTTGCGGTTGAATGTCAAACAGGTGGCGCGGGACAACGTGTCGACGTTTACACCGTCCGCGAACCATTTGCGCATGAAATCGGGGCTGGCCGTGGGGATGTACCGCAGGGCGCCAAGGGCGACGGCGTCGCTGCCTGGGACTGTATCACCTCCGACCGTTATGGCGGCGCTGACCTCTCCGCGCCTCAGCCATTCCGCCGAATGATCCTGATCGTCAACGACCAGATCGAACAGCAGGCCGTCGACCTGAGACATGACATTGATGAACCACGTCGCCAGGACGTCGGCTGGCACGGCGACGCGCACGCGCGCGGGGCCGTTGGTTTGATCAAGCGTCAGTTCGCGGGCCAGATGCGTCTCAAGTAACCCGATGTCCTCGGCGTGTTGAGCGATGCGCAAACCCATCGGAGTACCCGTGCAGGGCGTTCCCCGATTGATCAGGGTTGCGCCGACAAGGTCTTCCAGCGCTTTGATCCGCTGTGAAACCGCGGAAGGCGTAACCGCAAGTTCTGAGGCGGCCGCGTCAAAACTGCCATGACGCAGGATGGCAGACAGCGCAGTCAGGTGGTTTGGATCCAGTAGCATTAGACAGACTAAATTCAGGTCAGTTTCTTTAATTTGATAGATGTTCGGTAAGCAAGTAGTCAACGCCTCAGACTATCGGAGGTTTCATGTCCACATCCTTGATCGCAGGCTTTGTGCTTGGCTTCAGCCTGATCCTCGCCATTGGCGCGCAAAACGCCTTTGTTCTGCGTCAGGGATTGCGGCGCGAGCACGTGTTCCCACTGTGCCTGACTTGCGCGGTGTCTGATGCCATTCTCATAGCCGCCGGCGTTGCGGGTTTCGGAACATTGGCGCACGCGTTGCCCTGGTTCGAGACTGTCATGCGATATGGCGGGGCGATCTTCTTGATATGGTACGGTTTGCGCAGCCTGAGTTCGGCCTGGCGCGGCGGAGCGGTGATGGAGATCGGCGAGGGTAAGCGGGTCAGCCTGAAATCTGTTCTGCTGACCGTTCTTGCGTTCACATGGCTGAACCCGCATGTCTATCTGGATACAGTTGTGCTGATTGGGTCAATCTCGGCGCAGTATGAGGATCGGCTGGCCTTTGCGCTTGGGGCAATGACGTCCAGCTTTGTGTTCTTCTTTTCGCTGGGCTACGGGGCAGGGATGCTGTCCCCGATTTTCACAAGACCACGGGCGTGGCAGGTGCTGGATTTAATAATCGGCGTGGTCATGCTGGCAATTGCCGCAAAGCTCGTATTGATGTGACGGGTTGCCTCTGCCAAGTATTCGGTGTTCAACCGTTAACATGTCAACTTTAACCGCCCAACACCGCCCCGTGGCTGGCATGCTCTGGATGTTTTCGGCAGGCTTGTCGTTTGTGGTCATGACCGCGTTGGTAAAGTCGCTGGGCTCCACGATGGACCCTACGCAGGCTGCGTTTCTGCGGTTTGCCTTCGGCTTGATCTTTCTGTTGCCGGCGTTGCGCCTGGTGTTGAAAACCCACCTTACACGCAGCCACATCGTGTTGCTGGGGACACGCGGTGTCGTCCACGCATTTGCAGTGATGCTGTGGTTCTTCTCGATGACCCAGATCCCGCTGGCCGAGGTTACGGCGATGAACTACATGACGCCGGTCTATGTCACGCTGGGGGCCGCCTTGTTTCTGGGCGAGAAGCTGGCCATCCGTCGGATCGCCGCGATTGGCGTGGCACTGGTTGGCGTTCTGATCATCCTAAGGCCGGGTTTTCGTGAGATTTCACTGGGTCATATCACCATGCTGGGCACGGCCCTGACCCTGGGCGGATCTTATCTGATCGCCAAAGTGCTTGTGCGTGATCTGCCGCCGTCGGTCGTTGTGGCGCATATGTCGATCTGGGTGACCATAGCCTTGATCCCCTTTGCGATTGCAGTTTGGACCACGCCTAGCTTGCGCGACCTCGGCGTGCTGTTTCTGGTGGCCAGTTTTGCCACGGCGGGCCACTATTTCATGACGATCGCACTTAAGGCGGCCCCGGTCGCGGTCACACAGCCGGTTACATTCCTGCAGCTGATCTGGGCCACCCTGTTGGGCGCGCTGGTCTTCAACGAAAGCATCGACATTTGGGTTGTCGCGGGTGGTACGGTGATTCTGTTGGCGGTCAGTTTCATTGCCTGGCGCGAAGCGGTTTTGAACCGCAGCAGCTTGACGACCCCCAGTATCGCACCCAAACTCTGACCGTTGACGGCCGCATGAAACGTTATTGATTGACGAGTCAATAAAAACCCCTTAGCGTTTTCTCAAATACGCAATGAGGGGATAGCGATGCCGAAACTCGGAATGGAGCCAATCCGCCGTGACGCGATCGTCAAGGCAACAATTGCCGAGCTCGGGTCGAAGAAATCCCTTGATGTAACGGTCAGCCAGATTGCCAAACGGGCAGGCATGTCCAGCGCGCTGGCGCATCATTATTTCGGTGGCAAAGACCAGATCTTTCTGGCTGCCATGCGCCGTATCCTGTCGGACTTTGCCGACGAGGCTAGGCAGGAGCTGAAGAATGCTGTCCCGCAGGAACGCGCGCAGGCCATTATTCGGGCCTGTTTTGCACCATCGTGTTTCACACCGGATGTCATCGCTGCGTGGATGACGTTTTACGTGCTGGCCCAAACGAATGATGACGCCTTGCGCCTGTGGCAAATCTATCAGGCGCGTATCCGGTCGAACCTGACACACGCCCTGCGCCCATTGCTGGGCGATCCGGCCGAGGCGGCCGAAAACATGATCGCCCTGATCGATGGGCTGTATATCCGCGCCGCACTAAGCGCGCCGGAAGAACCGCAGCTGGCGGTCAATCACGCAATGCGTGTCCTCAACACTCTGCTCGAGGCTGAAAAATGACAAAACCGAACATTCTGATCCTGATGGTGGATCAGCTGAACGGGACCCTCTTTCCAGACGGTCCCGCTGACTGGCTTCACGCTCCAAACCTGAAGAAGCTGGCTGAGCGGTCGACCCGGTTTGCCAATGCTTATACGGCTTCGCCGCTTTGCGCGCCGGGGCGGGCCAGCTTCATGTCCGGTCAACTGCCTTCGCGCACGGGTGTCTACGACAACGCCGCAGAATTCCGCAGCGACATCCCGACCTATGCGCACCATCTGCGCCGTGCGGGCTACTACACCTGCCTGTCCGGCAAAATGCACTTTGTCGGCCCAGATCAGATGCACGGGTTTGAGGACCGCCTGACAACCGATATCTACCCGGCTGATTTTGGCTGGACGCCGGACTATCGCAAACCGGGTGAGCGTATTGACTGGTGGTACCACAATATGGGCTCGGTGACGGGTGCAGGCGTGGCCGAAATCTCCAACCAGATGGAGTATGACGACGAGGTCGCCTACAACGCCAAGGCCAAGCTCTATGATCTGGCGCGCGGCAAGGATGACCGCCCATGGTGCGTGACCGTCAGCTTTACCCACCCGCATGACCCTTACGTGGCGCGCCGCAAGTATTGGGATCTGTACGAAGACTGTGAGCACCTGCAGCCCGAGATTGCGGACATTGGCTATGACAATCAGGACCCGCACTCTAAGCGCATATTTGACGCCAATGATTGGCGCAGTTTCGACATCACGGAAGAAGACATCCGCAAGTCGCGCCGCGCGTACTTTTCCAATATCTCATATCTGGACGACAAGATTGGTGAAATCCTCGAGGTGCTGGAAACAACCCGGCAAGAGGCGATCATCATGTTTGTCTCTGATCACGGCGACATGCTGGGTGAACGGGGCCTGTGGTTCAAAATGAACTTCTACGAGGGGTCGGCACGCGTGCCGTTGATGATTGCCGCGCCGGATATGCCGGCAGGCCGTATCGACACACCGGTTTCGACAATCGACGTCACGCCAACCCTTGGCGCACTGGCGGGTGTAGATATGGCCGAGATCGCGCCGTGGACCGATGGCGAAGACCTTGTACCACTGGCCAATGGCACCGAACGGACTGCTCCGGTGAAGATGGAATACGCGGCCGAAGGCTCGTATGCGCCGCTGGTTTCGCTGCGCTACGGTAAGTGGAAATACAATCGCTGCGCATTGGACCCAGATCAGCTGTACGATCTTGAGGCTGACCCGCATGAGTTGGAAAACCTCGCGGAAAACCCCGAACAAGCAGGCACGCTTGAAACTCTGCGCGCGAAATCTCAGGCGCGTTGGGACTTGGATCAATTCGACGCGGATGTCCGCGCCAGCCAGGCGCGCCGATGGGTTGTTTACGAGGCGCTGCGGCAGGGCGGGTATTACCCATGGGATTACCAGCCACTGCAGAAGGCATCCGAGCGCTACATGCGCAATCACATGGATCTGAATGTCGTCGAGGAAAACGCCCGCTACCCACGCGGCGAGTAACCTCTTCACCTTTTTGAAAATACTCCTGCCGAACGGTTCAAAACGCAGTTCGGCAGGATATGGAGACCTGAAAATGGAAGCAGATTTCGTCATCGTCGGCGCAGGATCCGCAGGTTGCGCGATGGCATATCGCCTGAGCGAGGCCGGGGCCTCGGTTCTGGTGATCGAGCATGGTGGCACCGATGCCGGACCGTTCATCCAGATGCCAGCGGCGCTGAGCTATCCGATGAACATGCCGATGTATGACTGGGGTTACAAGTCCGAGCCCGAGCCGCACCTGAATAACCGCGAACTGGCCTGCCCGCGCGGCAAGGTGATTGGCGGCTCGTCTTCGATCAATGGTATGGTCTACGTTCGTGGCCACGCGCGCGATTTCGATACATGGGCCGAGATGGGCGCCGATGGCTGGTCCTTTGCGGATGTTCTTCCGTACTACAAACGCATGGAGACCTGGCATGATGGTGGCCACGGCGGTGATCCGACATGGCGCGGCACCGATGGCCCGCTGCATGTTTCTCGCGGACCGCGCGAGAACCCTCTATTTCAGGCTTTCGTCGATGCGGGTCAGCAGGCGGGGTACGAGGTTACCGGCGACTACAACGGTGAAAAGCAGGAAGGCTTTGGCCCGATGGAACAAACCGTCTGGAAAGGACGGCGTTGGTCGGCGGCGAATGCCTATCTGAAACCTGCGCTCAAGCGCGACAACTGCGATATCGTGCGCGGACTGGCCTCAAGGGTGGTTATGGAAAATGGCCGCGCAATTGGAGTGGAATTGATCCGAGGTGGCAAGACTGAGGTCATCCGCGCTCGGCGCGAAGTGGTTCTTGCCGCGTCCTCCATCAACTCTCCCAAGCTGCTGATGCTGTCAGGCATCGGTCCGGCAGCGCATCTGGCCGAGCATGGGATCGAAATTGTGGCGGACCGTCCGGGTGTGGGTGGCAATCTGCAAGACCACCTGGAGCTTTATATCCAGCAGGCATCCCTACAGCCCATCACACTCTACAAACACTGGAACCTGATCAGTAAAGGCCTGATCGGAGCACAATGGTTGTTCACAAAGACCGGGTTGGGTGCATCAAACCAGTTCGAAAGTGCGGCATTCATCCGATCAAAGCCGGGCGTGGAATATCCTGACATTCAGTACCATTTTCTGCCGATCGCCGTACGCTACGACGGTCAGGCAGCAGCTGAAGGTCATGGTTTTCAGGCGCATGTCGGGCCGATGCGCTCGCCCTCGCGCGGGGCGGTCTCACTTCGGTCGGCCAATGCCGAGGACGCGCCTGTGATCCGTTTTAACTACATGAGCCACGAGCAGGATTGGGAAGATTTCCGCACCTGTATTCGCCTGACACGCGAGATTTTCGGGCAGGATGCGTTCAAACCGTATTCCGGTAAAGAAATTCAGCCGGGTGCGGACGTGCAGTCTGACGAAGCGCTCAATGCCTTTATCGCGGAACATGCCGAAAGCGCGTATCACCCTTGTGGAACCTGCCGGATGGGTCGGGCTGATGACAAAAACGCTGTGGTCGATCCCGAGGGGCGCGTTATTGGCGTGGACGGGCTGCGCGTTGCCGACAGCTCCATCTTCCCGCAGATCACCAATGGCAATCTGAACGCGCCATCTATCATGGTGGGTGAGAAGATGTCCGATCATCTGTTGGGTAAGAATGCCCTGCCAGCAGCCAATGACCAACCTTGGATTAATCCCCAATGGGCGGTTGCACAGCGATGATCGAAAGAATGATTTGATCCGCGTCAAAGATTGACGGGGACCGGACGAATAGACTTGAATCGCAACAACATGTTTTGAGGAGCGAACAGGAATGTCCCATACCCCGCACGAACTGGCTGAAGAGTTTCCGGACAAGGTTGAGCTGATGAGCCAACTCAAGCAGACGGACGCTCACTTTGCGCGGCTGGCGGATGAATACCATGAGATTAACCGCGAAGTGCATCGAGCCGAAACGAATGTCGAGCCGATGGATGATCTTGCTGAAACGGACCTGCGTAAGAAACGTGCGGGTTTGAAAGACGAGATCTGGGCTATCCTGTCGAAAGCCTGAGGCATGTCGGGGGCTCCGCCCCCGGTCGCGGCAGGCCGCGCCTCCCCCCGGGATATTGTCAGGCCAGGTAAAGATCAGGTGACTTCATAGGGCAGGGTGCCGCGGGTATGGGCGTCTATCGTTAAGCGTCTTTCCAATGGCGGAACCGATCGCTGATGACAATTCTGCCGCTCGCAGATGCGGCAGGATATGCCAATTGGCTCGTAGGCGCTGGCGTTGTTGAAGTCCAGATTGTCGGCATAAACCAGCGCCTCGGCGTGACGCACTTCGCACCCAAGGGCAATGGCATAACGACGTACCGGTGCACCGTATGAGCCTCCGGATTTCGACACGTCTCGAGCCAGAGAAATATACTGAACGCCATCGGGTGTTTCTGCAAGCTGACGCAGAAAGTGGCCGGGTGTTTCGAAGGCGCGGTGCACGTTCCATAAGGGGCAGGCGCCGCCGAACCGGGCAAATTGCAGGCGCGTGGCCGAGTGTCTTTTGGTGATCGTTCCGGCCTGATCAACGCGAACGAAAAAAAACGGAATGCCTTTTGCGCCAGGGCGTTGCAGGGTCGACAACCTGTGCGCCACCTGTTCGATCGATGCGCCAAACCGGTTACTAAGCAGTTCAAGGTCGTGACGATATTCCTGTGCTGTGGCCAGAAATTTGGCATAAGGCATCAGTGATGCGCCGGCGAAGTAATTTGCCAGCCCGATCTTGGCAATGGCACGGGCCTCATCGCTGTGAAATTTGGCAAAATCCAGCGTTGCTTCAAGAAGTTTGTCCTGACTGATCAGTGCAACCTGCAACAACAACTGAAACACCTGAGTTTGTGGTGCGGTTCTGGACGAAAGCTGCAGTGTTTTGTTTTCTGGGTCGTACTTTCGGGTTTCATCGATATCCGGGAATTGTACCCGGATGCCGCGCTCCGCGAGGCCGTCCAGGGCTGCGGCGCGTATGCCACCTGCATCCTCGGCGCGCCCGGCAAATCGTTCAGCCGCGCGGTCTACCGCGTCGATATAGTTGTCGCAATAGTGGAAGAAGTCCCGCACTTCCTCCCATGGGCTGGCCTGGATTTGCGCGTCTTCGCGCCCCAATGCTTCGTCAAGAGAGGCCAGGCGTTCATGCGTCTGACGATAGGTGCGGTGCAGAGCAATGAAGGCTCGTGCCAGAGCGGGTGCGTTTGAAGCCGTCAGGCGGAGATCGGCGAGTGGCGGAACGGCATCGTCAAAGACCGGATCGGCCAATGCCTCGCGCATGTCCGAGACCAGGCGTTCACTGTCGCCGGTGCTCAACTCGGTGACATCCATTCCGAATTCTTGCGCCAGCGCCAGAACGACCGTGGTCGAAATCGGACGGTTGTTGTTCTCCATCTGGTTTAGATAGGGCAGGGAAACACCCAGTTTGGCGGCAAATTCCTTTTGGGTCAGGGACAAGCGCGTACGCATTTCGCGTAGCTTTGCACCTGCATAGAGTTTCTGAGTCGCCATGTTGGGCCTTTGCAACTTTCCTAATTCGGCAAGCTAACTTTGCAAACCGTCATAGGCAAGCCATTCAAAGGCCCAGTTGCCGTTCGCGTCGAATGACGGACAATATTGCGCATACTGCCAGGACCGAGGTTGCCAGCATCAACCACAGCAGGGGCATTGCTCCAGTTTCATGGGTTAGCAAGGCTCCTGCAAGCGCGCTGAGGCCCGCGCCGCCGCCCAGCATGATCGCTCCACTCAGTCCGGATGCTGTGGCGGCCAGATGCGGTCGCACCGAAAGTGCGCCCGACGTTGCGTTGGGAATCGTCATGCCGTTTCCAATGCCTACAAAGGTCATGAAGCCGAAAAAGCTAAGCGCCGTTCCGAAGCCGGCCAGAAACAAGATCGCGGACATTGCAACGCCTGCTGCGTTCAGCCAGCAGCCCCAAAGTACCATTCGATTGACGCCGAAGTGAACGGAATAGCGACCGCTGAAGAAATTGCCAAAAAAGTACCCTACGGCTGGGGCGCCAAAGTAGATGCCGACCTCGGCGGCGCTGAGGCCGAATAGTTCGGTGCCGATAAAGGGAGCGCCGCCCAGATAGGCAAAGAAGGCGCCAGACGACAGCGCGGATGACAGCGAATAGCCCCAAAATCGCGGGGAACCCAGCAGTTCGGGGTATTCCCGGAATTGTTGAACCAGTGTTTTGCCGCTCTTGGTTGAGGTTTCGCCAAAATCTAAGTAAGTTAGCACCAGCGTCATTACGCCAAGAACGAAGGGCAGCCAGAAGTTGGCTTTCCAGCCAAAGCTCTCCTCCAACAGGCCTCCGATCGCGGGTCCGATCATGGGGACAATGGCCATGCCCATCGTTACATAACCGATCATCGACGCCGCCTGGTCCTGATCATATAGGTCCCGAACCGCCGCACGGCTAAGAACCATGCCGACCACGATGATTGCCTGACACATTCTGAAAACAAGAAAAACCTGGACGTTGGGTGCATAGATGCAGCCCAACGTAGCCACCAAAAAAAGGACCAACCCCCAAAGTAGAACGGGACGGCGCCCCGCCTTGTCGGCAATTGGTCCGATCAGGATCTGAAGCACCGCATTGACCAGCAGGTACAGGGCAATCGACAGTTGCATGACCTTGTAGTCGGCCTGAAAGTGCAGTGCCATATTGGGCAGGCTCGGCAAAAACAGATTGAGGCTGAGCGCGGACAATCCGGACAGCAAAACCAGAGTGGTAATTTTAGGAGGCGAGCGATGCGCCGACGAAGAACTAAACTGCATAGTTCACGTGTATAGTCACCACGGATAAGAATGCCATCCATCACGCGTTTTGTAAGTGAAATTTAGCAAGTTTACAATATTCACCAAGATGATTGGATAAGATTTGCAAATTTGCCGAAAGTTACTTTGGTCTCGCGGCATCTGCGTATAGTGTCCGGCCAGATTTTACAGGGGATCATCGTTATGAAAGACATCCTTTCCGAACTTGAAGACCGTCGCGACAACGCGCGGCTGGGTGGTGGACAAAAGCGCATCGACGCACAGCACTCGCGCGGCAAACTGACTGCGCGCGAACGGGTTGAACTGTTGCTGGATGAAGGCAGCTTTGAAGAATTTGACATGTTTGTCAGCCATCGGTGCACCGATTTCGGGATGGAGAAGCAAAGGCCAGCGGGTGACGGTGTCGTTACTGGCTGGGGTACGATCAATGGTCGCATGGTTTATGTGTTCAGCCAGGACTTTACAGTCTTTGGCGGCTCGCTTTCGGAAACCCATGCTCAGAAGATCTGCAAGATCATGGATATGGCCGTTCAGAACGGTGCACCGGTGATTGGCATTAACGACTCGGGCGGGGCGCGAATTCAGGAAGGCGTGGCGTCGCTGGCTGGTTATGCCGAGGTGTTCCAGCGCAACATCATGGCGTCAGGCGTGGTTCCGCAGATCAGCGTGATCATGGGGCCCTGTGCTGGTGGCGCAGTCTACAGCCCGGCGATGACAGACTTTATCTTCATGGTCAAAGACACCTCGTACATGTTTGTGACCGGCCCCGACGTGGTCAAGACGGTCACAAACGAAGTGGTTACCGCCGAGGAACTGGGTGGGGCGTCGACCCATACCAAGAAATCCTCGGTTGCTGACGGAGCGTTTGAGAACGACGTTGAAGCACTGGCCGAGGTGCGGCGTTTGGTTGATTTCCTGCCGCTCAACAACCGCGAAAAGCCGCCTGTGCGCCCGTTCTTTGACGAACCCGACCGTCTGGAAACCTCGCTGGATACATTGATCCCCGACAACCCTAATACGCCGTACGACATGAAGGAACTCATCACCAAAGTGGCGGATGAGGGTGATTTCTACGAAATTCAGGAGGATTTTGCCAAAAACATCATCACCGGGTTCATCCGGCTTGAAGGGCAGACAGTGGGCGTTGTAGCCAATCAGCCGATGATTTTGGCCGGTTGTCTGGACATCGACAGCTCGCGCAAGGCCGCGCGGTTTGTGCGGTTCTGCGATTGCTTCGAAATTCCGATCCTGACGCTGGTGGATGTACCTGGATTCCTGCCGGGGACGTCGCAGGAATATGGCGGAGTGATCAAGCACGGCGCCAAGCTGTTGTTTGCCTACGGTGAAGCCACGGTGCCAAAAGTTACCGTCATCACCCGTAAGGCTTATGGTGGTGCCTATGATGTTATGGCGTCCAAGCACCTGCGCGGTGACTTCAACTATGCCTGGCCTACAGCCGAAATCGCGGTGATGGGCGCAAAGGGCGCGACCGAGATCATTCACCGTGCCGATCTGGGCGATGCCGAGAAAATTGTGCAGCACACGCAGGATTATGAGGACAGGTTTGCGAACCCGTTTGTCGCGGCTGAGCGTGGCTTTATCGATGAGGTGATCATGCCTCAATCGACCCGCCGTCGCGTTTCGCGAGCCTTTGCCAGCTTGCGGAACAAGCACGTGAAAAACCCGTGGAAAAAGCACGACAACATCCCTCTTTGAGGGGATGTGCCAGGAAATCTGCCCGGCCAAAACGGTTTGGACAGCGTCTCGGACAAACGGTCAGGGCAGATTACTTGGGTGCAAAATTGACTTTGAGGCCACAACTGCTAATGAGTTGCCCAATAAGACATAGAACAGCGCGGGCCGAAAGCCAGGCGCGCGCGATCCCGGAGAGAGGAGCTCGCCTGTGGCGGGTCCGGGATCGCGCCTTAGCTGTTGTACTGTCGGTTTTTGCGATCCCCGTTCTGGCTGACTCCGAAAACCTGTTGCCGGTCCCGTCCGGACAGCCAGTGCACCTGAGCGACGTTCTGCTGGACAATAACCCCGGTGAACTTTGGGTGCGATTTCGCTTTATTGCGCCCAAGATCGGTTCGGACATTGGCCGGATCGGGTACGATATCGCCTCGGTCGACATGGAACATCTGTGCCAGACGCTTGCGGTTACTTATGTGGCTAAATACGAACTGGACGCTGCCCGGGTGGTCATTTCCCTGTCTGACCGGCCCATCGAATTCGGCCGTACATCCCCTGATGCCACGCAGTTCTTTGAAGCCTACCGGCTGGAACAGTCCCGGTGTATCTGGGAGGGGCTTTGACTATGAATCGCGCTATTCATCCCGTCAGGGCATTTCTGAACAGCTACGCGGCTTTGGAGGTGCGCACCATGACATCATCCTGTGACGGATGTGAATATCTGATCCCCATGACCCCTTGTGCAATTGAGGTGGAACCATGCTGAAACATCGCGGATTTCCCGGGCGCCTGCCGGGAACTGACTTTCAGTTCATTATTCGTCGGGCCAATCCCAAAGGCGTGACGCCCCTGACCCGCCGCGAGCGGTTTCGAGATCGTAAACCCGCGGACAAGCGCGCGGATGCGGCTTTTATGGAAGCCCTGTGGGCGCATTTTGGCGACCAACCGTTTGAGAGGGGCAATTTGGATGCTGGCCGTCTTTGCTGGCTGTTCGAACGCGAAGTCATTCCGGCCGAAGATCCTTTTGATCCAGCTAGTTACGACGCGCTTTTGGTTATTGATTCGAATGTGGGTCGGATTTCCTTCCCCGAAATTTTTGACGGGGTGCGCTGATCGTGCCAACCGCTGTCGCACATAACGCGGTGAGGCCATCCAGGCCAAAAACCCTGCCCGTGTCGGGGCAGGGTCGGTATGTGTGGTCAGAAGTTCAGTTGCGCCGCCAATTGAATTCGGTTGCTGTCAAAGGTGCGTCCGGTCGGTGCATCGTTCCGCTCACCATAGAAGTATTCGGCGCTAAGCGTCAGATTGTCGGTCGCTTTGTAAAAGGCGTTCACGTGGATCGTTTCAACCTCGGTAAAGGACAGGGTCCCGGTCGAGGTCGGCAGGTCGTAATTCTCTTGCCCATAAGCGATGCCGACGTTCCATTTGGGGCTCAGTTCCTGGCGGAATTCCACGGTAAATCCATCCACGTCGTTGGCCTGTCCGTTGACGATGGCGTCACCGGCAGCGATCAGGTAGGGGCCCAAAGCCTCGCCGTCGACATAGTTGACCTGAAACAGACCGCCTTGCCAGGGCCGGATGCCTGCCGAGAGGGTATAGCCGGTCTGATCCACTTCGACCGCGCTGGATTGCGCCTTACCATACAAAGCCGAGGCGCGGGCCAGGTAGGTACCGTTGTTGTATTCGATGGAGCCGGTCAGGACGGGATCATTCGAATCCGAGCCGCCAACGTTTTCCTCGATCGCCACCGCAAAAGTTGTGTCAGAGCCCAGCGTGTTCGTATAGCGCACTTGAGGGACGCGAGCGAAAGGAATGCCAACGGGGCCGTTGAATTCAACGGTCGTGGGATAGGTGTCCAACGGCTGGAAGTTGGTCCAGAATTGACCGATCAACCAGTTATCACCAATACGGATATTGGCGTGGCGCAGGCGCAGTTCAGCAGGCCCATCCGTCCCGCCGGAAAACAGATCCAGTTCCAGCTGGCCGGCAATATCGCCGATGGCAGACGGCGTATTGGTCCGAAGCCCGATGCGCGATTGGCGCACGGTGGCCCCAAAGGTGCCGCTGGTGGCGTTTGCTGGCTCGCCAATTCGGGTCGCATCGGCAAGGTCGCCCAGTTCAAAGTCGGTGTCGTAGAAGAAATCAGCCTTAACGTACCCATAAACATCAAGAGTGGTGTTTCCGATTCGAAGATCGCCAGTGCCAGCGCCGGGTTTTGCGGCCTCGAGGGCTTCGACGCGGGCACGCAGGGCATCAAGTTCCGTTTGCGTCTGGGCGTCTTGGGCGAAAGCAGCCGCGCCGGACATGCCAAGCGCGGATACGGCAAGCAGCAACGCCGTTTTTCTCTTTGCAATCATGTGGATGTTTCCTTGTGTGCGAGTGTGCACGGGTACCGTTCCACGCAAGAGAACTTGAGGGAAATCACGAGAACGGGATGGAAAGCGCCTAGTTTCTCAAGGAAACGTGCAAAACTTCCGAACCGTTTTCACCCTATGGTGAACAGATCGGTTAACCCTTTGCGTTTGAGAAGAGAATTTCTAACGACCTTTTCCGCAACCCGTGATGTTGCAGGTGCAGAAACGGATCAATTGCTGAGGAAAAGTAACAGCAACGTGACGGCATTGGCCTCGCGTTTCTCACCTAAAACTGCACCTGATCTCGGCACGAATCTGCGCGCAGGTTCGCCCAATGGGCGATTTCCAGCCGGAATCCTGACCGGAAACAATACGTTGTTTACGCATTTAATTGTGCCAAGCAACCTGACCAAGCCGTGCGGCTCTACTTTGCCTGCGTCGCACAAGCACCTACTATTCCGTACCCCTTCCTTCCGCGGGCAGGCTTGTGATGTTCACAAAGTCCTGCCCGCGTTTTTCTTTGCGCATGATCCAAGCGTAAAGCGGCACAAATTTGCGCAAATCTCCGTTCAGGACTGCCTGTTATTGAATAACAAGGTCGAAATCGGACATCTGCCCCGGAACGCATCAAGAATTCCAAAGGGGCAGATATCATGCGAATCTCGAAACTCGTTCTTGCAATGGCGACCTGCGCAGGCCTTGCCGCCTGTGGTGACACGACGGGCGAACAGGCGCTGCTTGGCGGCGGCGCAGGCGCCGTCGGGGCGGCTGTTGTCAGCGCCGACCCGCTGTTCGGCGCGGTTGTCGGCGCGGCGGGCAACGTCCTGTACTGCAAGACACAAAACAACTGTAGGTAATACCGGGTTTTTCGGGGCGCGCGTCGCCCCGACCGTAATCGCGCAAAACGCCGCCGTGGGGAACGTTCCCTGCGGCGGCGTTTTGCGTTCTCAGAACATCAAGACAAAGGACGTTCCATGTTTAACAAGATCCTGATCGCCAACCGGGGCGAGATCGCCTGCCGGGTCATCAAGACAGCCCGCAAGATGGGTATCGGCACCGTTGCCATCTATTCGGATGCAGACAAGAACGCCTTGCATGTGTCGATGGCGGATGAATCGGTGCATATCGGCCCGCCGCCTGCGAACCAGTCCTATATCGTGATCGACAAGGTCATGGATGCCATTCGCCAGAGTGGGGCCCAGGCGGTGCATCCTGGTTATGGCTTCCTGTCGGAAAACTCGAAATTCGCCGAGGCGCTTGAGGCTGAAGGCGTTGCATTTGTTGGTCCACCGGTTCGGGCAATCGAAAGCATGGGCGACAAGATCACCTCGAAGAAGATCGCGCAAGAAGCCGGTGTTTCCACTGTTCCCGGTTACATGGGGCTGATCGAAGACGCAGAAGAGGCCGTCAAGATTTCCAACGAAGTCGGCTATCCGGTCATGATCAAGGCCAGTGCCGGCGGCGGCGGCAAGGGCATGCGGATCGCGTGGAATGACGAAGAAGCGCGCGAGGGGTTCCAGTCGTCCAAGAACGAGGCGGCAAACTCGTTCGGTGATGACCGTATCTTTATTGAAAAATTCGTGACCCAGCCGCGTCACATCGAGATTCAGGTTCTATGCGACAGCCACGGTAACGGCATCTATCTGGGCGAGCGTGAATGCTCGATCCAGCGTCGGAACCAGAAAGTGGTCGAAGAAGCACCGTCACCTTTCCTGGACGAAGCGACCCGTAAGGCGATGGGCGAACAGGCCGTGGCACTGGCCAAGGCCGTAGACTATGCCAGCGCCGGTACGGTTGAATTCATCGTCGATGGCGAAAAGAATTTCTACTTCCTGGAAATGAACACGCGTCTGCAGGTGGAACACCCGGTCACCGAACTGATCACCGGAGTCGATCTGGTTGAGCAGATGATCCGCGTCGCAGCAGGTGAAAAGCTGTCGATCACACAGGACGACGTGACCCTGACCGGCTGGGCCATCGAAAACCGCCTGTATGCCGAAGATCCGTATCGTGGCTTCCTGCCGTCGATTGGTCGTCTGACCCGCTATCGTCCGCCGCAAGAGATTGCCTCTGGTCCGCTGTTGGTGAACGATAAATGGCAAGGTGAAGCGCCCGAAGGTGAAGCCGCCGTGCGCAACGACACCGGCGTCTACGAAGGCGGCGAGATCAGCATGTACTATGACCCGATGATCGCCAAACTGTGCACCTGGGCTCCGACGCGGGAACAGGCGATCGAGGCGATGCGCGTGGCGCTGGACAGTTTCGAGGTCGAAGGCATTGGCCACAACTTGCCATTCCTGTCGGCTGTGATGGACCATCCGAAATTCGTCAGCGGTGACATGACCACAGCCTTTATCGCCGAGGAATATCCCGACGGGTTCGAAGGCGTTGAACTGCCCGAGGCCGACTTGCGCCGCATAGCCGCGTCCTGCGCCGCGATGCACCGCGTGGCCGAGATTCGCCGCACCCGCGTTTCTGGCCGGATGGACAATCACGAACGCAAGGTCGGCTCTGATTGGGTCGTCACACTGCAAGGGCAGGAATATGCGGTTGAGATTGATGCGGATCGCGATGGGTCAACCGTGACGTTCTCGGACGGTAATACCGTGCGGGTCACTTCGGACTGGACGCCGGGCGATCATTTGGCGGTGCTGGACGTCGATGGCAGCCCGCTGGTTTTGAAGGTCGGAAAAATCTCGGGCGGGTTCCGTATTCGCAACCGGGGTGCAGACCTCAAAGTCCATGTCCGTACGACGCGTCAGGCAGAACTGGCCCGTATGATGCCCGAAAAGCTGCCGCCGGATACTTCGAAAATGCTGCTGTGCCCGATGCCCGGCCTGATCGTGAAGATCGATGTCGAAGTGGGGCAGGAAGTGCAGGAAGGTCAGGCACTGTGCACTGTTGAGGCGATGAAGATGGAAAACATCCTGCGCGCCGAGAAGAAGGGTGTCGTGTCCAAAGTCAACGCAGGCCCCGGCGACAACCTCGCCGTGGACGACGTGATCATAGAGTTCGAGTGATCATGATCGCGTTTTCACCATATCTCCATGGTTTCCCGGCGGTTCGCGCCGGGAGCTTTGGGCGTGGCGAAAGCGCTCAGCCGCCCTCGCGTCGTTCGCGGATTTCGCGTTCGCGCAGGGGCGTTTTGTCGATGGAACGGCCGATTTCACGTGTGCTCCACGGCGAGGGTTTGCGCAGTTTAACCACGCCGTCCTTGTCGACGAACACCATCTGGAAGCCGCGCGGGCGCAATTGTGACCGGATCGGAGAACGGGCAGACGGATCGGTATCGGTCAGCACGACCACATCCCGGTCGCGCATGGCTTCTTCGCCTTCCAGAAGCATGTCGATTTGCTGCCGGAAACGCGGGTCGGCTGGGGTATCGGCAAAGACGACGATGGGCCGGTTGACCCATAAGTATTCGCTCAGCTCGCTATCACCAGCGGGGCGGACAAAATCTTCATCGGCGGGCGCAGACCCATCTGCCGCCATCGCGACCAGCGGGAATAGTGCCGAGAAAACAAGGGCAAGCGTTCGTGTCATAGGGCCTCCTGTTCGTTTGAATATAGCCTCTGCGCCGGTGAATGCGACCGGCGAAATGCACGCAGGCTTCAAAATATCGCGTTTACACCTGCCGCGACGCGCGGCACCGAACGTTAAAACGCGCAGGCCAAGCCTGTTCGCGACCCGAATTGAGAAAAGGAATACGCAATGACCGATACGAAAGACTGGCAGGCGCTGGCCGAGAAAGAGCTGCGCGGACGCCCGTTGGACGACCTGACCAAAGAGACTTTGGAAGGTATCGACGTCAAACCTCTTTACACGCAGGAAGACACCGCTGAGCTGCCGCATATGGGGTCGCTGCCTGGGTTCGGTCCTTTTACGCGCGGTGTGAAGGCGACCATGTATGCGGGCCGCCCTTGGACGATCCGCCAATATGCAGGCTTCTCGACCGCCGAAGAATCAAACGCGTTCTATCGCCGCAATCTGGCGGCCGGTCAGCAGGGTGTGTCGGTCGCTTTCGATCTGGCGACGCACCGCGGCTATGACAGTGACCATCCGCGCGTTGTCGGTGACGTGGGCAAGGCCGGTGTGGCAATCGACAGCGTCGAGGACATGAAGATCCTGTTCGACGGTATTCCGTTGGATAAGGTCTCGGTCTCGATGACCATGAACGGGGCGGTGATCCCGATTTTGGCAAGCTTTATCGTCGCGGGCGAAGAGCAGGGGCATGACAAATCCGTCCTGTCCGGCACCATTCAGAATGACATTCTGAAAGAGTTCATGGTGCGCAACACCTACATCTACCCGCCCGAGCCTTCGATGAAGATCATCTCGGACATCATTGAGTTCACGTCGAATGAGATGCCGAAATTCAACTCGATCTCGATCTCGGGCTATCACATGCAAGAGGCTGGGGCGAACCTTGTGCAAGAGCTGGCCTATACGCTAGCCGACGGTCGGGAATACGTCCGTGCCGCCACGCAGGCTGGCATGGATGTCGACAAGTTCGCTGGGCGTTTGTCCTTCTTCTTTGCTATCGGCATGAATTTCTTTATGGAAATCGCCAAACTGCGAGCTGCGCGTACGCTGTGGCACCGGGTGATGACGGATTTTGGCGCGAAATCCGAACGCTCCAAAATGCTACGAACTCATTGCCAGACTTCGGGCGTGTCGCTGCAGGAACAGGACCCGTATAACAACGTGATCCGTACCGCCTATGAAGCGATGAGCGCGGTTCTGGGCGGCACGCAGTCGCTGCACACCAATGCTCTGGACGAGGCGATTGCGCTGCCGACCGACTTCTCGGCCCGCATCGCGCGGAACACGCAACTGGTTCTGCAAGAGGAAACAGGTGTCACCGATGTGGTCGATCCGCTGGCCGGTTCGTATTACATCGAAAGCCTGACCAACGAGTTGATCGAAAAAGCCTGGGCCTTGATGGAAGAGGTCGAGGAAATGGGCGGCATGACAAAGGCCGTTGCCAGCGGTATGCCCAAGCTGCGGATCGAGGAAAGCGCCGCCCGCCGTCAGGCTATGATCGATCGGGGTGACGAGGTCATCGTCGGCGTCAACAAGTACCGCAAGGAACAAGAAGACCCGATCGACATTCTGGATGTCGACAACGTCGCCGTGCGCGAAGCTCAGGTCGCGCGGTTGGATCGTATTCGCGCCACCCGCGACGAGGCCGCCTGCCAAGCGGCGCTGGACGCGCTGACCAAGACCGCCAGTAAAGGTGGAAATCTGCTGGCCGCCGCCGTTGAGGCCGCCCGCGCCCGTGCATCCGTAGGAGAGATCAGCATGGCAATGGAGAAAGAATTCGGCCGTCACCGCGCCGAAGTGAAAACGCTGGCCGGTGTCTATGGCGCGGCCTACGAAGGCGACGAAGGCTTTGCCGCGATCCAGAAATCCATCGAAGAATTTGCCGAGGCCGAAGGCCGCCGTCCACGCCTGCTTGTGGTCAAGATGGGGCAAGACGGGCATGACCGCGGTGCAAAGGTGATCGCAACCGCCTTTGCGGATATCGGGTTTGACGTGGATGTAGGTCCGCTGTTCCAAACCCCGGCTGAGGCCGCGCAGGACGCCGTGGACAACGACGTGCACGTCATCGGTATTTCGTCGCAGGCAGCGGGGCACAAAACACTGGCACCACAGCTAGTAGAAGAGCTGAAGAAAGCCGGTGCCGAGGACATTCTTGTAATCTGCGGCGGGGTGATCCCGCAGCAGGATTATCAATTCCTCTATGATCACGGCGTCAAAGCGATCTTTGGCCCGGGCACCAACATCCCCGAAGCCGCTCAGGACATTCTGCGCCTGATCGGTAAAGCGAAAGGCTGAGGCTTTCAAAGATTTTCGTCGAAAAATCTTGTGATCCACCGCCTTTAAGGAAAACATGCGACCAGATCCGATAGGGTTTGGTCGTTTTTCATAGGAGGCGCTGCGTGTTACTGGATCATCTGGCGGTTGCGGGCGAAACGCTCGAAGAAGCGTCTGCCCATGTCGAACAGGCATTGGGAGTACCGCTGCAGGACGGCGGCAAGCATGAAACGTTTGGCACATATAACCGCCTGTTAGGATTGCGAGACGGCTTGTATCTTGAGGCCATCGCGATTGACCCACAGGCACCGAACCCGCAAAGAACCAGATGGTTCGATCTGGACCGGTTCAAGGGCGCGCCGAGCCTTACCAACTGGATATGCCAGGTGCCGGACATTTCAGCCTCGTTGACCGTGTTTCCGGATGGGGTGGGCCACCCGATCGATCTGGCCCGCGGGGCGTTACGCTGGCAAATGGCGGTTCCGCCAAACGGGCGTCTGCCCTTCGACAATCTGTTCCCGGCGCTTATTCAGTGGCACGGAGATTTGCATCCGGCAAATATGCTGCAGGATAGCGGCTGCCGTTTGCGTCGGTTGGTGGTTTTTCACCCGGACGCGCTGGAGCTTGCCAGGCTGCTAGGCGAAATGGACGCTGTGGTTTTCGACACAGGCCCGGCCGCATTGCGGGCAGAGTTCGAAACTCCGCATGGGAAACGCGTTTTGGAATGAAAATCAGACAAGCCAAAGCTGCGGACGCCAAAGAGATAGCTGCGATCACCAACGCAATCATCCGCGACACGCTGGTAACCTTCACAACCGACGAACGCAGTGTGGACAGCATTGCGTGTGACATCGAAGCGCGCGGTCCGGCCTATCTTGTGGCAGAACAGGACGACCAGATTCTTGGGTTTGCCACCTATGGTCCGTTTCGATCCGGTCCGGGATACGCGCAGTGCCGAGAGCTAACGATCCAACTGGCCACTGATGCGCGTGAACAAGGTACGGGGCGCGTTTTGATGCGGGCGCTTGAGGCCGCCGCCCGGGCAGAGGGAACTTATGCACTGGTGGCGGGGATTTCTTCGGCAAATCCGGGGGCAGTATCTTTTCACGCGGCCGTGGGCTTTGTCGAGGTCGGGCGCATGCCCGAGGTTGGGTTCAAGTGGGGGAAACGTCTGGACCTTGTGCTGATGCAGAAAATTCTTGCCGCAGACGGTTTGGTTGCACCTGACAGTCCCGATTTGGGACGCTAGGGTGCGCTCATGTCGATCTGGATCCGTATATCCGATGCGCTAAGCGCGCTTGCCCAGGGTGAAAGCCTTACCGCAGTCTTTGAAAAGCTGCGCTCGCCGCCCGAACGGTCGGTGGCCTTCACCATCGCTGTGATCGCATTGGGTGCGAAAATGGCCAAGGCGGATGGGCAGGTGACGCGAGATGAGGTCACGGCGTTTCGCGACGTGTTCCAGATTGCCCGCGATGATGAGGAAGGCGCGGCACGCGTGTTCAACATGGCCCGCACGGATGTTGCAGGCTATCAGGATTATGCCCGCAAGATCGCGCGCATGTTTTCTGAGGACAGCACCACGCTGTGCGATTTGATGGAGGGGCTGTTCCACATCGCCATGGCGGACGGGTTCTATCACCCCAACGAAAACGAGTTTCTGGAAGAGGTCAGCCATATTTTCGGCCAGACCGATGCGCAGTTCATGGCCTTGCGTGCCCGTTTTGTGCCTGATGCGCCCAATGATCCTTACACGGTTCTTGGGGTGCCACGGGACATGCCGTTACCCGATATTCGCAAGGTTTGGCGGCAACTTGTGCGCGAAACGCATCCCGATGCGATGTTGGCACGTGGTGTCCCAGAAGAGGCCGTACGTTTGGCAGAAAAGAAGATGATCGACATCAACCGCGCCTGGGACGAAATCAACGGCGCGCAGGCCTGAGGCATGCGCCTCGCGACTTATAACATCGAGTGGTTCGCCAATCTGTTTGATCGTCATGACGAACTGATCGCCGATGACAGTTGGTCAGGTCGCCATGATGTCACCAAGGCGCAACAGATCGAGGCTATCGCCAAAGTTTTGACGGCGATCGATGCGGATGCTGTGCTGGTTGTCGAAGCACCAAACACAGGGAAATCTCAGAACACGGTCCGCGCGCTACAAAACTTTGCCGAGGCTTTCGATCTGCGCACCAGCGAAGCCGTGATGGGATTTGCCAACGATACACATCAAGAACTGGCTTTGTTGTATGACCCGCGCGTTCTGACGGTGCGACATGATCCAAAAGACGGAGGGCAACGGGCTCCGCGTTTCGACCAGGTGTTTCACATCGACCTCGATATCGACGCAACCGAGGATCAGGTGCAGTTTTCCAAGCCGCCTATGGAATTGGCAGTTGAAACCAAGGCAGGCGAACGGTTCCGTCTTATTGGCGCGCATCTGAAGTCAAAGGCGCCTCATGGGGCGGAAACCCGCGATGCGGCGATCCGCATCTCGATCGCCAATCGCCGGAAACAGCTGGCTCAGGCGATCTGGCTGGGCAGGCGGATCAAGGCGCATCTGGCGGCTGATGAACAGGTGATCTTAATGGGCGATCTGAACGATGGTCCGGGGCTGGACGAATTTGAAAACTTGTTTGGTCGCTCTTCGGTTGAAATCCTGCTGCAATCGGGGGTGTTCGACCCCCACGCGGATACGGCCTTCGGGTCAGAACCGGGTGAACGCCCGTCGACCGCGCGCTTTTATCGGCCCCAAGATCGCGGGTATCTTGAGGCGTTGTTGGACTATATTATGATCAGCGATGGGTTAAAGGATCGTCGCCCGGTCTGGCGCATATGGCATCCGTTTCGCGATCCGGCTTGCCGTGATGCGCAGGATCTACATGAAGCGTTGCTAACCGCGTCTGACCATTTCCCTGTCACTCTGGATATCGAGCTGTGACCTTCCAACCGACTTTTAGTTGCCCTATGTTTTGGATATGAGACGTTTCATTCCAATCTGCGCGCTGACCGTCACTTTTGCCCTTCCGGCCTCTGCCGAGGAAGAGGGGAACAAATCCCTGATGGAGCAGGGGGCAGAGCTGTTCTTTGAAGGCTTGCGCCAGGAGATGGAGCCTGCATTGGATGAACTGCTGGGCCTGGCCGAACAGTTTGGCCCTGCAATGCAGTCATTTATTGCGGAAATGGGGCCCGCCTTGGCCGAGCTGGCAGATGAGATTGAGGATTGGAGCGCCTATGAAGCACCCGAGATCCTGCCTAACGGCGATATAATTATCCGCAAAAAACCACCGCAGAACCCAGATGCCCAGCCAGAGATCCCTGAAGACGCGCCTGAGGGCGAAACCGAGATTTGATATCTAGTCCCGGATGATGACGCGGGTTTCGGATTTCAAAGCGTTGCCGAGTGACTTTAGCCGCGCCTCAGCCACTTCGTTGAACAGGGGGCGTGCGGCAGTTGGCAGGAACAGGTCCAGTTGTTGCTTCTTGGGGTAAAACTTCAAAGTCGCCATCGGCGCATCGTTCTGCATCCACAGCATGGCACCAAACCGCATGGCTTTTCCGAGAATCTCGGCCTGTTTCTGGTCTTTCTCGTCTAGGAGTTCGTATAGTGCGGTGAAGCGGTTGCCCTCGCGTTTGTTGCGATACCGGTGCTGCAGGGCCAGCCCGATATAGACTCGTTCCGAGTGCTTCAAGCCGCCCAGATTGGCACGTGTGACGTAGTCGAAACAGACCTCGGCGCGATAGTCAGGATGCGCGCGCCAGCTGACGTCGTGCAACAGACAGGCCGCCTTTATCAGGCGGATGCGCGCGGGTGGGGCTGATTTGAACAGCGGCATCACGAAATCGAGCAGATGTTTTCCGAAACCGGGCAGGCGGGCGTCCTTGGCTTCGGAAAAACGGCTCGCCTCGATCAACGGATCGCGGTCCCGCAGGTTTTGTGGCATCTGCTCGTAAAGCAGACCCTCGCGGATACCATAGCTGGAAATGGCGATATCCTTGGGTTTGAACGTGCGAATCAAGCGTGCCAGCACATCCATCGCATAGGGGATCAGCGCCATCCGTGATCCCGACACACCGGCTTTGCTGCGCAGCTTTTCCGGGTCACCTTTTTCGATGAATTTAATGGTCTCGCGCACCTGCTTGGTGGTCATGCGATATTCATGCAGCACGTTCAGGGGATAACCCCGACGCAGCATGTCCAGGCGCGCAAAGGCCCGCCAGCTTCCGCCTACAAGGAACAAGCGATCGCGTTGCGGCCCCATCTGGTCGCGCAGATCCTCCATCGTGGATTTGATGTGCGCCTTGCGCGCACGCCGCCCACCTTTGATGTCCCGCAGTTTCAGCGGCCCCAGCGCCGAGGTCAGACGCCGACCGACACCGCCGTCTCCGATCTCGGCCAATTCCATTGAGGACCCGCCGATGTCACAGATCAGGCCATATGCGCCGGGCCATCCAAGCAGGACACCCTGCGCGGACAGGCGAGCCTCTTCATCGCCGTTAATGACCGATACGGTCAGGCCGGTTTCGGCTTTGACCTCGGCACAAAACTCGGGGCCATCCTCGGCCTCGCGCACGGCTGCGGTGGCGACGACATGCAGGCCGGGCAGGCCAAGGTCATCGGAGAGTTGGGCAAACCGGCCCAAAGCGGCCAGGGCGCGTTTGCGGCCCGTCGGGTTGAGCCGCCCTGTGTCCGAAAGGCCCGCGCCGAGCTCGCACATCACTTTCTCATTGTAGAAATAAGCCGGTGAGCGCGCGGCACCGTCAAAAATCACCATCCGGACTGAGTTTGATCCGACGTCAACCACGCCCACGCGTGACAGAGCTCGGGCTTGGGGGTCATCAAAGAGGGGCTTTCCGAACGGACCCCAGTCAGGGATTTCGGTAACGACAGTCTGATCCATGTCTCTTCCAGATATTCCGCGTGCAGAATGCGAGATGACCCGGCGTGGGTCAATTCCCAGATTGGATATCATCCAAATCTGCGCTCAAAACACGCACCGCCAAGGCGCGGGTAATGTCGCGCTTTTCCGATAGCGCAAGCTGGTCCAGTTGCGCCACGACACTGGCGGCAGTTTCAAAGCGCCGGTCCATATGTTTGACCAGATAGGCGATAACCTCGGGGCTGGGGTTCAATTGCCGGTCCACGAACAGCTTGGCCAGAACCGCGCCCAGCAATGCGTCATCCGGCGGGTCAAGCGCTACGTGATGCGCGCCCTCGATCCGGCTTTGGAGATCGGGCAACGGAAGTTGCCAGAAATTAGGGGCCAGCCGTCCAGTCATGAGAAGGGCGTTGCCTTCGGCCAACACAAGATTGTGCAAGTGAAACAGTGTTTTCTGTTGTTCTACGTCGCCCGCGATCATTGGGATGTCTTCGACCGCGACAGGTGTGCGTGCCAGATTCGGCACGTCTTCGTGACGCACATCTGCGGCCTGAATGATCCGACCACCGGTTTCCGCCGCCCAGACATGTGCCAGATGGGTTTTGCCCGCACCCGCAGGGCCGCTCAGAACCAGTTTGTTGCCCGGCCAAGACGTGGCCGAGATCATTGCAACCGCAAGTGCATTCGCGGGAGAGACGAAAAAATCCTCACGCCCCAGCGCGGTTTTGGCTGGAAGATCAAAGCTTAGCTGAAGGGCCATCTTAGAGGTCTTCCTGATCCGCGCTTTCGAGGCCGGTATATAGACGGCTGCCCAGATAGACCGATGTTGCGTACCGCGCCAGTACGCCTAGTGCGGCAGCAACGGGCACGGCGATCAGCATCCCGACAAAGCCGAACAAGGCGCCGAATACTGACAGCGCCAGCAGCAACCATACTGGGTGCAAACCCACTGAGCTACCTACAAGCTTTGGCGTCAGGAAATTGCCTTCGGTTACCTGACCCAGCGCAAAGATCCCGGCAACCAAACCGATCTGCGCCCAATCCCCCCAGAACTGAAACAGCGCCAGACCGATGGCCAGCGTGCCGCCGATAAGCGCGCCGAGGTAGGGAATGAATGTGACCAGACCCGCGATGAAACCGACGATCAGTCCGAACTGCAGGCCGACCGCCATCAGGGCTACGGCGTAATAGGTGCCAAGGATCAGGCAGACCGTGCCCATGCCGCGCACGAATGAGGCCAGAACGGCGTCAATTTCCCCGGCCAGGCGTTTGATCGTAGGGGCGTGGTCGCGGGGCAGCAGATCACCGATCCGGGCGATCATGCGGTCCCAGTCCAGCAGCATGTAGACGGCCACAACCGGAACAATGACCAACAGAACTACGACGTTGATCGCCGAACCCAATGAGGCAGCGACGGATTGCAAGACATCGCCTGTTTTGGATTTCAGCGTTTCGCCCAAAGAGACAAGGAATTGGTGCGAATTGGATTCGCGGTCAAGAAGGGACGGGAACTGTTGTTCGATGAAGCTACGCAGTTGTTGGAACAGGCTTGGCATAACTTCGACCAGTTCGATCAACTGGGTAATCAGCGCAGGAACAACCATCAGGATTGCTAGAGCAAAGCCCAGAATGCCGACAACTGTGATGATCGCCGTGGCCGCCATACGCGACAGGCCCAGATTTTCCAGCCGATCTGCGATCGGATCAAGGAAATAGGCGATTGCACCGCCAATCACAAACGGTAGTAAAACGTCGCCAAGCGCCCATAGGCAAAGCACAAAAATGACAGCCGCGACGCCCCAGTATCTGAGTTGATCCTTTACCGGCAAGGCCATGCTCGTCCCCTTGTTCTTGGCTCTTACTGGTGTTCTTGGCGTAAGCGGCCACGTGATGCAAGCGGTTCATGCCATGGAAATTTCCAAGGATTATGAGCTGAGCGTCCCAAGCTCGGGTGTATCGACGGTGGCATTTTCATCGGGCCAGTTGGTGCGCCAGATTTCGGCGGACCAATGTCCGCAATGAACAGATGGTCGATCAAAGCCGGGCAGGGGCGGCAGTAGCGGTTCAACGATCACGTCATGACGCGGAACTGCGAAATATGGGAAGGAATAGCGTTCTTTGCCAGATTTATTGACCACCCGATGCGCAGTGGATTTAAGCTGTCCGCCGGACCAAAGCTCAAGCATATCGCCGATATTCACGACAAAGCCGCCGGGTGGGCAATCCGGGGTGATCCATCCGCCATTGCGGGTCTGCACCTCAAGCCCGCCGACGGGGTCGGGGGCGATGATGGTCAGGGCATCCGTGTCCTTGTGCGGATGAATGCCAAAGCCTTCCTCATCCGGGGCCTGCGGCGGATAGTGCAACAGTGTCATGTTGGTCATGGGGGTTGCAAAAGCCGCTTTCAGGACGTTGGGCTTCAGACCCAGCCCAATTTCAAGCGCGCCCAGCAGCAGTTCGGCCACGTGGTCCAGTTGCGACCAAAACTCCAATATCACATCCTGTGCGCCCGGTATCTCCGCTGGCCAGAGGTTCGGTCCATAAAGCGCACAATCATCGCGAACCGGGTGGTCCTCGGAAACTTCGAAATGAAGCTTGTAACCTTCGTATTTGTCCGCTTTGCCCGAGCCATCATTGGGCGTGAAGAAACCCATGGGGATATATCCGCGATAGTTGTCGCGGGTGATCGCCTGATCCCACTTGCTCTGTTCATCGATGTCAAAGATCGCGCGCGTCTTGACGCGGACCTGATTAACGGTTTCAGGCGAAACCCCAGTGCCTGTGATGGAGAGAAAGCCGATGTCGGTGCAGGCGTCCAATATCCGCTGAACGGTTGCGTCATGGTCCGGATGGGCCGTGTCTTTCAGTGGCGAGATGTCGATCGTCGGGATTGATTGCATCAGTGAATCCTCACGCCTTGCCGATCCAGCTCAGTGTGAACAGGGGCGAGGTTCATCTCGTGCAGACCCTGATTGCTTTTTAGCGACATGGCTGCGGCAATTCCTGCACCCTGACCCATGACCGCGCAGCAAGCCATGTTGCGGGTTGCAGCGTGGGCAACTTTGTCCGCACCATGCGAGCGGCCCGCAATCAAGAGGCCTTTGACGCCTTTGGGCAGCATCGAGCGATAGGGAACCTGCATATATCGCCCGGTAGTCGGAAGGATAAGGATGCCATAGCCATCAATGAATTCAGGGTAGATGCCGATCGTGTCCTCAAACCGGCCCTGATGGCGGGCGTCATCTTCAGTCATGTTATAGACCGCGTCGATCTTCCGCGTGTCGCGAATGCCGATGGTCATCCCAAAATTGCGCAGCCGCGCGTTCTCACACCCCGGCATAAAGCGACGAAGCGCCTCGATTGCCAGCATGGATTGGCGGCGGCCTTCAATCTCGCCCTTTGTCAGACTGTCGGGGTCGGTCCCGTCGATTTCGCCCAGATGGATGAGGTTCATATAGGTCAGCTCACCCGTGTCGTGCATTGCACCCCATGTGCCCGCGATGGTGTTCAGATGCGGCGGGATCAGGCCCTGATCGATGGCCTGCTGGAACGGCTTGTGCACGAAGGGGGAAAACATGTCGTCTTCTTTGCCCGAAGTTTCGATGTTCCACTCGCCGCCGCCGCCCCAATCCTTGTAGGTCTGCGGATCGGCTTTGACACCTTCCATGAACGCGCGTTTGTCGACACCGGCCAGATGGAACATGACCGAGGCTGCCATCATGTCTTCGCGGGCGGTTTTGTGGGTTGGCGCGCCTGCGCGGTGGGCTACATCGGCGTCGCCGGTGGCGTCGATCACCAACTTGGCCAGGATTGCTTCACGCCCAGCTTTGGATTCGGTGATGATGCCTGTGATCCGGTCTCCCTCCATGATCGGAGCGACGAATTGCCGGTGCAGCATCGGATGAACGCCTGCCTCTTCAACCAGCTTGTCGGCCACTAGCTTAAAACCTTCGCTGTCCAACTCATAGCTCAGCGACTGGCTTTCGGGCACCGCGGCGCCCATGTCCTTGGCGCGGGTCTCGAACTCCATGCCGATTCCACCAGCTTCGACCGTCTGTTCATGGCGATACCAGGCGAAGCCCTCAACACCCACGGCGGTGATGTTGCCACCCATGCAGCCGAAGCGGTCGACCAGCGACACCTCGACCCCGGCCCGAGCGGCGGCCAGCGCGGCGGCTAGCCCTGCCGGTCCTGACCCGACCACAAGAACGTCTGTCTGATGAACAACCGGTATTTGACGCGCGGGTTCCTGAATGGTTTGCATGGGTGCCCCCTGGAATTGGTATTTCAGTCACAATTGAAAACCCTGACTGGCGGGTCAATCAAAAAACCGACTGGCCCGAGGTCGCAAATTAACCAATGCATGATTGCCCCCGGCGGGGCTTTGGCATAAGCAACTTTGAAGTCCAAATTCACCTTCAAAGGTTCACCAATGCGCCTCAGCCGTTACTTTCTGCCCGTTCTCAAGGAAAACCCCTCCGAGGCCCAGATCGTCAGCCACCGGCTGATGCTGCGCGCCGGGATGATCAAGCAAGCTGCTGCCGGAATTTATTCATGGTTGCCGCTGGGTTTCAAAGTGCTGCGTAAGCTGGAAAACATCATCCATGAAGAGCAGGCACGCGCTGGCCACATCGCGATCCAGATGCCCATCATCCAGTCGGCGGACCTGTGGCGCGAATCCGGGCGGTATGATGACTACGGTCAGGAAATGCTGCGCATGAAAGACCGGCATGACCGGGATATGCTGTTCACACCGACTGCCGAAGAACTGGTCACCGACATCTTCCGCGGTCATGTGAGTAGCTACAAAGACTTGCCGCTGACGCTGTACCAAATCCAGTGGAAGTTCCGCGACGAAATCCGCCCCCGTTTCGGCGTAATGCGCGGACGTGAGTTCTATATGAAGGACGGGTACAATTTCGACCTGACCAAAGAAGACTCGCTGCACGCCTATAACCGCCATCTGGTCACATATCTGCGCACCTATGAGCGCATGGGTCTGCAAGCCATACCGATGCGTGCCGATTCCGGCCCTATCGGTGGCGACAACACGCACGAGTTCCTCGTTCTGGCCGATACCGGTGAATCTGAGGTGTTCTATGACAGTGCAGTCACCGATCTGACCTTTGGTGATCGTCAGATCGACTATGACAGTCACGAGCAGTGTCAGGCCATTCTCGAAGAGTTCACCTCGAAATACGCGCGCACGGATGAAACCCATGACGAGGCGCTGTTCAATCAGGTCCCCGAAGAGCGTCGCCGTGTGGCGCGCGGGATCGAGGTTGGTCAGATCTTCTACTTCGGCACCAAGTATTCCGAAGCCATGGGCGCAACTGTTCAAGGCCCCGATGGAAAGCCGGTTCCTGTTCACATGGGCAGCCACGGTATCGGCGTCAGCCGCCTGATCGGCGCGATCATCGAGGCCAGCCATGACGACAAGGGCATCATCTGGCCCGAAGGCGTGACTCCGTTCCATTGCGGTATCGTCAACCTGAAACAGGGTGATGACGAGGCCGACGCCGCCTGTAACAAGATCTACGGCGCGCTGACTGCGCTGGGCCTCGACCCGTTGTATGATGACCGTAAGGAACGGGCAGGGGGCAAGTTCGCCACTATGGACCTGATCGGTCTGCCCTGGCGTATCACCGTTGGCCCGCGCGGGCTGAAAAACGGAGTAGTTGAACTGACCTGTCGCCGTACAGGCGAAAGCGAGGAGATGTCCCCCGAAGCCGCCGTCACCAAGATCGCCGAGATCTATGAGCGCATCGCCTGATACCTCAGACGCGCCGCTAATCTCGGTCATCACCGCGACCTATGACCTGCTATCGCAAGGACGGCAGGACAGTTTTCGCGAGGTGATTGAGTGCATGGCGCGTCAGAATTGCGACCGGGCTGAGCATATCGTTCAGGATGGGGCCTCGACCGATGGTACGGTCGAGGTTCTACAGGACCTGACTGCGGACGCAGCTCGCACTCGGCTGATTAGCGAACCGGATACCGGTTTGTATGACGCGATGAACAAGGGGGCGCAGGCCGCGCGAGGGGAATATCTGTTGTTCCTGAACTCGGATGACTCGCTGGCATCCGACGACATTTTGAACATCGCCGCTGATCGGCTTGAAGCGACACAGCCGGATTTCCTGTTCGGCTCGACCCTGCGCCGGTTCGAGGATGGGTCGGAAAGCCGAGAGAAACGGATGTCGCTGACAGCGATTCTGCAGCGGATGCCGTTCTGTCATAACTCTGTGTTGCTGAAGCGGGATGTGTTTTTGGCGCTGGGCGGACATGACACTCAATTTAGCGTCGCGGCCGATTACGATCTGATGTTACGCCTTTTGACCGAAGGGTATCAGGGCGAGCGCATTGACGACCCGATATCCATGTTCTGGGGCAGGGGCGCTACGAGCGACGATGCCGCAACAGCGGAAGACTACGCCCGTGTCTGGATGAATTACTACAGCGGGTACAGGTCGGCCGATGGCCTAACACAGTCCGATTTCGCTCGATATTACCGACGCGGTCACATGCCCGCGGCCCTGATCCTTGAGCGCTTGTTAAAGCCCGGCACGTCGGATGCCATCAAAGCCGCCGCGCGCCATAGTCTGTGGAAGACGACACGCCGATCCGTTCAGTTCTGGCGCAGCTTTTAGGCGCGTCAGGCTGTCGGTCGGGCGGTCAGAACATCTCCGTCTGCCTCATGGCCCCGTGCGACAACGACTGGACGGCCCAGCCGTCGCACCAAATCCCTGAACTCAAGGCCCAGAAAGCGCAGACCGCAAATCCGGTCTCCGGTAGTTTGATCGGTTAGGCACATCCGTCCATCCCGGAAGACCAGGCGATACCCCTTGTCGTTCAGGATGTCGGTCAGACCAGCCCAGCTTGCCGCGCTGGCAAAGATCGGAAGGATCGTTGCTCGCAGTAGAACTGCGGATTCACAATCCAGTTCTGTTGATGTTTGTCGGACCGAAAATGCGTCCGGTTGTTCAGTTTCAATTCGAATACTCATGAGCGACCCCCGCTCTAAAAAATGTATTCCCCCACAATCAGGGTGACAAAGTTTCCAAAAATAAGCAAAACGCGAAATAAAGTTGCGTTTCAAATGTTGCATTTTGAGTTCAGTTTGCCTCGCCATGCTCACATTGACTTCATACCTGAAACAATACCGGGCTGTCTGTGAAGAGCGTCACAACCGGGGGTATATTTTGGTGGCGGACGATCTCCTTAAATTCGTGTGACCGTTCGACCCGTGGCCCTACTGATTCGCATTTTCGAGGCTTTGAGAGTGAATTTGACCGCGCCGAAATTGCTGATAAACCGAGCAAAACGATGAAAGGGCCCGCGCTGTGCTGAGTTTCGCGACCGTCGTGTATTCCAAGGACTTTCCCCTGCTTGAACTTCAGGCGCTGTCTTTTGCCCGTTTTGTCGATCCGGACATGGTTTCGTCGATTCACGTGATCATGAATGACTGCGACGAAGATACGCTCAGGGCAAAAATCGAACCCCTTTTGGCTTCATACGGCCCACTGCGATCCAAGGTTCAGGTCCTGGGCGGCGATGACCTGTTGTTGCAGCCCGGTCAGTACGCGCGGCGATCCTTGTCGGATCGGATCATGATCGAAAATCGGTTTCGTATTCCCGGCATTCGCAGGCAGGGGTGGCGCGGGTCCAACGGGTATCGCAGTCAGCAAGTTCTGAAGCTGGGCGCCGCGCGCGTTGCGGCGTCCGAGAACATGGTTATCCTGGACACCAAGAATGTCTTTCTACGTAGCTTTGACCCGGCTGAGTTCTTTGCTGACAACGGTGCGGCGCGTATCGCTTTCATCGACGTCCAAAGCGATTACCACCGCAATTGGCTGGTCGAGAGCCTTGATGCTCTGGGCGCGTCAGGTGCCGACCTCAACGGGTTAAGGACTACGACATTTGCGACCCCTTTCGCGATGCGCCGATCCTTGGCCTTGGCGCTGCTGGACGAGATCAATGATCGCTACGGTTCGGTTCAGGCGCTGTTCGGATCGCGCAGGCGACCGTCCGAGTTCATGTTGCTGAATGCGTTCTGCCTCAAATCGCCGGATGGCTATGCACCGTGGTTCGAGGACCACGCGCAATGCAATATCGGGCTCTGGCCGACCTATTCGCCCGAGGAAATGGCATCGCAGTTGGCGATGCTGGATGATCCCGCTGCATTGACGTTGGGTCTACATAACCGCGCCTTGTCGCTGTTGCCCGGCGATCTGCGGGATCGTGTGTTTTCCGAGTTGGAAGACAGGGGTATTTGTACCCGACCGCGCGCCGAAGAGGTGCTAAACCGCGCGGCAACGCTGACCGGCTGACAACCGGCTTGACCATCCGGTGAAATGCCGAAAGGGTCGCGACAACAAAATAACCGGAGCAGGCATGGCCAGAACACCCCCGCCCTTTGCCCTATTTGAGTGGAAAATCGCGTGGCGTTACCTGCGCGCGCGCCGTGTCGAAGGTGGCGTGAGCGTTATGACGTGGATTTCCCTGATCGGGATCACGCTGGCCGTCTTTGCCCTGATTGCCACTCTGGCCGTCCGTTCTGGATTTCGGTCCGAATTCGTCGGCACTATTCTGGGCGCAAACGCCCATGTGACTGTGTACTCCGCCGGAGAGTTTGATGCGCAGGGGCGCGTTGACCGCACAATCGCGGAATATGAAGAGATGACCAGCCGGATCGCGCAGGTTCCGGGCGTGGAACGTGCGGCCCCGCTGGTCAAAGGACAGGTCCTGATTACCAATCGCGATCGCAGCAGCGGGGTAGAGGTCTTTGGTATCCGCCCCGACGACCTGCGCGATCTGCCCGGCGTCGCGCAAAGCGAACAGGCCGTCGGTGATCTGACCCAGTTTCAAGACGGAGAGGATGTGATTGCCATTGGGTCTGGTGTGGCGCGCAGCATCGGAGCGACGGTCGGTGACACCGTCAAGCTGACCTCACCCAATGGGGTGAAAACCGCCTTTGGGACGTCTCCACGCGTGAACGCTTATCAGGTGGTCTATGTGTTCTCGGCCGGGCGGTATGACATCGACCGCACCCGCGTGTACATGCCGTTCACGCAAGCTCAGAGCTTTTTCAACCGCGACGGTGTGGCCGACGAGATCGAAGTGATGGTCGAACGGCCCGAGGAAATGACCCCGGTTCTGATTCCCATCCTCGAGGCCGCAGGCGGGCGCAGCCAGATCTGGACGTGGCAGGATGCTTCGGGCGGATTTCTGCGTGCGCTTGAGGTTGAGGACAACGTGATGTTCATCATCCTGTCGATCCTCGTCTTGATTGCGGCAATGAATATCGTGTCGGGCTTGATCATGCTGGTGAAAAACAAGGGGCGCGATATTGGCATCCTGCGCACCATTGGCCTGAGCGAAGGGTCGATCCTGCGAGTCTTTTTCATCTGCGGTGCATTCACAGGCATCATCGGTACCGTTATGGGCGTGATCCTCGGCTGCCTGTTTGCCATCTATATCGACCCGATATTCTCATTCGTGAACTACGTCATGGGCGGCGGCGTCTGGGATCCGTCCATTCGCGGCATCTACTCCTTACCCGCTGAGTTGCACCTTTCAGATGTTCTCAAGGCGATTGGGCTGTCGTTGGGGCTGTCATTCATCGTCACCTATTTCCCGGCCCGCCGCGCGGCGCGGCTGAACCCGGTTGAGGCGCTGCGCTATGAATGATCTGACGATGCGGCTGAACGGTTTGACCAAGACCTACCTCAAGGGCACTCCAGGTGAGGTGCAGGTGTTGCGTGGGGTCGATCTGGAATTGCGCGCAGGTGAGGCTGTGGCTTTGGTCGCGCCATCCGGGGCAGGCAAATCGACACTGTTGCACATTGCTGGGCTACTGGACAAACCAGATGAAGGATCAGTTGAGATCGCGGGCCAGAATGTAGCGGGCAGGGGGGATCGAACCCGTACAGCGCTTAGACGGCAGGACGTTGGGTTCGTGTACCAGTTCCATCATTTGTTGCCCGAGTTTACTGCGCTGGAAAACATCACCCTGCCGCAACTGGCTAACGGTGTATCCGAGAAGGCTGCACTGGACAGGGCGATGGCCTTGCTGGACCGCGTTGGAGTGGCGGCACGTGCCAAACACCGCCCCGCCGCCCTGTCAGGGGGCGAGCAGCAGCGTGTTGCGTTTTGCCGGGCCCTGGCGAACAAGCCACGCGTTTTGCTGGCGGATGAACCGACCGGTAACCTGGATCCCGAAACCTCGGATCAGGTATTTGGTGCTTTGATGTCGCTGGTCCGGGATGAAGGGCTTTCAGCGTTGATTGCCACGCATAACATGGATCTGGCCGCGCGGATGGACCGAAAACTGCGGCTGGAGGCGGGCGTTCTTAAGCCAGTTGAGTGATGGCGACACCGGCCGCCATCACGGCGATGCCCCCGGCCCGTATCCATGTCAGCGGCGTGACCTGCGCACCAAACAGGCCAAAATGATCGATGGCCGCCGTGCTGATCAGCTGTCCCAGCAGAACAAAGAACACTGCGTTGCCGACCCCGAAATGGGGGGCAACATGCGTGATCGACAGAACATAAAACGCAATCAAAACACCGGCCAGCAACAAGTGTTTCGGGGCTTGGGCCACTTTGGATAGCGCTTCCATTCCTGGAAACAGCAGCATGACCAGGGCTGACGCCACGAACGCGATGGCAAACAGGACTACGCCGGCGGTTGTCGGGGACCCGATCAGCTTGCCCAGTGCGGCATTCAAAGCCGCCAGAATCGGAACGCCGATCCCGGCCGCCAGCATAATGGCTGCGTATTGTGTCATTGCCCGTATCCTCCCGCTTCGTTGATCTGGATCATTGCGCCAAGCCGCCCGGCGGGCAAGCCTGCAAATGTCAATCGTGACAGGAGGATGCGATGATCAGACCGATGTTCAGGGCCGTTTGTGCGAGTGTTGCTGCGTTGGCGTCTCCGGCCATGGCGCAGAACGTTGAAACCGGTGCCGAACTCTATCAGCATTATTGTGCGACTTGTCATGGGATCGATGCGACCGGGCATGGGCCAATGGCTGGTGTGTTGGTGATACAGCCGACTGATCTGACCCTGCTGGCATCCAGGGATGGAGTATTCCCTACAGCCCGTGTTGTGGCGCGTATCGACGGGCGTGATCCCTTGGTCAGTCATGGCAGCCCGATGCCGGTTTACGGTCCTTATTTCGACGGGCAGGATACCAGAATGAAAACACCCGATGGGCAGCCGATCCTGACCAGTCAGCCGATTGTGGATCTGGTGGCTTATCTGGAGACGCTGCAATAAGGCTTAGCCTTCGCGGCAAATCCCTTCGACCTTCGCTCCGCTCCACGGAATGACAACGGCACGCTCGCGCTGCGCGCCAGGCAGCGGTGACAAGTCGAAATGCGCGCCCAACATGTCATGCAAGCGCAGGGTCCGCGGTGCGGTAGGGTCCAATGCCCGGCAGCAGACGTATTCCTCGACGATCGCCCCCTGTTGTTCGAATCCATAGGATAGAAAATCAGGCGATGTCTGCAGGTCGAACAAGTACGGGTCCTTGCTTCCGCCATGTTCGGCGGCGGCTCGCAAGGGATGGTAACCAGTGGACTGGCGGTTCTGCCATTGCCAGACGTGTGTCAGTTCGTGTGCAAGCAACATCCCGGCAATCAGGTCCATCTGTTCCGGGAAATCGGACATATAGTCCTCAAGGTACCAGTCCTTGTTAAAATAGACCTTATTGAACAGCGCAACAGCGGCGGGTTTCGCGGTTACGACCCCTTCTTCGGTTGGTGGCAGGATACGTTCCCGACAGGCCAGGCGCGGCCGGTCCTTGCGGTAAAACGTGATCGGCGTTACCGGCGCACCTTCGACAAGTCGCACGCGATCCAAATCCAGCGTGTCGCCTTGAACGGCACTTGCAAATGCGCGTTCCTGATCCGTCAAAGGGCGACCACAGGCAGCAAGCAAAATTAATAGCGTCATCAAAATACGAAAGGCCATAATCAAAGCCTAATGCGAAGTGCCCGCGCTGCAACCCGTTTTCACAGGCTCATCGCCAAAACCCTGCTGATTTCGGTTAGCGACCGGCCTGATTGATCCATCCATGTATTAAAGGCCTCTTGCACCGCAGCCATTGCCTTTTTCGAAGTCGCGGGTTTATCAACCACCCCTTCGGCAACCAGCCGCGCGGTCACATCTTGCGAGAGGATAAAACTGTCACGCCCTGAAAATCGCATGGCGTATTGGGCCGACGCGCCGCCCAGACGCGACCCGCGCTTAGCCAGCATCGCCAACAGACCGACGTAGTCTTCGGATGGCCATCCTCCAAGCACCTGACCCGCGCCGCCTTCATTACGCAGTTCCAGCAGAAATGCGGCATTGTCACGAACGGTCGCGATCTTGGTCCCGTTGCGCACAATGCTGGTATCCTGCAGCAAGGCGTCGAATTTCTCATCATCCATGAAGGCGCAGCGTCCGACATCGAAATCGTCAAATGCGATTTCAAACCCGTCCCACTTGTTTTCGATGACCTTCCAGTTGAACCCCGCCTGAAAGATGGATTTGGTGATAATCGAAAGCCAGCGATCTTCCGGCATCTCAGCAAGCTCGGCCAGGCTTTTGGGTTTGCTCAATTTTTCATTCAACGCATCCGGGCCACCATGGCGATTGGCAGCCATTACAAAAATTTCATCGAAATGATGCATCAATCATGTCCTCCACCGATAAAGTTGCCTGTTGAACGCTTCGTTGCAAGGTCTCAAAGAGAGTGAGGTTTTGGACATTTGGTGCGTCTAAGATCAAAATAAATGCAGAAAAATCGAACATCGAGCAAAGAAATGCTCGACAAAACAGGGGATTCGGGTTTGTGATTGACTCGTCAATCAAAGACCTGCGCCAGATATTTGTGTTAAACAAAAACGCGCGCGATCAGTACAACGCAGCGAGTGGGGACTTGCGGCTTAATACAAGGCGAAAAATTCCGCCTTTGTTCAAAGTGTTCACTTCCCTTTTGCGGCCAATATTGTGCATGTTGCGACATGGTATTGTCGTCTGTCCAACCTTCCGGCGCGCACCTGTGCGCTGAGGTGGACGAAAAACAAAAAAAGACAGGGAGAATGTCGATGAAAAAACTTAGTGTCAGCCTGTTGGCTATGATGGTAGCCGGTTCCGCTTACGCCGCCGATATGGGTGCCGTGGACGAGCCGATCAAACTGGCGATCAACGAATGGACCGGTCAGCACGTAACGACCCAAGTGGCGGGCGAGATGCTGAAAGCCGCGGGTTACAACGTCGAATATGTGACCGCTGGTATGATGAACCAGTTCCAGGCAATCGCGGATGGCGACATCACTGCGACGCTGGAAATCTGGTCGTCAAACGTATCGGACGAATACGCCAAGAAAATCGACGAAGGCACCGTCGTCGAAATTGGCGATCTGGGTCTGGATGCCAAGGAAGGCATCGCTTATCCGGCGCACGTGGCCGATCTGTGCCCCGGTCTGCCGGCATGGGAAGCGCTGAAGGATTGCGCGCAGGTCTTCGCGACCGCTGAAACTCTGCCCGGTGGTCGTCTGGTCGACTATCCTGCCGATTGGGGTACGCCCGGCGCCGACCGTATGACCGGTCTTGAACTGCCGTTCAAAGCTGTGCCTGCCGGTTCCGAAGGCGCTCTGATCGCCGAATTGCGCGCCTCGACCGAGCGCAAGTCGCCGCTGCTGATCACTTTCTGGCAGCCGCATTGGGCGATGTCGGCCTATGACGTTCAGTTCGTTGAATTGCCTGCCGGTGAAGAAGCTTGCTTTAACGATCCGGCTTGGGGACCGAACCCGAACGCCGTGAACGACTGCGATTTCTCGCCCTCGCGCATCTTCAAAGCCAGCTGGAACGGGATGGAAGAAAAATGGCCCGCGGCTTATGAAATCCTGTCCAACTATCAATTGGCGGTCGAGGACCAACAGCCGATGATGGGCGCGATCGACGTTGACGGCGGTAAAGTCGAAGAAGTTGTCGCCGAATGGATGGCTGCGAACGAAGACAAATGGCGTCCGGTTGTTGACGCGGCAACGCAGTGAGTTCGCATAAGTGACTGATGCGAATACGCCAGCCATTACCTGCCAGAATCTCTGGCAGGTTTTTGGTCAAGGCGCAGACAAAGCCCTGACCGACGCGCTGTCTCGGTCAGGGAATGACGCAGACAAAGCCGCCACCGATCTGCGCGAACAAGGGTTCATCCCGGCTGTTCAGGACGCAAATTTCGAAGTCAAAGAGGGCGAGCTCTTCGTCATCATGGGGCTGTCGGGATCGGGCAAGTCCACACTGATCCGCTGTATCTCGCAATTGCTGCCGGGCACGGGCGGCGAAATCCGTGTCGACGGCGAAAACGTTATCGGCGCGTCGAAGAAAGCGCTGACCGAATTGCGGCGCAAAAAACTGGGCATGGTGTTCCAGCATTTTGGCCTGTTTCCACACATGACTGTTGCGGACAACGTGGCCTATCCACTGCGCGTATCGGGCGTCGGCAAAAAGGAACGAATGGCCCGTGCGCAAGAGGTCATCACTCTGGTCGGACTGGAGGGGCGCGAGGACAGCTACCCGCGTCAGCTTTCCGGTGGTCAGCGTCAGCGCGTGGGAATTGCACGGTCTTTGGCGGTGAACCCGGACATCTGGTTTCTGGACGAGCCGTTCTCGGCCCTCGACCCGCTGATCCGCCGACAGCTGCAGGACGAATTCCTGCGCATTCAGGCGACGCTGAAGAAATCCATCGTCTTCATTACTCATGATATCCAAGAGGCGCTGAAACTGGCCGACCGCATCGCCATCATGCGCGATGGCAAGATCGTCCAGATCGGAACGCCGACGGATATCGTATTGCGCCCCGTAGATGATTACGTGCGCGAATTCTCGAAAGACGTGGCCAAGGGTCAGCACGCCAAGGTTGCCTCGGTCATGCGGGACGAGTCTGAACGTGGCCCGGATGATCCTGGCCTGACAACCTCGATGACGCTAGACGCCGCGTTGGCGCATTGCATGGAGCTTTATGAGCCCGTTCCTGTGCGAGATGAAAACGGCAATATTGTTGGCACGGTTCATCCTTCTGATCTTGCCGCCGCCCTTCAGGTGGATGAGACATGACTGCCGTGTCAGACATCCCCAGCAACAGCGCGATCCAATTGACGGTTGGCGCGAAGGCGGCATTAATCACAGTCGTTGTCGGCGCGATTTGCCTTGCGTTGGAGGGTCTTGCGCCTTGGCTGGTCAAGTGGCCCACCGCCTGGGAATTGCCCGCGACTGAGTGGGTTGGCGCGTTTTTGGACTGGTTTCTGAACGGCATCAAACCAGCGATGCGGTTGTTTTCCGATTTGATGGCATATCCCATGAACGGGGCTAATTTCGTATTAGGTAATACACCATGGCCCATCCTCATCGGTCTGGTAACGGCACTGGGCTGGTTCCTGGGCGGATTGCCCATGGCGGCGTTGGGTTTCTTTGGGCTGTGTTTCGTGCTGGCCTCGGGCTATTGGGCGGAGAGCATGAATACGCTGGCTCTGGTCGCTGTTTCGGTTCCTGTCGCGCTGATCGTGGGTGGTGCCATCGGCATTCTTGCCAACGAAGTGCCGCGAGTGAAGTCCTTTGTTCAGGCGGTGCTGGACGTAATGCAGACGGTTCCGACATTTGCCTATTTGACCCCGCTGTTGCTGTTGTTCGGCTTTGGTCCGGTCGTAGGGCTGATCGCTTCGGCCATCTATGCGGCCCCGCCAATGGCGCGCAACGTGATGCTGGGTCTGGAACGGGTCGAGCCCGAGATCAAAGAGGCAGCCATCATGTCCGGCGGCACGCGGTTTCAGCAGTTGTTTCAGGTCGAAATCCCCGCAGCGGCGACGCAGATCATGGTGGGCGTAAACCAATGCCTGATGGCTGCCCTTTCGATGGTCATCATCGCCGCCGTTATCGGCGGGTTCAACGACATCGGCTGGGAAGTCCTTCTGACCATGCGCAAGGCGCAGTTTGGTGAGTCGCTGATGGCCGGTCTCGTCATCGTGGTCTTTGCCGTGGTGATCGACCGGATGAGCGGCACGCTGGCGACAGAGCGTAAGCGCTATGATCAACGCGTTATCTGGGCGGTGTTGGGCTTTTCAACCCTGTTCACAGCCGCCTTCTGGGCATGGCTGCCGAACCCGTCCGAACTGACCCTGCTGGACCCGATGGCCGAGGCTGTCGATAGCGGCCTGACCGCGTTCACGCAAGCGAACGGTCCTTGGCTGGATGCGCTCAAGAACAACTCATTGTTCTATGTCCTGTTGCCACTGCGGATCGGTCTGGATCAGGCCGTTCTGCCGTTCACATGGGGTTTCCAGTGGACAGCTGGCATGAGCTTCGGCCTGTTCGCCGTCGGTGCGGTCATCGCCGCACTGATGGCATGGCGCGGTCATCTTACGGGCGGTTTGATCGTGCTGATCCTGATCGGAATGTTGGAAACTGGTATTGCAAACCTGCCATGGCCTTTCGTTCTTACCGGCGCTGCCGCGCTCAGCTATGTCGCGGGCGGCTGGCGTCTGGCGGCGCTTTCGGTGGGCTTGCTGTGCACCATCCTTGTTTCCGGCCTGTGGGAACGCGCCTTACTGTCGCTTTACCTCAGTGGGGCTGCAGTGTTTTCCTGCGCCGTGGCAGGCGGCTTGATCGGACTGGCTAGCGCGGTATGGGCGCCGGTCTGGAAGGTCGTTCGTCCAATTTGCGACATGCTGCAGACGATCCCGCTATTCGTATTCCTGATCCCGGTGTTGATGGTGTTCCAGATTGGCGAGTTCTCGGCCTTTCTGGCGATCTGTGCCTACGCAATCGTCCCGATGATCCGCTATACGCGGCACGGGCTGGTCAACACACCGGACGAGATGATGGAGGCCGCAATCTCAAGCGGTGCGACTGAGTGGCAGATCATGCGCGACGTGCGCGCGCCATATGCTGCGCCGACGATCCTGCTGGGGCTGAACCAGACCATCCTTTATGCCTTTGCCATGCTGGTGATTGCGGCGCTGATCGGGACCACTGGTCTGGGGCAGTCAATCTATCTCGCGCTGGGGCAGGCGGATGTGGGTCTGGGCATCTCGGCCGGTGCCGCTATGGCGATTCTGGCGCTCGTTGCCGACCGTATCGTACAGGGTTTTGCCGAAGAACGGCGCAAAGCGCTGGGACTGTGAAATGGGGCAGGGGCGGCGCGTCCGCCCCTTTTGCCCTGCACTTGATCTTAGACAAAGACCGGACAGCGTTCGGGAAGTAGACCGCGTGTAACACGTTCGGAGAATACGATGACCGGTTGGGCCTTCTTCCTCGCAGCACTGATCACCTTTCTTCTCAGCCATGCCATTCCGGTAAGACCGGCCGTACGCGGTCGGCTTATCGAAACACTGGGGCGCAAGGGATATTTCGCGGCATATTCCGCATTGTCCCTGTTGGTTCTCGTATGGCTAATCGTCGCCGCAGCCCAAGCGCCTTACGTTGAGGTCATACCACCGCTTGCCATTTTTCGCTGGGCACCACTCTTGGTGATGCCGATCGTGTGTTGGCTGGCGGTTGCAGGCTTGTCGATCCAAAACCCGTTCTCTTTTGGCGGGATGGGGCGCCGCGCCTTCGATCCTGAAAAACCGGGCATTCTGCGGACAACGCGCCACCCTATTCTTGTCGCCTTGATGCTGTGGGCAGTGGCGCATCTGCTGGCCAATGGCAGTCTGTCACACGTGATCCTGTTTGGCCTTTTTGCCGGTTTTTCTGTCTTAGGCATGGCCTTGATCGACCGCCGTAAACAACGCGATATGGGTATGGAATGGACTCGGTTGTCCCGCAATACAGGTCGTCTGTCGCTGCGCGCGCCGCGTCCTTGGACGCGCCCTTGGGTCTGGTTTGTTGCTATCATCATCTACATGGCCCTGCTTCATCTGCACGCGCCTGTGATCGGGTTGTCACCACTGCCGTAAAGCAAGAGAGTGGCCGCGCGAGTACTTGCGTGCTATCTGGAATGTCACAAATCTGTACTTAGGGGTCCTTAGATGCATCTGGCCTATGTCACTACCACCGACCGCGGCGCAACCGATCGCCTTTTAAGCGCGGTTGCCGAACACCTGCTCGCGAAAGGCGCGAGCCTTGCCGGAGTCGTGCAAACTAATACCGAATGCGCGGATAGCAGCAAGTGTGACATGGATGTTCGGGTTCTGCCCGAGGGAGAGACCATTCGCATCTCGCAATCCCTTGGTGAGCAGTCGCGCGGTTGCCGTTTGGATCCTGCTGCGTTGGAACAGGCCGTAGGATATGTGACGTCTTCGCTGGCCGATGCGCCGCAATTACTGATCATCAACAAATTCGGCAAGCACGAGGCTGACGGGCGTGGATTCCGCCCCGTGATTGCCGAAGCTCTGGCACTGGATATTCCCGTCCTTGTTGGTGTGAACGGTCTGAACAAAGAAAAATTCGACGCGTTCACTGGTGGTGCTGCCGAACAGATCGCACCTGATCCAGAAAGCATCATTGCATGGTTCGACCGCGTCACTGCGCAACGTGAGGCCGCGGCCTGACAAAGCTCCCGTCGGGTAAGCTTCTGTTTTCCTGACTTGTTTCGTGTCGCATGTGCTGCAATCCTCTCTCTCGGAGGAGACAGTGCATGTGGACCAACTGGGCCGGAAACCAGCGCACGGATACGCCAATAGCGCGCCCGACGTCGATTGCTGAACTGCAAAATGAGATCGCGCGACCCCAAAGCCTGCGGGTCTTGGGTGCGGGGCATTCCTTTACGCCAATCGTGGCCGGTGGTGACCGGATCGTGGACTTGTCTGATTTGGATCTGCCAACGCTTGGTGATGCCCGGCAGGATCGGGTGTGGGTCAACGCCAATGCGCGGTTGCGGGATCTGTCACCGGCGCTGGCGGACAAAGGACTGGCATTTCGAAACCTTGGGGATATCAACACCCAATCGCTGGCGGGTGCGGCGTCGACTGCGACGCATGGGACCGGGCGGGACTTGCCGTGCCTTGCGGCAGAAATCACTGCAGCCCAGATGATCGGAGCAAGTGGAGATATTCTGACCACGGATGATATCCCGCTTGAGATGGTACAGGTCAGTTTGGGGATGCTAGGCGTTCTGACCGAAGCGCAGATTTCAGTCGTGCCAAAATACAACTTACGTCGTCAGGTTCAGCTTGCCTCGGTCGAGGAAAGTCTGGCCACGATGCACCAGAATTGGACGGAGAACCGGAATTTCGAATTCTTCTGCATCCCGTTTACCGGAAAAACTGTCGAGCTACGTCACGCCATCATCGATGCCGCCGAAAGCAAGGCACCGCGCGATTTGGATATGATCGCTGTAAAAGTACTGAAACTTGCACGCAGCGCGGGGCGGATCAGCGAGGGTTTGCGCCGTGCGATGCTCAAGCTACTGACGCTTGCGCAGTCGGACGAGGATTACGTCGGCGAAAGCTGGCGGGTTTTGTGTAGCGACCGGCATATTCGTTTCAAGGAAATGGAATACCATCTGCCGCCAGATGTGGCTGGGGATGTTCTGCAAGAGATTCTGACGCGCCTGCACCGCGACCATAAGGATATCTACTTTCCGATCGAGGTGCGCCAGACCGCTGGTGACACGGCCTGTCTGTCTCCGTTCCAGGGTGGGCCGCGCATTTCCATTGCCATCCACACCGACGCAGCCGAGGATCATAAACGGTATTTCGAAGCCATTGAGCCGCTATTTGTCGAAGCAGGGGGCCGCCCTCATTGGGGCAAGTTGCACAATTTGACTTACAAAGACCTGTCCGTAATGTATCCGGGTTTTGACCAGTTTTGCGCGTTGCGCGAACAGCTCGATCCACAGGGTAAATTTCTGACGCCCTCGCTTGCTCGGTTGTTTCGACCATGAACGCAGCAGCCCTGAATGCTCTGTCAAATGTTCTGCGATCACACGGGGTCGACAAGCCCGTCGTCGTAGTGGACTTAGACTTGTTGGACGCCAATTGTGTTGTCGCGAACAGGGCTGCTGACGCTGGGCTGGCCCGCAGGCTGGTTGCCAAGTCTCTGCCCTGTCTTCCTTTGTTGGATTTCATTCGCGAGCGCATCTCGAGCTCTGGCCTGATGACGTTTTCCGAACCGATGTTGCAGGCGCTTTTGATGGCCGAGCCCGATACGGACCATCTGATCGGCAAGCCCTTGCCTGTCAGTACGGCTGCAAGGCTACTGACCACCAATCACGACGCGGCAAGGCGCGTTCAATGGTTGATCGACACCCCAGCTCGGCTTGGCGAATATCTGGCGTTGGCTTCAGATCGCCAGACGTCACTGCGTTTGTCTTTGGAGCTGGATATCGGCCTGCACCGTGGCGGGCTAAATTCTCAGAATGTCGCAGAACTTGCCCAACAAATAATAGCGCACCCATACGGGCAGCTTGCCGGGGTCATGGGTTACGAGGCGCATTTGGCGAAACTGCCCGGCATTCTGCGCAACCGCGCGGTTCGGGCCAGTGCAGATGCGTTCAACACAGCCGTCGCCGCTTTGCCGCGTGACGAGGATGGGTTGTGTCTGAACACAGGCGGCAGCCTGACCTTTCAATCCTACCTTGCCGAGGGTTCTGCGAATGAGGTGGCATTCGGCTCGGTCCTGGTAAAGCCCGGCGATTTTGACCACGCCACGACGCAGGCGTTTGACCCAGCCGCGTTCATTGCGACACCAGTTCTGAAAGTAATGCCGGGAAACGCATTGCCGGGTCTGGAGTTCTTGCCGCGACAAAAAACGGATATTGCGATCTTTGGCGGCCACTTCCTTGCCCAGCCGGTTTTCCCAGCAGCGTTTGGCTACTCAGCGGTCTTTGGCCGTTCAAGCAATCAGGAAGTGTGGACAGGCCCGCGTTCGGCAGACGTATCGCCGGGCGACATCGCACTGCTGCGCCCTGATCAAAGCGAGGCTGTGCTGACTCAGTTCGGCACCATTCTGGCCGTCCGAGGCGGGCAGGTGGTTAGTGAATGGCCATGCCTGCCTAACTAGGCGTCGGTTAATCTGCAAACACGGCTTCGGCGGCGCGGCGCGCCTCGGGGTCGCGTTTGATTTCTTGGTTGTCAGGAAGCTCGGCCAGTTCGGGCACCGACTGACGCAAGATCGCCGCGTTCAGCTCTCCATTTCGGCGCCGGGCAGGAGTGACGCCCATACTGCGCGAGATCAGGTATCTGTCGTTGAACGGATTGAGCGTAAAGTGACATGGCATCCCGTTCAGCATGGCACCCATTGTGTTTGGAAGGATGTTCTCAAGAAATGAAAGGTCATATGCGTTGGCGCGCGCTTCTGGCGGCAGTGTGTCAAGCCAAGTCATCACCTCACGCTGCCAAAAAACGGCTTGTTGAATGCCTTCGGGTGCCCTTAGGCGCAGACGTCGAACCAGATGAAGAAACCGAAACGCATCCTGCCTTTTCCACTGATTTGCACGGTTCATGTCCATGACGTTGCCGCGCAGAGAGATCTGGGCATCAGGGAGGAACGCATGCGCTGCCAATTCACGATACCCCATCGTCGACGTGTGCCCCCCCCGTGCGTAGGCCGAATAGTTTCTCATCTAAGCTCGGTGCATCCGAGGGGGCACGTTTTTCGGTCAACTTCATGCCGTCAATCAAATCGGGTTCGAATCCAAGTTTCTGTCCAATTTTCTGGGCAAGCAGACAATCCAGCGATGACAGATAGTTAACCCGGTGCGTATAAAACGCACTGACATGTTCAAGGTGCTCCTTGGCCGACGCGACCAGTGCCCGGCTGTCATACCCACCGGTAATCGGAATGGCGGACCGGCAAGATCGCGCAAGTGCACCAGCTGTCGCCCTGAGACGTGTCACTATTTCTGATGCAACAGTGTCAATATCTGCATCTGCGGTAAACGGCGCGTCCGATTGGGGCCAATGGCGATATTGCTGATACCGGTCCAGGGTCAGCGAATGACTTGGTCGGGCCAGCCGAAGATCGCGGTCAGCAGTGAAGCCTAAAGAAAAGTTAGTTGCCCCCGACATGACGTCCTCGACCCGGATATAGCGACCTGGCTCAATGGGTCGGTCCAGCGCCAAGAAAAGGTGATGAGCCGATTAGGCCCGTCTTAGGGTAATAGAAAAAGGACAATTCCAGTGTAGGATCGAAGTATAGCCTTTGTTCCCGCCTGAGCCTGCTGAATATGACAAAAGCGCCCGGCCAGGTTTTTAAGCCAGTCTTCCAAATCGCGCCAAGTCGGACTGGCACCAAGACCGACCAGTGTATCGCCTGCTATGACCGTTCCGGTGTCGACCGCGATCCCCAGAATCAACAGCTGTGGGCCAGCGTCGGCGCAATCGCGTAGCGTTCTGCCAAGGTCAACAATTTGCAACAGAGCCTCGCAATCGAAGGCCAGTGCAAACGAAAATGCTTGGATCGAGGGATCTCTATGTGATTGGAAAGTGGTGGGCGACCCTGGAATCGAACCAGGCGTGCGTCTCCGCGAGGGAGTTACAGTCCCCTGCCACACCTTGCGGCCTGTCGCCCACTGTCAGGCGTTGCACCTGACGTGGAGGCGTGATTACTAGCGCCTTGAAGAAGCGTCAACAGGAAAATTTGGCTTTGACGCAGGAAACCGAATTCCCGGCCCGGAGGCCCAAGAAATGAAGAAACCCAAGTGGGTCGTTGAAAAGGAACAGGCGCGCAAAGCTGCGGCGTCTGAAACCGTTTGGCTGTTCGGTTTGCATGCCGTTCGGGATGCTTTGATGAACCCGAACCGGCAGAAACTGAAACTGATTGTGACGCGGAACGCACGGGATAAACTGGCAGAAGCGATTGAATTTGCAGGGATTGAGGCCGAAATGGTCGATCCGCGAAAATTCACCGCGCCCATTGATCCCGGTTCAGTCCATCAGGGGGCTGCACTTGAGGTCAAGCCGCTGGATTGGGGCGGGCTGGCTGAAAATTGCATTGGGCGTGAGCATCCCAGGGTGATTTTATTGGACCGCGTTACCGACCCGCACAATGTTGGGGCGATTCTTCGCTCGGCCGAAGTGCTTGGAGCCAGTGCCGTGATCGGTACGCGACACCATTCGGCCCCGGAAACCGGAGCGCTGGCCAAAACCGCGAGTGGAGCACTGGAGCGTCAGCCCTATCTGCGCGTGCGCAATCTGGCGGATACCATTGTCGAGCTGCAGAACATGGGCTTTCTGGTATTGGGTCTGGACGGTGAGGCCGAACAAACCATCGAGACGGCGTTGGGCGGCAAACTGGACCAACCTGTCGCGTTGGTGCTGGGGGCCGAAGGACCCGGCCTGCGGCAAAAGACCAAGGAAACTGTCAATCAACTGGTGAAAATCGACGCAGCCGGTGGGTTTGGTTCTCTTAACGTCTCAAATGCTGCCGCAATTGCCTTATATGCTTCAAGGCATCGATAGACAGGAGAGAGCCATTACCAGCCCGACCAAAATCGCTACTTGCTGTTACTGCGGAACGCGCGCTGCGTTGGTTCTGAAAGGGAAGCAACGCCACGAACTCAGCTGCTCTAGCTGTGGGGCCCCTTTGCATGACCTCAAGATGGTTCCCAAGCGCAAGCTGAGCAATGACAAGCCAAAGCGCGACAGCTACAAAACCGCTACCGCATACAAGTCCAAAAAGAAAAAGAAGAAAAAGGGGATTTTTGCGCGCGTCATTGATGAAGCATGGGATGTGGTCGAGGATATCTTTGACTGACGCGGGATAAAGCGACACGAGCGTTCACAACCGCGTTAATAGGGGTGTTTCGCGCGACAAAAGATTGCATTTTGATACCCTGAATTTGTAATCCTGAGCATGTGATGCCAATCAAACGTTTCATACTTGGCGCGATAGCCGCCGTTGCCCTTCTTTCTGCCGCCCAAGCACAGGACATGCCCGTCTTCTATGAGGCGGACGGTGCCGTCATGGCCGGCTACGACCCTGTCTCATATTTTCTTGAGGAAACGCCGGTCCGCGGATTGCCAGAATATTCTGTGATCTGGAAGGGGGCTGAGTGGCATTTCGCCTCGGCCGAGAATCGCGATCTGTTTGAAAGCAATCCTCGCGCCTTTTCCCCTCAGTTCGGGGGCTACTGCGCCTATGCCATGGCGCAAGGTATCTTAAAAAGCACCGATCCGATGCTTTGGGACATGGTGGAAGGCCGGCTGTACCTGACCCACTCGCCTGAGATTGAGCAGCTCTGGCGTGGAGATCGTGCAGAATACATTCACATGGCCGAGGAAAACTGGCCTGTGGTGCTGTATCAAGACTAGGCGAATTTCCGCCTTCTTTGGGCTGTCATCACAAAAATGCGACGCCCCTCTTTTTTTCTCTAAACTTATGCCTAAATGTCACAGTGACCGCGGAACGGAACTGCCGCGGGTCATTTCACTGTCCCTCGTTCCAACAACTGGCGCTCAGGTTCGACCTGAGCGCTTTTTTCTTTGCTGCGCCAAGTCTAGGGTGCCCGCATGCCGAATTACACAGACCCATTCCTGAAAGACATCCTGCGTCGCACCAAGGTGATTGCTGTCGTGGGCGTTTCGATGAACCCGGTGCGGCCCAGCTATTATGTCGCTCGGTATCTTTCACTTAAGGGATACACGGTGATCCCGGTGAACCCAGGTCATGCCGGGAAAGTACTTTTCGGGCAGACCGTTCGCGCGTCATTGTCCGAGATTACTCAGCCGGTCGATATGGTTGACATCTTTCGCCGTTCCGAAGCTGTTCCGTCAATAGTCGACGAAGCACTGTCTTCTTTTCCCAACCTATGCACGATCTGGATGCAGATCGGCGTTGAACACCCCGAAGCCGCAGCCAAAGCACAGGCGCGCGGCGTGGATGTGGTGATGAATCGCTGCCCTAAAATCGAATATCAGCGCCTGTTCGGTGAGCTGCGCATGGGTGGATTCGCGACCGGAGTGATTTCTTCCAGACTGTGAAGGTTAGCCGCCGACATACGGCAGCAATTCCCCGTATTGTTCCTGGCGGCGCTTTTCCAGAACAACGCTTCGGGGCACCCACTCATACTTGGTGTCTTCCACCAAGGGCGACCAGAACAGAACACCGCCGTACCGCCATGGGTCCAGCACCACGCCTTCGTACATCGTCTCGCCCTTGCGGCTGATGATGGCTGTGCTGTGGTCGATTCTGAACTGGTTGTCCGCATTTGCTATCGCACGGTGCAAGTCCAGCGTCCGGAAGTTCTCTTGCTTCAGTCGACGTTCGATATCCTCGGCCCAATGCCAACACAGCCCACGCGGGCGTAGACCCTTGTTGACCTTGGCATTGTGGATCAGCGGAGGGTCAGTAATTTCGTATTCCTGAACCAGCTGCGCAGTATAGGAATAGGCGATGCGGGCCGCGCGGTCGGCTTCTTCGGGGTCGATGTCGGGACCAAGGCTGCGGATTTCCGTTGCCAGTCTTTGAACTTCATCACCGGTCGTGCGCGGCGGCGCCGAACACGCGGTAATCATCACAAGCGAAAGCAAAGCCATTACACTGGCCAGAGCCCTGGTCATTCCCGCGTTCCTCGGTCGGTCCCACACTGGTCCCTGACTATACAGGGCAGGGCGGCAGGACGGAACCCGCGCTTAGGTCTTTGGGCGTGATGCCTTTTCCGCGATTCCGCTTGTGCCCTGGCGTCGGGCCAACTCGGCCAAAACGTCATCCAGCGCCACGTCCCGCGCGGCCAGCATGACCAACAGGTGATAGAGGACATCCGCAGCCTCGGCGGTCAGCTTGTCCTTGTCGCCTTTGACGGCTTCGATGATGGCCTCAACAGCCTCTTCCCCGAACTTCTCGGCACATTTCTCTGGCCCCTTGGCCAGCAGTTTTGCGGTCCAGCTAGAGTCGGGCTCGGCACCTTTGCGGGTCTCAATTGTCGCGGCCAGATCGTGCAGGATGTTCATGTCAGCCTCATGGGGATGCCAGCCGCAGCCATGTGTTCTTTGGCTTCGCGGATGGTGTATTCGCCGAAATGGAAGATCGAGGCCGCCAGCACGGCACTGGCCCCGCCTTCTGTCACACCTTCGACCAGATGATCCAGGTTGCCTACGCCGCCAGAAGCAATCACCGGCACGTCCACCGCGTCCGAGATCGCGCGGGTCAGCGGCAGATTGAAGCCTGCCTTGGTGCCGTCGCGGTCCATTGAGGTCAAAAGGATTTCGCCAGCCCCTTTGGCGACAACGGTTTTGGCGAACTCAACCGCGTCGATACCGGTCGGCTTGCGGCCACCGTGGGTGAAGATCTCCCACTTGCCTGGGCTGGTTGTTTTTGCGTCGATGGCACACACAATACACTGGCTGCCGAACTGATCGGCAGCTTCTGCGATGACATCCGGATTGGCGACAGCGGCCGAATTGAAGCTGACTTTGTCCGCGCCAGCCAGCAACAGCGCCCGAACGTCGTCTTTGGTACGAACGCCTCCGCCAACCGTTAGCGGAACAAAGCATTGTTCTGCCGTGCGCTGAACCACATCGAACATGGTGCCACGATTTTCATGGGTGGCATGAATGTCCAAAAAACAGATCTCATCCGCGCCTGCTGCGTCATAGGCTTTGGCCGACTCTACAGGATCGCCCGCGTCACGCAGGCCAACGAAATTGACACCTTTGACAACACGGCCATCGGCGACATCCAGGCAGGGAATGATACGGGTTTTCAGCATACCGGCGTCCTTTGTTGGCGCACCTGTATCGGCAAAACCCCGCCTTTTCCAGTACCGTTAGGGCGCGTTGCGGAAAATGGCGGGGTCAATCATTGGCTAAGATCTTGCGCCGGTTCTATTGCTTGTTGTCCTTTAGCAATTTGAGCGCAGACAGAAGATTGGCCTTGTCGTCCGTCCACGGCTCACCTCCATCCGAAACCACGGCCTTCCATTTTCCGCTCTCGACAAAACTGTCGATCTTAGACTGGTCTTGGCTGGCAATCATCACATGGGATTCGTGCGCGCCAAGTTCATTGCTGTCCGGCTCGATCTGATGAAACTGACTGGCGGTATGAAGCCCAAGCTTGCCTGCAATGCGCGCTAGCGGGTCAACCAAGTCGTAGTAGCGATTGGTGATGTGGAAAACCAGAATCCCGTCATCAACCAGTCGATCCATGTACATCCGCACCGCTTCTTCAGTTGTCAGATGCAGGGGGATTGCGTCAGAGCTGTAGGCGTCCAGAACGAGTACATCGAAGGTATAGTCTGTCTGCGCCAGGACGATACGAGCGTCACCAAGATGCGTTGGCGAGTTTGGTGCACATTCCGAGATGTAGGTGAAAAGGGATGGGTCGCGCGCCACTTGATCCACCATGGCGTCGATTTCAAAGAAGGCCCATTCCTGCGATGGAAGTTTGTAGCAGGCCAGGGCCCCAACTCCGAGGCCGATAATGCCAATGCTGTCGGCGTCACGCCCGAAATCGGATGTTATGACCTGAGCGATCGGACCGTTGGGGTAGAAGTATGACTTCGGCGTTGGTTTTTCGCCAAATTCTGATTCCAATTGCAAACCGTGCAGAGTGGTCCCGTTTTGATAAATTCTCAGGCCCGCTTCCGAGTACACCCTATGGGTTCCAAAGAAGCTCCGATCCTGAAGTAGCGAACCCTTATGTGGCCAAAGGACCGGCAGCATCAGCGCCGCGATGATGGCGACGATACGTGCAGGTTGACTGCGAAACAGGATCAATGCACCCAGCAGCATTGCGGTTGCGACAAGTGCACTCAGAGGCCCGTCTGCAATAAGGTCAACTCCATCGATCATGCCGAACAGAAGAAGGATCGGGTAGCTGACTATCAGACCGATCGCCAGGTTTCTGGGCGTAACTGTTCCTTTTCCTATCAAGAGCAATCCGCTGGCCAAGAACAGTGTCAGCTGCGCCTCGACTTCTTGGGCAAATGCCAAAGGGGCAAGGATTGAATTGAACAATCCACCGAATGCGCCGCCTACCGACAGCGCGATGTAGAACACTGTAAGCTGTTCTGCTGGCGGCCTCATTTCGTAAAGCAACCTGTGCGCATACAGGGCGATTACGAACAGTACGGGGACGTACAACAAAAAGACGATTGGGCCCGAATGGTGGCCGATTTTGTTGGACAGCAAGACTACACCTGTCGCCAGTGCCAAAATCATTGGAACGTGTAGAGATTTCGCGCTTAGTCTTTTCAATTTCGCAAAGGCGAAAATGAAGGAAAGAAGGTAAGTTGCCAGAGGCACAACCCAGATAAGCGGGATTGACCCCAGATCTGTGCTGGCTTTCGTGGTAAATGACAGCATCAGAGATGAAGGTACAAAGGCGATCACAATCCAGGTTGCAATCTGCTTCATTCTTGGGGTGCTCTTCGCGATATCAGCTGCGATCGGCGCAATGACGCTGCTCGATCCGCGCAGCGCAATAAGGCCACTTATCGCCATTAACCCACCGAAGATGACAAACCCGATGGACCAAATGTTACTGGTCGCACTGGCACCCAGAAGGGGGTCTGCCAGCAAAGGAAAAGCCAAAAGAGCCAGCAGGGAACCGACGTTACTTGCGCTGTATAGGAAATAGGGGTCGTCTGCCGAAGGCCCACCGGACCGTGAATACCACGCCTGAAGCAATGGCGCATTGGCAGAAAGAACCGCAAATGGCAGGCCGACACCCAGGGCAAACAACTTAAGGGTTTGCAGCGCGGTCGAGCTGGATGCGTCATAACTCCAGCCGTCGCTTATTGTGAGGGGCAGGTATGTCAGTGCAGCCGCCCAAAGTGCCAGGTGAGTCACAAGCTGCCAGCGCAAGGGGATCCATTTCGTCAACACATGGGCGTAAATGTAGCCAACGATCAGAACCACCTGAAAGAACAGCATAGCGGTCGTCCAAACCGCAGGAGCGCCACCAATTTGCGGCAAGACCAGCTTGGCAAACAGGGGCTGAACAAAAAACAATAGAGAAGCGCTGACAAAAACTGTGGTGCAAAAGCTGAATATGATCGCAATTCTGAACCAAGAATTGTTCGAATATTCTGTGCTGGTAATACTCACGGTGGAATTCCCTGCTCGAGTTCTTTTGCGAACTGCTACAGGCGAATTAAGACGAAGTTTGGGCCAAGCTGGGTAAAATATCTGTCAGAATGGGTTATTGTTCTCGAATACGGGACGGTCTGCGCGGGTTTCAAAGTTGCGAGGGGTCGGGTGCGTGGCAAGGCTTCGCCGATGCCGGAGATGTGATTGCAAGTTCGCGAAAAGCTGAGACAATTTGGATGAAATTTACAGAAGGAAACCCGATATGCGAAATCTGATATTGGCAACAATTTTGACTTTTGGAGGGGCGATGTCTGCCATGGCTGACGACATCATCAAAGTAAACACGAACAAATCGGTGCAAGAGGCGTTGGACGCGCTAGAAGCTGCCGTTGGCAATGCGGGCGCGACCGTCTTTGCACGCGTCGATCATGCAGCTGGTGCGGAAAAGGTCGGTCTGACCATCCCCGCCAATCAGGTTCTGATCTTTGGCAACCCGGCACTGGGTACGCCCGCGATGCAGATTGATCCACGTGCCGGGCTTTTCCTGCCGCTCAAAGTGCAGGCATACGAAGACGAGACCGGGCAGGTCTGGCTGGCCTATGAGGACCCGAAAGAGACGATGGATGAGCTCGACGAAGTCGAGAAATCACCTGTCATCGAAAAGATGCGCGGTGCGCTTGCAAAACTGACTTCGGTTGCGGCCGAGTGATCAGCTTAAGGCGCGAATGGCCTCGGAAAGGTCAATCGCGCCATCATAAAGCGCCCGGCCCGAGATCGCGCCGTCCAATGCCACGCCACAATCACGCAGGGCGATCAGATCATCCAGCGAACTGACCCCACCCGAGGCGATGACCGGGATTGACACCGCACGGGCCAAATCTGCCGTTGCCTGGATGTTCGGCCCCTGCATCGCCCCGTCGCGATTAATGTCGGTATAGATGATGGCCGCAACGCCTGCGTCCTCGAAACTGCGGGCCAGATCGGTGACCTTCACGTTGGTCTCTTCGGCCCAGCCCTTGGTGGCCACCATGCCGTCGCGCGCATCGATGCCGACAGCAACTTTGCCCGGAAACTCCTTGGCAGCTTCACGCACCAGATCGGGGTTTTCGACCGCCACGGTGCCCAGAATCACGCGCGCCAGACCTTTGTCGATCCATGTCTCAATCGTGGACATGTCGCGAATGCCACCGCCCAACTGCGCGGGCACGTTGCATTCTCTCAGGATCGCTTCAACCGGGGCGGCGTTGACCGGCTCACCCGCGAAAGCGCCGTTCAGATCGACGAGGTGAAGCCATTCACAGCCTGCCTCGACAAAAGCACGGGCCTGTGCCGCCGGGTTTTCGTTGAACACCGTTGCCTTATCCATTTCACCACGCAGCAGGCGTACGGCCTGTCCGTCTTTGAGGTCGATGGCGGGGTAGAGGATCATGTCAGGCGGCCCTATATCTGATTTGTTCGCGCGGGATATCGCACATGCGGGGCAGGGGATGCAACGCGACGCCAAGTCAATCTTGCCGGAATTGCCCAGCCGGGCCAGACTGAGCAGAAATAAGGGAGGAAATCATGAAAACATTCACACTTGCAGCCGGGTTTGCGGTATTGGCCAGCGCTGCTTTTGCAGCCGATCCGGTTGACGGTCTTTGGAAGACTCAGCCCGGGGATACCGGTGGGTATCTACACGTTTCGATTTCGGAATGCGGCAGCGCGATTTGTGGCACCATCGACACCGCCTTTGACAAAGACGGTAATGAGCAGCTGGCGTATGAAAACCTCGGCAAGCAGATCATCTGGGATATGGTGCCCGATGGCGGCGGCAGCTATAGCGGCGGCAAGATCTGGGCCCCGGACCGGGACAAGACCTACAGCTCGAAAATGACGCTGGACAGCCAGAACAAGCTGACCGTCAAAGGCTGTGCTGTAGGCGGTCTCGTGTGTCGCGGGCAGGACTGGACGCGGGTTCAGTAACCGCTCAGGGCGTCCAGGTCAGGAAGTTCCCGATCATCCGCAGGCCCACATCCTGACTTTTCTCAGGGTGAAACTGCATCCCAACCATTGTGTCGCGGCCGATCACGGCCGTGACCTCCTGCCCATAATCCACAAAGGCCAGACGCTGCGCCGGATCGGTGACACGGAAATGGTAGGAGTGCACGAAATAGGTGTGATCGCCTGATTGCACCCCGGCAAAGACCGGGTGCTCGTTTTCCAGAACCAGATCGTTCCAGCCCATATGCGGTACTTTCAGCGCACTATCTGACGGCTCGATCCGCACCACATCGCCTGCAACCCAGCCAAGACCGTCGGTCTCGCGATATTCGTGACCCTTGGAGGCCATCAATTGCATGCCGACGCAGATGCCCAGAAAGGGGCGGCCTTTCTGTTCGACGGCCTCGACCATCGCGTCGTAGATGCCTTTGTGCCCGCGCAGCTCATTCGCGCAGGCGGGAAAAGCGCCGTCACCGGGTAGAACCAGCCGGTCCGCACGGGCAACCACCTCCGCGTCCGAGGTTACGACAACTTCACCCGCGTCCATCTCGCGCGCCATGCGCTGAAACGCCTTTTCGGCCGAGTGCAGATTGCCACTTTCGTAGTCGATAATGGCCGTCAGCATCTACAACGCGCCCTTCGTGGACGGAATCGCGTCCGCCTTGCGCGGATCGGTTTCGACCGCCAAACGCAACGCACGCGCGACGGCCTTAAACGCGGCCTCGGCGATGTGGTGGCTGTTGAAGCCGTGCAACTGGTCGATGTGCAGCGTGATGCCGCCGTGGGTGCTCAGCGCCTGAAAGAACTCGCGCACCAATTCGGTGTCAAAGTTGCCGATATTGGGTGTCGGCAGGTCCACGTTCCAGATCAGAAATGGACGCGCGGACAAGTCCAGAGCGCAGCGTACTTGCGCGTCATCCATGGGCAGGTGGCACTCGCCATAGCGTCGGATACCCTTCTTGTCGCCCAATGCCTGTGTCAGCGCCTGACCCAGTGCAATACCGGTATCTTCGACAGTGTGGTGGTCGTCGATGTGGTAATCACCCTTGGCGCGGATCGTCATGTCGATCAGCGAATGGCGCGCAAGTTGGTCCAGCATGTGATCGAAGAACCCAACACCGGTTTGGTTGTCATAGGTGCCGGTTCCGTCAAGATTGACCTCGACCGAAATCTCGGTCTCGGCGGTTTGACGGCTGATCTTTGCGCTGCGCATGGGCGAATTCCTTTTGCTACAGGCGCGCTTATAGACGGGGATTGGTCGGCTTATCCAGACCAAGCGTTGCTTTCACTACAATCTGTTGCAGGGGATTGCGCCCGGTGACGTGCCATGCCAGCCTGCCGGAAACTCAATCAACAGGTCCAAAACATGTCCACCTGCGTTTTCATTCAGATCCGCTGCACACCCGGCACCACCTATAAGGTCGCCGAAGAGATCGCGCTGCGCGAGATTCACTCCGAGCTTTACTCGACCAGCGGCGAATATGACCTGCTACTCAAGCTCTACATCCCTGAAACCGACGATGTCGGTCATTTCATCAATGAAAACCTGCTTGTGATCCCGAATATCGAGCGTTCGCTGACCACTATGACCTTCAAGGCGTTCTGAGTCAGGCCGAAGCGTCGGACACGGAACCTTGTGGCGCGGCACATGCCAAAATCGCGCCATTGCGCGCCTGCTGATCAGTTGTTCCTGCCCGGAGCAACTGATGCACACCGAACAATACCATCAGCGGAATGCCAAGCGAGACCAGATAGTTTTCTCCGGCCAATTGCGACCAAACCACACCGAAAGCGCAGACAATCAGCAAAACGGCAGAGTGCGTGTTTCTCTGTTTTGTCCCATTGGTCTGATAGTTCAGGAATCCGTTCGTTCTGAACAAGGTCAAAACGACACCCGTCAAGAAAACGCTCATAATAACGAGGGTCGCGATGTTCCGGGTCAAAATCGTCGCCGTGTCGCGATAGCCAAGCAAGATCAGGCATTCGATCAGTGGCGTGATCGCCACCATGAAGAGATTGATACCAAGTAAAATGGGCTGTGGACGCAGCGTTTTCCTGACATAGGTAACGCAAACCGAGGCGGCCAGAACCGTGCCGATCCACCCGGCCAATCGCATATCATCCGTGGCCCGAAACAAAAGCATGAAAACCACGCCCGGCAGATTCTCAAACATCTCAAGCAGCAATCGCTTTTGGGTATCGCTGGGCATTCTATAGATTTCCTTTTTGTAAATGCGCTTTTGGAATGTCGAGTGTGGGGTTAATTTACCCCAGTTCGAATGTTGTGATGCCGTAAATCCGGTCCAGATCAATATTTGGTGCGTGGCTGGAATACATGCGACCTGTTTCGAAGACTTTGGTCAAACCCAACTGTTGCGCCATTGCCATAGCATGCGCGTTGGGGTTGGGCATGTCGATGAAGACCTCCGCATCCATCTGATCGGCGGGAAGTGTAGCCAGCAGTGACATTAAAAGGGCTTGTGCGATCTCGGGATTGTTCGCAAATAGGGGGCCGACCTTGTACCCGCTCAAACATCGCCGCAGGGTTGCATAGCCCTTGATCTGACCATCTTCTTCGAACACGCGAGAGACGTGGCTGGGCGCACCGAGCCAGGCGTGAAGGAATGTGTCGCGCGGTGCAGGGAACAGGCCCCGATCATACGACCTCAGATCATCTGACAGGGCGCTGAGGGGTGTGATCTGATCGTGAAGGGACCGGCCCAGTTGATCTAGGATTTTACCCACCGTGCCCGAGAAGCGGTAATTGTCATAGGCCAGCTCGAACCCGAATTTTCGATAATTGTCCTGCTGTTCGACGACACCGTCCATGCCCATGTTCCGGTGCTGGCAATGCGCCTTGACCGCCTCGGCAACCTGCAGCCCATATCCCGATCCGCGATACTCGGGTTGCACGATATAAAAGCCTAAAAACGAGTAGTTATTGTCATAATTCACAGCAGAGGCCGATGCGATCATCTGCCCATCCAGGAAACCGCCCTTAAACCCTTCAGGGTCGGAACCGCGAAAGCAGACCGCGTCGTGTAGCCCTGGGTTCCAGCCTTCCTGGCCGGCCCAATCGACGGCCGTTTGTACTTCGTCTTCAGTCAAAGCGCGAATAACGTATTCTGGCATCAGCGCACCTCTGTTGTGATTGCGTGCCATTCGAGAATGCCGCAACACCAGACAAAGAACCAGCATGTTCAGAGAGGTTTGTATCTGGAGCGGGCGAGGCGATTCGAACGCCCGACCCTAACCTTGGCAAGGTTATGCTCTACCCCTGAGCTACGCCCGCATCAGATACATATTTTCGACCATTCGGTCTCTCAATGGAGCGGGCGAGGCGATTCGAACGCCCGACCCTAACCTTGGCAAGGTTATGCTCTACCCCTGAGCTACGCCCGCGCCGTTGAGTGAGGAGGGGTGTATTAATTCCCAAGCAGGGCTTCAAGCGGAAAAAACAAAAAAGAGGAAAATTCTTTGCGACGGAAACGCGCCTCTTAACCGTTCAAGAACCAGAGCATCCAAGAATAAGAACGGTGGAGGTGACGAAAATGACGTATACTAAGGATCTGAAGATGGCGGCCCTGGCGGCGATGATTTTGCTGGCTACGGCGGTGTCTGGCAAAGGCGAGAATCGAATGGGCGATGTCGAATCAATTTTTACGGAATCCCCTCGAATCGAAACGCAGATTTTGACGGGGTAATCCCCGCCATCCGGTTCACAGCGCCATCAAAAGGCTGGCTATGGCTGCTACCACAATCACGGCGAAGGTCAGCAACATGCCGATCTGGCGCAGAATCACGATCTGCGGTTTGCGGCCGAACCCATAGGCATGCAGCACGCGCCCGGCCAGAATGCCAAGGCCCAACAGATTGACCAACCAGCCACCGGCGCCCTGCAGCTCGACCATGGCGATCAGCAACAGGGCAAACGGTGCATATTCGGCAAAGTTGGAATGCGTGCGCATCACTTTGAGCATGTCGGTGTTACCACCATCGCCGTAAGAAATCTTGTCGCCGCGGCGCTGCATGATGACCCGCACACTGAGCGCGACATAGAGAAGTGCCAGCAATGCGGCATAGACTGGGGTGATGGACAGCATGGTCTGCTCCTTTCAGGATCAAAAAAGGGCCGCCCGGTTCCCCGAACGGCCCTTGTTCCCGAAAAGGTTAGGTCGTTTATTCCAGTTCGACCAGTAGGTCCTTTGCGTCAATCTGGCTGCCCGGCTGAACATGCACAGCCTTGACCGTCGCATCGCGCTCGGCGTGGATGCCAGTTTCCATCTTCATCGCTTCGATGGTCAGCAGCATGTCGCCTTCCTTGACCTCCTGGCCCGCGGTCACGGCAATGGTGGCCACCACGCCGGGCATCGGCGCGCCGATGTGGTTGGGGTTGCCTGCCTCGGCTTTAGGACGGGACTGCGTGGTTGAGGTCACCAGACGGTTTGGAACCCGGATCACGCGCGGTTGGCCGTTGAGTTCAAAGAACACTTTGACCTCGCCCTTTTCATCGGTCTCACCGATGGCCTGACAGCGGATTTCCAGTGTTTTGCCGGGGTCGATCTCGGCCGTGATCTCTTCGCCGGGTTCCATGCCGTAGAAGAAGGTGCGCGTGGGAAGAGTGCGCACAGGTCCGTAAGCCCGGTGACGCCCCATGTAGTCCAGGAACACCTTTGGATACATCAGATAGCCGTTCAGATCCTCGTCATCGACCTCTTTGCCTTCCAAAAGTTGGGACAGCTCGGCGCGTGTGCCTTCAAGGTCAACCGGTGGGACATCCTTGCCCGGGCGATCTGTGTTGGGTGTTTCATCCTTGAGGACCTTCGTTACGATAGTGTCGGGGAACCCGCCCGGAGGTTGACCCAAATTGCCGCGCATCATGTCCACAACCGAGTCGGGGAAGGCCACATCGGTATCCGGGTTTTCGACCTGTTCGCGGGTCATGTTCTGGCTGACCATCATCAGCGCCATGTCACCGACCACCTTGGATGACGGTGTCACCTTCACGATGTCACCGAACATCCGGTTCACGTCAGCATACATCTGAGCGACCTCGTGCCAACGTTCTTCCAGCCCCAGCGAACGCGCCTGCGCCTTGAGGTTGGTGAACTGTCCGCCGGGCATCTCGTGCAAGTAAACCTCAGAAGCCGGAGCCTGCAGACTGGATTCGAAGGCTGCGTACTGGCCGCGAACCGCTTCGAAATAGTCGCTGATCTCACGGATGGCCTTGATGTCCAACCCGGTGTCGCGCTCGGTATGGCGCAGTGCTTCGACCACGGTGCCCAGCGTCGCCTGCGAAGTGTTGCCCGAGAAGCTGTCCATCGCGCAATCCACCGCGTCCACGCCCGCCTCGGATGCAGCGAGAATGGTGGCGCTGGCGATACCGGCAGTATCGTGTGTGTGGAAGTGGATTGGCAGGCCGACCTCTTCCTTCAGCGCACGGATCAGGATTTTGGCCGAGGCCGGTTTCAAAAGACCCGCCATATCCTTCAGACCCAGAACGTGTGCACCTGCATCGCGCAGTTCTTTCGCCATGCCGACATAGTATTTCAGGTCATACTTGGCGCGGTCCGGGTCCAGAATATCACCGGTGTAACAGACGGTGCCCTCACAGATTTTGCCGTTCTCAACCACGGCGTCCATGGCCACGCGCATATTCTCGACCCAGTTTAACGAGTCGAACACACGGAACACGTCGATGTTCTGCGATGCTTGACGCACGAACTCCTGCACAACGTTGTCAGGGTAATTGGTGTAACCGACCCCGTTCGCGCCGCGCAGCAGCATCTGGGTCATCAGGTTCGGCATCGCCTCGCGCAGGTCGCGCAGGCGCTGCCACGGGCATTCCTGCAAGAAACGATAGGCCACGTCAAAGGTCGCGCCCCCCCAGCACTCGATCGAGAATAGCTGGGGCAAGTTCGCTGCATAGGTTGGTGCCACTTTGATCATGTCGATCGAACGCATCCGGGTCGCCAGCAGAGACTGATGCCCGTCACGCATGGTTGTGTCGGTGATCAGAAGCTGGCGCTGCGCCTTCATCCAATCAGCAACGGCTTGCGGACCTTTTTGTTCCAGCAGGTTGCGAGCGCCCATCTGCGGCTCGGAGTTCGGTGCCGGGGGCTTTGCGTCTTTCAGATCAGCGCGAGGTTCGGGGCGGTCCTTGGTCTCGGGATGCCCGTTCACCGTGATGTCGGCGATGTAGGTCAGAACCTTGGTGCCCCGGTCGCGGCGGCGTTTAAAGGAGAACAGATCCGGCGTCGTGTCGATGAATTTGGTCGTATATTCATTCGACAAGAAAGTCGGGTGTTTGAGCAGGTTGATGACAAAGTCGATATTGGTGCTGACGCCGCGAATTCGGAATTCACGCAAAGCGCGGTCCATCCGGGCAATCGCAGCCTCGGGTGTCGGCGCCTTGGCGGTCACTTTGGTCAGCAGCGAGTCGTAATAGCGCGTGATCACACCCCCCGCATAAGCGGTGCCGCCATCCAGACGGATGCCCATTCCGGTGGCCGAGCGATAGGCGGTGATACGACCGTAGTCGGGAATGAAGTTGTTTTGCGGGTCCTCGGTGGTGATCCGGGTTTGCAGCGCGTGGCCGGTCAGGTGCACATCCGACTGGCTGTTTGCGCCGGTGGCCTCGGCCAGAGTTTTGCCTTCGGCAATCAGGATTTGCGCCTGAACGATGTCGATACCGGTGACTTCTTCGGTGACGGTGTGTTCCACCTGAACACGTGGGTTCACTTCGATGAAGTAGAACTTGCCGGTTTCCATATCCATAAGGAATTCAACAGTGCCGGCGCATTCATAATTCACATGGGCGCAGATTTTGCGGCCCAGTTCGCAGATCTCGGCACGCTGCTCTTCGGACAGATACGGGGCAGGGGCGCGCTCGACCACCTTCTGGTTCCGCCTCTGGACCGAGCAGTCGCGTTCATACAGGTGATAGATCTCACCATGCTTGTCGCCCAGAATCTGCACCTCGACATGGCGGGCGCGCATGATCATCTTTTCCAGATAACCCTCGCCATTGCCGAACGCGGCCTCGGCCTCGCGACGGCCTTCCAGAACCATCTCTTCCAGTTCATCCTCGGATAGGATCGGGCGCATACCGCGCCCGCCACCGCCCCACGACGCCTTGAGCATCAGGGGATAACCGATTTCTTTTGCCTCGGCCCGGATCGCATCCATGTCATCGCCCAGAACCTCAGTCGCCGGAATCACAGGCACACCCGCCGCGACGGCCACGCGGCGCGCGCTGGCCTTGTCACCCAAGGCGCGCATGGTTTCCGCCTTCGGGCCAATAAAGGTGATGCCGTTCTGCACGCAGGCATCGACAAAGTCCGGGTTCTCGGACAGCAGGCCATAGCCGGGATGGATCGCATCTGCCCCACATTCTTTAGCGACGCGGATGATCTCATCGATGCTCAGGTAGGCCGCAACAGGCCCCATCCCTTCGCCAATGCGATAGGCTTCGTCCGCTTTGAACCGATGCAAGCCCAGCTTGTCCTCTTCGGCAAAGACGGCAACGGTGCGTTTGCCCATCTCATTGGCGGCGCGCATAACGCGAATGGCAATCTCGCCTCGGTTGGCGATCAGGATCTTGGTGAATTCAGTCATGTCGAGTCCCGGTCCTACTTGTTTGGCCGTGTTGATAGGCGGACAATACGCGCACGTATATCAGTCGTTCTGGGTAGAACCGGCATGTTAACGCTCGCAAACGCCCCCTATTAGCGCTATTTATCTAATAACGCTGCACCGCAGCATCGGCAAGCGGCACGACTGGGGGCAGGTGATTCAGCGACACAGCCCCCATTTGACCCATATTCGCGTGCATATCCTGCCGCAAAATGTCGATGACATGGGCAGGGCCTTTGGCGCCGAGGGCGGCCAGCCCATACATGAAGCCACGGCCCAGCATCACAAAATCGGCCCCAAGGGCCTTGGCACGCAAGATGTCCAGACCACCTTCGATACCACTGTCGAAGATCAGGGGCAGGTCTGTGGCCGCGCGGATTGCAGGCAAGGCGTCGATTCCGGCGGGGGCACCATCGAATTGTCGTCCGCCGTGATTCGATATCCAGATGGCGTCGACGCCAGCCCGCTGCAATGGCTCGGCATCTTCAGGGCGCTGCACGCCTTTCACAATCAGCGGGCCATCCCAGGCATCGCGCAGCCAGTGAACATAGTCCATGTCCGGAGACGTGCGGAGCAGATACCCAACATGGGCCGTCGGGGGCAAGTTGCTGGAGTTGTCCGTATACTTGTCCAGTGTCCGCATCCGCGGCGGCCCGCTGCGCGCTATTCCAAGCGCCCATTCCGGCCGCATCGCGATCTGGGCCAAAAGGCGCGGCGTCAATCTTGGTGGATTGGTCAGGCCCGAGCGTGTTTGCCGTTCGCGTCGGGATGCAACCGGAACGTCTGCGGTCATCACAAGCGTCGTAAATCCAGCATCCCGGACCCGATTCAGAAGATCCTTACGAATGTCCGGGTCCTTTGGCGGATAAAGCTGAAACCACGCGTTGTCACCCAGATGCGGCGCGACGTCCTCGGGGCTTTGGCAGGCAACGTTGGATAGGGTAAATGGCAGACCGGCGCTTGCGGCAGCGCGGGCAAGATGAGCTTCAGCGGCAGGCCAAATCAGGCCGGCCATACCGATCGGGGCAACGCCGAACGGTAATGGGTAGGTCTGACCCAGGAACTCGGTCGAAGTGTCAAATTCCAATGGTCCGTGCAGGATAGACGGCAGGAAACCGACGCGGTCCAATCCCTCGCGATTGCGGCGCAGCGTGGCTTCAACCCCGGTTCCGCTGTCCAGATACTCCCAGACAAAATGAGGAATCCTGCGCTGGGCGCGGTGTTTCAGATCGGCGATGCCGGGAAAGCGACTATGAAGGTCCATGGGGATTGATCGGACCAAAGGCGCGATTCGGCAAGGATTTTAAGCCGTTGATTTCCCACCAATGGCTTTTACCGGCTTTTTGAGCTGGGAAATCTGCTGTGAGTCACTTCCGCTGCCGGCGACCTGCACTTGATTGCGACCTTTGTCCTTTGCCGCATACAACGCATCATCGGCAGCGCGCATCAGATCCTGCGGCATGGTGCCATGTGCCGGATAATGCGAAACCCCAACCGAGATCGTGATACGGGGCAGGGATTTCTCACCGTAGCGCACCGAGACGGCCTCGACCGCTTGCCGCAATTGTTCGGCGCGGGTGACTGCGTCGTCTGATGTATTGTCGGGCAGGATCAGCATAAATTCTTCACCACCAATGCGGCAGGCAACTTCATCCCGGTCGCAGCCCTGTTCCAAAGCGGCACCAACTGCACGCAACACCATGTCACCGGCATCATGCCCATGGGTGTCGTTGAATTTCTTGAAATGATCGACATCCACGGCAATCAGGCTGAGCGGCGCTCCGGTTTGCTGACTGCGATTGATGGATTTGCGCAGGGTTTCAAGCATATGCCGCCGGTTGAACAGCCCGGTCAACGGGTCCCGGACGGACTGGTCATGCAACTGATCGCGCATCCGTACATTGGCAATCGCCATGCTGATCTGTTCGGCGCTGAGCTGTGCCAGCTTTTTACTCGTGTGAAACGCCTCATCTGTACCCTCAAGGGCGCGGAGGTGCAGAAGGCCGACCGTTTCCCCATGCGCCAGTATCGGAAAGCAGAAATAAGGTCGCCCGTCATGTGGTTCGGCGTGTTCACAGACAAAGTCGATCTCGGACGCGCCGTATTCATAGGTTCGGCCACGCCGAAGCCCCCAACACCCTTCGGGATGGATGTGCGCCTTATGGGTCCCGCCATTCCAACTGGCACAGCCATCCAGGACGTCGCGCGAGTTGGAATACACGTAAACGCTGCCCTCAGCCTCGGGTAGGATATGGGTCATGAAGCGCGAGACCATATCGAACAGCTCGTCCAAGGACCGGCTGGATTGCAACCACTCGTTCAATTCGCCTAACAATCGTACTTCGCGGGCCAGGCGCAGCTGATCTTCCATCAGATCACGCTCTTTGGCGGATTGTTTTTGCAGGGCCCGCAATTGCAAGCGGTTCGCCCGGTAGCTGGCAAAGGACACGGCAACAAGCGCAAGCAGGGCGATGCCACTTAGAACGGTCAAAGAAATCCTAAGCCGCGTGATGAACGTGGTGCGCAAGTCGGAGATATCAGTAAAGAATTCAATGGCGCCTATAAAACGCCCATTCTTGGCCACGGGCATAAAAACTTCGGCAACATGGTGCTGCGTTGCGTTCAGGATATTGTCCGTATGCAGATCAAGCCCGTCGATCTCGGACAGTGGAACTACTTCCTGAATGTAGTGAATCATTCCTCTGGCAACGTCGCTGCGAAAGAAATCACGGTTTTCAACACTGCCTACCTCTGTCGGACGAGTCGACCAGGTGACACGCCCATTCGAGTCAAGCAATTTGAAGCGGTAAACATCAGAAGCTTCGGGCATCGCGGCCAGAAATTCGGCGTCATGCGCATCAATCACGCCGGTCTTAAGCGCGCTCTCGGGGTCCTCCAGATGCAAGACGACGCGGCGCTTCCACAGTTCGGCTTGCTTGAGAATGTCGACCTTTAGCATCCTGTCGACCAGCGGCGCAGGCAATTTGTAAATTCCCCAGCCGCATCCAATTGTCAGAGAAATCAGCAACATGCTGATACCGATCCATTTCAGCCGGTGATTTACGGCCCCCCGATTATCCTGAGTCATACCTTCGCGCTCCCACAGCAATTTACTGATCATCGCGGCGGGTGTTTTACAGATGGTTAATGAAACCGTTCTCAGTCCAAGTCGCTTGATTAGAATTGATCGTAACAGAGCATCAAAAACTGTGCGAACAAGGCGTGAACAAACCCTTTCCCTCGGCCAACATCCAGCGTAGTTTGGCAAGATGAGCAGTTTCGACGAAATGGACGCCTTTGAGGGCGCATCCCTGTCCGCGCGCGCCATGGCCGCGCGCCCTATGCCTTATCTGGACGAGCTGAACCCGGCGCAACGTGACGCGGTCGAGCGACTGGATGGGCCTGTCCTGATGCTGGCAGGCGCAGGTACGGGCAAAACCAAGGCACTGACCGCGCGTATCGCGCATCTGCTTAGTATTGGGCGTGCGCGCCCGAACGAGATCTTGTCGGTGACATTCACCAACAAGGCCGCGCGCGAGATGAAGAACCGCGTGGGCCGTTTGTTGGGGCAACCAGCCGAGGGGATGCCTTGGCTGGGCACGTTCCACTCGATCTGCGTCAAGCTGCTGCGGCGGCACGCGGAACTGGTCGATCTGAAATCAAATTTCACCATTCTGGATACGGATGATCAGTTGCGGCTGCTCAAACAGCTGATTCAAGCGGCTAATATTGATGACAAACGCTGGCCTGCGCGCATGTTGGCCGGCATCATTGATGACTGGAAGAACCGCGCCCTGACGCCCGACAAAGTGCCGGCAGCCGATGCGGGGGCTTATAACCACAAAGGTCTCGAGATCTACGCGCAGTACCAAACTCGTCTGCGAGAGCTGAACGCGGTGGATTTTGGCGACCTACTGTTGCACATGGTCACGATCTTCCAGACTCATCAGGATGTGTTGGAGCAATACCAACGCTGGTTCCGCTACATTCTCGTGGACGAATACCAGGATACCAACGTCGCCCAATATTTGTGGTTGCGGTTGCTGGCCGGGGCGCACAAGAACATTTGTTGCGTGGGGGACGATGATCAGTCAATTTATGGTTGGCGCGGGGCCGAAGTGGGCAACATCCTGCGGTTCGAGAAAGATTTTCCCGGGGCTTATGTTGTCCGGCTGGAACAAAATTATCGTTCAACCCCACATATTCTGGCGGCTGCGTCCAATGTAATTCGCGGCAATGAAAGCCGGTTGGGCAAAGAACTGTGGACTGATGCGCAGGATGGCGAAAAATTACGATTAATTGGCCACTGGGATGGCGAGGAAGAGGCGCGCTGGATCGGTGAAGAGATCGACGCAATGCAGGGGGGAACGCGCGGTGCGCGGCCCTTTAATCTGGATGAAATTGCGATTCTCGTGCGGGCCAGCCATCAAATGCGCGCGTTTGAGGACCGTTTTTTGACCATCGGCCTGCCCTACAAGGTCATAGGCGGCCCACGATTCTATGAGCGGATGGAGATCCGTGACGCGATGGCCTATTTCCGGCTGGTGGTTAGCCCCGGCGACGATCTGGCCTTCGAGCGGATCGTGAATACCCCGAAACGCGGGCTTGGTGACAAGGCGCAGCAGACGATTCAGATGACGGCGCGGGAAAATGGCGTGTCGCTGGTCGATGGGGCGCGGATTGCTGTCGACAATGGGCTGATCAAAGGCAAAGGCGGCAAAGCACTGCGCGAGCTTATCGACGGGTTGGCGCGTTGGAACGCGATGACGCGCGGGCCCAAGATCGAAGTCGACGATGATTCTGTGATTGATGACGGCACAGCTCCGATGCGGTTTGGTGAGCCAGAGGTGTCACATATTGAGTTGGCGCAGATCATCCTAGACGAATCCGGCTATACGGCCCACTGGCAGAACGAGAAAACGCCTGAGGCTCCGGGGCGGTTGGAAAACCTCAAGGAATTGGTCAACCAACTGGATAATTTCGAGAATCTGCAAGGGTTTTTGGAACATGTCAGCCTGGTGATGGACAACGAGAAGGAATCGGACGGGGCAAAAGTCTCGATCATGACCCTGCACGCGGCAAAGGGGCTGGAGTTCCCGGCCGTGTTCCTGCCGGGGTGGGAGGACGGGTTGTTCCCGTCGCAAAGGTCGATGGACGAATCCGGGATCAAGGGACTCGAGGAAGAACGGCGATTGGCCTATGTCGGCATCACACGCGCGGAAGAGATCTGTACGATTTCTTTTGCGGCCAATCGTCGGGTGTTTGGTCAATGGCAAAACGCGATGCCGTCGCGGTTCATTGACGAGTTGCCTGAAGATCATGTCGAAGTTCTGACGCCGCCGGGGCTGTATGGGGGTGGTCAGCCGACTGCCGGTATCGAAACCCGTGCGGCCGAGGCCAATGTCTATAACTCCCCCGGTTGGCGGCGATTGCAGGCCCGGCAGGGGCAGTATGGAACGTCCCAACCCCGCGAAAGCCGCAATACGGTGATTGACGCGACTGCGGTCGCCAGTTTCACCCTTGGCGAGCGCGTGTTTCATCAGAAATTCGGCTATGGCGCGGTGATCGGCATCGAAGGCGACAAGGTCGAGGTCGATTTCGAAAAAGCTGGATTGAAAAAAGTGGTTTCCCGCTTTCTGTCCGCCAAGGATGATGTGCCGTTTTAAGCAAACGGAATTTGCCTGACGGCACATGCTCGATCTTTTTGAAAAGCGCCCGGTTTCGACCGCGGCGCTTTTTTCTTGTCTGCAGAAACAAAAACGGCGGTTCCCAGGGAGGAGGAGAGGGAACCGCCGTTCTTTTCAACATCAGGGCAGGGAGGAGGAGAGCCCCGATGTATCCGAACCCGGGTTTGATCCCGGTATGAGGAAGACGCGGCGACGTCAGGGAGGAGGAGAGACGTCGCCGCGCGCTTTCAACACCGGGAAAGGGAGGAGGAGTACCCGGTGTGTCACGTTCCGGCGTTCAAGGCCGGTATTAAGGGCGGCGACATCAGGGAGGAGGAGAGATGTCGCCGCTGAAATACAGGTCCAAAAGGGAGGAGGAAGGACCTGATCTCGATGTTTCTGTGTCGCTTAACGCGCGACGTGCTCTTCGGCCGCTTGCTGAGCCAGGCGGCGGATCATTGAGCGGTGAAGCCCCAGATCAGCCAGTTCGCGGTTCGACAGATCAGACAGTTCGTGAACTGTCTGGCGATAGACGCGATATCGGGTGAACCGGGTCTTTGCCGCCTCGAACAGCGAAGCCAGGCTAACTGCCGGTGCGCCTTTGAGCGCGGTGTTCTGTGTTGCTACAGCCATTTGCTTTACTCGATGTATTCGTTGTTGCCGGTGTTGTCCGGCGCTTGCTTGAGATTGAAAATAATCAAATGCTGCGATTGCACAATACCCGACAACGTCAATGCTGCTATGCAGCAAATGCATAGATATCAACCGGTTGCCAGTGTGGGTTTGGCCGAGCCAATAAAATAAGGCCTTCAGTGAGTGTTTCCCCTAGGGAAGGTCTTAACAAGGTTTTCTGAATTTTCGTGTCTGCGCGTCTTTTGAGCGTAGTTTGTCAATTCTTGTGCGCTTTGTGTATTGGACGGGCCAGGCGCGCGGCGGCTGACATGATGATTTCTGATCGTGGGAATTCATGGGCGTCAGCTGGGGCGGCGCAGAATCCACATGTGGCTGAGGTTAAAAATTGGGATGATTCGTTAACCCAGTGGCCCATTTTCGCTATGCTCATCATAAAATATCACCTCTGGGAGAATTTTCTGGGAAATTATGGGAATATTTGGGGTGGCTCCGAATTTGGCCTATTTAGTATATTGATAACATAAACTACCTACAATTGGTGTCTACGGGATGGTTTTCTTTCCCAGTTGCGTTGGCTAAACTGTGATTCTGAACATGGGGTCGGCAAATTTTCTGTTGATTTCCATGAATTCCCATGTCATCCCTAGTTCATCCGATGAGGACGAGGCACATGGGGCGCCAAACGACCCCGAACCAATAAAAACAGGTTTCATACAGGCATCTCGCTTTCATCAATCAAGAGATCCGGCGCGCGGGCGAGCAGACATCCCCCCAGGTGGCGCGCGCAGCTGGACATCCCGCACAGCGGGTCAATGCGGCGGGTTGATCAGTGGCAGCAGATCAACCCGCCGTTTTTCATCTGGGGGAGTGAATTTTAAGTGGGGCGCAAGCGGAAGGGACAGTCGTCTTGGCGCGCAGGTTTAGAGGTGAAAGCCACCACAAGGTGGATACGAAGGGCAGGGTGTCGATCCCGGCCTCGTTTCGCCGTGTGCTTGAATCCTCTGACCCGAACTGGCAGCCCGGCGACACTCCTGAGCTTGTAATTGTCTACGGCGACCACCGACGCAAATTCTTGGAATGCTATACTATGCAGGCGATCGAAGAGGTCGATGCCAAGATCGATGCGCTGCCGCGCGGGTCGATGCAGCGGAAGATGTTGCAGCGCATGTTCCACGGTCAATCTTTCCCGACCACAGTGGATGAAACCGGCCGTCTGGTGCTGCCGGCCAAGCTGCGCAACAAGATCAATCTTGAAGGTGAGGCATTCTTTATCGCCGCGGGTGACACGTTCCAGATTTGGAAGCCTGAAACTTACGATTCCGAAGAATTGGCTGCGGCCGAAGAGTGGTTGGACGAACAGCCCGAGGACTTTGATCCTTTGGAGTTCCTTGACGGCACCGGGGATGCGTAACGGCATGGCCGGCGCTAACACCCCTTCTGATAAACCTCATATTCCCGTTCTGCTGCGTCCATTGCTGGCTGCTGTTGCGCCCGTGTCGGGCGTCTGGCTGGATGGAACGTTTGGCGCAGGCGGATATTCAAGGGGCCTGCTGGACGCTGGCGCAGATAAGGTCATCGGCGTGGACCGTGATCCATTGGCCTTTGAAATGGCGGCGGATTGGGTCGGAGATTATGGCGACCGGCTTGTGATGCAGCCGGGTGTATTCTCGCGCATGGACGAATACGCACAGGATCTGGATGGTGTCGTTCTGGATCTGGGTGTGTCGTCGATGCAGCTCGACCTGGCGGAACGCGGATTTTCTTTCATGAAGGACGGCCCGCTCGACATGCGTATGAGTCAGGAGGGCGAAAGCGCGGCAGATTTGGTCAATACTGCGACCGAGGAACAACTGGCTGATATCCTGTATCATTATGGCGAAGAGCGTGCCAGCCGCCGCATTGCCAAAGCCATCGCCAAAGCGCGTGCGGAAGAGCCGATAACAACAACTCTGCGCCTGGTTCAGATCATCGAATCCTGTTTGCCGCGTCCCAAGCCGGGGCAGTCCCACCCTGCAACGCGCAGTTTTCAGGGCCTGCGGATCGCAGTGAATGCTGAATATGAAGAGCTGTATCAGGGCCTTATGGCTGCTGAGCGCGCTTTGAAGCCGGGCGGGCAACTGGCAGTCGTGACGTTCCATTCCATCGAAGACCGGATGGTCAAACGGTTCTTTCAGTCCCGTTCGGGCAAAACGGGCCGGGCCAATCGCTATGCGCCCGAGATTGAGCAGGAGCTGCCGCAGTTCACGCTTAAGACTCGTAAGGCCGTGGGGCCGGATGATCAGGAGCTGCAGGAAAATCCGCGTTCACGCTCGGCAAAGCTGCGTGTTGCAATTCGAACGGATGCGCCGTCGGGGGAAATTGATGCCCGCGCCGTTGGCATGCCGCAACTAGGGGGAAGAGCAAAATGAAGAGTGTTTTGTATGTGTTGACTGCTCTGTCCGTGTTTGGACTGGCGCTGTGGGCGTATCAGGAAAACTATCGCACGCAGCAGGTGGTGAAGGAAACGCAGAAGCTGCAGCGCGAAATTGGTATGGCGCAGGTGAAGCTGGCGGTTTTAAACGCCGAATGGGCTTATCTGAACCGCCCCGATAGGTTGCGTGAGCTTGCAGATCTAAACTTTGAACGGCTGGGCCTTTTGCCCCTGCGGGCTGAGCAATTCGGTCGCGCCGATCAGATTGCCTATGCGGAAGATCCTGACCTGCCGATCGTCGACCCGATCGAGCTGCAGGCCATCACGAATATTCAGGCGCTGGGTGAGGTGCAGATTCCATGACCCGCACGCCGCTGCGCCCTCTCGCCCGAATCCTTGACGCGCGCTCGCGGGGCGAGAATCCCAAAGCCATTGAGCGCGAAAACATCCGCAAGCGTCACGAAGACATGAAAGACCGCAGCCGCACCCGTGCTGAGGGCCGCTTGCTGGTGCTGGGTCTGTTCTTTTTCTGTGCCTTTTCAGTCGTGGGCGTCCGGATGGGCATGTTGGCCACATCCGAAGCGCAGGAGCCTGTGGCTTCGGCCCCTGGTGCAGCCATTGCGATGCAGCGGGCCAACATCGTAGACCGGGAAGGGCGCATTCTTGCGACCAATCTGGACACTTATTCGGTATATGCGCAGCCGCCGCTGATGATCGACCCGATTGCCGCAGCTGATCAGCTTGTGGCGATTTTCCCAGATCTGGAAAAAGAACGCCTGGTCAAGGACTTCACCGGCAATCGCAAATTCCTGTGGATCAAAAAGCGTATCTCGCCCGAGCAGAAACAAGCCGTGCACGATATCGGTGATCCTGGCATCCTGTTCGGCCCGCGTGAGATGCGGTTGTACCCGAATGGCCGTCTGGCGGCGCATATCCTTGGCGGGTCAAGCTTTGGGCGCGAAGGCGTCAGCGCTGCTGAAGTGATCGGTGTGGCCGGTGTTGAAAAGCAATTCGACGACTACCTTCGTGATCCCGCGAATGGGACTAAGCCGCTGCAACTTTCATTGGACCTGACGGTTCAAGCCGCCGTTGAGCAGGTGCTATATGGCGGCATGAAGATCATGAACGCCAAGGGTGCGTCGGCGGTTCTGATGAACGCGCATACGGGCGAGGTGATCTCAGCGGCCTCGTTGCCGTCTTTCGATCCCAATGATCGCCCGCGCCCGCCGACCTCGGGGTTCGATCCATCAGATAGCCCGCTGTTCAATCGCTATGTACAGGGCGTTTACGAACTGGGATCCGTGTTTAAGATTTTCACCGCCGCGCAGGCGGTTCAGTTGGGTTTGGTGAATTCAAATACGATCATCGATACCTCAGGGCCAATGAAGATCGGCCGTTTCCCGATTGGTGAGTTCAACGGCAAGAATTACGGCAAGATAAGCGTCGCGGATGTGATCGTCCACAGCTCGAATCGGGGCACTGGGCGACTGGCGCTACAGATTGGCGCGCAGCGGCAGCAGGATTTCCTAGAATCGCTTGGTATGTTCGATCCCACCCCGTTCGAAATCGTCGAAGCCAAGGGCGGCGAACCGCTGAAGCCCAAGAAATGGGGCGAACTGAGCACGGTGACCATCTCATACGGTCATGGTCTGTCGACCAGCCCCATGCATTTGGCGGCAGGGTACGCGGCGATTGCCAATGGCGGGCACTATGTAAGCCCGACGATTCTGCGTAAAAATGGGCCACAATACGGTCCTCGGGTGATGTCTGATAACGCGGCAAACCAGGCGCAGAACATGTTGCGCCGGGTGGTAACAGATGGCACCGCCAGTTTTGGCGATGTTGCAGGCTATGATGTGGCCGGTAAGACCGGCACCGCGGACAAACCCAAGCCCCGCGGCGGGTACTATGATGACAAAGTTATCGCGACCTTTGCGACGTTCTTTCCGGCTTATGATCCTAAGTATGTCCTGATCGTGACGTTGGACGAACCATCCATACTTGCTTATGGCGAAAAGCGCCGTACGGCAGGCTGGACAGCGGTTCCTGTGGCCGCAGAATTGATCGGGCGCATCGCACCGTTGCTGGGCCTGCGTCCTCGGGTTGAGCCTGAGGCCGGCGCTGCTATAACGCTGACCTCAAATTAGGCTGTCCAAACGAGGTGGGTCATGGGCGCAAGGACAAAGAAACTCAGCCAACTGGCCCTGACCGCCCGAGGTGGCACCAATCCTAATATCACAGGGCTGGCGGTCGACAGCCGCGAAGTCAAAGACGGTTTCCTCTTTGCGGCACTTCCCGGTACACGTGTTCATGGCGGTGAGTTCATTCAATACGCTTTGCGTATGGGGGCCGCAGCCATCCTGACGGATGCCGAAGGGGCAGAGATCGCAGCCGAGGAACTGGCCGCATCAGATGCGGCGCTGATCGTGCTCGAGGACCCGCGTCAGGCGCTGGCCGGGTGCGCTGCGCTGTGGTTCGGAGCGCAGCCTAAGACCATCGTTGCGGTTACTGGCACCAATGGCAAAACCTCGGTCGCGACATTTGTTCGCCAGATATGGACCGAACTTGGTCACGCCGCGGTGAACCTCGGGACCACAGGGGTTGAGGGGGCGTGGACCGCACCACTAGCCCATACAACGCCCGAACCAATCACTTTGCATCGTTGCCTGTCCGAGGCTGCGGAGAACGGAGTGACTCATGCTGCGATGGAGGCATCCTCGCACGGGTTGGAACAGCGCCGCTTGGACGGGGTACAGCTGGCTGCGGCGGGGTTTTCGAACTTCACTCAGGACCATCTGGACTACCACGAAACGTTTGAGGCGTATTTCAACGCCAAGGCAGGTCTGTTTGATCGGGTCCTGCCGCAAGACGGCACCGTTGTCGTCAACATGAGCGATCCCAAGGGGGCTCAGGTCCTCCGAATTGCCAAAGACCGGGGGCAAAAGGTTTTGACCGTTGGGCTTGGGGAAGCAGACCTGTGCCTGATGAATCAGCGGTTTGACGCAACAGGTCAGGACCTGCGGTTTTCTTGGCAGGGCAAGATCTTCCAAACTCGTTTGAATCTTATCGGCGGGTTTCAGGCTGAAAATATCTTGTTGGCCTGCGGTTTGGTTATTGCTGCAGGGGAAGAGCCTGAACACGTTTTCGAAACCCTGCCGAATCTCACGACGGTTCGTGGACGCATGCAGCTGGCGGCGACACGAGAGAATGGGGCAGCGGTGTTTGTTGATTACGCTCATACACCTGACGCAGTGGCGACCGCGCTCAAGGCACTGCGCCCGCATGTGATGGGCCGTCTGATCGCCATTGTCGGCGCGGGCGGTGATCGCGACGCGACCAAGCGCCCGCTGATGGGGCAAGCCGCCACCAATCACGCAGATGTGGTTTTCGTCACCGACGACAACCCGCGCAGCGAAGATCCGGCCACCATACGCGCGGCCGTGATGGATGGGGCACCAGAGGCCACCGAGGTCGGCGATCGGGCCGAGGCCATCTTGCGCGGGATAGACGCGCTGCAACCCGGCGACGCGCTTTTGATTGCGGGCAAGGGGCATGAAACCGGCCAGATCGTTGGTGATCAGGTTTTGCCTTTTGATGATGTCGAACAGGCAAGCATCAGTGTGGCCGCACTGGACGGGAGGGTGGCATGACATTGTGGACTGCAGCCGAGGCCGCCGAGGCAACCGGTGGACGCGTCACTTCGGATTGGGCGGTCAATGGTGTGTCAATCGACACGCGTACAATCCAACCCGGTGATCTTTTCGTCGCACTCACAGCCGCGCGGGACGGGCATGAATTCGTGGCACAGGCTTTGGAAAAAGGCGCTGGGGCGGCCTTGGTGTCGCGTATTCCTGAGGGCGTAACCGAAGATGCACCCTTGCTGATCGTCGAAGACGTGCAGTTGGGGCTTGAGGCGCTGGGGTGCGCGGGTCGTGACCGCTGCAATGCGCGGGTGCTCGGGGTGACCGGAAGCGTCGGCAAGACATCGACGAAGGAAATGCTGGCCACGATTTTGGAAACGCAGGGAAAAACTCATGCCAGCGTTGCCAGCTACAACAATCACTGGGGCGTGCCGCTGACCTTGGCGCGGATGCCGCGTCACACAGAATTCGCGGTGATCGAGATTGGTATGAACCACCCCGGAGAGATTTCTCCGCTGGCGCAGCAAGCCCGCCCGCATGTGGCGCTGGTCACGACAGTGGCGGCAGTGCACCTAGAAGCGTTTGACTCGGTGGCCGGTATTGCGCATGAAAAGGCCGCGATTTTTGACGGCCTGACGGAGGGCGGCGCGGCCATCCTGAACGCAGATATCGAGCATGCGGACATCCTGCGCGACTGTGCGCGGGATTTGGGCGCGAAAACGGTAGATTTCGGCCGCAATGGCACCGACTACACATTGACCGATGTAACCCAAGAGGCTGACTCGGTTCATGCAAAGGCAACAGTCGCAGGACGCCAGTTTGCGTTTGACGTACAATCAGCGGGCACGCATTTCGCCATGAACGCCCTGGGGGCATTGGCTGCCTGTGTCGAATTGGGCATCGATCTGGATCAGGCGATTGCAGGTCTCGGCGGATGGTCGCCGGTCAAGGGTCGCGGGGTGCGCGAACAGATCGCGTTGACCGACGGTGGCCGGATCGAACTGTTGGATGACAGCTATAACGCCAACCCGACGTCGATGGAGGCCGCACTGGATGTTTTGGCCGCGGCGCAAGGGCATCGTCGTATCGCTTTTCTTGGGGATATGAAGGAGTTGGGGCCGGAAGAAACTGCTATGCATGCGGCGATGGCGGATGTTTCGGCTATGCAGCGCGTGGACAAAGTACATTGCGTCGGCCCGCTGATGAAGGCGCTGTACGATGCACTTCCGGCGGATAAACGCGGGCTTTGGTTCGAGACCAGCACCGAGATGGCGGTTCAACTGCCCGAGCTTGTTCAGGCCGGTGACACTGTGTTGGCCAAGGGATCGCTGAGCATGGCATTGGCGCAGATTGTTGACGGTTTGCGTAAAATGGGGCAAGGGGGCGCGCTTGATTGATGATCGCGCCCGCCACCTCAGTGTGAGAAAGGTTCTGAAATGCTCTATTGGTTGACCGCCCTGTCGGACGGAGGAGATTTTTTCAACCTCTTCCGCTACATCACGTTTCGCGCAGGCGGCGCCTTTTTGACCGCGCTGATTTTCGGTTTTCTCTTTGGCAAACCGCTGATCAACGTGCTGCGCAAAAAGCAGGGCAAGGGCCAGCCGATCCGGGATGATGGGCCCGAAGGGCATTTTTCGAAGGCGGGCACACCGACGATGGGCGGGCTGCTGATCGTGGGCGCGCTGATGACATCGACATTGATCTGGGCGCGGTGGGACAATCCCTATGTCTGGATGGTTCTGTTTGTAACGCTGGCCTATGCGGCGATCGGGTTTGCTGATGACTATGCGAAGGTGTCGAAACAGAACACCAAGGGCGTTTCGGGTAAAATGCGTATGGCACTGGGGGTTATCATCGCAGTTCTGGCCTCGGCCTGGGCCACGCTGCACCATCCCGAGGCCCTGCAGAACCAGCTGGCGCTGCCCATTTTCAAGGATACACTGATCAATCTGGGCATGTTCTACATACCCTTCTCGATCGTAGTGATCGTAGGTGCAGCCAACGCTGTGAACCTGACCGATGGTCTGGATGGTCTGGCCATCATGCCGGCGATGATTGCGGCTTCGACGCTGGGAGTGATTGCCTATGCCGTTGGACGGGTCGACTTTACCGAATACCTGGATGTCCATTACGTGCCCGGAACAGGTGAGATTTTCGTCTTTACCTCGGCCCTGTTCGGTGCCGGTCTTGGCTTCCTTTGGTACAACGCGCCACCAGCTGCGGTGTTCATGGGCGACACCGGATCGCTGGCTCTGGGCGGTGCATTGGGTGCCATCGCGGTAGCCACCAAGCACGAACTGGTTTTGGCGATTGTAGGTGGTTTGTTCGTGGTCGAAGCGCTGAGCGTGATCATCCAAGTGCTGTATTTCAAACGTACTGGACGTCGGGTGTTCCTGATGGCGCCGATCCATCACCATTACGAGAAAAAGGGCTGGGCAGAGCCGACGATCGTGATCCGGTTCTGGATCATCTCGCTAATCCTGGCAATGATCGGTCTGGCAACGCTGAAAGTCCGGTAACGCTCCCGTCAGGTTCGGCGGACCTGCGGTCCACCTGTCACCTGTTGGGCCCGGCTCGCGCTGAAGCGCGAGCCTTTTGCCACCCTTGCCATCGGTGATTTCTTCGGTGCAGTGTGGCGGCCAAATTTAAGTCACTAAAAGGTAGGCAGTATGATCCCGGTCAAAGGGTTTTCAGGGCAGAAGGTTGCGGTTCTGGGGCTTGGCCGGTCGGGGCTGGCCACGGCGCGTGCCCTGCAGGCAGGTAAAGCTGAGCCTGTGTGTTGGGATGACAACCCTGCCGCCCGGGAAGTGGCTGAGGCTGAAGGGTTCGTCTGTGCCGATCTGCGCCGTCATGGAGCGTTTGACGATATCGCCACGCTGATCGTTTCGCCCGGTATTCCTCATCTCTATCCTGACCCCAATCCAATTGTGGCTGCGGCGCTTGAGGCCGGTGTCCCGGTCGATAACGACATCGGGCTGTTTTTCCGATCCTTTGCAGGGCCTGAGTGGAACAATTATGACTCTCCGCCGCGTGTGATCGCGGTGACCGGGTCGAACGGGAAATCGACCACCGCGGCTTTGATCCACCATATCCTGACCGAAGCCGGGCGCGAGGCACAGCTGGCGGGTAATATCGGTCGTGGCGTGCTGGATATTGATCCGGGTGGTGACGGTTCGGTCGTTGTGCTGGAGCTGTCCAGCTATCAAACAGAACTGGCCCGGGCCCTGACCCCGGACGTGGCCGTTTTCACCAACCTGTCGCCCGACCATCTTGACCGCCACGGCGGGATGGGGGGCTATTTTGCCGCCAAGCGTCGGTTGTTCGCCGAAGGTGGCCCGGACCGCGCCGTGATTGGCATTGACGAGAAAGAGGGCGCGTTTTTGGCCGGTCAACTGGCAGAGGGCCGCGCAGACGATCGGGTTATCCGGGTGTCGGTTGCGCGCAAACTGACGGGACCCGGATGGCAGGTGTTTGCGCGTAAAGGGTTCTTGTCGGAATACCGTAAGGGACGGCAAGCAGGTTCGATTGACCTGCGCGGAATCACGGGCCTTCCCGGCGCGCATAACCACCAAAACGCCTGTTCAGCTTATGCCGCCTGTCGCGCGCTTGGGCTGGCACCGCGCGTAATCGAAGACGCGCTGCACAGCTATCCGGGCCTGCCGCATCGCAGTCAGATCATCGCCGAGGTAGGCGGTATTACTTATGTGAATGACTCAAAAGCCACCAATGTGGACAGCGCTCTCAAGGCGTTGAGCGCCTTCAGGAAGGTCCGCTGGGTCTGTGGGGGGCTTGAGAAGGAAGGCGGTGTCGCCGCTCTGAACGCAGCCGCAGACCAGGTGGTCAAAGCTTATGTCATTGGTCGCGAGGCCGCGAGTTTCGCCATGCAACTTAAGGCTGATGCGCTGGTTTGCACCACCATGTCCGAGGCTGTTGAGCAAGCCATGAAGGATGCCCAACCCGGCGAGACAGTCCTGCTTGCGCCGGCCGCGGCCAGTTTCGACCAATACGACAATTTCGAGCAGCGCGGAGAGGACTTTGTAGCGGAAGTCAGGCAACGGCTTCCGGAATAGCCATTTGCAATAGACCGCCGGTTGGGCCAAGCTGCGATGCTATCAGCTTGACGCGCCATCATTATTGGTTTTGCTTGCCTGCAAATTCAACACGAGGTTATGACTATGCCATTTCGTAAGTTTTCTCTGATCCTGCCTGCCATTCTCGTTGCCGGTGCCTGCACCAACACAGGTGCCAATTATCAACCAATCGTCGACGGCCCGATCGGCCCGAACTACAACGTAGACCTTCAGCAGTGCCAACAACTGGCGGCATCACAAGCCAGCGTTGATGGCTCTACCGCAGGAAACGCAGCGATAGGCGCGGCAGGTGCGGCGGCTGTAACCGGGATTGTTCAGGACAGCAGCGACAATCTGGGCCGTGCGGCAGTTGCCGGTGCGCTTGTTGGCGCCGGCGCTGACGTGATCAACAAAAACCAGAACAAAGAAGTAATCGTGCGCAACTGCATGCGCGGACGTGGCTACAACGTCGTCGGCTAACTCTGCCCGGCGATTGCAATACCTGCGGCGTGGCCCGAGGACCACGCCCATTGGAAGTTGTAACCGCCCAGCCAGCCGGTGACATCCACCGCTTCGCCAATCGCATAGAGGCCGGGGATATCCCTGGCCTCCATCGTTTTTGACGATAGGCTATCAGTGTCGACCCCGCCCAGCGTCACCTCGGCTGTACGATACCCTTCGGTGCCCGAGGGGGTAAGCTGCCAGTCGGACAGTGCTGCGATCAGTTCGGACAGCGCGGCGTCCGACTGATCGGCCAGATTGCCTGGCATGGGGATATGATGGCTCAGGTACTCGACCAGACGCCCGGGCAGGTGGCGCGCCAGTTCCGTGGTCAGCGCCTTGCGTCCGCCGCTTTGCCGCTGATCCCGCAGCAAACCAAACAGCGGCAGATCCGGGATCAGGTTTACGCGGACCGCCTCGCCTTCGCGCCAATAGGAAGACAACTGCAGAACCGATGGTCCACTAAGCCCGCGATGGGTGAACAGCAAAGCCTCGTCAAAGCTGGTCCGGTCATTCGACAGCCGCGCGGGTAGGGATACGCCAGACAGGTCCTTGAATTTGCCATCCGAAAACGTAAACGGCACGAGCGCGGCCCGCGTTTCGGTTATCGTTAGTCCGAACTGGCGCGCAATCTCATAGGCCAGCCCGGTCGCGCCCATCTTGGGGATCGACTTGCCGCCAGTAGCCAGCACGAGGTTGGTGCAGCTCAGGTTATGCCGCTGCCCTTCACGTTCGAGGTCCACAGCAAATCCGCCATCGGTCTTGCGCAGGTTCTTCAGTTCAGTCCGAACCCACAATTCCGCCCCGGCGCGCTCCATCTCATCCAGCAACATTTGGATGATCTGTTTTGATGACCCATCGCAGAACAGTTGCCCCAGCGTTTTCTCATGCCACGCGATGCCGTGTCGACCGACCAGATCAATGAAATCCCACTGCGTGTACCGCGCCAGCGCGGATTTGCAGAAATGCGGATTCTGCGACAGGAAGTTTCCCGGTCCCGCATACATGTTGGTGAAGTTGCAGCGCCCACCGCCCGAGATACGAATTTTCTCTCCGGCAGCCTTGGCGTGGTCGATCACCAAAACGCGCCCGCCGCAATGGGTGGCGCACATCATACCGGCTGCACCGGCGCCAAGGATGATCGTGTCATAGGTCATGTGCTGCGCATGGCTTGGATCGCAAAGGAAGGCAAGGGGTCAAAGTCTCAGATGAACGATCCAGAATTTTGTCTTGAGCTCAACCTAGCTTGAGGAATTACAAGCAAGTTTATGACGCCAAACAGTGCAGTGCTTTTGAGGGTGCTTAAATGGATTTGAAAAACTACTTGGACCGAATAGCGTATTCGGGCGACCTAAAGCCAGATCGGGTGACGCTCGACAATCTCTTCGCGGCCCAACTAAGGATGGTTGCTTTCGAAAATATCGATCAACAATTGAGGGTTCCGGTTTCGTTTGATCAGAACGACGTGTTTGAAAAAGTCGTTGCGCGGAAACGTGGCGGATGGTGTTTTGAGCTAACCTCTCTTTTCAGTTGGGTACTGCAGGAAATCGGATTTGAGGTGTCATACTTGGCTGGATACGTCGGCCCGGACAAACCTTCTCCAGATCAGGCACCGGATCATATGCTTTTGAAGGTCAAATGTGATGAGCATTTGCTTGTTGATGTTGGATTTGGTGGCGCGATGTCTACTCCAATCCCGCTTGAACCATTCACGGGATTGCAGCAGCCCTACAATATTTCGTTAACCGCCCAGAAAGATGGCTTTGTTCAATATTCAGAAAGCGCAGGCGGAGGGGAAACAGGCTATTGGTTTACTCAGGAAAGTGTCGAACCAAGCGTGTTTCAGTCTGCCAGTCGACATTTGCAGACCGATCCCAACTCGCCATTTCTACGCACCCTGACCGCGCAAAGGCGTTATACCAACAGGCATATTATACTACGCGGTCTGGTGATGAGGACGATTGATACTATGGGAATACGTGAGGAAACCGTTTCGACACCAAAGGAGTTGGTTGACTGCCTGAAGTATGACTTTGGCCTGAATGTCCCGGCGGTTGCTGAAGTCTGGCCCAAGATCAAGAAACGTCATGACGAGCTTTTTCATGATAAAGTCCGGTAGGTGTTCCGCCGCTCAGCCGCAACGATGAGCAGATTTCTCCATCCTTATTCATTCCGCTAGCCCAAACGCAAAAATCCCTGTAGACTCTCAATCAGATCCCGAAAAAACGGGACGTTAACGAGGCAGATAGTGGCGGTATCTCATGACTGAGATGGTGTATGGCGCGGTCCAGGACCAGCGCGGAGAACCGATTCTTCCGAAATGGTGGCGGACGATTGATCGCTGGACGATGTCCTGCGTTCTGATCTTGTTTGTCATCGGTTTGTTGCTGGGGCTGGCCTCATCACCGCCGCTGGCAGGGCGCAACGGGTTTGATCCGTTCCACTATGTCGAAAGGCAGGCGCTGTTCGGCGGACTGGCGCTGATTGCGATGCTGCTGACGTCGATGATGTCGCCGACTTTGGTGCGCCGTTTGGCAGTACTTGGATTCCTTGCCTCGTTTGTGGCGCTGGCCTTTCTGCCCGTCTTCGGAACGGATTTCGGAAAAGGGGCGGTGCGCTGGTACTCGCTGGGCTTCGCATCTTTGCAGCCGTCGGAATTTCTGAAACCAGGATTTGTCGTCGTGGCCGCGTGGCTGCTGGCTGCGTCGCAACAGATCAACGGCCCCCCGGGTCGGTTGTGGTCATTTGCGTTGTGCATTGCAATTGTGGCGATGCTGGTTTTGCAACCGGACTTCGGTCAGGCCTGCCTGATCCTGTTTGGATGGGGTGTGATGTACTTTGTGGCCGGTGCGCCGATGCTGCTGCTGGTTGGCATGGCGGGCGTCGTTGTCCTGGGGGGTATGTTCGCCTATTCGAATTCGGAACACTTTGCCCGCCGTATTGATGGCTTCTTGAACCAGGAGGTCGACCCTACCACCCAGCTTGGCTATGCCACGAACGCCATCCGCGAAGGCGGTCTGTTCGGTGTCGGCGTGGGTGAGGGGCAGGTGAAGTGGTCCTTGCCCGATGCCCATACGGATTTCATCATCGCCGTGGCGGCCGAGGAATACGGGCTGATCCTGGTGCTGATCATCATCGCGCTGTATTCACTGATTGTTGTACGCTCGCTTCTGCGGCTGATGCGGGAACGTGACATGTTCATCCGATTGGCCGGGACTGGTCTGGCCTGCATGTTCGGCGTTCAGGCCATGATTAACATGGGTGTGGCTGTGCGCCTGCTGCCAGCCAAAGGTATGACGCTGCCCTTTGTCAGCTATGGTGGTTCGTCGCTGATTGCGGGTGGTATCGCGGTCGGCATGTTGCTGGCGTTCACCCGAAGCCGCCCACAGGGCGAACTTGGCGATATTCTGCGCGGAAGAGGATAATGGGGACACCTTACCTGTTGATAGCGGCGGGCGGCACCGGGGGCCACATGTTCCCGGCGCAAGCGCTGGCTGAAGCGATGCTGAAGAAAGGCTGGCGTGTGCGCCTGTCTACGGATGAGCGTGGCGCGCGTTACACTGGTGGCTTTCCGCAAACGGTCGAGATTGTGGAAGTTGCCTCGGCTACTTTTGCGCGCGGCGGTCTTGCGGCCAAGGCAATGGCTGGACCCAAAATCGTGGGCGGCGTTGCCAGTATGGCCTTTCAGATGACACGGGACAAACCGGATGTCGTGGTCGGCTTTGGCGGATATCCGTCAATCCCGGCGCTGGGGGCGGCCACTATGCTGAAACTTCCCCGCATGATCCACGAACAGAACGGGGTCCTGGGTCGCGTTAATCAAGTTTTTGCCACACGCGTTGCCAATGTGGCCTGCGGTGCTTGGCCGACAGATCTGCCCGAAGGCGCGCACGGAATCCACACCGGCAACCCGGTTCGCGCGGCAGTTCTGGAACGTGCGGCAGCAGGATACATTCCGCCTGGCGACTATCCGATGTCGATCCTTGTAATGGGTGGCTCTCAAGGCGCTCGCATCCTCAGCGATGTTGTCCCCGGAGCAATCGCAGCCTTGCCTGACGATTTGCGCAGCCATATACGCGTTGCACATCAGGCCCGCGACGAAGATGGGGAACGTGTTACGGCATTCTATGCCGAGCATGGCATTCGGGCGGAGGTCAAACCTTTCTTTGACGACGTTCCGCGTCGCATGTCGGATGCACAACTTGTCATCAGCCGGTCCGGCGCATCCAGTGTGGCGGATATCTCGATCATCGGACGTCCATCGATCCTGATCCCGTTTGCCGCAGCCGCAGGCGACCATCAGACCGCCAATGCGCGAGGATTGGTTCAGGCAGGCGGCGCGATCATGATCCCGGAAAACGCACTTGACGTTCCCGCGCTTGCAGAGCAAATCAGCGCCGTTCTTACCAACCCCGAAGCCGCCCAAAAGATGGCCCATGCCGCCCTCTCGACCGGTGCCCCCGACGCGACTGAACGTCTGACGGCCCTTGTCGAACAACTGGCGCAGAAGGAGACCACATGAATCCTGCAACCAAACTGCCGCAAGACGTAGGGTCGATTCACTTTGTGGGGATCGGCGGGATTGGGATGTCGGGCATTGCCGAGGTTTTGCTGAACCTCGGTTACCGCGTGCAGGGGTCCGACCTGAAGGCGTCCAAGATCACTGATCGTCTTGCGAGCCTTGGGGCGGAGATATTTGTCGGCCAGCGTGCCGAAAACCTTGAAAACGCGGCCGTTGTCGTGGTGTCGACCGCGATCAAGCCAGGCAACCCCGAGCTGGACGGCGCCCGAGCGCAAGGCCTGCCGGTTGTTCGTCGCGCCGACATGCTGGCCGAGCTGATGCGCCTGAAATCCAACATCGCCATTGCCGGAACCCACGGCAAGACCACCACGACCACCATGATGGCCGAGCTAATGGTGGCCGGCGATTTCGATCCGACCGTCATCAATGGCGGCATCATCCACGCCTACGGTTCGAACGCACGGATGGGGCAGGGTGAATGGATGGTGGTCGAGGCCGACGAGTCCGACGGTTCGTTCAACCGACTGCCCGCGACCATTGCCATTGTTACGAATATCGACCCTGAGCATATGGAGCATTGGGGTGACTTCGACCAACTGCGCGACGGGTTCTACGAGTTCGTATCAAACCTGCCATTCTACGGTCTGGCTGTGTGCTGCACGGACCACGCCGAAGTGCAGACGTTGGTTGGACGTATCACCGACCGCCGTGTCCGGACCTATGGGTTCAACGCGCAGGCCGATGTGCGCGCCTTGAACCTGACCTACAAGGGCGGCATTGCGCATTTCGACATCCACCTTCAATACGAAGACAAGGTGATCGAAGGCTGCACATTGCCGATGCCCGGCGACCACAATGTCTCGAACGCGCTGTCTGCAGTGGCCGTTGCCCGCCATCTGGGCATGAAGGCCTCTGAAATCCGCGATGCGCTGGCCAATTTCGGTGGCGTCAACCGCCGCTTCACCAAAGTCGGAGAGGTCGATGGAGTTACCATCATCGACGATTACGGCCACCACCCGGTAGAAATCGCAGCCGTTCTAAAAGCCGCGCGTCAGGCAACCGACGGGCGCGTTATCGCCGTGCACCAACCGCACCGGTACTCGCGCCTGTCCAATCTGTTTGACGATTTCTGCACCTGCTTCAATGACGCGGACGTTGTCGCCATCGCCGATGTTTTCTCTGCCGGAGAGGACCCGATCGAAGGAGCCAGTAGAGATGATCTGGTGCAGGGCCTGATCCGTCACGGCCACCGCCACGCGCGTGCATTGCTGAACGAAAACGATCTGGAGCGCCTTGTGCGCGAACAGGCCCGCCCCGGCGATATGGTCGTCTGTCTCGGCGCTGGTACGATCAGCACTTGGGCCAACGGGCTGCCAGAAAGGCTGCGACAAAAACAAGCCGTTTGATGGAATGGACTCTCTAGCATTGCAACTTTAAAGTGTGATGTTGCAGTTGCAGCAATGATCGTCCTCGGAGGGGCAGTTGGTATATTCAGTGCTTTTTGCTGGCTTGTGGGTTTTGGCCTCAACGGTCGTGGCTATGCTGCCGATGCGCCTGCAATTTCCGCCGGGCGTTGTGCTGTTCATTTCGGCACCTGCGCTGATCGTCTGGTTAGGCCATGACTTTGGCTGGTTTTTTTCGGTGCTGGCCTTTGCCGCCTTTGCATCCATGTTCCGCAATCCCATTCGCTATTACTGGCGCCGCTGGACCGGGCAGGAGGTCGAGGAATGAATTTGTCGATCGCCCTCGCTGCGCTTTGGGGAATTTCGGCGAATGTGCTGGCGATGATCCCCAGCAAGGACAACCACTGGACGCGCGCCTATGTTTTGATCGCTGTGGGGATTCCGATATTGGGTTACGTCACCTTGCAAAACGGCCCATGGATTGGACTGATCGTTTTGGCCGCAGGAATGTCGGTACTGCGTTGGCCGGTGATCTATTTGGGGCGGTGGGTACGGCGGATGGGGCGCAGTTTTGAATGACAGCTGCATTAATCGCCTTATGTTTCCTGGGTGTTGTTTCTTTTCTTGCCACTACAACCGTCGCCCATTCGTTGTTTAGGGGCGGATTTGCGTGGATCGTGATTGTGGCAATCGTGGTATCAGCTATGAGCATCGCATATCTCTTCCCCTCTGGTAACGACGGCCCGCCAGAAGACGCTGATTTTTTGGCGGTCATTTTGACGTGGTCATTGGTACTTCCCGCTCTGGCGGGAGCCATCTTAGGCGGGTTGATTGGTGCCCTTAAGAAGATGCGGGATAATCATTGATCATTGTTTGTTCGAAGGATGACATCCACGAAAGCCAGTTATAGAAGAGGCCGATGACACTTACTTCATTCCCGGTTCGCGGTAGACTTACCGAGCAGAGATCCCTCAATGATCTGACATGGCTGCGCGTTGGCGGTCCGGCGGATTATCTGTTCCAGCCAGCTGACATAGAAGACTTACAGAGTTTCCTGAGTGGGTTACCCGCAGATATTTCGGTTTTCCCGATGGGGGTCGGGTCAAACCTGATTGTGCGTGATGGCGGTCTGCGCGCGGTTGTGATCCGATTGGGGCGCGGGTTCAATGCTATCTCGGTAAAGGGAAACATCGTTACCGCCGGAGCAGCTGCGTTGGATGCGCATGTGGCGCGCAAGGCGGCGGATGAGGGTGTGGACCTGACCTTTTTGCGTACCATCCCGGGCTCAATTGGCGGTGCGGTGCGGATGAACGCAGGGTGTTATGGCAGCTACACGGCGGACGTGCTGCGCAAGGCGACCATTGTTACCCGGCAGGGAGAGCTTGTGGAACTGACTCCGGAAGACCTGAATTTTCGTTATCGCCAGTCCGATCTGCCCGAAGGCGCGGTGCTGATCTCGAGCACTTTCGAAGGTCCATCCGGCGATCCGGAAGAGCTGCACGCCCGGATGTCCGCGCAGTTGCAAAAACGCGACGAAACACAGCCGACCAAAGACCGCAGCGCCGGGTCAACCTTCCGCAACCCGGCAGGGTTTTCTTCGACCGGGCGGGCGGATGATGTGCACGACCTCAAGGCATGGAAGGTCATTGACGATGCGGGCATGCGCGGCGCGACGCGCGGCGGCGCACAGATGAGCGAAAAGCACTCGAATTTCCTGATCAATACCGGTGATGCCTCTGCCGCGGACCTCGAAGGTCTGGGCGAAGAGGTGCGAAAAAAGGTTTACGAAACAAGCGGCATCACGCTAGAGTGGGAAATCATGCGGGTCGGTGATCCGTTGACAAAATAAGGCCCTGACCGTCAGACCATAACAGGCAAATTAAGGCGACGGATCAAGGAGATAAACGCAGTACGGACCACCACATAAGGTCCGGGGACATTGAGGCGCACGTTGGGTATGTCGAGCAGGACAAACCCCAAAGTGGCGGTATTGATGGGTGGACCCTCGAAGGAACGCGAGGTGTCTCTCAGCTCTGGGCGCGAATGCGCGGCCGCCCTTGTGGGAGAAGGCTTTGAAGTAGTTGAGCTGGACGCAGGTCCTGACCTCTATGCGCGCCTTTTGGAAATCAAACCAGACGTTGTGTTCAACGCCCTGCATGGCCGCTGGGGTGAGGATGGCTGCGTTCAGGGTCTGCTGGAATGGATGCGCATTCCGTACACGCACTCTGGTGTTCTGGCCTCGGCGCTGGCGATGGACAAGCAGCGCAGCAAAGAGGTGTTTGAGGCCGAGGGCCTACCCGTTGTTGCCAGCGTGATCGTACCAAAGGTTGAGGTAGTTAAGGTTCATGTGATGGAGCCCCCTTACGTGGCCAAGCCCAACAACGAAGGCTCCAGCGTTGGGATCTACATCGTGCATGAAGGGTCTAATGGCCCTCCGCAGCTGTCGCATGAAATGCCCGATCAGGTTATGGTCGAGAAATACATTGCCGGGCGCGAGTTGACCGTGACGGTGATGAACGACAAGGCCGTAACGGTTACCGAGATCATGACCGATGGCGGTTGGTATGATTATGACGCCAAGTACAAGCCCGGCGGATCGTGGCATGTTTTGCCCGCTGACGTACCGACCGAGATTTTTGACCTGTGCATGGACTACGCATTGCGCGCTCATTCTGCGCTGGGATGCAAGGGCGTAAGCCGTACGGATTTCCGCTGGGATGACAGTATGGGTGCCGATGGGCTTTTCCTTCTCGAGACCAACACTCAGCCCGGCATGACGCCGACGTCCCTGGTGCCTGAACAGGCCGCACATCTGGGGATGAGTTTCGGGCAGCTTTGCGCCTGGATGGTGGAGGACGCATCATGCGACCGCTAAGAGCCACCCGAGCGCCTGTGGTTCAGCGGCCCAAGCAACTGGCCGGTCCCGATGCCGAATTCGAATCCGGCGCGCGTACCGGAGCCGAACCCAAATTGCGGTTGCGCGGAATGTTTGGCCGCAAGGGCGATCGCCTCGACCCGGCCCCGTCTCGTCTCAGCTACCGCTTGCAGCGCTGGATGCTGACGCGGGGCGTTCGGCGCAGCCTAAAGATTGGCCTGCCGGTATTTGCCGTTTGCGCCGCAATTGGCATTTATTTCGGTTCGCAGGAGCGTCGCGATGCGGTGGTGGCCTATGTCATCGACATCAAAACCTCGATCCAGCAACGGCCAGAGTTCATGGTCAATCTGATGGCCATTGACGGGGCAGGGACCAACCTGTCCGAGGATATTCGTGAGGTCGTACCGCTGGATTTCCCTGTCAGCTCATGGGATCTGGATGTTGAGCAAATCCGCGACACGATTACCGGGCTGAATCCGGTCAAATCCGCCACGGTACGGGTGCGCCCGGGCGGCATTCTGCAGGTGGATGTTGTCGAGCGTCAGCCCGTCATCGTCTGGCGTACGCGCCGTGGGATCGAATTGCTGGATGAGACCGGCGCGCATGTGGAACGCATCGCGTCGCGCAAGGATCACTCTAATTTACCTCTGATCGCGGGCAAAGGTGCAGACGGTCACGTAGGTGAGGCGCTTGAATTGCTGACAACCGCCCGCAGCCTCGGCGGTCGTGTGCGCGGATTGGTCCGGATTGGTGAACGTCGCTGGGACCTGGTTATGGACCGCGGCCAACGCATCATGTTGCCAACCGAACGCCCCGTACGCGCGTTGGAACGCGTTCTGGCCGTGAATGAGGTGCAGGACCTTTTGGAACGCGACGTCGCGGTGGTCGACATGCGCCTTGGGCAACGTCCGACAATAAGAATGACCAAAGCTGCCAGCGAAGACTGGTGGAATACAAAAGTGACAGTGGGTAGCGAGCAGTAACGACCATGATGACCGATCTTTATCAGTCCCAGCGCGCCATGCGGCAGATGCGCAGACAAGCCATGCAACGCGGTGTTGTCGCCATTCTAGATGTTGGCAGTTCCAAGATTGCCTGTCTTGTATTGCGCTTTGACGGGACCGGCCGCCTGACCGAGGACAACACCATCGGGTCGATGGCCGGGCAGACCGGGTTCCGGGTGATTGGTGCTGCGACCACACGGTCGCGGGGCGTTCAATTTGGCGAAGTCACCGCCATGCAGGAAACGGAACGGGCGATCCGAACCGCCCTGCAGGCGGCGCAAAAGATGGCCGATATCCGGGTCGATCATGTGATAGCCAGCTTCTCGGGTGCGAACCCGCGCTCTTACGGGTTGGACGCGCAGGTCGATCTTGAGGGTCAGGTCGTGACCGAGGCAGAGGTTGGCCGTGTCCTGAACGCCTGTGATGTGCCGGACTACGGGGCAGGGCGCGAGGTGTTGCATGCCCAACCGGTAAACTTCGCTTTGGACAACCGCTCAGGTCTGATCGACCCGCGCGGCCAAATGGGGCAGAGCCTTGCCGTCGACATGCACATGCTGACCGTCGACGCAACTGCGATCCAAAACATCGTGCGCTGCATCAAACGCTGCGATCTGGAATTGGCCGGAATTGCAAACTCGGCCTATGTGTCTGGTGTTTCCGCCTTAGTCGAGGATGAGCAGGAACTGGGCGCGGCCTGTATCGACATGGGTGGCGGCACGACCAGCGTGTCGATCTTTATGAAAAAGCACATGATCTATGCCGATTGCGTGCGCATGGGTGGCGATCACGTAACCTCGGACATTTCGATGGGGTTGGGTATCCCGGCCTCGGTGGCTGAGCGGATTAAAACCTTTAACGGCGGGGTTCACGCAACTGGCGCGGATGATCGGGACCTGATCGACATCGGTGGGGATACTGGCGACTGGGAACATGATCGCCGCACCGTCAGCCGTGCTGAACTGATCGGGATTATGCGTCCCCGTGTGGAAGAGATCCTTGAAGAGGTGCGTGTTCGTCTGGATGCCGCCGGGTTCGAGCACATGCCGAGCCAGCAGATCGTCCTGACCGGCGGCGGCAGCCAGATCATGGGACTGGACGGACTGGCCACCCGCATCCTTGGGCAGCGCGTCCGCCTTGGCCGGCCGCTGCGTGTGCATGGTCTACCGCAATCGGCGACCGGGCCGGGGTTCTCCTCCGCAGTGGGGCTTAGCCTGTTTGCAGCGCACCCACAGGACGAATGGTGGGACTTTGAAATCCCTGTCGACACCTATGCCGCGCGCCCGTTCAAGCGGGCCGTGCGTTGGTTCCGTGACAATTGGTAAGCTAGGGGTCGCAGCGCTGCTGGCCCTGACACCGCTGACCACTCAGGCGCAAACCCGGATCACCCCTGAGGCATTTCTGGATGCGGTTCTGGGCAAAACCGTCGACTTTCATGACTTTCGCAGCGGCGACCTTGTTGGCACCGAAGAATTTCTCAGCTCCACCGTGTCGGTTTGGCGCCGAGAAGGAAGAGGGTGCGTTTATGGGCATATCACAACGCCGAACGGGCAAATCTGTTTTCTCTATGATGATGAAGTCGAAGGGCCAGCCGTGTGTTGGTGGCCTTTCGAATATAAGGGCAGGTTGATGGTGCGACTGGCCACTTTTGCGGACAGCGAAATCCAGGAGGTGCGCAGCATCACCGAGGACGGTTTGAATTGTCCAAGTGCCCCGATCAGCTAAAGAAATGGGTTGCAGCTGACTCGTTTATCCCGCAAGATATCCACAAGGCCCGACAGAGGCCCGCGGCAGGACCTGAGCAGTTTTCCGCAGTTTGACAGTTTATGAGTCCCTTTGGTGATGCGTCGGTTGAGTGCCGCGCGCAAATCGCCTGTTTTGTGCTACATTGAGTTCTTTACGCAACATCTGGCGGTATTTGCGAAATACTGCCGGTCAGCGCCTTATTTCCTCCATATTTTGTGGAATTGCGCGATTTTTGGCGTGACGTTTGCCGTTTCAAACGGTAGGATTGTTAGTGGATAGGTAAGAAAAACACCGCTTTGGCGGGAACAAAAAAACAGGCGGACAGAGCATGACATTGAATCTTTCGATGCCCGGGCACGACGAACTGAAGCCTCGGATCACAGTATTTGGCGTTGGTGGTGCAGGCGGAAACGCTGTCAACAACATGATTGAGAAACAGCTGGACGGCGTCGATTTTGTGGTCGCCAACACCGATGCGCAGGCACTGCAACAAAGCCAGTCCTCGGCACGGGTTCAACTGGGCGTGAAAGTCACCGAAGGTCTGGGGGCAGGGGCCCGTCCGACCGTGGGTGCGGCAGCAGCCGAAGAAAGCATTGAACAGATTGTTGATCATCTGGCTGGGGCGCATATGTGCTTTATCACCGCCGGAATGGGCGGTGGCACCGGTACAGGCGCGGCCCCGATCATCGCGCAAGCTGCACGGGAATTGGGCGTTCTGACTGTTGGTGTTGTGACCAAGCCCTTCCAGTTTGAGGGTGCCAAGCGGATGCGTCAGGCCGAAGACGGCGTTGAGATGCTGCAAAAGGTCGTCGACACTCTGATCATCATCCCGAACCAGAACCTGTTCCGTCTGGCCAACGAAAAGACCACCTTTACCGAGGCGTTCTCGATGGCGGACGATGTTCTCTATCAGGGCGTCAAAGGCGTGACCGATCTGATGGTCCGTCCGGGCCTGATCAACCTCGACTTTGCAGATGTTCGCGCCGTGATGGATGAGATGGGCAAAGCGATGATGGGAACCGGCGAGGCCACCGGCGAAGATCGCGCGGTTCAGGCCGCCGAGAAGGCGATCGCCAACCCGCTGCTGGACGAAATCAGCCTCAAGGGTGCCAAGGGCGTTCTGATCAACATCACCGGCTCGCACGACCTGACCCTGTTCGAACTGGACGAAGCCGCCAACCGCATCCGCGAAGAAGTGGATCCCGAGGCGAACATCATCGTTGGTTCGACACTGGATACCGTGATGGAAGGCGGCATGCGCGTATCGGTTGTCGCGACCGGTATCGATGCCAGTGAAAAGCAGGAAGATGTCCCTGTCGCGCGCCGCTCTATGTCGGCACCGCTGACCCGCACCGTTTCGGCAGAAGAGTCGGTGCAGGAAGAGGTCCCGGTTGCTGCGGAAGTCGCTGAGAAAGCGCCGCAGGAAGATATGATCCGCGAACCCTCGCTGTTTGAAGCGCCGGAAGAGCCTGCCCAGCCGCAGTTCCAGTCGCGTGCCCGGCAGGATGATGATGGTTTGCCTCCGCCGGCCTATCAGCCGCGCGTTGCCGAATTCGAGCCGACCCCCGAACCGGTTGAGCCTGCGTCCGAAAACTATGTCGCGCCGCAGCCTCAACCGGCAGCGGGAACACCGTCGCCCGAGGCGCTGCAGCGCTTGCAGGCCGCAGTCCAGAACGTTCCGCCGTCCGAGCGGAGCCCTTCGATGGCTCGCCCTGCGACCCCACAGCCGACCCCTGCGCCGCAGGAAGAAGCGCATGATCGTCCCCGGTTTGGCTTTAACCGATTGATCGATCGGATGACCGGTCACGCGGCAGATACTCCGGCGCAACCACCGCGCCAGCAGCCCGTTATGCGCCAATCTGACGCTACGGCACCTGCAAGGGATGAGATCGATCCCGAACAGGACCGGATCGAAATTCCCGCCTTTTTGCGGCGCCAGGCCAACTGATCGCGGTAACAAAATGAATGCAGAGGGTCGCCAAATGGCGGCCCTTTTCTTTTGTTTTACAGATGCTTAATGGGGTGTAAGCAGGGATTTGCCGATCTGTCACATACATGTTTCATTCGGTTGCAAAGAGTGAGTTGAGCCTTGACGCCGCCTTCCTTAACTGAGTGTCCAACACGGCCAACCGAGGCCGGACACCACTCTTCGAGGTTCACCTTGCAACATACGCTCAAATCTCCGGTCACGTTTACAGGCGTCGGACTACATAGCGGTAAGCCTGCGACGATGGTCCTGAAACCGGCGGCCGCCGGTCACGGCATCTGGTTCAAACGGACGGATATTGAGCTGGGCAATGCCCTTGTCCCTGCGATCTATGACGTGGTCGAGCGCACCCCGCTGTGCACCCGCCTGATTAACGACGCAGGTGTGTCTGTGTCTACGGTTGAGCACATCATGGCCGCGCTGGCCGGTTGCGGAATACATAACGCACTGATCGAGATTGATGGTCCCGAAGTTCCGATCATGGATGGGTCTTCGATTGATTTCGTTCGCGGTATCATGGCGAAGGGCGTGCGTCGCCAAGCCAGCCCGGTTCTGGCCTATGAGGTTCTTAAGCCGGTGACCGCTGTGCGCGAAGGTGCCAGCGCATCGATTGCGCCTGCAAATGGTCTGATCATCGATTTCCATATCGACTTCGAAGACGGTGCCATCGGCAGCCAGACCAAGACACTGGATATGCGCAACGGCTCGTTCGCACGTGAGCTGTGTGACTGCCGGACGTTCTGTCGCCGTACTGATGTTGAGGCGATGCGCGAAAACGGGCTGGCTTTGGGCGGTACGCTGGAAAATGCCGTCGTTGTCCAGGGTGATGAAGTCCTTACCCCGGGTGGTTTCCGCCACGCGGATGAGGCAGTGCGTCACAAGATGCTGGACGCCCTTGGTGACCTGTATTTGGCAGGCGGTCCGATCTTTGGTCACTTTACCGGTGACAAATCCGGCCATGCAATGACCAATACTCTGCTGCGCAAGCTGTTCGAAACACCGGGTGCCGTCCGTCCGATCCTGTGTACGCCCGAACAGGCAGCCCGCCTTCCGGGGCAGGGCCTGGTCCGGGACGAAATCCCCGAAGTCGCCTGATTGGATCAACTCTGTCGACAATTCCGCGAAGGGGCGCATAAGACGTTTTGCACCGGAATTTTATGTGCTAGACCTTGGCCTAAATCGGGGCTTAACCCCGTCAAGTAATACGACAAGGATAGGCGGAATGGTTGGCAGCAAAGCGGCAGTCAGGTTCGCAGGCGCGATTCTTCTGACAGCAGTTTTGACGGCGTGCGCTGGAAAAGGCGCAGACCGCAATCAGAACCTGGAAGGGTTCACTCCTGAACAGATTTTCACGCGCGGCGAATATGAGCTGTCGCAGAATCGTTCGGACGATGCGGCGTGGTATTTTTCAGAAGTTGAACGTCTGTATCCGTATTCCGATTGGGCCAAGCGCGCGCTGATCATGCAGGCGTTCTCATACCACTCGGACAAAAACTACGAAGAGAGCCGAGGCGCCGCACAACGGTACATCGACTTTTACCCGACGGACGAAGATGCGGCTTATGCCCAATATCTTCTGGCGCTCAGCTATTATGACCAGATTGACGAGGTCGGGCGCGATCAGGGCCTGACTTTTCAGGCGTTGCAATCGCTGCGCACAGTGATCGAGGTCTATCCGGATAGCGAATACGCGACCTCTGCGGTGTTGAAATTCGATCTGGCATTTGACCATCTGGCTGGCAAAGAGATGGAAATTGGACGCTATTATCTGCGCCAGGACCATTATACCGCAGCCATCAACCGGTTCCGTGTGGTGGTTGAAGATTTCCAGACCACATCTCATACCGCCGAAGCTCTGTACCGCTTGATTGAAGCCTATCTGGCACTGGGTCTTGCGGATGAGGCACAGTCGGCAGGGGCCATTCTTGGGTACAACTATCAATCGTCCGAATGGTACGATGCGGGCTATTCGTTGCTGACGTCACGCGGGTTGGATCTCAAGAGCCGTGGCAACAACTGGCTCAGCACGATCTACCGTCAGACCGTCAAAGGTGAGTGGTTGTAATCGCCATGGCCAATGGGGTGGGACGCTAAGACCCGATGCTGCGCGCCCTCGATATCCGTGACATGCTGATCATCGACCGGCTGGAACTGACGTTTCAGCCGGGCCTGAATGCGTTGACTGGTGAAACCGGTGCGGGCAAGTCGATTCTTCTGGATTCGCTGGGGTTTGTTCTGGGCTGGCGTGGCCGGGCTGAACTGGTCCGTCAGGGCGCCGCCCAGGGTGAAGTCGTGGCGGAGTTCGAATTAAACGAAGACCATCCTGCACATGCAATTCTGGCCGAAGCGGGCCTGCCCGGCGGAGAGGAACTTATCCTGCGGCGGGTGAATACGGCCGAGGGGCGCAAGACCGCGTGGGTCAATGATCGCCGTTGTTCGGGCGAGGTGCTGCGCGCATTGTCCGAGACCCTGATCGAACTGCATGGTCAACACGATGATCGCGGCCTGTTGAACCCGCGCGGTCACCGGACAATGCTGGATGATTACGCCGGCGCAGAACCCCAACTGGCAAAGGTGCGGTCGGCCTGGTCCGAGATGTCACGTGCGCGCAAAGCTCTTGCTCAAACGGAATCGACCCTTGTGGCGATGCGCGCGGAAGAGGAATTTCTTAGGCATTCGGTATCCGAGCTTGATCAGCTGGACCCGCAACCCGGCGAGGACGCCGAGCTCGATGCCCGCCGTCGCATGATGCAAGGAGCTGAGCGTATCCGGGATGATGTCGCTCGGGCTTTCTCTCTGCTAGGCGGGGACGGGGCTGAAAGCGCAATGGCGGACGCTGTGCGTTGGCTCGAAGGCGTCTCGGACAATGCCGGCGGCCAATTGGAGGCACCAATCGCGGCCCTGGGGCGCGCCCTGATCGAATTGGGTGAGGCGCAGGACGGTGTCGAGGCTTGTCTGCAGAAATTGGATTTCAATCCGGCGGAATTGGAACAGGCCGAAGAACGCCTGTTCGCCATCCGCGCACTGGCTCGTAAACATGATGTTGTACCTGATGAACTGGGTACCTTTGCCGAAATTTTGCGTGACCGTTTGAACCGGCTTGACGCTGGCGACGCGGATCTGGCCGATCAGCGGGCAGCGGTGGACGCCGCTCAGACCGCATATAACGGCGCAGCGGCCAAGCTAAGTGCTGTGCGACAGAAGGCAGCCGGTCAGCTGGATGCCGCCGTGATGACCGAACTCGCCCCGTTGAAGATGGAGCGCGCTGTGTTCCAAACCGAAATTACAGCCGCGGATCCCGGTCCCGATGGAATTGACGCAGTAGCTTTCACAGTTGCCACCAACCCCGGCGCACCTTCTGGTCCGCTGAACAAAATCGCCTCGGGCGGCGAACTCAGTCGGTTTCTTCTGGCGCTCAAGGTCTGCCTGACCGGGAATGACAGCGCGCGCACGATGATTTTTGATGAGATAGACCGGGGCGTTGGTGGTGCAACTGCCGATGCGGTCGGGCGGCGTCTGGCGGCGCTGGCGCAGGGCGGGCAGGTGCTGGTTGTGACGCACTCACCGCAGGTGGCGGCCCGCGCGGCACATCACTGGCGGGTGCAAAAACACGTCACCGACGGGCAGACCCTTTCTACCGTTGTTCCGCTGGCCGAACCCGACCGCGTGGATGAAATTGCCCGTATGGTCGCAGGCGACACGATCACGGACGAGGCGCGCGCTGCCGCCCGAGCCCTTTTGCAGGCCTGAGGCAATTCTGCCGCTTTCGCGTGTTCAATCCGTCGCGATCCCACTTTTATAAGGGCGCTCCGTGGCTTACTAAGGGGAAAGACGTGATCCCCGAGGGCCAATGACCCAATCAACCCGCACTGTTCTGCGCAACCAGCTCAATCAGGCTTTGGCCGCGATCAAGGACGCTTGGCGGGTGATGCGGCGGCGTGGGCCCAGCCAAATTCAGTTCTGGTTCATTGCGCTGGCGATCGGGATTGCGGCAGGTTTCATGGCATTGGGGTTCCGCAAGGCCATCCGGTCGCTGCAGGCTTATGTCTATGATACGGATGACATTTTGCTGCTGCACAGCCATGCGGAAAAGTTGCCTTGGTTTCTGATCCTGATCATTCCCATCATCGGCGGGCTAATCGTGGGCGTGATCCTGAACAAGTTCACCGACGACGGACGCGTGCGATCCGTCGCTGACGTCATCGAAGGGGCTGCGGTGACCGATGGTCGCGTGGAAAGCAAGGCGGGTATCGCGTCGTTCTTTGCCTCGCTCGTCACGCTCAGTACAGGCGGGTCCACGGGCCGAGAGGGGCCGGTCGTGCACATGGCTGGCGTGATCTCAACCTGGGTCAGCAACCGCATCCATGCCGATGGCATCACCGGGCGCGATCTGTTGGGGTGCGCCGTTGCCGCAGCCGTCTCGGCCAGCTTTAACTCACCGATCGCAGGTGCACTGTTCGCGCTTGAGGTCGTACTGCGCCACTTTGCAGTGCATGCGTTTGCGCCCATCGTGATCGCTTCGGTTGCTGGGACAGTAATCAACCGGCTGGAATATGGCGACGTGACCGAGTTTGTTCTGGATACACCCGGTTCCCTGCAATTCTACGTGGAATTGCCCGCCTTCCTGCTACTTGGCCTGATCTGCGGGCTGGTTTCGCTTCTGCTCATGCGGTCGATCTTTTTTGCCGAAGATATCGGCAACCATATCCAGAACCGGCTTGCCTTGCCTGGCTGGCTGCGCCCAGCTGTTTCAGGCGCGATGTTGGGGCTGCTGGCTATCTGGTTCCCGCACATCATCGGCGTCGGGTATGAAACCACGATCCGCGCTTTGGCAGGTGACCTGACCCTGAGTTTTGCCATCCTGTTTGCGGTAATCAAGACGGTTGCCGTAGCGATCACCATGGGCGGACGTATGGGCGGCGGGGTGTTTTCCCCATCGCTGATGATTGGGGCGTTGACCGGACTGGCCTTCGGCCTGATCGCAACCGGGCTGCTGCCGGATGTGTCTGGCACCCATACGCTCTATGCCTTTGCCGGAATGGGGGCCGTTGCTGCCGCGGTTCTGGGCGCACCGATTTCGACCACGATGATTGTCTTTGAACTGACCGGAGACTGGCAAATCGGCCTGGCTGTGATGGTTTCGGTGTCGATGTCGACAGCGCTGGCCTCGCGTCTTGTGGATCGGTCCTTCTTCTTGACCCAGCTGGAACGTCGTAACGTGCATCTGGCCGCAGGGCCGCAAGCCTATCTGCTGGCGATGCTGCGAACCGGGGCGGTCATGCGCCCCTTGGGCGATTCGCGCTCGATCACGAAAGAACAGGCGGTCGAATTGATCGAACAAGGGCTATGTGTTCAAGCTAGCGCCACGCTAGAGGCCGCGATGCCTTATTTCGACAGGGATGACATCCCCTGTATTCCGGTGGTGATTGTCGAAGAGGACGGCAGTGAAAACCCGGTCGGAGCGCTTTACCACGTCGATGCACTGAAAGCGTATAATCGCGCCTTGGCTGCCACGGCGGCTGAAGAGCACTCTTAGCGTTTATACACGGTCGCGGTATCGCCTAGGTAGTTGTCCCAAGCAAACCAGTACGAAATATGGCCTGCGACCCGGGGCAATTCCGTGCCTCCCGGTCCAACCAGCGCCTCTTCGGTCATGGTCCACTTCTGACCCGTTTCATCCACCAATTCGCTGCCAGACGCAGCGAACTTGTGGGATGCGCGTTCATAAGCCCGCACTGCGCGCTTCTCGTCGTTTCCGATAAGCACCAGAGGCCGGTTGGCGATGGCGTCGTTGATTACCCGGCTCCTGCCGAACGCATCCAGGGGCCATGCTCGCGCCGCGCCGAATTGCCGGATGGCGAAAACATAGTCTTTCTGCCTGTGGCTGGACTGATCGACCAGCGCCGGGAACATCAATTCGGACGAAGCGAAATACTCCCGATACACGACACCCGACCCATAGTTCCGCCGGTGACCGGTGTTCATTGAAAGAACTTTCGTTTTGGGATGCGATGTTTTCCAACTTTGCCATGTGGTGATAACCACCGGGCGTTGTTTCAACTCGATACCGCTGCCGACAAGCGCGCCAACAACTGGCTTACCGGTATATTGGTTCCACAGGGAATGCGTCTGACGATCGAACATCAGTTTATTGGATCTGTACAGAAAACCGGATGAGCCGAAGATCAGCGGTTTGCTGCGACCCGGCACTTGCGTTTCAAACAGAATGCCTGAACCACACAGTGTGCAGTAGGCCAAGGCTACCGGAACCCCGCCAATCACCTCGTTGAACATTTCATGCCAGCCCATGATCCGCAGCGGGTAAGCCCGTTCGTCCCCGTTGATCGAAACGCCAAAGACCAGGTCATCGTCCTTAAGGTAATCTGCGCGCGCGGCAGGGATCAGCGCCGGATTGTCCAGCGATGGGATACCATTCTTGTTCACACCACCCCACGCGATCTCTTCAAGCCGGATCTTCATCTTGTCGCGCTGCAAGTACTTTGGCTTCAGGAAGACATCGAAATTCGTATCTATCCCCAGGAGAACCTCGCGCTTGAAAGGGATGAGCGAGGGGTGCGGCACGATTTGCGGGTTCTTTTCCTGCCAGAGCATCCACTCAAACCAGTCTTGGCCGATACTCTCACCTGTCAGGGTCTGCATGACCTTCACGATGTCGCTGCTGCGACGTCTGGCGTATCGCATACCGGTCAGCAAAGCAGGCACCACATCCGGGTTGTCGCGTTGCACGAGAATGGCCATGCCTTGCTCAAACTCCGCGTTGCTTCCGAACAAGGTGGAACGCACAGCATCCAGCACGGGGTCTTGTTGCGCGGACAATGCGCCAGGCAACAAGAGCACGGTCCCCAATGATCCTGCGAAACTGCGACGGGTAAGTGACATGGCATCCTCTGGGCGGTGTTTGGTGGCATTGTGCACTCTTGATGCCTCACATGCATGCAACAGCCCCGTGATTAGATCGTGAACCCGATGTTTTTGGGGGTGTGGCCCGGGTTGAACTGCTGGCGAAACCCTTCTGGCTGCATGTCTTGGCGGGTTTTTGCTGGTAAGCTGCATCCCAAATACAGCTAAAAATTTCACTTTTTTTCCGAATTTCTTGATCAAAAGGCCAAAAAATCGTTAATATTTGTGACGATTGCAGCGATATCCCTACGCGACCAAAGGAAATTTACTCCCAAAGCGAGTGTCGGGAGCCAAGAAATTTCAAGATCTTGAACGACATAACTGCATTGACTTATTTTTGAACTGAAACTCGCGCGAACGGGAGTACTTTGAAAATGCTATTTCTGCATCTTGATTTGCACTCCCGGATTTATGCAGCCTACACGTATCACGTGTCTCAACGGCTATGTTTCAAAACCCCTCCTTCAGGTATCCGGCTCGGAGACCTGGTTTGAGGGTCTCGCACGGAAATAACCGGATGGGCGGGTTGTTGTCCGAACAAGGAGGTTCGTACCTCGCCAAATTGGGAGGCAGGTGGTTTGCTGATCGGGACGGGTCAGGCAAACAAGTATCTCAGGACGTCCAATTTGTTACCAGTTTTTCTGCAATGCCCCCACGAGGCTGTTTCAGCCACTGTTTGGCGACCATCAGGTCAATACAACGGTGGGCGCCGGGCAAAGGTCCACACTATGCGAGTATTTGATGTTGCGTTGATAGGCGCGGGCCCCGCTGGCTACGCCGCTTTGACTGCAATGCGAGCGGTTTCAGGTTCGGTGGTGGTGATTACAGGCGCGGGATCTGAACCATGTGAGGACGGCCCGGCCAAGATTGTGTCTGTCGCGTACGAACGTCAGCAGCCGGCCTTTATGACCGAACGGACCGATGTATCCGGGGATGCCCCGCCGCTGTTCGTCGCCGCCGAAGTGGGTGGGCTTGCCAATTTTTGGGGCAAACAATTGCAGGTCTACGATAACGATGATCCCTGGGGTCAGGGGCGATATCTTGAAAGCTGGGCAGATTACACCGCCGCCTGCGAGACCGTGCAAAGTGACCTGCAGGTCATAGGCGGCATCCGGCGCGAGCAACTGGGCGATGGGTTGGAAAAAAGTGTGCCACGCCTTTTGACAGGAACAAAAGACGCCCCGGATATCGGCTTGGGTGCAATGGCGCGGGCCGTAGGAAACCGTCTAAGCGAAATGCCAAATGTCGAAGTCCGTGCGGGCCGTGTGCAACGGATCGAAAATGACCAGAATTGTGTAAGCTTGGAACTGGCGGATGGGACACGCATTCAGGCCCGCCAGGTGTTCCTGGCTGCAGGCGTCCTAGGCACGGCCACATTGCTTGCGCGAAGCCTGCCGCAAATCACTCAGATCGGCTTTTTGGACCACGCGCCTTATACGATCAACTGTCTGAGGCTGGCGCGCGCGTTGGGATCCCCGCGGAACTACACGAATCGTGGAAATTTCAATGCGCTGACACTCAAGCGGAAACAGGATGGTCGATGCAGCCTTTTTGCGTCTGTCTATGCCGTGTCGCAAGCCCCGGTAAGCCTTGTTACGACAACCCTGGGCCTGGGTCCGCGTCTGCGCGGCTGGCGCATGGGACGTTTCATTGATTTCGTGCAACCCGTTCGGATCTGGACGCCCAAGACATATGTACAGTTTCGTCTGCAACCTGAGCTTGGTCAGATTGAGGCGACGCATGTACCGGACCCGGGGCAGGACGAGGGGCTACAGTTTCTATTGCACTGGCTGGGCTCGCATCGCGTGCGACACAATCTGGGCGTTACTGCGCCAGGGCAGGGGTTCCACTATCACAACCTGACCTTTGGGCCGGGCGATGAACCTGTAGATCAGGTGGTTGAGCAGGCCTTTCAGCGGCGCGTGCGTGTGATCGATGCCTCTTGCCTCGCAGAAATTGGCTGCCCGCCGCATACTCTGACATCCATGGCACAGGCCTATGGGCGTGTGCGTCACGACATGGCCGCGACCGAGCGGGTCACAGAGGCCATCTGAGGGATTTAAATCTGTTCGACCTTAACGGAATCGACGCGGTAAAACGCGACATAACCCTTGATCTCGGCCATTGCGGCGACCGGGTCCTCATAGCTCCACGCTGCGTTTTCGGTCACGGATGATTTATTGACGATTGAGAAATGCGTCGCATCGCCTTTGTGCGGGCAGTGCGTAACCTTTTCTGTACGGTCCAGAAATGCCATTCCGATATCGGCGCGAGGGAAATAGATTACCGGATCCAGATCACCTTCCAGCAGCTCCAGCGCATTCATGCTCTCTCCGAGAACGGCGCCCCCGGAACGAACGCTCCATTTACCAGCTGCTTTGCGGATCGTTATGTCTGTCATCTCTGCTTCTTCCCTCGTCTTCAGTACGGATCACTCCTCTGCCCGGTTTATGTGACAGTCCGGTGTCAGATCGGCGCAGTTGCGGCATCCAACCACAGTTGAGCGTCGTCGCCCAGCCTTGGGCGGACTTTTTCCGCAACGTCGCGGTGATATGAATTCAGCCACGCGCGCTCATCTACCGTTAGCATATCAACTACTATCAGCCGCCGGTCAATCGGTACGTATGTAAGTGTCCGCCAGTTCAGAATCGCACGCTCGGTGTCAGCGGTGGGCAGCGTCGGGGCATCCTGAACCACAACAAGGTTCTCGATCCGAATGCCGAACGCGCCTTCGCGATAATATCCGGGCTCGTTGGACAGGATCATACCTGGCTCGAGCGGTACGTGGCTGACCTTTGACAAGCGCTGCGGCCCTTCATGGACGCTCAGATACGCACCGACGCCATGGCCGACCCCATGATTGAAATCCTGGCCCGCTGCCCACAAGGGGGCGCGTGCGATGCATTCGATATCTCGTCCGGCCAGCCCGGCGGGCCAACGCAGCATGGACATATCGATCATCCCTTTCAGCACGCGGGTAAAGCAGGCTTTTTCCTGATTGCCTACTTCCCCTATCGCAATGGTGCGGGTGATGTCGGTTGTGCCATCCAGATACTGCCCACCGCTATCCAAAACCAACAGTTGCCCATTTTCCAGTCGGCTGTCGGTTTCTTCGGTCACCCGGTAATGCATGATCGCGCCATTGGGCCCGGTGCCCGCAATCGTGTCGAACGAGATATCCTGTAGCGCGTTATCCCGGCGGCGGTTTTCCTCAAGCTGCGTGACTACCTGAGTTTCCGTCATTGTGCCCGGGGTCTTTGCGTCCAGCCAGCATAACGTCTCAATAACGGCCACCGCGTCGCGAAGATGCGCTTCGGCACTTCCAGCGATTTCCGCCGGATTCTTGCGAGCTTTGGGCAAGGCACAGGGATCCCCTGCATCCATCATCTTGTCGCTGAGAACGTCAGCAACTGCTTGCGGCAAAGTCCCCAAGTCGACTTGAACCTTGCCGACCAAACCCGCAACGGCTTCCAGAAACACCTGTGGGTCGTGAACCTGAACATGGTCGCCAAGATGATCGTCCAACCCCGCCAGTTTTTGTGCCGCCATGAACAGATCAACCCGACCGTTGGCATGCAGAATGGCAAATCCATGGGCAACCGGGTTATACCCGATGTCCGATCCGCGAATGTTAAGCAGCCACATGATCGAATCCGGCAAGGAAATGATCGCCGCCTCACACCCGTTCTGCTTTAAATCATCCGCCAGCCGCGCGATTTTGCTTGTAGCGGTTTCCCCGGCAAACTCAATCGGGTGTGCCTTGACCGGGTTCATCGGGGCGTCCGGCTGATCCGGCCACACCCGATCCACCAGATTGTCACACCGAACCAGCTCGATGCCGCTCGCGTTCAACTCTTTCTTCAGGCTGGAAATCTGCCCAGCTGCATGCAGCCAGGGATCAAAACCAACCTTTCCGCCGCTCGGCAGTTGTTCCTTGAGCCAGGCGCTAAGGCTTGTTTCGGGCCAGGGTACGGGCGTGAATTCTTCCGCCACTTGCGCCTTGACCTGGGTGCGGTATCGGCCGTCGATGAATACACCCGCAATTTCGGACAATGCCGCACAGAAGCCGGCCGAACCGGTAAAGCCCGTCAGCCATGCCAGCCGTTCATCGCGTGTGGCCACATACTCGCCCTGATGCGCATCTGCGCGTGGGATCAGAAAACCGTCCAACCCATCCTGCGCCATCTGGGATCGCAAAGCGGCCAGTCTGGGCGGTCCCTGTTCCGGACGTGCAGTGACTGCAAAGGACTGAAACATGTGACACCTCTCGTAAACGGGGGGCAGTCCCCTTCATCTTTTGAAAAATACTCCTGCCGGAGGCAGGGCCAGCGTCAGCTGGCCCTTTTCATCCCCATCACGCGTGCACGTGCCCGAGGATCGCTGTCGAACAATGCCGCCAACTGTTCAGTCATCGCACCTGCCAGCTGTTCGACATCCGTGATTGTTACCGCGCGATCGTAGTATCGGGTTACATCGTGGCCGATACCAATGGCCAAAAGCTCGACCATCTTGCGTTTTTCGACCATCCCAATCACGTCGCGCAGGTGTTTTTCCAGGTAATTCGCGGGGTTAACGCTGAGCGTTGAATCATCAACCGGCGCACCGTCCGAGATCACCATCAGGATTTTGCGCTGCTCGCGTCGCGCAAGCATCCGGCGATGCGCCCATTCCAGTGCTTCGCCATCGATGTTCTCTTTCAGCAGGCCTTCTTTCATCATCAAACCCAAGTTAGGTCGCGCTCGACGCCACGGGGCATCCGCACCTTTATAGATGATGTGGCGCAGATCGTTCAGACGCCCCGGCTGTTGCGGGCGACCGTCATTCAGCCATGCCTCACGTGCCTGGCCGCCTTTCCAAGCGCGCGTAGTAAAGCCAAGGATTTCGACCTTCACGTTGCAACGTTCCAGCGTCCGGGCCAGAACATCGGCACAGATCGCCGCGATCGAGATCGGGCGACCGCGCATTGAGCCCGAGTTATCCAGCAGCAGTGTCACCACCGTATCGCGGAACTCGGTATCTTTCTCGACCTTGAAGCTCAGCGGCGTGGTCGGGTTGGCCACAACGCGCGCCAGACGACCGGCATCTAGAATGCCTTCCTCGCGGTCGAACTCCCAGCTGCGGTTTTGTTGCGCCTGCAACCGGCGCTGCAGCTTGTTCGCCAGACGGCTGACGGCACCTTTAAGCGGCTCAAGCTGCTGATCCAGATAGGCGCGCAGCCGTTCTAATTCAGCAGGCTCGGCCAAATCCTCGGCTGCGATCTCTTCGTCATATGTGCCAAGGTAAACCTTGTAGTCCGGATCGGCCTCGGATGCAGGTGGCGGGGACGGCGGCTCCATCGGGGCCTCACCGTCAGGCATCTCGGCCTCATCGCCCATCTCATCCTCGGCCATCTCGTCCATCGAGACCTGGGCCTGAGATTGGTCCTGCTGCTCTTCCTGCGTTTGCTCGGGGGTCGCGTCGGCGTCCTGCTCGTCCTGATCATCCTGACCAGTGCTATCGGGGTCGGGCTGTTCTTCGGCGTCGTCCTCGGCCTGATCTTCCTGATCTTCGTCCAGCTCGTCCGGATCTTCGCCCAGCTGGTCACCATACCCCAGATCCTTGATCATCTGACGGGCAAATTTGGCAAACTCGGCCTGATCCGACAGGATTTCCTGCAGGTTTTCCAGCGTCCCGCCGGCTTGCTCTTCGATGAAGCCGCGCCACAGGTTCATGATGTTCTCGGCCGCAGGCGGCAGGTCCCGTCCGGTTGCCAAGTGACGGATCAGATAACCCGCGGCCACCGACAAGGGGGCATCAGCAGGCTGCTTGCACTGGTCGTACCCACGGCGCAGCGCCTCGTGCCCAATTTTAACATCGATGTTAGAGGCCGTGCCGGGCATATCCCGCGCGCCCATCGCCTCACACCGGGCAACTTCCATGGCCTCATAAAGATCCCGCGCCATATCACCCGGAGGCGCATAGCGATTATGGGTCGCATCGTCATGGTACCGGCGCTGCAACGCCAAAGCATCCGCCGTACCGCGCGCCAGCAAAACCTCTTCGCGAGTCATGCGCCGAGAAACCTGCGGCAAACGCATCGACTCGCCCGACAGACCCGAGGGGTCGACAGTATAGCTTACCGATAATTCGGGATCATCGGCCATCACCTTGGTGGCTTCGGCCAAGGCCTTCTTGAACGGATCAGCGGGGTTGTCGTTTGGTTTAGACAATGAACGTACTCCAGATCATTGCTGCCGAGAAAAGCACTAAGCATTCCCAGCGCAGCCGTGTCAGGTGGACATGCTGCGGCGCCGTCATTTCTGAAGGCGCCGTCTTTTTCCAATCTACTTTGTCAAAAAGCCAAGCTGAATCAAGAACAACCCAGATAGATGCTATGACAAAGAAGATTATCACCCCAAGCTCACACTCGCCGCGCTTTCCGGCAGCTCCTCGTCAAAGCAACGCTGATAGAACTCGGCGACGGTCTGGCGTTCCAGCTCATCACACTTGTTCAAGAAGGACAGGCGGAAGGCGTAGCCGACGTCGCGGAAGATCTCGGCGTTTTGGGCCCAGTTGATCACGGTCCGGGGCGACATGACAGTCGACAGGTCGCCATTCATGAAGGCGGTCCGGGTCAGGTCGGCGACGGTGACCATTTGGCTGACGGTCTTGCGGCCCTTTTCGGTGTTGTAATGTGGCGCCTTGGACAGAACGATCATCGTCTCGGCATCGTGGCTTAGGTAGTTCAGCGTCGAGACCAGCGACCAGCGGTCCATCTGTGCCTGGTTGATCTGCTGCGTTCCGTGATACAGGCCGGTAGTGTCGCCCAGACCGACGGTGTTCGCGGTGGCAAACAGGCGGAAGTTCGGGTTCGGCGTGATAATCTCGTTCTGGTCCAGCAAGGTCAGCTTACCGTCATGTTCGAGAACACGCTGGATCACGAACATCACGTCCGCACGACCTGCGTCGTATTCGTCGAAAACGATGGCAACGGGGTTGCGCAGCGCCCAGGGCAGGATGCCTTCGTGGAACTCGGTCACCTGTTTGCCATCACGCAGTTTGATCGCGTCCTTACCGATCAAGTCGATCCGGCTGATGTGGCTGTCGAGGTTCACACGGACGGCGGGCCAGTTCAGGCGGGCCGCGACCTGTTCAATATGGGTCGATTTGCCCGTACCGTGATAGCCTTGGATCATCACACGCCGATTGTGCGAAAAGCCTGCCAGAATGGCTAGTGTGGTTTCGGGGTCAAACTTGTAGGTCGGGTCGATCGCGGGTACGCGGTCACTGCGGTCAGCAAAGCCCTTGATCGCCATGTCGGTTTCAATACCGAACACGTCACGGACCGAAATTTCTTCGGTGGGTTTTGCGTTTACATCGATCGATCCGTCAGCCATTCGCCTTGTCCTTATCCTTTGCCCCGCGTTGCCGGGTTTGAACTCGTGTGTGGTGCAACATATTGCGGGCAAGGGCAAGGGAAAGCCGTGCTGGTAGGTACTTAGGCGGATGTTTCTTTGAAACTGGCCTTATCGACGTTGCGTCCAATGTCTCGAGCTAATCTTTCAAATCTTGGACAGCTCGAATTTTGGGTCCAGAACGCCGCCACGCAGTCCCGTGAAGCATTAATATTGCAATAGTAAGATGTGATGAGTTAAATATGCATATATGATTATGCAAAAGCGGTTCCCGATTTTGTTTTTTTATGAGTGTAGGTACAAATGTCGTTAGTAATCTCAGGTCCGACTTCTATCTCGATCCCCAGTGGGTCGACCTCGGTTATGGAGCAGTATACCACGACCAAAGCTGTGACTTGGAGCGTGACCGTAACTGGCGATGGTGGATTGGATCCATCAGACTACACTGTTTCGATTTCACCTAGTGGAGTTTTGACCGTTGAGCTTACTGAGGGGGCGGACATCCCTCCGAATACGCAACTCACGGTTCGAATAGGGGCGACGAACGGGCAGCCAGGGGCCGGTAACAATGCCATCCTGAATGTGACAGTCGACCTTCCTGCGGGAACAGTGCCGTGTTTTGTAAAGGGCACCTTGATAGAAACCGAAAAAGGCCCTCGCCCTGTCGAAGAACTGTCGGTTGGGGACAAAGTTCGTGTTTCCAGCGGTGAGTTGCTATCCATTCTGTGGATTGGCAAGAAGACCCTTAGCGCGGAAGCGTTGCAGCAAAACCCGCGATTGCGTCCCGTTTGTATCAAAAAAGGAGCGATCGGAGATGCTTTGCCTGACCGCGATTTGTACTTGTCACCGCAACACAGAATTGTTCTGGAAGGGTGGCGCGCCGAATTGTTGTTCGGTGAGCCGAGGGTTTTTGCAGCAGCAATACATCTTGTGAACGACAACACTATTCGACAGGTGTGCTCCAATGAGGCGGTGACATACTTCCATATTGCCTGCAACCGCCACGCAGTTTTGATGTCGCACGGTTTGCCGACGGAAAGCTTGTTTCTGGGTGATATGGCGCTGTTGTCTTTCGGTCGCGGAGATGTAGAAGAACTTCGTGTGCTCTTTCCAGAACGGTTCAGCCGTGGATCCGCCTGGAAACAAACGCGTGTGCGTTGCTTGAAGCGCCCCGAAGCCGAGCTTTTACGGGAAATGATCAAACAATAGATCGACTATCTGAAATTCCGGCTGTCCTTGATCTGATCCCACGCCCAGACAACCTCTTGCAGCTGTTCTTCCTGGGAACGGTCGCCGCCGTTCATGTCGGGGTGCAGAACCTTGATCAGCTTTTTGTACGCTTTGCGCACCTCGGCCTTGGTCCAGCTGTCATTGGCTTCCAGAATTTCGATCGCGCGGCGTTCCGTGGGGGGCAGGCGACGACCGCCACCACCTGACGTGCGTCCTTTGTTTTGGGTGCTGTTTGCGCCAAGTACCTGATGCGGGTCCTCGATTCCCAGACGGGCCCATGCGCGCGCTTCGGGGTCACCCATCGGCTTGGTCTCGCGCTCCCACACTTTGTCCTTGGACCGCTGAGCGTTCAGCTCGGCCTCGGTGGTGCCGTCAAAGAAGTTCCACTTGTTGTTGTATTCGCGAACGTGCTGCTGGCAGAACCAGAAAAAGTCGTCCAGTACATCCGGGGCCTTGGGTGCACGGAACTTGCCCGGTTCTTCGCAACCTTCGTGATCGCAGATACGCGTCGAGGTTTCAGACGCGCCCGACATTCCGCGACGCCCCCGCGGGTTCTTTTTCTTGGAAGTGGATACGGACATATCAAATCCGAAGGGGTCTGACTTCACCATGTGCTCATCCTTAAGAACGCATCTTTTCGACTCGGAGGCAGCAGTTTAGTCTAAGCAGCCGAAAGTAGAAGAGGGGGGGCGGTAAAATTTTCGCCCGTGAGCAAAAAAATGACCGTGACCGATGAGATCCGAACCCGCCTGATGGCAGCCTTTGAACCGCGCGAGTTGGAAGTCGTAGATGACAGCGAAAGCCACCGCGGGCACGCCGGGTTTCAAGAGGGCGGCGAAAGCCATTTCAACGTCCGCATTCGTGCCAACGCTTTTCAGGGGCAATCCCGCGTCGCCCGCCACCGTGCGGTACATAAGGCATTGGGCGACATCGTGCCCCGCATTCATGCGCTGGCGCTGGATATTGATGCCTGAACAGACCCATTGGTCGATGCCTAGGCGACCAGAGAAATGGCCCTGTTGACCGCGATTCCCTGATTCACCGCGCGATAGGTGGGAAAAGGCAGTCGGTGCGTCGCATCAATGTCTCGCCGTATCCACGCTTGCTCTTCCAGGCGCAGAAGCGACGTCGAAAGTGCGCGATCGGAAATCGTGATCAGACCGGATTTGAGAGTCGAAAATCGTTGGGGCCTGTCGGTCAGCGCCAGAATAGGTGCCGTCCAACTGCGTCTGAGCAACGCGAAATCAGCGTCATCTGGCACGACATTCACGATCCTGCTGGCGATTTCGGCCGCAGATACACCCGCTTGGGTCAATCGAAATTCGGGACGCAGCGGATGACCGTGGCCGGGATTCCGTTCCAGAAAACCCAATTGAATCAGGTGGTCAAGGCTTTGGGCAAATGCCGTTCTGCCGGCGCTTGTCGCAGCCAGCAGCGGTGCCTGTCGTCCCGGCATGCCTTCATGCATTAACGCCAGAATGTTCAGGGACCAGGCGCGGGACGTAAGCTTGACAAGAATCTTTATGTCCATAAAATATAGTTACTTTAATTTTCGCCAAAAGGATAGTTCAATGCCACTCGTTTCACTGGAAAACACGATCACGCTCGCCATGTCCGTGCAAGACAGGCATGTCAGTGCCGAATGGTATCAGGCCAAGCTGGGGTTCGAGCTGATCCACCATATTGACGAAGCCGGTTGGAGCGAGATGAAGACCAAAACCGACGGTGTGACCTTGGGCCTGGGTGAGCAGGCCGAGCCTGCGCCAGGCAATACGGTGCCGGTGTTCGGGGTGTCCGATATTGCGACGGCGCGTCAGGCGCTCGAATCCTCGGGCGTCAGGTTCGATGGGGCGACTGAAACGATCGAGGGCATGGTCAGCACCGCAACGTTCTACGACCCGGACGGCAATGCGCTGATGCTGGCGCAGGATCTTAGCCAAGCGGCAAGCGCTGCCGAGTAATTCAGCTGCAGGCTGTGAAAACGCGGAGCAGACCGCTTAGGTCTGCTCTTTGCCCTTTTCGGACAGGTCCGTGGGCTTCAGGGTCAATGGCGGATCTTTGACCTCTTCTGAAATCGGTGCAGGGGCCTGCACTTCTTCTGGTCCGGGCACCGGCTGAGCCACGGGCGCATCATCGCTGTCCTCAACCGGCTCACGCGCTGAAGAAAACTCAGCCGCAACCTCTCGCCGAAACACCAGAACATTGCGCCAGTTCACGGTGGAACTGGTCAGGCCCGCGCGTTCCTCGCTGGGCAAAAGTTCCGCACGTTGGTAATCCCAGCCATCCTGCCCCATCTGATTCAGGATCTGTTCGATCGACACTGCAAACCGCCCTTCGGCAGTTTTGACGCCCTTGGCCTTGGTGCCTTTTTGTGGGGCGGGGACAACTTTGTATTCGTAGCGCTGCATCAGATTTTCCTGGTTGCCGATCCCCAGCAATCTAACATGTTGTCGGGTTTCGAACAGTCATCATCGCCCGTTGGGCAAATTCTGTTTTGTCTGTTGCGCCCCGTGGGCGGGACCGGAAAGGTCCGCGCCAGACGCACGGACCCTGCCGTAGCAGTTTCTTGGACCGAAAGGCTTACGAGCTCAGCTTTTTGCTGACCAACTCATTGACGGCCTTGGGGTTCGCCTTGCCGCCGGTTGCTTTCATGACCTGACCAACAAACCAGCCTGCCAATTTCGGGTTCACCTTGGCTTTTTCGACCTGCGATGGGTTGGCCGCGATGATTTCGTCCAGCGCAGTTTCGATGGCACCGGTGTCGGTAACTTGTTTCATGCCGCGTTCTTCAACGATCTGCGCCGGGTCGCCGCCTTCGGTGTAGACAATCTCGAACAGATCCTTAGCGATCTTGCCAGAAATGGCGTCTGAGGCGATCAGGTCGATGATCCCACCCAGCTGCGCAGGCGAGACCGGCGAGGCGGTGATGTCGTGGTCTTCTTTCTTCAGGCGGCCAAACAGTTCGTTGATGACCCAGTTCGCTGCCAGTTTACCGTTGCGGCCTTTGGCGACCTCTTCGAAATAGGCAGCCGACTCTACTTCGGCCGTCAGAACCGACGCATCGTAATCCGTCAGACCGAAGGTGCCAATAAAACGCGCCTTTTTGGCATCCGGTAGTTCCGGAAGCCTGGCTGCGATGTCATCAACCCACGCCTGTTCAATTTCCAGGGGCAGCAGGTCAGGGTCGGGGAAATAGCGGTAATCATGCGCTTCTTCCTTTGACCGCATCGAGCGTGTCTCACCCTTGTCCGGATCATACAGGCGGGTTTCCTGATCGACAGTACCGCCACCTTCGACGATGGCAATCTGACGCCGGGCCTCGACCTCGATCGCTTGCTGGATAAAGCGCATCGAGTTCATGTTCTTGATCTCGCAACGCGTACCCAGATGCGAGAAGTCCTGCGTTTCCTGATACTTTTCATAGGCACCGGGCAAGCAGATCGAAACATTGACGTCCGCCCGCAAGTTGCCGTTTTGCATGTTGCCATCGCAGGTACCCAGATAACGAAGAATCTGGCGCATCTTGGCGATGTAGGCTGCTGCTTCTTCGGGGCCGCGAATATCGGGGCGGCTGACGATCTCCATCAGGCAAACACCGGTCCGGTTCAGGTCGACAAAGGACATATGCGGGTCCATGTCATGGATCGATTTGCCTGCGTCCTGTTCCATGTGGATGCGTTCAATTCGCACCATGCGCGCGGTGCCGTCGCCCATTTCCACCAGCACTTCACCTTCGCCCACGATGGGCTGGTACAGCTGAGAAATCTGGTAACCCTGCGGCAGGTCCGGATAAAAATAATTCTTGCGGTCAAAGGCCGATACCAGGTTGATATCCGCCTTCAGGCCCAGACCGGTTCGTACCGCCTGTTCAACGCAGTATTCGTTGATCACCGGCAGCATTCCCGGCATCGCCGCGTCCACGAATGCCACGTTCGAATTTGGCTCGGCCCCGAATTGAGTCGATGCGCCCGAGAACAGCTTGGCATTGGACGAGACCTGCGCATGCACCTCCATCCCGATGACCAGTTCCCAATCGTGCTTGGCCCCGGCAATGGTTTTGGGTTTGGGCATTTCGTATGTCAGGTCGAGCATGGCGCGCCTCATTTCCGCAGAAGTCTAAGCCTGCGTATTAGGCCCGGCACGGCCTAGGGGCAAGGGGGAATCAGTGCCCGGACAGGCGCAAACCCGTCGGAGTAAACGTCACATCCAATCCGCTGCGCAGCTCATCGCGGAACAGATCGCCAATTGCACGCAGGGCATCGCGCTGCCCGCGGGCCGCGAACCGTTCGGGTGAATTGATCCGAACACTGTTGTTGAACCCATTTGCTGCATGGGCCCAAATCAACGGGTGCAGTTCTGTCAGGTGATCGCGGATCAGCCAGTTTGCAGCCTGGTGTATCTGGCTGCGCACCAGATCAGCCTTGTCGCACTGGCCAGCACCGTTCTGGATCGTGATGGCGCAGTAGGCAGACAACATGTTGACGGTTTGCTGGTCAGGACGCCGACGGAGAATATCGTGCATGCCTTCCAGGAAGAAATCGACATCCAGACGCGCGCAGGCCTCTTCGTCCAGGGCAATTGCGTCGAACTGAACCCAAGTATAGCCTCCGGCCCCCCAGATGTCCCGGGCCTGAGCCGCCATACGCAGCGCCTGGACCTCGAGCTCGCCATAGCTTCCGAACCAGCGCGGCAGCAGGTGGGTCCCCATCGCGCGCATGTGCCGATGATTCAACGGGTCGAGCTTAATCAACCGCTCGTATTCATCCGCCACCCGTGTGTTGGCTCTACGCTGACCTGCCAAAATTGCGCAGCCAGCCGAGGCGACAATGGGGCTGTCCGCTGCGGCCTCGCGACAATTGGGAAGGATTGCAGCTGCCCGATCGAAATGGGCGGCGCAGCGGGATTGGTGCAGCGAGGGCAGGGTTGCTTCGTTCGTCGTACCGCGCCATGCCCATGCCATATCAATGTGGGCCAAAGCGACAACCAAGGCGATCATCGGGTCACCCGAATGCGCGCGCATCTCGTCTTCCAATTCGGAAATGCCGCTCAGGACGTCAAACTCTGATAGCGCTTTGGCATCGGACAGCGCATGTTCTGCCGCCAGAACCACATCGGCCCGCGCCCCAAACGCCAGCAATTCCGCGACAGGCATGCCGTCGGGTGCAGTTTCCCGTGCGTCGTCTGCTTTGTGCATCAGGTCGGACAATTCTGCCCAGCGATCCTGCCTGGCGAGGAAACGGCCTTTTTCTATCGAGCTGCGCCCAATCTCATCCTGGGCCTGAACATCAGCCAATGGGATGTTCAGTTGCCCTTGGTCCGGTAACACGGGCGAAACAGCCGGGTCAGCGAAATACGCGCCGGATTCAGCGGGATGAGCAATAGAAGATCGGGAACGGGACGAACGGTCCCTAAAAAACCAGAACATGGCGGCACTCGAAACAAACAAACCAGAAACTTGAGGGTAAGAGCTTTGCCGTAATCGGTGTCAAATTCAAGGTCTTTGAAGGGGATTGGTTAGCATTTGCTTCCAATCCTTCAAAAAAGAACCTATTGTTTCAAAATGTGACGAAGTGATGACGTTCAATTCGAAAACCAGCCTGTTGCAGGACCTGTTCGAACTCCCTGTGGTGCGGAGACGACTCATCAGGCAGCCGAATCTGCTTGCCGGATGTCAGAACCAGAGAAACGCGCACCGAGAAATCCCAACGCGTGTCAAAGCGAACATAATCAACGTCTGAACGATCAATTTCGGCCTCACGAGCGCCGGTAAACCAGCGCAGTTTGTTTTGATCAAGAACCAGCCCTGCGCTGGTGTTCTGAGCAATATCCCAAATGGCCGGTAACGTAGGCAACGCCAACAGCACCACCAGCCACCATGCCGCGTCGAACAGGATCACAAGTGCCATCAAGGCCGCATAAACGCAGATCAGGACACCGACAGTGCGCGGTGCCCGGTTCTGACGCGTAAATTCGAATTCCGTCATGCGTTGAGAATGCGCGAAACCATTTCTGTCGTGTCGCGCGACAGGTCAGGCGTTTCTGCGATGCGGGTCAGCTTTGCACGGATCAGGTCCTGACGGTCTGCGTCATAGCGTTTCCAGGTCTGGAAGGCCGAACACATCCGCGCGGTGGTCTGCGGGTTGACCGGGTCCAGTTTAATCAGCCAGTCGGCCAGCAACGCATAACCCGCACCATCTGCGCGGTGGAAACCGGCATGGTTCATCGCCAGCGCACCCATCACCGCCCGGAAACGATTGGGGTTTTTCCAGTTGAAATCGGCGTGCTCGGTCAGGGTGCGGGCGATGTCTACTGTGGCCACTGGCGAGGCCATTCCGACCTGAAGGGCAAACCATTTGTCCATCACCAGACGGTCGTGCTGCCATTGTTCGTAGAACGCAGAAAGCTCGGCCTCACCCTTGCTTGCGCGCAGCAGGCAGGCCAGGGCGTTCAGTTGCTGTGTCATGTTGCCAGCCGCCGCGTATTGCTCGGCTGCCATTGCCGCACCATCAAGCCGTGACGTCAGGGCCAGTGCGGCATTGCCAAGCGAACGTTTGCCGGCTTGGTCTGCATCGGGACTGTATGGTGCCTCGATCAAGGTTTCGCTGTGCAAGCGCGGCAGCAAGTCCTGAACGTGCTGCGCGGTTGCCTGCCGCAGTGTTTCTACCGCTGTCCAGATCGCCATCGGGTCAGGTGTTTCACCCCGGTCGAACAACGCAGCGGCCAGTTCGGATTGGGAAGGCAGACCCAGCATCAGGGCGCGATACGCCGGGTCCAATTCGCCGTCGCGCAGAACGGCCAGCACCCCGTCCAAGTAATTCGCACCCGGCGTTGCGTCTTCGAGGATCATGCGCAACAGCGTGTCCTGCGCCAATGACCGTCCCGCCTGCCACCGATTGAAAGGATCAGTGTCGTGGGCCAGAAGGAAGGCGCGTTCGGCATCGGTGTGATCGTGCTCAAGGATCACAGGGGCCGAGAAATCTCGCAGGATCGAGGCCATAGGTTTTGCCGCCAGCCCAGTGAATTGGAAGCTTTGTTCCGCCTCAGTCAGTTCCAGAACTTCGGTCGCGCGTACTTCGTCACCATTTTGTCCAAGCAAACCCACCGCGACAGGGATCACTTGCGGCAGCTTTTCGGACTGCCCAGGTGTTTCTTCGGTGTGCTGCGCCAATGTCAGCGTATATGTGCCGTCATTCCAATCTTCGCTCACTGTCACGCGCGGCGTGCCAGATTGGCTGTACCAGCGCTTGAACTGGCTCAGATCGCGGTCGGTGGTGTCCTCAAACACCTTGATCCAGTCTTCAATGGTGCAGGCCTGTCCGTCATGGCGGAGGAAATACAGATCCAAGGCCTTTGAGTAGGCCTCATCACCAACCAGACGTTTCAGCATACCGATGATCTCGGCACCTTTTTCGTAGACGGTCGCGGTGTAGAAGTTGTTGATTTCCTGAAAACTCTCAGGCCGGACTGGATGCGACAAGGGCCCGTTATCTTCGGGGAATTGCCGCGCACGCAGGTCGATAGCGTCCTCAATCCGCTTTACCGGGGCCGAGCGCAAATCTGACGTAAACTGCGCATCCCGGAAAACGGTCAGGCCCTCTTTCAGGCACAGTTGGAACCAGTCGCGGCAGGTGATCCGGTTGCCGGTCCAGTTGTGGAAATACTCATGCGCGATGATCGCTTCGATCCGTTCAAAATTGGCGTCGGTCGAGGTTTCAGGGCTGGCCAGAACAGCAGATGAGTTGAAGATGTTCAGCCCCTTGTTCTCCATCGCACCCATGTTGAAATCGTCTACGGCCACGATGTTGAACACGTCTAGGTCGTATTCCCGACCATAGACGTCTTCGTCCCACTTCATGGATTTCTTCAGGGCTTCCATACCAAAAGCACATTTGCCTTCGTCGCCGGGACGGACCCAGAGGTTTAGTTCGACCTCGCGGCCCGACATTGTGGTGAATTGGCCGGGATGGTTAATCAGATCGCCCGCGACCAACGCGAACAAGTAGGCGGGCTTGGGCCACGGGTCGGTCCATTCTGCCCAACCTTCGCCTTTGTCCGAGGGGTTGCCGTTGGACAGTAAAACAGGAAGATCACCATTGATGCGCACAGTGAAAGTGGACATCACATCAGGGCGGTCAGGGTAAAAGGTGATCTTGCGGAACCCTTCTGCCTCGCACTGGGTGCAATACATGCCGTTCGACATATAAAGCCCTTCGAGGGCGGTGTTGTTTCCCGGGTCGATCTCAACCTCGGCTTCCCAGATAAATGGCGCGTCGGGGGCAGCAACGGTCAGGCCCTTATCGGTAGTCTCGGGGGTGATATCCGCACCGTCGATGGATGCGCGGATCAGCTTGAGGTCTTCGCCGTGCAGGAAGAACGTCTTGTCGCTGGCCTCCGGGTTCGGGCGAAATGCAATGCGAGAGGTGACGTGGGTTGCGTGGGCGGCGAGGTCGAACGTCAGGTGCACGCTGTCCACCAGATAACCAAAGGGTGTGTAGTCTTTCAGATAGATCGTCGTTGGGGCAGCGTCGCGCATCAGGGGCCTCGCGTGATTTTGTGTTTGCGCGAACGTATGGGCTGTGGCGGTGGGCTGCAAGCGGTGCGATCCGCGCGTCGGAATGTCCCGAAAATTGATTTTGGTAAGTCTTTTTGACCGCGACGCTGCGGCGCACGTTGCCTATCGGAAACTTTCGTCCTAAATGCTGACGGCATACAGTCGTGCACATTCCCGGGAGAAACAAAATGAGCAGCAGACAGGCGCGCAGCGGATTGCAGGTGGATACGGTTCTGGCCGAGTTCATCGAAGGCCAAGCCCTGCCGGGAACCGGTGTCACAGCAGATGCCTTCTGGGATGGTCTGGCGCGCATGGTCGCCGAGCTTGGCCCCAAGAACCGCGCCTTTCTGGCCAAGCGGCAGGACATTCAGGGCAAGGTCGATGCATGGCATCTTGAGCGCCAAGGGCAGGACCACGACGCCGAGGCCTATCAGGCTTTCCTGCACGAGATCGGCTATCTGGTTGAGGAAGGTGCGGATTTCCAGATTGAAACCGCCAATGTCGACCCCGAGATCGCCTCGATCCCCGGACCGCAGCTTGTTGTTCCGATTACCAATGCGCGATTTGCACTGAACGCAGCCAATGCACGTTGGGGCAGCCTTTACGATGCGCTTTACGGAACGGATGCGATGGGTGATCTGCCCGCGGCTGGCGGCTACGACGCAGCGCGGGGCGCGCGGGTGATTGCATGGGCCAAAGGGTTCTTGGATGACGCAGTGCCGCTGGCTTTCGGGTCATGGGCTGATGTCTCAGATCTGAGCGTACAGGACGGCGCGCTGATGCCAACTCTGGCCAATCCTAAACAATTTGTAGGTTACGACGGAGATCCGGGCAAACCGGATGCGGTACTGCTCTGCAACAACGGGCTGCACATTCAGATCAGGATCGACGGACACAGCGCTATAGGGGCCACTGATCCGGCGCGTATTGCCGATATGCGTCTGGAATCGGCCTTGTCGACCATCATGGATTGCGAGGATTCGGTCGCTTGCGTCGATGCCGCTGACAAGGTGGTGGCATATGGCAACTGGCTTGGGTTGATGAAGGGTGACCTGACCGAAGAGGTGAACAAGGGCAACACGACTTTCACCCGCAAACTTGCCAAGGACCTGAGCTTTACAACGGCATCCGGTGAGACAGGCAGCTTGAAGGGTCGTTCGCTGATGCTGATCCGCAACGTCGGGCATTTGATGACAAACCCTGCTGTGTTGGATGAACAGGGCAATGAGATCGGCGAAGGGTTGATGGATGCACTCTGCACGACGCTGATTGCCATGCACGATCTTAAGCGAGACGGCGGAAATTCGGTCCAAGGCTCGGTCTATGTGGTGAAACCCAAAATGCACGGCCCGAAAGAAGTCGCGTTCTCTGTCGAGATTTTTGACATGGTCGAAGACATCCTTGGCCTGCCGCGCAATACCGTGAAGCTGGGCATCATGGATGAAGAACGCCGCACGTCGGTCAACCTCAAGGAATGCATCCGCGCTGCGAAATCGCGGGTGGCCTTCATCAACACCGGTTTTCTTGACCGGACTGGGGATGAGATTCACACCTCGATCGAAGCTGGGCCAATGCTGCCTAAGGGCGACATCAAGAACACGCCGTGGATTGCGTCTTACGAAGATCGCAACGTAGATATTGGTTTGGCCTGCGGCCTGAAAGGCAAGGCGCAGATTGGTAAGGGCATGTGGGCTATGCCCGACCGGATGGGTGATATGCTGGAGCAGAAGATCGGCCACCCGAAATCCGGCGCGACATGCGCCTGGGTGCCGTCGCCGACAGCCGCGACATTGCACGCGACGCATTATCACAAGGTCGACGTGCTGGCGCGCCAGGATGAACTGGCTGCCGGTGGGGCGCGGGGGACGCTGGGGGATTTGCTGACCATTCCGCTCCTGGGCGGTCGAAACCTTAGCGAGGACGAGATCGCCCGCGAGATCGAGAACAACGCGCAGGGCATTCTTGGATACGTGGTGCGCTGGGTTGATCAGGGTGTTGGCTGTTCGAAAGTGCCGGATATCAGCGATGTCGGTCTGATGGAGGATCGCGCGACCTGCCGGATTTCATCTCAGGCGCTGGCCAACTGGTTGCACCATGATGTTGTCTCGGAAGGGCAGGTCATGGCTGCGATGCAAAAAATGGCCGCTGTGGTGGATCGCCAGAACGAAAATGACGCAGACTATCGCCCCTTGGCACCCGGATTCGACGGAATTGCTTTCCAAGCGGCCTGTGATCTGGTCTTCAAGGGGCGTGTGCAACCCTCGGGCTATACCGAGCCGGTCCTGCATGCTCGCCGTCTGGAACTGAAAGCCAGCCTTTAAACCATCAGGAACGATAGGACACGACATGGGAGTTTCCCTCCGCAAAGCCCGCACCATCATCCGAAAGACCCTTGAGAAGGGGCACGAAATGGAGCTGAAACCCCTTTCCGTCGTCGTTCTTGATGCAGGCGGCCACGTGATCGCATTTGAACGCGAAGACGACGCGGCCCCCGGTCGGTTCGCAATTGCGCATGGCAAGGCCTATGGCGCAGTGATGCTGGGCATGGCTGGCACCGCGCAGATGCAGCGGGCCGAAGCGCAAGCCTATTTCATGGCAGCTGTGAATGGCGTCTATGGCGGGCAGGTCGTGCCAGTTCCGGGTGGTGTGTTGCTGCGCGACAAAAAGGGCGCAGTTATCGGTGCGGTCGGCGTGACCGGCGATACGTCCGACAATGATGCCGCAGCGGCATTGGCCGGGATCGAAACTGCCGGCCTGATTGGCGAGATCTGAACCTGATGACTGGCGGAGAGCCTTTTGGGCTCTCCGCCCCAATGCGATGTTCGTGCAAAGCCACAAAAACGGGCAATGGCTAAAGTACCAGACAAAGCGCGATCATTTTCCAACATGTGCACAGTTGAACAAGAGCTTGCGCTGACACGCAGGGCCTGTGCTATTGCGCGCTGTTCTTGCGGTCGATAGTTTTTGGGAAGCAAACAGAAAACGCAGGAACGCAGCATGTCTCGACCCGTCGTCGGTATCATCGGCAACTCGTACTTGATGAATGATCAATATCCGACCCATGCCGGTGGCACGATGAACTCAGACGCGGTTGCCAATGTTTCGGACTGTCTGCCGCTGCTGATCCCAGCCGATCCGCGCTATGTCTCGGTCGATGAGCTGCTTGAGGTCTGCGACGGATTTCTGCTGACCGGCGGGCGCCCGAATGTCCACCCCGAGGAATACGGCGAGTCCGCGACCGAGGCCCATGGCGAGTTCGACCGGGCGCGCGATGCTATTACCCTGCCGCTGGTGCGATCCTGTGTAGAGCGTGGGCAGCCCTTCTTTGGCATCTGTCGAGGGTTCCAAGAGGTCAACGTGGCGATGGGCGGGACACTGTACCCGGAAATACGCGATCTGCCGGGTCGGATGAACCACCGCATGCCGCCCGATGGGACTCTGGAAGAGAAATTTGCCCTGCGACATGTCGTTGCGCTTAACGAAGGCGGTCGATTCCACCGCTTGATGGGCGCGACCGAAGTGATGACGAACACGTTGCACGGACAGGGGATCAAATCGGTTGGGCGTCGGGTTGTGATTGATGGTCAAGCCCCCGATGGAACGCCCGAGGCGATATACATTCAGGACGCGCCCGGATTCACGTTGTCAGTGCAATGGCACCCGGAATGGGATGCTGAAAATGATCCCGTGTCCCGCCCTTTATTCAAGGCATTCGGTGCTGCTGTACATGCATGGGCAACCGGGTCGGATAGGGCGTTGGCCCAACAATCCGCGTAAGTCCTGCGCCGATCCGAGAGAGAGGGTCCGGACCGGCGCAGCGCGATCAAACCAGCAGATTGAACTGATTGATCAAAGGCAGGGTGCGTGCGCGCTCACCCGTCAGGTCAAAAAGGGCATTGCCAAGGGCCGGCATGGACGGGGGTGTCCCCGGTTCGCCAACGCCACCCATGTGGTGGTTGGTTTCCAGAATTTTCACCTGGGTCACCGGAGCATTGTGCATCCGCAGAGCGTCGTAGTCGGGGAAGTTGTATTGTTCGACCTCACCGTCCGAGAATGTGATCTCACCCATCACAGCCGCCGACAGGCCATAGATCATGCCGCCGAACATCTGCGCCTCGACTGTGCCGGGGTCCAGGGCCAGACCGACGTCACAGGCGATCCATGCCTTGGAGATACGGATAGTGCCGTCCTCATCGACGACCTCGATCACCTGAGCGACCGGTGTGCCAAAGCTATAGGTCATCGCCACACCGCGCCCGACACCGTCCGGGGTTTCTCCGGTCCAGCCGGACATCTCTTTCACAGCCTGTAGGCAGCCTGCCGATGGCGCGTGCTCGTCCCTAGCCAATTCCAATCGGAACTCCAGCGGGTCACGACCTGCGGCATGGGCCATCTCGTCCAAGAATGTCTCATGGAAGAATCCATTGTGGCTGTTCCCGACCGAGCGCCAGAAGCCGACCGGAATATCCAGATCGGCGATGTGCCCGCTCATGCGATAGTTTGGCACCGCGTAGGGTTGGTTAAAAAACCCTTCGACCAGCACTTTGTCAGGTCCGCCAGCCGGCAAGCCGGTATAGCGCTGAACCGCTTGTTGCGTGCAGGATTGCGCCGCGACCTTGCCGTCAATCAGAACGGCTTGGCCGTCTTTGACTGCCCCCCGCATCCGAGCCATCGCGCCGGGGCGATAGTAGTCATGGCGCATGTCCTCTTCACGGCTCCAGGTGGTCTGGACAGGGACGCCGGGCATGGCCATTGCGACCTTTGTCGCGATCTCGCCGAAGTCCAGCTCGCCCCGGCGGCCAAACCCTCCGCCCAGATAGGTGGTGTGGACCTGAACGGCCTCTTTGTCCAGGTTGGCCGTGTTGGCCGCGCGTATTTGGACAAGCGTCGGGGCCTGATTGCCGCACCACAGTTCCAGCGCCGAGCCTGTGAACAGCGCTGTGGCGTTCATCGGCTCCATCGTGGAATGGGCCAGATAGGGCACCGTATATTCGGCCGTGATTTCGGTGGCGCCGTCGGGCAGAGTGTCAACGTCGCCGTCATCGCGCATGGTCGAATTGGGGGACGCGTCGAATGCACTGGCAATTTCGGTGAAAATGGCGTCGGTTTCCGGCGGGTATGGGGCGTCGCCCCAATCTACGTCAATCGCCTCGACGGCCTGAATGGCCAGCCATGTGTTGGTGGCAATCACAGCCACACCGTTGCCCAGATCAACCACCTTTTTCACGCCGGGCATTTGTTCTGCCGCGCTGGCATCAAAGCCTTTCATCTCGCCGCCCAGCTTGGGATTGATCCGGACCGAGGCGAATTTCAGACCCTCGGGGCGCACATCGATCCCGAACTCAGCCGTTCCGGTGGATTTGCCGACCACATCCACACGCGGCAAGTTCCGCCCCAGCAAGCGCCAGTTGGACGGATCGCGCAATTCGACTTCCGGCGGTTCAATCTGACCGGCGGCCTCGGCAAGCTCAGTATACGGAATGCGCGTCCCATCCGGCGCGATTACAGCACCATTCTCGGTTTTCAGTTGCGCACGATCCACGCCCAGACGGTCGGCAGCGGCCTGTTTCAGCGTTTCGCGCGCGGTCGCACCCGCCTCGCGCATGCGCTCGAACCCGTCCTTCATCGAGGTCGAGCCACCGGTAACTTGCAGGCCCAGCGTTCGACCTAACACACCCAGCGCTTCCCCCAGATTGTGCTGGAAGTCCGAGATGTCATAACCCTTGTTCGGCAAGCCTTCCCCAATCAGGGCAGAGTTGTAGTAGGCCGCCGCTGCAGGGCCGTGCAGAACGCGGATCTGGTCCAGTTCCACATCCAGTTCTTCTGCGATCAGCGCCGCCCACGTGGTCATTACACCTTGTCCCATCTCAGCACGCGGGGCGAACAGGGTGACGCCTTGCTGATCAATCAGAACAAAGGGGCTGAGCGCGGTTTCGCCCCTAGCAGGTTTGAGCGGATTGGCGGCCGGACGGCTGACGTAATAGGCGCCAAAGGCCACGCCCCCGACAATCGCTGCTGAGCCAATCAAGAAAGTACGACGGAGGATTTTTCCAACGGATGCCATCGTTTATGCCTCTTTCAGCTTGGATGCCGCGTCGTGGATTGCAGCGCGGATGCGGGGGTAGGTGCCACAGCGGCATAAATTGCCCTGCATGGCATCGTCGATATCGGTATCCGAAGGCGCAGGGTTCTCGGCCAGCAGCGCTGCGGCCTGCATGATCTGGCCCGACTGGCAGTAGCCGCATTGCGCCACCTGATGATCGACCCAGGCCTGCTGAATCGCGGCCATCGCGTCCGGGGTGCCAATGCCTTCAATCGTGGTCACATCGCCCCAGACATCGGACAGGGCCACTTGGCACGAACGCACAGCCTCGCCGTCAATGTGCACGGTGCAGGCCCCGCAAGCGGCCACGCCGCAGCCGAATTTGGTGCCAGTCAAACCGACCTCATCCCGTAGAACCCAAAGCAGGGGGACGTCATCGGGCAAGTCAACCTGATGTTGCGTTCCGTTGATCTTAAGGGCGGTCGCCATGGCGCACCTCTCGTAGCTGTGGCTGGTTTCTGACATAATTGTTGAAAAGTGTCAGTATGTCAATTGACAAAATGAACAAAAAGTGTCACGAGTTCGGGGATGGCAGATGTAACTGAAGATTCACGGCAACAGGCGATCCTGGACTCGGCGTTTCGGGCCTTTGCGACTTATGGATTCCGCAAGACCTCGATGGATGACATAGCGCAGGGCGCTGGGATGTCCCGTCCGGCAGTGTATCTGCATTTCAAAAATAAAGAGGCGATCGTCACTAAGCTGACCGAACTCTACTATGCAGCGAAAAGCGTTGCAGTGGCTGCGGCGCTGACCAAACCGGGCTCAGTTTCGGACGTTTTCAAGGGCGCGGTTCACGCTCAAACCGAAGGGATGGCCACCATCCTTGCATCCCCCCATGGGCTGGAAATGTTGGATACGACCAAGTCTATGTCCTCAGAAATCATATCGCGGGGCGAGGCTGAGCTGGCGCGCCTATATGCCGAGTGGCTGTCGCGCGAGGATCAGGCCGGGCGAGTCAGGTTGCAGGTGGAGGCAGACGAGACGGCCAAAACGATAACGGCCACTCTGAAAGGGCTGAAGGCAAGCGCTATTGGCGCGGAAGAATATGAAACCCGTGTTGCCCAGTTTGCCGCTCTGATAGGAGCTGGGCTAGAAGTCAGGTAACGCGCTGACGCACCTTGAATTCTGGTGCGTCCCACAGGCGGTTCTGCATGATGTCCGCCAAGATTTCGACTGCATTTTCAACATCCTGCTCATCAATGTACAGCGGCGTGAAGCCAAACCGCATGATGTCAGGCGCGCGGAAGTCTCCGATCACACCGTGGGCAATCAGGGCCTGCATGGCGGCATAGCCGTCGGCAAATCGGAAAGACACCTGACTACCGCGCTGGGCAGGATCACGCGGGCTTGCCAGTTGCAAATCGGGGCAGGCGGATTCGACACGTTTGATGAACAACTCGGTCAATTCAATGGATTTGGTCCGTACGTCCTGCATGTCAGCCATATCCCATATGTCCATCGCCGCGGATAGGGCGACCATCTGAAGGATCGGAGGCGTACCGACACGCATTCTTTCGATCCCGTTGCCGGCACGATAGTCCAGATCAAAGGCAAAAGGCGACTCGTGGCCCAACCACCCGGACAAAGCGGGGCGCACCTGTTCCGTCAGGCGCGGGGCGACATAGATGAATGCGGGCGCACCCGGCCCGCCGTTCAGGTATTTGTAGGTGCAACCAACCGCGAAATCTGCATTGCATGCCGCCAAATTGACGGGAATCGCGCCAGCTGAATGGGCTAGGTCCCAGACTGTCACTGTACCGTTTGCATGGGCAAGTTCTGTCAAGGCTTTCATGTCGTGGATCCGGCCCGAGCGGTAATCCACCTCGGTCAGCATCAAAACGGCTACATCCTCGGTCACATTTTCAGCTACGTCTTCCGGTGCGACGACGCGCAGTTCATATTCCGGCCCGAGTGAGCGAAGCAGGCCATCCACCATGTAGAGGTCGGAAGGAAAGTTACCGTTGTCCGAAAGCACGACCTTGCGGTCCGGGCACAATTCCAGCGCTGAAGCAACGGCCTGGTAAACCTTGATCGACAGGGTGTCACCGGTGACGATACTACCGGGTTCTGCGCCAATCAGCCGTCCGATGCGATCACCCAAACCGGTCGGCATCGCCATCCAGCCTGCCTTGTTCCAGCCGGTGATCAGCATCTGCCCCCATTCCTGAACCATCATGTCACTGACCCGATCTCCGGCAGCGCGCGGCAGCGGTCCAAGCGAATTACCGTCCAGATAAACGACGCCTTGGGGAAGGTTGAACATGGCTTTTGTCGCGGCAAAGTCGGTCATCGTTTTCTCTTCATTATGCGGGCAATTGTTGATGTAAAATGGCTATCTGATCCAAAAGCGACTGTCCATCATCGAAGACCCTCTCTGCATCCATGTCCGGACCCGCGTCGATTGCGCGGCTGCGACCAACTGTGATTTTGCTATTTCCAGCGAAAAGCGGTAGGTCATCGGGCAAAAGCGACACTTTGCCCTGCCCGAATACGAAAGACTGCCCGACATGCAAAAAATCGACATCCCACCGGTGTGGCTGCTGGGCTTTGCTGTGGTTGCATGGCTGCAGGCGCGGCATATGCCGATGGGGCTGTCGCTCGACAACGGGTTTGTTGATTTGCTCAGCGGTGTTCTGATCGGTGGCGGTGTTATCATGATCGTTCTGGCCGCAGCCGAATTTCGCCGTCATCGCACCACGATTATCCCGCATGAAACGCCTACATCGCTGGTGCAATCGGGGATATTCAAGCGTAGCCGAAACCCCATATACGTGGGCGATGTGCTCATCCTGTCGGGCCTGATCCTGCGGTTTGATGCCATAGCGTCATTGGTTCTGATTCCAATATTCGTATGGCTTCTGGAACGTCGTTTCATCGTGCCAGAAGAGGACAGAATGCGCAGAACTTTTCGCGCCGACTTTGCCCGATATGAACGCCAAACCCGCCGATGGATATGAGGTAATGTGGTAATGACACAACGTAATAATGCTGCGCTTGCGAAATAATGTTGCGCAGGATACACCTTTGCTTAACAAACAATACCGACCACCCGCTCGGTCAGAGTGAAAATTAGGGGGACTGCCAGTGAAGATAGGCACACCGAGAGAGACTTATGACGGTGAAAACCGTGTTGCGATGACGCCAGAGTCAGCGTTGCAGCTTCAGAAGTTGGGCTATGAATGTCTGATTGAGAAGGGTGCTGGTGCTGCGGCTGGATTTTCGGATGCGTCGTATGAGGCCGCGGGGGTTGAGGTCGTCAAGACGGCTGCGTCGCTGTGGAAGCAGGCCGACATTGTTGCCAAGGTGCGTCAGCCGAACGAGGCTGAGCTGAAGCGTTTGACCAAGGGTAAGACGTTGATTTCCTTCTTCAACCCTGCGGGGAATGAAGAGGGGATGGAAGCGGCCAAGGCCAAGGGTGCCAATGTCATCGCCATGGAAATGGTGCCGCGGATCAGCCGCGCGCAGAAGATGGACGCGCTGTCTTCGATGGCCAATATCGCCGGTTACCGCGCGGTGATCGAGGCGGGCAACAACTTTGGCCGCTTTTTCACCGGTCAGGTGACGGCTGCCGGTAAGGTTCCGCCTGCGAAGGTACTGATCGTTGGGGCCGGTGTGGCTGGTCTGGCGGCCATCGGCACCTCGACCTCGCTGGGCGCGATCACTTACGCGTTCGACGTGCGCCCCGAGGTGGCCGAACAGGTCGAATCGATGGGGGCCGAGTTCGTCTATCTGGATTTCAGTGAGGATCAGCAAGACGGCGCGGCCACCGGTGGCTACGCCAGCGTTCAGTCGGAAGAGTTCCGCGAGGCGCAGCTGGCCAAGTTCCGCGAGCTGGCACCCGAGATAGACATCGTGATCACCACCGCGCTGATCCCGAACCGCGAAGCGCCGGAGCTTTGGACCAAGGATATGGTTGAGGCGATGAAGCCGGGCTCGGTCATTGTTGATCTTGCGGCGGAAAAGGGCGGCAACTGCAAGCTGACCGTGGCGGATGAGAAGATCGTGACCGACAATGGCGTGACCATCATCGGCTATACCGACTTCCCCAGCCGGATGGCGGCGCAGTCCTCGTCTTTGTACGCGACCAACATCCGTCACATGATGACCGACCTGACGCCTGAAAAGGACGGTCAGATCAATCACGACATGGAAGATGACGTGATCCGCGGTGCGACTGTGACATTTGAAGGCGACATCACCTTCCCGCCGCCGCCACCCAAGGTGCAGGCGATCGCGGCGCAGAAGAAACCGGAAGTCAAGGAACTGACCCCGGAAGAGAAAAAGGCGCAGGAGGTTGCGGCCTTCAAGGCGCAGACCAAACAGCAGTTCACCCTGCTGGGTGTTGGTGGCGCGCTGATGCTGTTGGTGGGGCTGATCGCTCCGGCCAGCTTCATGCAGCACTTCATCGTCTTTGTGCTGGCCATTTTTGTGGGCTTCCAAGTGATCTGGGGTGTCGCCCACAGCCTGCACACACCGCTGATGGCGATCACCAACGCGATCTCGTCGATCATCATCGTCGGGGCAGTGATGCAAATCGGATCGGGGTCGATCCTGGTCATTCTGCTGGCGGCGCTGTCCATCTTCATGGCCGGGATCAACATCTTCGGCGGCTTCCTCGTAACCCGGCGCATGCTCGCCATGTTCCAGAAATCTTAAGGAGGCCGGGCACATGGAATTTGGCTTCACTACTGCCGCCTACGTTGTTGCGGCTGTTCTGTTCATCCTTTCGCTCGGCGGCCTGTCGAACCAGGAAAGCGCCAAGCGCGCGGTCTGGTATGGCATCGTCGGTATGGCGCTGGCGGTCTTCGCCACGCTGGTTGGTCCCGGTTCGGGTCTGTGGCTGCTGTCGCTGCTGCTGATCGCGGGCGGTGGTCTGATCGGTCAGTACGTCGCACAGCGCGTGCAGATGACCGAGATGCCGCAGCTGGTGGCCGCGATGCACTCGCTGGTCGGTCTGGCAGCTGTGTTTGTCGGATACAACGCGCATTTTGAAGTTCTGAACGTCGCCGAGGTGATGGCGGTCTCGGATGCATCGAAAGAAGTTCTGTACACGGGCCTCGGAGGGTTTGCCAAACTGATCGCCAAGAAAACCCCGGCGGAATTGTCGATCCTGCATGTCGAACTGTTCCTGGGCGTCTTCATCGGTGCGATCACCTTTACCGGCTCGGTCGTGGCTTATGGCAAGCTGGCGGGCAAGGTGACGTCTGCGGCAACCAAGCTGCCGGGCGGTCATGCGCTGAACGCGGCTGCGGCAGGTCTCTCGCTGATCTGTCTGATCTGGTACACCGCATCGGGCGGCTTCTTCCCGCTGTTCCTGATGACGCTGGCGGCGCTGTTCATCGGCTATCACCTGATCATGGGTATCGGCGGTGCCGACATGCCGGTGGTTGTGTCGATGCTGAACAGCTACTCGGGCTGGGCGGCTGCGGCGATCGGCTTCAGCCTCGGCAACGACCTGCTGATCGTGGTTGGCGCGCTTGTGGGCTCGTCGGGTGCGATCCTGTCCTACATCATGTGTAAGGCGATGAACCGTCACTTTGTCAGCGTGATCCTGGGCGGCTTTGGTGGCCCACAGGGTGAACAGATGGCGGTTGAGGGCGAGCAGATCGCCATCGAAGCCGACGGTGTGGCCGCCGCGCTGAACGATGCTGACAGTGTGGTGATCATCCCCGGCTACGGCATGGCGGTGGCGCAGGCACAGCAATCGGTGTCCGAACTGGTCCGCAAGCTGCGGGCGCAGGGCAAGAATGTGCGCTTTGCGATCCACCCGGTCGCGGGCCGTTTGCCGGGCCACATGAACGTGCTGCTGGCCGAGGCGAAGGTGCCATACGACATCGTGCTGGAAATGGACGAGATCAACGACGACTTCCCCGAAACGGATGTGGCCATCGTCATCGGCTCGAACGACATCGTGAACCCTGCGGCGCAGGAAGACCCCAACAGCCCCATCGCCGGCATGCCGGTTCTGGAATGCTGGAAGGCCAAGCAGGTCTTCGTGTCCAAACGCGGCCAAGGCACTGGGTACTCGGGCATCGAAAACCCGCTGTTCTTCAAAGAAAACACCCGCATGTTCTACGGCGACGCAAAGGCAAGCCTGGACAAATTACTGCCCATGATCGACTGAACGGGTCAGGATAACTATCGGAAAGGCGCCCCAGTGGGCGCCTTTTCTGTTTTTGGTGTATTCTGAATTGAAAAGGAGGTGCCCGATGGAAAAAGTGAACGGCATAGGCGGCGTGTTCTTTCGCGCTCGTGATCCCGAGGCCCTGAGCGCGTGGTATGAAAAGCACCTGGGCGTAAATCACTATATCCCGGAGCCATGGAAACAGCGCGAGGGTTACACAGTCTTCGCCCCCTTTGCGCAGGACACCGCGTACTTCGGAAGATCCGAGCAGCAGTGGATGATCAATTTTCGTGTCGATGATCTGGCCACCATGACTGCACAGCTTGAAGCCGCAGGGATCAAGGTTGAAACTAACGCAGAGTGGGACAGTGAGGTTGGCAAGTTCGCGCGCATCCATGACCCTGAGGGCAACCCGATCGAGCTGTGGCAGCCAAATCAATGAGATAGCGGGTTTGTATACCGTAGTATCCTTGTAAGTATATGAAATAAAAAGAGAATTGATGAATTTTATAGGTGTCGTATAGTGCCTCGGACGAAACGGAGCCCGAAATGACGCCGATTGATGATCATCCGCTGCGCTATGCGCTGGCCAATGAGCTGCACGCCCGGCCGTTTCCGGTGGCGGCGATGCCTTGCACAGTGGTCTTTCTGGCGATCAAGAAATCGGTTGCGGCCGTCGCACGGGATCGGCGCGAAGATCTGGATCACCTGATCGATCTTCTCGACCGCCACGGGGCGCAGCATCCGCAGCCGGACGCCACACACTATGCCGGACAAATCGGCCGCCATTGGTTGAAGTGGGAGCAACATACCGAGTTCGTGACCTATACGGCCATCGCCCAGAACGTCAGCGAGCGTGCGTTCAACCCGGCTGATTTTGAAGTTTTTCCCCCCGACTGGTTGATGGCCAGCCCCGGTCAGAGGGTCACGTCGGCCATGGTGCGTGTTGTCGAACGCGAAGGCGACGAGGTGATCAAATCCAAGCTGCTGGAATGGTTCGAACCAGAAAGCCTGGCTGTTGCTCGGGTGCTGGATGACGCAGCTGTTTGTGCAAGTGATTTTCGTATCGATCCGGCAGGGCACATGCGGTTTGCGCTGTTTGTCGCGAATGGAACCGGTCGGCGCAGGACGGGACGGATCGTCCAGCGTTTGTGTGAGATCGAGACCTACAAGGCAATGTCTATGCTGGGTTTTGCGCGGGTCAAACAACTGATGCCTCGTATCGGAAAGCTGGATGAAAAGCTGACGCGCCTGATGGGGCAAATGACCGACAATTCTGCCCAGCCCGACGAGTTGCTTCAGGACTTGCTGTCGACCTCGATTGAACTGGAAACTTTGGCGGCGCAGTGTTCGTTCCGGTTCGGAGCCACGGGTGCTTATGAGGCCATCGTAAATCAGCGGATTGAGGTCCTGCGCGAAGAGCGTTTTGAAGGCGGTCAGAACTTTGCGGACTTTATGATGCGCCGATACGACCCGGCGATCCGTACGGTGAAATCCACGGAACGTCGCCTGCAAGCTCTTTCAGATCGGGCCATCCGTGCAGGGGAACTGCTGCGAACCCGCGTAGATGTTGAGCGAAGCGCACAGAACCAGGCCCTGTTGGAAAGTATGGATCGCCGCGCGGATCTGGCACTGCGTCTGCAGCACACGGTCGAGGGGCTTTCCGTGGTCGCGATCAGCTATTACGCCGTATCGCTGGTCAGCTATCTGCTCTACCCCCTGACGGGTGCCGGGATCAGTAAAGGGATGTTAAGCGCAGCAGTGACGATTCCGGTTGTCTTGGCGGTATGGTTTGCCGTTCGCAGGATTCGAAAGCGGTTGGAGTAGATCCGTATTTGCCTTTGGACCTGCGAGTTGTACAACAAACGCGTTTGACACTTGGGTCGAGGAATTCTCTGTGATTGGAATCGTGTCGGCGTGGCGGGCCGTGGCCGCCATGTTCATATTGAATGGCGCATTGTTCGGCATCTGGGCATCGCGCATTCCAGCGGTCCGGGACAAACTGGACCTGACGCATGAGACACTGGGATATGGCCTGTTGTTCATGGCGGCGGGCGCAGTGTGTTCATTTCCGATCACAGGCCGGTTGACCGACAGGTTCGGCGCGGTGGTTCTGACGCGGTACATTGCCGTTCTCTATACGGTTTCGTTGATCCTTCTGGCCCTCGCGGGTAGCTTCTGGTCGCTTGCGGCTTTTTTGTTTGTATTCGGGGCTTTCCACGGCTCGATGGATGTGGCGATGAACGCCTGGGCGGCGGAGGTTGAGCAGGCGTACAAGAAACCCGTGATGTCATCATTCCACGCGATGTGGAGCCTTGGGGCAGGGTTGGGCGCCTTCAGCGGATTTGCAGCAGTGCAGATAGGGCTGACAGTGATCCAACACTTTTTGCTGGCGGGCGGGATCGTCGTTGGGCTGGCATTGGCATTGTCATGGGTACGCTGGACATCGCGCCGCGCGGCCATGTCCGGAGGCAAGGTTTTTGCTTTGCCTTCAGGCGCTTTGATCCTTGTGGGTTTCACCGCTCTGTGCGGAGCTTTGGGGGAAGGTGCAGTGGCGGATTGGAGTGCGATTTTCCTGCGGGACGTGACCGACGCCGCCGAGAGCATTGCGGCATTGGGCTATGCGGTATTCTCGGTAGCCATGGTTGCTTTCCGCTTGGCAGGCGGGTTTGTCATTGCGCGGTTTGGACCGGTGGTAACAGCGCGATTTGGCGGGGCTTGCGCCGCTTTGGGCGTGTTCTGTGTTGTGTCCGCTGCCGAGGCAGGGCTGGCATTGGCAGGTTTTGCGATGATGGGGGTCGGATACGCGGTGATCATGCCGTTGGCGTTCAGCCGGGCGGCAAGTGATCCCAACGTACCGCCGGGGCAGGCGATCGCCAGCGTCGCCACGCTGGGGTACGGAGGCCTGTTGATTGGCCCGCCGCTTATTGGGTTTCTCGCAGAGATGCTTACATTGCGCGTAGCATTCACGACGCTGTTGCCGCTGGCCGTATTCATTGTCCTGTTGGCGGGTTCGTTGCGACCTGCCGAAACAGATTGAAGTCATGGCGGGGTCATAGCGGAGCAGCAAGCCGGAAAACCAACAGTTAGGAGACCAACATGCCGATCAAAAACCGGTTCGCCGAGTTACAGGGTGAAATCACCGAGTGGCGACGCGATATTCATGAAAACCCGGAAATCCTGTTCGAAACCCACCGCACCAGTGCTCTGGTCGCCGAAAGATTGCGGGACTTTGGCTGTGATGAAGTGGTGACAGGCATCGGCCGTACTGGAGTTGTCGGCGTGATCCAGGGCAAGACGGACACCAGCGGCAAGGTGATCGGGTTGCGTGCAGACATGGATGCGCTGCCGATCCACGAAGCGACGGGGTTGGACTATGCCTCGAAAACTGACGGCGCCATGCATGCCTGTGGGCATGACGGGCATACGGCCATGCTGTTGGGGGCCGCGAAATACCTGTCCGAGACGCGCAATTTTGACGGCACCGTAGTCGTGATCTTCCAACCTGCCGAAGAAGGCGGCGGCGGTGGGCGCGAGATGTGCGAAGACGGCATGATGGACCGCTGGGGCATACAAGAGGTCTATGGCATGCATAACTGGCCAGGACGTCCGGTGGGCAGCTTCGCCATCCGACCTGGGGCCTTTTTTGCGGCAACAGATCAATTCGATATCACTTTCGAAGGCAAAGGCGGGCACGCCGCCAAGCCTCATGAAACGGTCGACACCACTGTGATGGCTGCTCAGGCCGTTTTGGCGCTGCAGACCATTGCATCGCGCAATGCCGATCCGATTGATCGCCTTGTGGTCTCGGTCACGTCGTTTGAGACGTCGTCAAACGCGTTCAATGTGATCCCCCAATCGGTGAAGATCAAAGGGACCGTGCGCACGATGAGCAAGGATATGCGCGACTTAGCTGAAAAGCGCGTTCAGGAAATCTGCGCAGGTATCGCCACCACTTTTGGTGGTCAGGCCGATGTGACCTATTACCGGGGTTATCCGGTGATGGTAAACAGCGACGAGCAGACCGATTTTGCAGCGGATGTCGCGCGCTCGGTGTCTGGAAACTGTGACGAAGCGCCCCTGATCATGGGCGGTGAGGATTTTGCCTTTATGCTGGAAGAACGGCCAGGAGCCTACATCCTGGTTGGCAATGGCGACACGGCTGCTGTGCATCATCCTGAATACAATTTTAACGACGAGGCGATTCCGGCTGGATGCAGTTGGTGGGCCGGGATCGTGGAACAACGGATGCCCGCGGCCTGATGACGGCGTAGGGAAGCGAGGGGTCAGCCCCTCGCGCTCCCCGGGATATTTATGGCAGATGAAAGTGGACCCTTGCTGCGTCAGGCGAGGCTGAGTGTCTCGCACAAGGTGTTGATCACATCGCCCAACGCGGATTTCTGGAGATTTACGCAGGATTTCGCGCCAGCCTGCGCTTTGTCCAGCGCGGTGTCGTCTGACAACAAATTTGCAACGGCATCCGCGAGTTGCGGGGCGGAGTTGACCTCGGTCGCGCCGCCGCTTTCGATCAGTGGCGCGAAGGTTTCCGCAAAATTGAAGTACCCAGGACCAGTGATCACAGCGGCACCGGCCTGTGCGGGCTCAAACGGGTTGTGACCGCCGATTTCCTTGAGCGAGCCGCCCAGGAACACGATTGGGCACAATGCGTACCATGTGCCGGTTTCGCCCAGTGTGTCAGCGACGTAAACTTGAGTCTGCGGCGCGATCTTGTCGCCCTTGGTGCGGAAGGCGGCGGACTGCCCGGCGGACTCGAGAAGATCTGCAACCTCTGACCGTCGTTCGGGGTGCCGGGGGATCAGCAGAAGCAGCAGATCGGGCCAGTGTTGCAACAGCTTGGCATGCGCGGCCAGAACCGCTTCTTCCTCACCTGCATGGGTCGAACTGGCGATCCAGACCGGGCGGTCGGCGATTTGAGCGCGGATATCGCTCAGCGTGGTCCGATCGACCGGCAGGGGGTCCGACATGGCTTTGAGGTTGGTGCCGGGCTGTACCCGATCGGGGAGTGCACCCATGTCGATAAGATTTCCCGCCGTCTTGTCATTCTGGGTTAGGAACAGTGTGAAATGGTCCAGAATAAATCGCGCGGTTTTGGGTCGCTTCTTCCATCCCTCGACCGAGCGATCCGATAGACGCGCGTTGAGCAGCGCCAGCGGAACCTCGCGCCGAGATGCTTCGACAATCAGGCGTGGCCAGATTTCACTTTCGACGAAGACGCCGGCGTCAGGGCGCCAGTGATCCAAAAAACGCTTCACCGGTCCGGCTGTGTCTAGTGGTGGGAATTGATGGCGTGCGCGCGGTGGCATTCGTTTTTCGATCAGCGCGGCCGAAGTTGGGGTTCCGGAGGTAATCAGAAACTCAGCCTGGGGCAGGCGTTCGCCCAGACGTTTGATGAGGCTGATGACGGACAGAGTTTCGCCAACGCTGGCGGCGTGGAACCAGATCAGCTGCCCATCCGGGCGGGTTTGCGTGGCGTGGCCAAGGCGTTCCTGCTGGCGCGTTTCGGGAACGCCCGCCGTCTGCAGCTTTTTGCGAACGGTGCGCCATGCCAGCGGGGCCGCAACGGAAGTCAGGCCGCAATACAGCTTGTACAGCAGCGTTGGCTGGTCGGGGTTGTTTGGCACTTTAGCCGCCCGTGTGGCTCATGTGGCGGCTCATCTGGCCGTCGACGGCCTGACGGGAATAGTCGAAATCATGCCCTTTGGGCTTGAGGGTGATCGCGGACCTGATTGCCTCTTCCAATGATTTATCACTGTCGGGATGATCGCGCAGCGGGGCGCGCAGGTCGGCCATATCCTCTTGCCCAAGGCACATGTACAGCTCACCGGTGCAGGTCAGGCGCACGCGGTTGCAACTTTCGCAGAAGTTATGCGACAGCGGAGTGATAAAGCCGATTTTCTGGCCCGTATCCTCAAGCCGTACATAACGCGCAGGTCCACCAGTCCGCTCGGCCAGATCCGTGACGGAATAGTGTTTTTCATATTCCTTGCGCACATCTTCAAGAGACCAGTACTGGTCCAGGCGGTCTTCGTTTCCGATATCGCCCATGGGCATGACCTCAATCCAGGTCAGATCCATGTCACGCTCGGCACACCATTCAGTGATCTTTGGCAACTCGGGTTCATTGAACCCTTTCAAGGCGACCGCATTGATCTTGACCCGCAGACCCGCTTTCTGCGCGGCGTCGATTCCGTTAAGAACCTGTTTGAGGCGTCCCCAACGGGTGACCTTGGCAAATTTATCCTCGTCCAGCGTATCCAGCGATACGTTCACGCGACGCACACCTGCGGCGTACAGATCATCGGCAAATCGGTGCAGTTGCGAACCATTGGTGGTCAGCGTCAACTCTTTCAGGGCGCCGCTGTCCAGGTGTCGGGTCATCGAATTGAAAAATGTCATGATATTGCGGCGCACCAGTGGCTCGCCGCCGGTGATGCGCAACTTTTCAACACCCATGTTCACAAAGGTCGAGCACATGCGGTCAAGCTCTTCCAGCGTCAGTAGGTCTTTCTTGGGCAGAAAGGTCATGTCCTCGGACATGCAATAGACGCAGCGGAAATCGCAGCGATCCGTGACGGATACGCGGAGATAGGTGATGGCACGTGCGAACGGGTCGATAAGCGGAGCTGTCATGCGACATAGGTAAAGCTGCAACCGCCCTGCGACAAGGGCGAACTGCGCTTTGCGCTGGAACAGATGCGCGCAGGGCGATAGGTTTGCGTCATGAGATATGCGCTTTTGGCTTTTTGTGTTCTGGTGGCGGGATGTGACACCGTTCGGTCGACCACCGATCGTGTGTTTGGTGGCGACAAGCCCGCTGAAGAGGCAGAACCAGCCGTTGTGGAAGAGGTGGTCGAGCCGCAAGCCGTTGCCGTTGCCGCCACTGGTTGGCTCGGTCCAAAAACCACGATTGCCGGTCTGGGAGATCCCACAACACCTGGTCGATGGCTGGAAACGTCTTTGGTGGAGACTGAATTCACCGGGCGAGTGGTTGTGCCGCGGACAGGCGCGCAGGCCTATATCACGCTTATTCCGGCATCCGGGCCAGCGGGGGGCGGCAGCCGTCTATCGCTGGATGCCATGCGGGCACTGCTGTTGCCATTCGATGAATTGGTTGAGCTGGAAGTTTATTCCAACTGACCGCTCAGATACTTGCCGGCCTCTTTTCGCGCAAAAGGCTTCATCGCGTCGCCGTGTATGTTCAAAAAGGCGACGACCCGGTCCGGGTCGTGCTTGGACAACTCGCGCAGCCACCACGCAACAGATTTTTGAATGAACCAGTCGCGGTCAGGCACATAACTTGCCACCCAGCCCAGAATGCGGTCTCGGCGTTGCAGGTCTTCCGGTTTGGGGTGGTTCTGTTTGGTCCAGGGCAGGGTCGCCACCAGCGCCGCGCGCCTGGTCCACATGTGGTCCGATTTTGTCCAGCTTTCCACCTGATCCAGCCGCGAAGGGTCGGCTGACAGGCGCTTTTGCATCGCCATGCAGGCGTGGTCTGCTACAGCCCAGGCATCAAAATCGGGCAACCAGCTTTGCAGTAGGTTCCAAACGGCATCATCTGGTCGGATGCGCGCTTGCGTCAGCAGTTTGGCTGCGGCAAGACGTCCTTCGTGAATATTGGTTTGCCACAGCGCATCTGCCAGTTCCACACGCTCTGCCACGTCCAACCCTTGTCGCCAGGTTTTGGTCAGATCATTCAGGATCGGGTTCGCCACGCCCAGATGGGTGCGGTCGGCCTTGTGGTAGGCCGCCATTTGTTCCGCGCGCTCGGGATCGGAATGGGCTTTGATCTGGTCCAGATAGGCTTCAATCATCAATAAACTCAGGGTCGGGTGCGCGTGGGTTTGCCATCAATGGTCTGATGGTTCTTTTCAACCCAGTAGGATTGGATCTGCTCGTCGGACTTGCCATCGACCCATTTCTGCATCGTGTCGCGTTCGGACTGATATTCCATGAACGGCACGGCATAGCCGCACGAAGTCTGGACCACGTCGATATCCAGATCATAGATCTGACGCGCGCTGCGGTGATCAGGGAAAAGGTTAGCCAATTCATCCCAGCCATCGTCCCCCACATGCAGCGTGCGCGCGGTGCCATAGGTTCTCAGGATCATGGGGCGGGTCGTGAACGAACACCACATCAGCGTCATGCGGTTCGCTTCAAGCAGATGACCGGCGGTTTCGTTGCCGCTGCCGGTCAGGTTCATCCAGGCAATCCGGTTCGGGCCAAGAACGCGTAGCGAATCCATGCCCTTGGGCGAGATGTTGACCCGTCCGTCGGGTGCCGCAGTGCCGACGAAGAACATGTGCTGTTCTTCGATGAATTTACGCTGCCCGTCGTCCAGTTCCGGAAATTGCTTGGCCATGTCTCACTCCACTGTAACCGATTTTGCCAGGTTGCGCGGCTGGTCTACATCCGTGCCTTTGGCCACCGCCGTGTGATAGGCCAGCAGTTGCGCCGGGACCGAGTAGAGGATCGGCGCCAGGCTAGGGTGGACATGTGGCATCCGGATGATGCTCCAGACGCCATCTTCAGCCTCGGCAATCCCGTCATCGTCCGAGACTAGAATAACCTTACCCTTGCGCGCCATCACCTCTTGCATGTTCGACACCGTTTTGTCGAACACGGCGTCGCGCGGGGCCATAACCACCACAGGCATGTTCTTGTCGATCAGGGCGATTGGTCCGTGCTTCAGCTCACCCGAAGCATAACCTTCGGCGTGGATATAGCTGATTTCCTTGAGCTTCAGCGCCCCCTCCATCGCCAGCGGATACATCAGGCCGCGACCCAGGAACAGAACGTCGCGGGCTTCGGACAGGCGCTGTGCGGACGTCTTGATGGCCGGATTCTGATCCAGCGCTGCATTCATCACCGTTGGCAGGCCGCGTAGCGCAGCATAGTGGTCGGCCAGCTCGTCGTCGTTCAGCGTACCACGATCCGCAGCCGCCTTGAGCGCCATCATCAGCAGAACGCTCAGTTGACACGTGAACGCCTTGGTCGAAGCCACGCCGATCTCAACGCCTGCATGGATGGGCAGGGCGATATCGCTTTCGCGGGCGATCGAACTTTCGGGGACGTTGACGACCGAGACGATCTTGTCCGCCTTGCCTTCGCAATAGCGCAGTGCCGCCAGAGTGTCGGCAGTTTCACCCGACTGACTAACGAACAGCGCCATCGTGCGCCCCGTGATCGGAGGTTCGCGATAGCGGAACTCGCTGGCGATATCGACCTCGACGGGCATTTGGGCCAATTGCTCGAACCAGTACTTCGCCGTCAGGCAGGCGTAAAATGCGGTACCGCAGGCCACCATGGTCAAACGATCCAGTTTGGTGAAATCCAGATCGGCGCCAGGCAGAACTACCTCATCACCACCACTTGGCAGGTATGACCGGATCGCGTCGGCAATCACGATGGGTTGTTCGGCAATTTCCTTGGCCATGAAGTGTTTATGGCCGTTCTTTTCGGTCTGTGTGTGGTCCAGTTTGATCTGGCGAGTCTCGCGATTAGCCAATTCACCGGCTTCGTTGCGGATTTCCAGAGAGGTTCGGGTCAGAACAGCCCGGTCGCCTTCCTCAAGATAGGTGATGCGATCCGTAAGCGGGGCCAGCGCAATGGCGTCTGAGCCCACGTACATCTCACCATCTCCGTGACCGATAGCCAAAGGTGATCCCTTGCGCGCGGCGACGATAAGATCGTCCTGACCGTCGAACAGAAAGGCCAGCGCAAACGCACCAACAAGCTGATCGATGGTCTTGAAGGCGGCCTCAACCGGCGACAGGCCTGTCTTCAGGTAATACTCCGTCATCAGGGCGACGGTTTCGGTGTCCGTCTCGGTCGCGAAACCGATGCCATGTTCGGCCAGTTCTGCCCGCAACTCACGATAGTTTTCGACGATACCATTATGAACAACCGCCACAGGGCCGGCCTGATGCGGGTGCGCGTTGGTCACCGACGGTACGCCATGGGTAGCCCAACGGGTATGACCAATACCGGATTTGCCGGGCAGCGGGTCGTGCACCAGCAGATCGCTCAGGTTGACCAACTTGCCGACCGCCCGACGACGTCCAAGCGTGCCACCATTGACCGTGGCAATCCCGGCGCTGTCATAGCCACGATATTCAAGACGTTTTAGCGCCTCGACCAAAGTTGGCGCGGCCTCATGCTCACCCAGTACACCTACAATTCCACACATAACTCAGGCTCCCTTGTTGCGGCGAGCCTTCTTCGCCTTCAACATCTCAAACAATTTGCGCGCATAGCCGGGCTTGTTGTCCTGCTTGGCACGTGCCACGGCCAGCGCGTCGGGTTCTACATCCCGCGTGACGACTGTACCTGTTGCGGTCATCGCGCCGTCACCAACAGAAACGGGGGCAACTAGCATAGTGTTGGAGCCGATAAAGACGTTCTCTCCGATGGTCGTCTGGTGCTTCATCACGCCGTCATAGTTACAGGTGATCGTACCTGCGCCGATATTGGTCGACGCTCCAACCGAGGCGTCGCCGATATAGCTGAGGTGGTTGACCTTAGCGCCTTCAGCGATCTGGGCATTCTTTGTCTCAACGAAATTGCCGATACGGGTGTTTTCGGCCAGTTCTGTACCTGGGCGCAGGCGCGCGTAGGGGCCGACGATGGCACCGCGGCTAACATGGCAGCCTTCCAGATGTGAGAATGCACGGATCGTCGCGCCGCTTTCGACGGTAACGCCGGGGCCGAAGACGACGTTGGGTTCGATCACCGTGTCTCGACCTACGATCGTGTCAGCGGACAGATAAACCGTTTCGGGGGCCATCAGCGTCACGCCCAAAGCCAACAACTCATTGCGCGCACGGGTCTGAAACTCGGCATCGGCCGCAGCCAGATCAGCACGAGAGTCCACGCCCAGCGTTTCAGCCTCATCGCATTTGATGGCAGTTGCCGACAGACCGCGCGCATTTGCCAGTGCCACGATTTCGGTCAGGTAGTATTCACCCGAGGCGTTATCGTTGCCGACCGCGTCAATCAATTCGAACAGTACTTTTGCGTTGCAGGCCAGTAATCCACTGTTGGTAAAGCGTATGGCGCGCTGTTCTTCGGTTGCGTCTTTGTACTCGACGATTTCGACCAGTTTTTCGCCATCCATGATTAATCGGCCATAGCGGGGCTGAACTTCGGCAATATCAAAGCCCAGCATGACCAGATCAAAGGATGCGCGCGCCTCAATCATACGCTCCAGTGTTCTGGGGTCGATAAAGGGCGTGTCGCCGTAAAGGATGATCACATCGCCATCGAAATCGGCCAGTGCATCCCGCGCCTGCGCAACTGCATGCGCTGTTCCAAGCTGTTCTTTCTGAACGACAATCTGCGCGGCTTCATCCTCGGAAGTGGCGGTCCTAGCAACCTCCTCAGAGCCGTGACCAGTGACAATAACGGTTCGTTCGGGTGACAGCACCGCACCGGCGCGCATCGCGTGCACCAACATCGGCGTTTGGGCAATCGGGTGCAAAACTTTCGGGGTATCCGAATTCATCCTGGTGCCTTTTCCGGCGGCAAGGATAACAAGGGCGATGGTCATAAAAACGATTTCTCTTTGTGTTTTGTTGCGGCCCGTTTTATCCGCTGAGTTCAAAGTCGCAAGCGGTTCGGGCATCAAACAAGATTGCCGTTTGCAACACTTATGGCGAAGTCTCGCCGAATTAGGGGGCAAAATGCGTACGGTTATCTTCGATCTGGACGGGACCTTGGCCGATACATCGGGCGATTTGCTGGCCGCCGCCAACCACTGTTTTCGGCATATGGGGCATGGGGATGTGTTGGTTCACGGCGAAGATGCGGGCGTTGCGCTGCGCGGTGGCCGAATGATGCTGACCCATGGATTGAAACGGGTGGGCGCTTATGACGATGCAACGGTTCAAGACTACTACCCGATGCTGCTTGAAGCGTATTCCGACGATATCGACACGCATACCCATTTCTACCCTGGCGCGCTGGACGCAGTGGAATTGTTGAAGTCCGCAGGTTACGGGGTTGGCATCTGTACCAATAAGCCTGAAGCCTTGGCCCATCAGTTGCTCACGCAGATGGGAGTGCGTGACCTGTTTGCCTCTTTAGTTGGTGCAGACACGCTGTCGGTGCGCAAGCCTGATCCGGAACCGCTGCGTGAAGCTGCACGCCGGGCGGGTGGTCATCCTGATTTATGTGTTCTGATTGGCGATTCCGACACTGACCGAAACACGGCCCGCGCCGCGGGTGTGCCGTCGGTATTGGTTACCTTCGGCCCGTCCGGCGATGATATGGCCGCGCTGGAACCCGAAGCTCTGCTGCACCATTTCCATGATTTACCAGAATTGGTTGCAGAGTTGATTGGCGCGGCCGCGTAATCCCTTGACCCGAACCTTTTGCAGGACCAGAACACTCTTATGACCGAGATATTCACTGGCAGTTTCACCCAGCAGGAACCCATCCCCGAAGAGGCCGTTGAGGCCGCGCTGGCGGTACTGCGCCACGGGCGTCTGCATCGTTATAACGTCGTACCTGGCGAATTGGGCGAAACCGCCCTGCTGGAACAGGAATTTGCCGCCCAGACAGGTGCCAAATACTGTCTGGCCGTGTCCTCGGGCGGCTATGCGATGGCAACGGCACTGCGGGCCGTGGGGGTCAACCCGGGGGACCCGGTGCTGACGAACACGTTCACTCTGGCACCTGTGCCCGGATCTATTGCTTCGGTCAGTGCGCGCCCCGTTTTTGTGGGTGTGACCGAAGACCTTACGATTGATCTGGACGATCTCGAAACCAAGCTGGATCAGGCTCGCGTTTTGATGCTGAGCCATATGCGTGGCCATCTGTGTGACATGGATCGGCTGATGCAGATGTGCGATGCCGCAGGTGTCACGGTGATCGAGGATTGCGCCCACACAATGGGCGCTGCATGGCATGGGCAGGTTTCGGGCCGACAAGGCGCGATTGGCTGCTATTCCTGCCAGACCTACAAACACGTCAATTCGGGCGAGGGCGGCTTGCTTATCACCGATGATGAGGAACTGGCGGCAAAGGCAACGATGCTGTCGGGGTCCTACATGCTGTACGAACGCCACCTTGCGGCACCGGGGCCAGAGGTGTTTGAGCGGATCAAGTATCATACCCCCAATGTCTCGGGGCGAATGGATAATCTGCGGGCCGCAATCCTGCGCCCGCAATTGCGCGATCTGGATCGGCAGATCGAACGCTGGAACGAACGCTATTTCGAAATCGAAAAAGGCCTGCGCGAGACGCCAGGTCTGAGCGTTGTCGACCGGCCAGAGGCCGAGACATTTGTCGGTTCCTCGATCCAGTTCCTGTTGCTCGATTGGTCGGCGGAGCGGGTAAACGAGGTTATCCAGCGCTGCGCGGCCCGGGGGGTCGAGCTTAAGTGGTTCGGCGGGGCCGAGCCGAACGGCTTTACATCGCGCTATGACAGCTGGCGATATGCCGACAGCGCGCCGATGCCAAAAAGTGATCGAATCCTCGCCGGGATCGTCGACATGCGCGTTCCCTTGACCTTTTCGCTTGATGATTGCGCGCTGATCGCACGGATCATTCGGGCAGAGGTGAGCGCAGTGTATCAGTCGTAATCCAATCGAGTGCGCGTGACGCGCACGCTTTATTTGTATGAAACCGCCGCCCCGATCAGGGCGGCGGTTTGTTTTTTGGGATGCCGTCGTTGACCCAATTCAGATTCGCTGCTATTTATTGAACAACTGTTCATTAATGCGAAAGAGGAGATCGCTTATGTTCACGGCGGCCATGCAATTTGATCTGGGCGAGGACGTGAATGCCCTGCGTGAAATGGTACACCGGTGGGCGCAGGAGCGGGTCAAGCCGATGGCGGGTGACATCGATGCCTCGAACGCATTTCCAAACGAGCTTTGGAAAGAGATGGGCGATCTGGGTTTGCTCGGCATCACTGTGTCCGAGGAATACGGTGGGGCAGGGATGTCCTATCTGGCCCACACCGTTGCGGTGGAAGAGGTTGCGCGGGCATCGGCCTCGGTCTCTCTGTCTTATGGCGCGCATTCGAACCTGTGCGTCAATCAGATTAAGCTGAACGGTAATGACGAGCAAAAGGCGAAATACCTGCCGCGCCTGATCTCAGGTGAGCATGTTGGTGCGTTGGCCATGTCCGAGGCTTCCGCCGGATCCGATGTAGTGTCGATGAAGTTGCGTGCTGAAAAACGCAATGATCACTACCGGCTGAACGGCAACAAATACTGGATCACCAACGGGCCGGACGCGGATACGCTGGTCGTATATGCCAAGACCAACCCGGAGGCCGGATCGAAGGGCATCACCGCGTTTCTGATTGAGAAGGAGATGAAGGGCTTCTCGACCTCGCCCCATTTCGACAAGTTGGGGATGCGCGGTTCGAACACGGCCGAGCTGATCTTTGAAGATGTCGAGGTGCCGTTCGAAAACGTTTTGGGCGAAGAAGGTAAGGGCGTTGCGGTTCTGATGTCCGGGCTGGATTACGAACGTGTGGTTCTGGCCGGAATTGGAGCCGGCATCATGGCGGCCTGTCTGGATGAGATCATGCCCTATCTGGCAGAGCGAAAGCAGTTCGGCAAACCGATCGGCAGCTTTCAACTGATGCAGGGCAAGATCGCCGATATGTACACCGCTATGAATTCCGCACGGGCCTATGTCTATGAGGTCGCCAAGGCTTGTGACCGGGGGGATGTAACCCGTCAGGATGCGGCTGCGTGCTGTCTTTATGCTTCAGAACAGGGCATGTCGCAGGCGCATCAAGCTGTTCAGGCGATGGGTGGGGCAGGGTTCCTGTCTGACTCGGCGGTCAGCCGGATTTTCCGCGATGCCAAGCTGATGGAGATTGGCGCGGGCACTAGCGAAATCCGCCGGATGCTGATCGGGCGGGAACTGATGAACGAGATGCGCTGAGAGAAGAAAACGCTTCGCAGACGAGGGAACTGCGAAGCGTTTTCCTTGGAAGGATCAGAACTTATGAACGTAGGATACGCCGACAAGGAAGGGATCGATATCGGCTTTGCCGATCTTGGTTCCGTTCAGCTTGACGTCCGTGTCAATGTCGAACCAGCGTACGTTCAGACGGACAGCGCCATTGTCCGAGACCATGTAGTCCAGACCGGCCTGCAGCGAGACACCGAAAGAGTCATCGACCTTCAGATCACCCAGTGCGGACTGCTCGTCGAAGAAGATGGTGTAGTTCAGACCGGCACCGACATAGGGCTTCCATGCGCTGTTGGTCGGGAAGTGATAGTTCAGCGACAGGGTGGGCGGCAGGTGCTTGACGGTGCCAGCCTCGGTGCTTCCGCCCAAGGTTACGGTGTGCTTGAACGGTGTCGCGGCCAGCAGTTCGATGCCAAGATTGTCACGGATGAAATACTCGGCAGTGAAGATCGGGCGGGTGTCCGAGTCGATCTCGGCCTTTTGTCCGGCCAGCGTGCCATTGTCGGACTTGGGGTTGAGGTAACCGACACCGACACCGACGGTCCAATCACCCTGCGATTGAGCAAAGGCGGGGGCGGCAAGCGCCACCAGCGCGGTGGAAAGTGTCAAAGCGGCGAGTTTGTTGGTCATGGTCTTGCCTTTGGTTCAGTTGATGAGATTGAATTGACAGCCGCGCGGTCCGCGCACTCTGATCTGCATCAAATTTGTGTGACGGGGTCATCGGAGGTTTCTCCGGTAAGGCCCTTGAAAATAAGGGAATTGCAGCGTGCCAGAAGCTAATCGCATACCGGGTTTGCGTTCAGCGGGGGGCTGGGACGTGCCATCTCGTCTGAATATGGCGCGTCAGTGTCTTGATCACGCACCGGATCAGGTCGCCGTGATCGACTTGACAGGAAGCGACGAGCGGCGCGTCACCTACGGGCAGCTTGCTGAAATGACAGACGGCATCGCGCGCGCACTGTCGAAGAAAGTGCAGCCGGGGGATCGCGTGGGCGTGTTGCTCAGCCAGTCACCGTGGTGTGCGGCGGTGCATCTGGCGATCTGGAAGATCGGTGCCATCTCGGTGCCGTTGTTCAAACTGTTCAAGCAGGATGCTTTGCGATCCCGAGTGGGTGATGCCGGGGCGCAGGTTGTGCTGACCGACCCGGACGGCGCGACGCTGTTAGGCGACTTGGCAGAACCGCTCATGGCGGACCAAATTGGTGAAGACGGGGGCGTAGTTCCTTTTGCCGACACCGGGCCAGAGGATCCGGCGGTGTTGATCTATACATCCGGCACCACGGGCAGTCCGAAAGGTGCGTTGCATGGCCACCGGGTGCTGACCGGCCACCTGCCGGGGGTTTCGATCAGCCATAACAACCTGCGCGAAGGCGACTGCCTCTGGACACCGGCCGATTGGGCCTGGATCGGCGGGTTGTTCGATGTGCTGATGCCCGGTCTTGCGCTGGGCGTTCCAGTGGTTGCCGCGCGGCTGGACAAGTTCACCCCCGAAGCCTGCGCCGATGTGATCGCGCGCGGTGGTGTGCGGAACGTATTCTTTCCCCCAACGGCACTTCGAATGCTCAAGGCCTCTGATCAGGCGATTTCCGAGCTACGCTCAGTCGCGTCTGGGGGTGAGCCGCTGGGGGCCGAGATGTTAGCATGGGGGCAGAAGGCCTTCGGTCTAACGATCAACGAATTCTACGGCCAGACCGAATGCAACATGGTTGTCTCTTCCTGCTCAGATGACTTCCCGGTGCGGCCCGGCTGCATAGGCAAACCGGTCCCGGGGCACGAAATTGCGGTGATCGACGAGGACGGCAACCCGACGGCTGATGAGGGTGACGTGGCCATCCGGCGAGGCTCGGCCTCAATGCTGTTGGAATATTGGAACCGCCCCGAGGCAACGGCTGAGAAATTTCGCGGCGATTGGCTGATTACCGGCGACCGCGGTGTGTGGGAGGGTGAGTACCTGCGTTTCGTCGGGCGCGACGATGATGTCATCACCTCGTCCGGTTATCGTATCGGCCCGGCAGAGATCGAGGATTGCCTGCTGACCCACCCGGCGGTGGCAACGGTGGGCGTGGTCGGCAAGCCCGACAAGCTGCGGACAGAAATCGTCAAGGCATATGTGGTTTTGAAACCGGCGGCTGACGCCTCGGAATCCGAGTTGCAGGAGTGGGTTAAAACCCGCCTTGCGCATTATTCTTACCCCCGTGAAGTGGCTTTTGTGCAAGAGTTGCCTTTGACCGTGACCGGAAAAGTAATCCGAAAGGAATTGAAGCGTCGCGCGTCTGAGGAGGGAAATCATGGCGGATAAGTCCAGTATCAGAACGGGGATTGAATTCAGCGCGACGGCAATTGCGGTCATTGGCGCTGCTTGGGCCGGTAAGGCTTACTTCGAGACGTGGATGCGGGACACAATCGATAAAGCCGTCGAAGACAAAATTGCAGTCATAGAGCAACTGCAACTGGCAGACCTTCTAGTTTATTATGATTATCCCGACGAGGCTATCTCTGAATTGCGCAAAGTAGCCGGTCGAGTGGCGAGCCTTGATGACGAAGACAAACGAAAAATTGCATTTTACGACAACTATTTAGATGCGATCTCTGCCTCTTACAGCACCTTGAAATATGAACCCGAAATTCGCATGCTGAGAAGTGTCTTCAGCACCGAGATGCAAACCGACGGATGGCATGATGAAAATCTGGCCTATGTCTCGATGTTCCTGCCGGAAGCGCAAGCGGATGAGAATTTTTACAATCGCGAAGTCGTCGGGCGTTTCAAACTTGCCGTGAGCCAGTACGAGGCGGACGGCGACTATGACGCAATGGGAGGCGCCTATCACAACCTATCCCTGGCCTATTTGTGCCGCGGGGATAACGAAGAGGCCATCGAGGCGATGGAGATGGCGGCCGAGATGCTGCCATTTGACTACTATTTTATGGTCCCGATGTCGGATCTGGAAGATTTTCTGGAAGAGCCAGAGATCAAAAAACTTGACGCAGTTTGTTCCAGCAACGTGGCGCAAGGTTACGCGCGTCTGATGCAGAGCTTTGCAGTCAGCGAAAACCCCGTTCGAGATTTTCTAAGAGAGTACACAAGATGAAGCTCCGATCCTCTGCTTTGCCCTCGTCCAAAGGCTTCCGGGAAAACCGCGCGGCTCATCTGGACGCGTTGGCGCAAATTGCCGACGCCGCCGAGGCCGCCCGCATGGGCGGCGGCGAAAAATCCCGCGCACGGCATGAATCGCGGGGCAAGATGCTGCCGCGTCGTAGGGTGGCGAACCTGTTGGACCCGGGGTCGCCGTTCCTTGAGATCGGCGCGACGGCGGCGCATGCGATGTATGGCGACGCCGCTCCCTGTGCCGGGGTAATTGCAGGGATTGGCCGGGTGCAGGGGCAAGAGGTCATGGTGGTGTGCAACGATGCCACCGTGAAGGGTGGCACCTATTATCCGTTGTCAGTCAAAAAGCACCTGCGCGCGCAAGAGATTGCCGAGGAAAACCAACTGCCCTGCATCTATCTGGTCGACAGCGGCGGCGCAAACCTGCCCAATCAGGATGAGGTGTTTCCCGATCGCGATCACTTTGGCCGCATCTTCTATAATCAGGCGCGGATGAGCGCGAAGGGCATCCCGCAAATCGCTGTGGTGATGGGGTCGTGTACGGCTGGCGGGGCCTACGTGCCCGCGATGTCAGATGTAACGATCATCGTCAGGGAACAGGGCACCATCTTTCTCGCCGGACCACCTTTGGTCAAGGCCGCGACGGGTGAGGTGGTCAGCGCCGAAGACTTGGGTGGCGGAGATGTCCATACGCGCCTGTCCGGGGTGGCGGATTATTTGGCCGAGGATGACGCCCACGCGCTAGCTTTGGCGCGGCGGGCCGTCGGATCGCTGAACCGGCGCAAGCCACAGACGGTGGATTGGGCCAACCCCGAGGATCCGGCCTATGACCCCGAAGAGATTCTGGGCGTCGTCCCCGCCGATCTGCGCACGCCCTATGACATTCGCGAGGTGATTGCGCGGTTGGTCGATGGCTCGCGCTTTGACGAATTCAAGCCGCGCTTTGGTGAGACGCTGGTGACAGGGTTCGCTCATGTCAAAGGCTGCCCGGTTGGGATCATCGCCAATAACGGCGTGCTGTTTTCGGAAGCTGCGCAAAAGGGCGCGCATTTTGTGGAACTGTGTTCACAGCGCAAAATTCCATTGGTGTTTCTGCAAAATATCACTGGCTTCATGGTTGGGCGGAAATACGAAAACGAAGGCATCGCGCGGCATGGGGCCAAGATGGTGACTGCGGTCGCGACGACCAATGTGCCAAAAATCACCATGCTGGTGGGTGGCTCATTCGGAGCGGGGAATTACGGCATGTCAGGACGGGCCTACCAACCGCGGTTCCTGTGGACATGGCCAAACTCGCGCATTTCCGTGATGGGTGGAGAGCAGGCGGCGGGTGTTCTGGCCACCGTAAAACGCGATGGGATTGAACGCCAGGGCGGAACTTGGTCGGCGGAAGAAGAGGCCGAGTTCAAGCGCCCCACGCTGGAGATGTTCGAAGAACAATCCCATCCGCTCTATGCCTCAGCGCGGCTGTGGGACGACGGAATTATCGACCCGCGCAAAAGCCGGGACGTGCTGTCCTTGTCGTTGAACGCGGCACTGAATGCGCCGATTGAGGAGACACGCTTTGGCGTGTTCCGGATGTAAGATGAGCACCGACCTGGAAAAAATAAAAGCGCGTTATCCCGATGCACAGACGTTCAAATTCGGCGACAGTGCAATCATGAGTGCCGAGCTTTTAGCGCTGGTTCGGGCAGGGCAAAAAACGGCAACCTGCGGCGCTCTGCGCGATTATCCCGAAGGCAGCCTTGATACCCCGGTTGTTGGGCGGCGCGATATTGCCCTTGAATGGGATGATCGTCCCGCGTTGGTGATTGAGACGGTCGAGGTTTCGATCTGCCGCTATTGTGACATGACCGAAGACTTCGCCTTAGCCGAAGGTGAAAACGAAACGTTAGACGGGTGGCGTGAGGATCATCGGCGTTACTTTGAGCGTAACGGCGGGTTTGATCCCGAGATGGAATTGCTTTGCGAACGGTTCCGCCTGATCGAAGACCTGGTGGATAAGGGCTAAACTATGTTCAAAAAAATCCTGATTGCCAACCGGGGCGAGATTGCTTGTCGGGTGATGGAAACCGCTCAGAGAATGGGCGTAACTTGCGTGGCTGTGTATTCTGATGCCGATGCGTCGGCCAGGCATGTGCAGATGGCGGACGAGGCTGTTCATATCGGTGGCGCGGCGCCGGCTGAGAGCTATCTCAAGGGCGACGTGATCATTCAAGCCGCCCTCGATACCGGGGCGCAGGCGATCCATCCGGGTTATGGATTTCTCTCGGAAAACCCCGATTTCGTGGATGCGGTCGAGGCGGTTGGCCTGACCTTTATTGGCCCTTCGGCGGATGCGATCCGCAAGATGGGTCTCAAAGACGCGGCCAAGGTATTGATGGAGCAGGCTGGCGTGCCGGTTGTTCCGGGGTATCACGGCGACAATCAGGACCCCGAGCATCTGGCGGGTGCGGCCGACACGATTGGCTATCCGGTCCTGATCAAGGCCGTCGCGGGTGGCGGTGGCAAAGGTATGCGGCTGGTCGAGCGGCCCGCAGATTTTACCGAGGCATTGGACAGCGCCCGGGGTGAGGCCCGCACCGCATTTGGCAATGATGCTGTTCTGGTCGAGAAATTCGTCTCCAAGCCCCGCCATATCGAGGTTCAGGTGTTTGGCGACGGTACCCATGCGGTGCATCTGTTTGAACGCGACTGCTCGCTGCAACGGCGGCACCAGAAAGTGATTGAAGAAGCGCCGGCCCCGGGCATGACCGTTGAGATGCGCGACGCGATGGGTCAGGCGGGCGTGCGTGCCGCCGAGGCCATCGGCTACAAAGGCGCGGGGACGGTTGAATTCATCGTGGATGCCTCGGACGGGCTGCGCCCGGATCGGTTCTGGTTCATGGAGATGAACACACGTTTGCAGGTTGAACACCCGGTGACCGAGGCGATCACCGGCGTGGACCTTGTCGAATGGCAGTTGCGTGTTGCAGCGGGCGAGAGCCTGCCGAAGCAGCAGAGTGACCTGTCGATCTCAGGCCATTCCTTCGAAGCGCGGCTTTATGCCGAGGACGTGCCAAAGGGCTTTCTGCCGGCGACCGGTACACTGACCCATCTGCGCTTCCCGGCGGCATGCCGCGCAGATAGCGGCGTGCGTGCGGGTGATACGATCAGCCCCTGGTATGATCCGATGATCGCGAAGGTGATCGTGCACGGCCCCACACGCGCTGTCGCATTGGAACAATTGCATCGCGCCCTGAAAGGCACTGAGGTTGCGGGGACAGTCACGAACCTTGGCTTTCTGGGGGCACTGACGCGGCATCCGGGCTTTGCCGTCGGTGATATTGATACTGGCCTGATTGGTCGCGATCTGGATGTGCTGGCCCGTGCAGAGCCGATCCCGGCGTCTTCGATCGTCGCGGCGGCGATGACGGCTTTGGATCTGGTGGATACAGATGAGGAAACAGGGTTTTCGCTATGGGCCCCGCTGCATCGCGCGGTCCAGTTGCGGGCAGGTGATGATATTGATCTGGACGTTCAGGTAGAAGATCAGAACCGTCAGGTCTGGCAGGTCGGAGAACACACGATCCTTGCCCAGCGCGGTCCGGGCGGTTGGATGATCGACGGAGCCCCTATGCCGCGCGTGTCTGTTTCGGGTTCGCAGGTCACAGTTTTTGAAAACTATGGTCAAGTCCTGGAAATTGTTGATCCATTGGACCGCGATACCGGTGCCGCTGGCGACACCAATGTGATTGAGGCCCCGATGCCGGGTCTGGTCAAAGCTGTCTTTGCGCAAGTGGGTCAAGCCGTGCAGGAAGGCGACCGGCTGGCAATCCTTGAGGCCATGAAAATGGAACATTCCCTGCTGGCCGCCCGTGACGGCATCGTTGCCGAAGTGCTGGCTGATGCCGGGGCGCAGGTCGAGGCTGGGGCCGCGTTGGTCCGGCTGGAGGAGGAATGAACTGTCCCCTTCTCGAACAACGTGGCACAGTCGGATCGAATGCGGCAATCAGAGAAGGACACAGCAATGGGTGAACGGGTCGAAATCTTCGAAGTAGGTCCGCGCGACGGTCTGCAAAACGAAAAGCGCGAAATTGCCGTGGCGGAAAAAGTGGCGCTGGTCGATTGCCTGAGCAAGGCCGGTTTTAACCGCATCGAAGTGGCCAGTTTTGTCTCGCCCAAATGGGTGCCGCAAATGGCGGGCAGCGCGGACGTGTTGGCCGGGATCAAACGGGCCGACGGCGTCCGGTATGGAGCGCTGACACCGAACATGCAGGGATACGAAGACGCTTTGGCCGCAAAGGCGGATGAGATCGCGGTATTCGCTTCGGCTTCGGAAGGGTTTTCAAAAGCCAATATCAACGCGACTATTGAAGAATCCATCGACCGCTTTGCCCCGATTCTTGAAGCTGCGCGCCACATCGACCTGCCAGTACGTGGGTATGTGTCCTGCGTGACTGATTGCCCCTATGACGGACCAACACCGCCCGAGAAAGTGGCTGAAGTTGCAGACCGGCTGTTCTCGTTGGGATGTTACGAAGTATCGCTGGGGGATACGATCGGGCAGGGCACGCCCGACACTATCGCCCATATGTTGCTGGCCGTGCGCGAACGCGTTCCGATGACGCGGCTGGCGGGGCATTTCCACGACACCAACGGGCGGGCCATCGACAATATCGACGCTGCGCTGGCGCTGGGCGTTCGGGTTTTCGACAGCGCCGTTGGCGGTTTGGGCGGGTGTCCTTACGCGCCGGGCGCTGCCGGAAACGTCGCCACCGAAGCTGTTGTGGCTCATTTGGAGCGGCTTGGATATCAGACCGGCCTCGACCTTGCGGTCATTGAAGAGGCCGCGCAGATGGCACGCGCCATGCGATCCCAGTAAGGAGCAGACATGTTTGAAACGATTGCGGTGACCACGGACGCGCGCGGTGTGGCCACTCTGACCCTGAACCGTGCCGACAAGCACAACGCCATGTCGGCCCAGATGATCACCGATCTTACGCAAGCCGCGCACCAGCTTGGAACCGACGACGCCGTGCGTGTTGTTGTACTGACCGGTGCGGGCAAAAGCTTTTGTGCTGGCGGTGATCTTGGGTGGATGCAATCTCAGATGGCGGCAGAATCCGAGACCCGGTTTGTCGAGGCGCGTAAGCTGGCCGAAATGTTGCAGGCGCTGAACACGTTGCCTAAACCGCTAATCGGCGCGATCCACGGCAATGCCTTTGGCGGCGGTGTGGGATTGGCGTCGGTTTGTGACGTAGCGATCGGAGTGGAAACGGTCAAAATGGGGCTGACAGAGACCAAGCTGGGGCTGATCCCGGCCACGATTGGCCCCTATGTCATCGCCCGCATGGGCGAAGCCCGCGCGCGGCGCGTGTTCATGTCGGCCCGGGTCTTCGAAGCCGCAGAAGCTGTAGAGCTGGGCCTGCTGGCCAGAATTGTGCCCGCTGCCGACCTGAATGATGCGGTTGAGTCCGAAGTCCTGCCCTATCTTACCTGTGCACCCGGCGCGGTGGCATCGGCCAAGCAATTGGTTCGCCAGCTGGGGCCGCGCATTGACGATGCCGTGATCGACCACACGATCCGCGAGCTGGTTGACAGGTGGGAAACCGAAGAGGCCAAGGAGGGAATCGGCGCATTCTTTGAAAAAAGAAAACCTGCATGGATTAGTAAGGTTTAGGCGCCACTTGTGATGTGGCCGCGATTGTGTGGGTGACCTTCTGGGACAGAGCTTCGATAAGTCGAATATTAACCCCCTGTGCGTTTGTGTTCGGTTGACCCTCTGACCCCGCAGGGATAGAGAATGTCCAGTCAACACGCCAATTGACGGCGCTCCCTTTCAGGGTATGCGCAGGAAAGGAGCTGTACGTGGAAGACCTATTGCGGGAGTATCTCCCGATTCTGGTGTTTCTGGCCGTAGCTGTGGGCCTTGGAATCGTTTTGATTCTGGCGGCAGTCGTTCTGGCGGTCCGCAATCCCGACCCCGAGAAAGTCAGCGCATATGAATGTGGTTTCAACGCGTTCGATGATGCGCGGATGAAGTTTGACGTCCGGTTCTATCTGGTCGCGATTCTCTTCATCATATTCGACCTGGAAATCGCGTTTCTGTTCCCCTGGGCTGTCGGCTTCAAGGACATCAGCGACGTTGGCTTCTGGTCCATGATCGTGTTCCTGGGCGTTCTGACCATCGGCTTTGCCTATGAATGGAAGAAGGGGGCCCTGGAATGGGAGTGATGACGGGTGCAAACACCGCCGGCGTCGACAAAGAAGTCGCCACCCAGGCCCTGAATGCCGAGCTGCAGGACAAAGGGTTTTTGCTGACCTCGACCGAGGACATCATCAACTGGGCTCGCACCGGCTCGCTGCACTGGATGACTTTCGGTCTGGCTTGCTGCGCGGTTGAGATGATGCACACCTCGATGCCGCGTTACGATGCGGAACGTTTTGGCATCGCACCCCGTGCTTCCCCCCGTCAGTCGGACGTGATGATCGTGGCTGGCACCCTGACCAACAAGATGGCCCCCGCTCTGCGCAAGGTTTATGACCAGATGCCCGAGCCACGCTATGTGATCTCAATGGGCTCCTGCGCCAATGGCGGCGGCTACTACCACTACTCATATTCCGTTGTGCGTGGTTGCGACCGTATTGTTCCAGTGGACATCTACGTCCCCGGCTGCCCCCCGACCGCTGAGGCGCTGCTGTACGGTCTGATGCAGTTGCAACGCAAAATCCGCCGTACCGGCACCATCGTGCGCTGAGGAGAGAGTTGATGAGCGAAGCACTCAAAGAACTCGGCACCCAGCTGGAGTTGAAGCGAACTGATTGCGTTCTGTCCTGGGACGTAACCCATGGTGAGTTGAACGTAGATGTGGCGCTGTCGAACGTTGTGGAATTCATTGAATTCCTGAAGTCCGACCGCGGCTGCCAGTTCTCCACGCTCGTCGATATCACCGGCGTCGACTATCCCGAACGGGCCAAGCGTTTTGACGTGGTTTATCACTTCCTGTCGATGTATCAGAACCAGCGCATCCGCCTGCGGGTCTCGATCCGCGAAGAGGACATGGTGCCTTCGATCGTGGATGTGCATCCCTCGGCCAATTGGTTTGAGCGCGAAGTGTTCGACATGTTCGGCATCTTGTTCTCAGGCCACCCGGATCTGCGGCGCATCCTGACCGACTATGGATTCCGTGGCTATCCGCTGCGCAAGGATTTCCCAACCACAGGATACACCGAAGTTCGATATGACGAGGCCCAAAAGCGCGTTGTGTATGAGCCTGTGTCGCTAGTCCAGGAATACCGTCAGTTCGATTTCATGTCCCCGTGGGAAGGCGCGAATTACATACTGCCGGGTGATGAAAAGCAGGAGGCCGAATAATGGGTGGCATTTGGTGGCTGATCCTGTCTGCGCTGACCATCATCCCGATGGTGAAGATATTGCCGTTTTTCGGGATCAATAAATTCTGGTGCCTTCTTTGTCTGGTTCCATTCGGCACGATCGCGTTGCTGTGGTGGGTCGGGCTGAAACTACAAGAGTTGGAGCGCCGATAAGATGCTGATGCTGCTGGGGGAACTGATCGCTTTGGGTGCGCTGGGGGTCCTGCTGGCAGGGGCTGCGGCCAAGGCTGTCGAGGCGGAAAAGGTCCGGGTTTGGGCTGATGCGAAAAAGAAACGGGGGCGTTGATGGACGGCTCAAGATACGATGACGGCAGCACTGACGCGCTGAGCGGAGAACAGAAGATCCGCAATTTCAACATCAACTTCGGCCCGCAACACCCAGCGGCGCACGGGGTTTTGCGTCTTGTGCTTGAGCTGGACGGCGAGATCGTTGAACGCTGTGACCCGCATATCGGCCTGCTGCACCGTGGCACCGAAAAGCTGATGGAAAGCCGAACGTATCTGCAGAACCTGCCGTATTTCGACCGTCTGGATTATGTGGCGCCAATGAACCAGGAGCACGCCTGGTGTCTGGCCATCGAAAAGCTGACCGGCGTCGAGGTTCCGCGCCGTGGCTCACTGATCCGGGTTTTGTATTCCGAGATCGGGCGTATTCTGAACCACCTTCTGAACGTGACCACGCAAGCGATGGATGTGGGCGCGTTGACCCCGCCTCTGTGGGGCTTTGAAGAACGCGAAAAGCTGATGGTGTTCTATGAGCGTGCCTGCGGTGCCCGCCTGCACGCGGCTTATTTCCGGCCCGGTGGTGTGCATCAGGACCTGCCGCCCGAACTGCTGGACGATATCGAGGCGTGGAGCCACGAATTTCCCGCCGTTTTGGACGACATAGATGGCCTATTGACCGAAAACCGCATCTTCAAGCAGCGCAATGCCGATATCGGTGTCGTGACCGAGGAAGATATCCAGAAATACGGCTTCTCGGGCGTGATGGTGCGTGGATCGGGTCTGGCATGGGACCTGCGACGCGCGCAGCCCTATGAATGCTATGACGAGTTCGAGTTTCAGATCCCCGTCGGCAAAAACGGTGACTGCTATGACCGTTACCTGGTCCGAATGGAAGAGATGCGTCAATCGCTGTCGATCATCCAGCAGGCCATTGTCAAAATCCGTGACTGCCCCGGTGACGTCCTGGCACGCGGCAAGATCACTCCGCCGAAACGTTCGGACATGAAAACCTCGATGGAAAGCCTGATCCATCACTTCAAGCTGTACACCGAAGGCTTCCATGTGCCCGCAGGCGAGGTCTATGCCGCCGTCGAGGCCCCCAAGGGTGAGTTCGGCGTCTACCTCGTCGCTGATGGCACCAACAAACCTTACCGCGCCAAGCTACGCGCGCCGGGTTTCCTGCACCTACAAGCCATGGACCATATCGCCGGGGGCCACCAACTGGCTGACGTGGCCGCGATCATCGGGACGATGGATGTTGTGTTCGGAGAGATTGACCGGTGAGACGCCTTGTTTTGATCCTGGCGCTAGCAGCCGCCACACCGTTGCAGGCCGCCTCGACCCATCCGACGGCAAAAGTGCTTGAGGTGATGCGCGAAAACGGCTGCCGGCTGGATGTATCGCGCGCCGAGGAAGCCTTTTCTGCCCATGACCTGCGACCCGAAGATGTCAGCGCTGTGATTAATTCCTGGGCTGAACAGGGGGTGGCCGGGCTGGACGGTGCGACATTCGAAATTGCTCCGGCGATCTGCGGTGCGCATGGGCTTGCGCCAGAGGACACGGCGGGCCGTGCCGATGCACTTTATGATTTTGTGCGTCTGAACGGGTGCCGCATGGTCGACGAAGAAGCTCAGATCAAACTGCGCCCCGCCGGTTTTACTCAGGCCGAAACGCCTGATCTGATTGCCCGCCTTGTCAATCAAGGCCGCGCGCATCAGGAAGACCCCTATATTATCGTGATCGGAGATGCCTGCTAATGCTGCGCCGTCTGCACCCCGAACAACCTGAAAGCTTTGCCTTCACTGCTGCCAACCAGCAGTGGGCCACAGCACAGATCACCAAATATCCTGACGGCCGTCAGGCCAGCGCGGTTATCCCGTTGCTTTGGCGCGCGCAGGAACAAGAAGGCTGGCTGAGCCGTCCCGCGATTGAATCTGTCGCCGACATGCTGGGCATGGCCTATATCCGGGTGCTCGAGGTTGCGTCGTTCTACTTCATGTTCCAACTGCAACCGGTTGGATCTGTCGCGCATATTCAGGTCTGCGGAACGACCTCCTGCATGATCTGCGGGGCCGAAGACCTGATCGCGGTTTGCAAGGAGAAGATCGCTGCCAAACCGCATGAGCTTTCAGTTGATGGTAAATTGAGTTGGGAAGAGGTGGAATGCCTTGGGTCCTGCACCAATGCGCCGATGGCGCAGATCGGCAAGGACTATTACGAAGATCTGACCGCTGACAGTTTTGGCAAGATCATTGACGATCTGGCCGCAGGCAAGGTGCCGACACCGGGTCCGCAGAATGGCAGATACGCGGCAGAACCGCTGAGCGGTCTGACCAGCCTCACGGACTACGATGCCGGAAAACCGCAGTACAATGCCAGTGTCGAACTGGCCGAAGTACTTGGTGATACGGTCAAACGCATCGACGGGACCGAGGTTCCGATCCTGACGCCATGGCTGGGCAAAGACGGCAAGGCTGCGGCGACCAAGGCCGCGCCAAAGCCACCAAAGGCGCCGGCACCCGCCAAACCCGCCGTGAAGCAGGCGGAAGAGGCAAAGAAGGCCCAGATCAAAGAGGATCAGCCCGAAACTCTGACCGCCGCGCGGGATGGCAAAGCGGACGACCTCAAGATGCTAAAAGGGGTCGGGCCCAAGCTTGAACAGACGCTGAACGAACTTGGCTTTTTCCACTTTGACCAGATCGCAGCATGGACGCCGGAACAGGTGGCCTGGGTAGATGCGCGGCTGAAGTTCAAGGGTCGGATCGAGCGGGACGGTTGGATCGAACAAGCAGCCCAACTGGCGACAGGCGAAGAAACCGAATTTGCAAAACGTGCCAAAGAAGACGGCACCTACAAAGACTGAATAGGACGGTGCCCGTTCGGGGCATCAAGGTGAGATGGACAAAGAAAAAGAACAGGCCGTGGCCCGCAAGGGCCGACATATCGGGGTGGTCATCGCGGTGACCATGCTGTTGTGGCTTGCCATTTCGTTGTTCATCGGCCCGGCACTGGGATTGCCCGGGCGCTATGCGCTGCTGTTTGATTTCGCCGCTTTGGCGGGTTTCATCTATGCGGGCGTGAACATTTTTCAACTCTGGCGCATGCGTCAGGACAGCTGAAGGTAAGACATGATGCTGAAGGATCAGGACAGGATCTTTACCAATATCTACGGGATGCATGAGCGTACGCTGAAAGGCGCGCAGACCCGCGGGCATTGGGACGGCACAGCTGGCCTGATTGGGAACGGGCGTGACTGGATCATCCAGACGATGAAGGACTCGGGCCTGCGCGGTCGCGGCGGTGCGGGTTTTCCCACCGGTCTGAAATGGTCGTTCATGCCCAAGGAAAGCGACGGTCGTCCGGCCTATCTGGTGGTGAACGCGGACGAATCCGAGCCCGGGACTTGCAAAGACCGTGAGATTATGCGCCACGATCCGCATACGCTGATCGAAGGCTGCCTGATCGCGTCTTTCGCGATGAATGCACATACCTGCTATATCTACCTGCGTGGTGAGTACATCCGCGAGCGCGAGGCACTGCAAGCCGCGATTGATGAGGCCTATGATGCCGGATTGCTGGGCAAAAACGCCGCCGGTTCGGGTTGGGATTTCGACCTGTTTCTGCATCACGGGGCCGGGGCGTATATCTGCGGTGAGGAAACAGCCCTGATCGAAAGCCTTGAGGGCAAGAAGGGCATGCCGCGCATGAAACCTCCGTTCCCGGCGGGGGCGGGGCTTTACGGCTGCCCGACCACGGTGAACAACGTGGAATCCATCGCCGTTGTGCCGACCATTCTGCGCCGTGGTGCGGATTGGTTTGCTGGATTTGGCCGCCAGAACAATGCGGGCACCAAGCTGTTTGCGATCTCGGGCCACGTAAATAACCCCTGCGTGGTTGAAGAGGCGATGTCGATCCCGTTTGAGCAACTGATCGAAACCCATTGTGGCGGCATTCGCGGCGGATGGGACAACCTGCTGGCGGTGATCCCCGGTGGTTCTTCGGTGCCTTGTGTGCGCGGTGAAGACATGCGCGAGGCCATCATGGATTTCGACCATTTGCGCAATGATCTGGGGTCTGGTCTGGGGACGGCGGCTGTAATCGTGATGGATAAGTCTACGGACATCATCAAAGCGATCTGGCGTTTGTCGAAGTTCTACAAACATGAAAGCTGTGGTCAGTGTACTCCTTGCCGCGAAGGCACCGGCTGGATGATGCGCGTGATGGACCGTCTGGTGCGGGGTGAGGCCGAACTGGAAGAGATCGACATGTTGTTTGACGTGACCAAGCAGGTCGAAGGCCACACGATCTGTGCGTTGGGCGATGCGGCCGCCTGGCCAATCCAGGGCCTGATCCGCAATTTCCGTGAGGAAATCGAGGATCGTATCAAGGCCCAGAAATCGGGCCGTATGGGCGCGATGGCGGCGGAGTGATCAAGTTGCATGATATCGGATCAAACCCAAACCAAGTTGAGATCAGGGAGTTGAACTAATGGAATCTTTTGCTGAGTATTCACATGCAATCGCATCCCTCGTGGTCTTTACGTTGATCATTCTGGCGCTTGCGCCGTTTTCCGCGCTGGCCAAACAGGGCAAGGGCCTGGCCCCCGGGGCAACGCCGGAACAGGACTATTCGGACAAGGCGTATCGCCTGAACCGGGCTTATCTGAACGGGACCGAGACGCTGCCGGCCTATATCGCTGTCACAGTCGCGGCCATGTTGCTTGGGGTCAGCCCGTTCTGGGTGAACCTATTGGCATCGGTCGCTCTGATTGCGCGCATCGTCATGTTGGTTATTCACATGCGTGGTATTGGACAACCGCACAGCGGCGTTCGATCGGTATCCTACGTTGTCGGATGGGCCTGTATGGTTGTGATGGGCTTCATGGCATTGGTGGCGGCGTTCTAATGGAAAAGAAAGGTACTTATCCGTTGACTGGATCAAAATTCAGGATGGGACGTGTGGTACTGACCGCCGCCTTGGGTGCTGCAGTTTTTGTCTCGGCCTGCGGCACGTCGTCCAGTGACCGAATCCTCTTTGATGGCAAAGCCTTCCGGGCCAAAGCGAAGGCCGTCGACAAAAGGAACGCTCCGACGGATTTTACGGTTGTGGTGAACGGCGTGTCCGCGTCTTTGGATGGCGCGCGCGAAGCGGGGCGGCACGAAGGAACCAAATTCTGTATCGACGCCTTTGGGACTTCTAAAATCAACTGGAAAGTCGGACCCGACACCGAACCGCAGAATTTGCGCATCACCGACAATAAATTGACCTTTGCAGGAACCTGCCAGCGACCATGAACCGGTTTTTCGCATATCAGAGCGTGACGCAGGGCGTGTTATTGAATAGCGCGCCAGTCCTGGATCGTTTTGGCCTGTCCAAGACGAAAGGATTTGTCATGTCTGGTGTGAAACTGCTTATTGTGCTGTCTGTTCTGGCTATCCCGGCTATGGCCGACGCCAAACCGCCCATGCGGGAAGTCAAAGAGATTGACGACGAACTCTATTACATCGCTATCGCAAACGAGATTTCGGATTACTGCCCGTCGATCAGCGGGCGCAGGCTGAAGGCGATTGGCGTGATGTGGGGGCTCAAGTCCAAGGCGAACAGTATGGGGTATTCGGACGGCGAAATCCGCGCTTACGTGGAATCGGATGCCGAAAAGGACCGGATGCGTGCCAAAGGCGAGGCGTACCTGGCCGCGAACGGTGTGTCTTATGACAATCCCAAATCTTTCTGCACGTTGGGGCAGGCAGAGATCGAAAGAAACAGCGCCATCGGCGTTTATTTGAGGGCGAACTAGACCATGTCTGACCTCCGCAAAGTCAATATCGACGGGCAGGAAATCGAAGTCGATGGTGCGATGACCCTAATCCAGGCCTGTGAGCAGGCCGGGGTCGAGGTGCCGCGCTTTTGCTATCACGAGCGTCTGTCGATTGCCGGGAATTGCCGGATGTGTCTGGTCGAAGTTGTTGGCGGCCCGCCCAAACCTGCGGCGTCGTGTGCGATGCAGGTACGCGATCTGCGCCCGGGACCGGAAGGTCAGCCACCAGAGGTCAAGACGAACTCGCCCATGGTCAAGAAAGCGCGCGAAGGGGTGATGGAGTTCCTGCTTATCAACCACCCGCTGGACTGCCCGATCTGTGATCAGGGTGGGGAGTGTGACCTGCAGGATCAGGCGATGGCGTATGGTGTGTCGGGCTCGCGCTTCAAGGAAGCCAAGCGCGCCGTAGACGATCTGGATCTGGGGCCGCTGGTCGGAACCGCGATGACCCGCTGCATCAGCTGCACCCGCTGCGTGCGGTTCACGACCGAGGTCGCCGGGATCACGCAGATGGGCCAGACCGGGCGTGGCGAAGATGCCGAGATCACGTCCTATCTGAACGAGACGCTGAATTCGAACTTGCAGGGCAACATCATCGACCTTTGCCCGGTTGGGGCGCTGACTTCCAAGCCTTACGCCTTTACCGCCCGCCCGTGGGAGTTGACCAAGACTGAATCCATAGACGTCATGGATGCGCTGGGGGCCAATATCCGTGTGGACACCAAGGGGCGCGAGGTCATGCGTTTCCTGCCGCGCAACCATGACGGCGTGAACGAAGAATGGATCAGCGACAAGACCCGGTTCGTTTGGGATGGCCTGCGTCGTCAGCGTTTGGACAAACCTTACGTGCGCGAAAACGGCAAGCTACGCCCGGCCTCGTGGCCCGAGGCGCTGACCAAAGTTGCCGAGGCGCTGAAAGAGGCCGAAAAGCCGGCGGGTATCGTAGGTGATCTCGCTCCGGTCGAGGCCGCGTTCGCGCTGAAGCAATTGATCGAAGGGCAGGGCGGTGTTGTTGAATGCCGAACCGATGGGGCCAAGCTGCCTGCGGGAAATCGCGGTGCCTATGCCGGGACGGCCGCGATTGAGGATATCGACACAGCCGAGCGTATTCTGCTGATCGGAACGAACCCGCGCGACGAAGCTCCGGTTTTGAACGCGCGTATCCGAAAGGCCTGGGCACATGGGACGGAGGTGGCCTTGGTTGGGCCAGCGGCCGATCTGACCTACGCGTATCACCATATGGGCGACGACCGCGCGGCGTTGCAAAAGGTCGTCGATATGGCCGGCGATGTTGAGATCAAGGGCAAAGCCTCGCTGGTCATCGTCGGGCAGGGTGCGCTGCTTGAAGCTGACGGCGCAGCTGTGCTGGCCGCCGCGCAAACGATTGCAGCCAATACCGAAAGTGGATTGCTGATACTGCACAGCGCTGCGTCTCGCGTGGGGGCGATGGATGTGGATGCCACCAACGAAGGCGGAATGGATGCGGTTGGTGCGGCTGACGTGATCTACAACCTCGGCGCAGATGAGGTTGAAATCGGCGAAGGGGCCTTTGTGATCTATCAGGGCAGCCACGGTGATCGTGGCGCGCACCGTGCCGATGTGATCCTTCCTGGTGCCGCGTATACCGAGGAAAACGGCCTATTCGTGAACACTGAAGGCCGCCCGCAACTGGCGATGCGTGCCGGGTTCGCTCCGGGTGAGGCGAAAGAGAATTGGGCCATCTTGCGGGCGCTGTCGGCAGAACTGGGCGCTACGTTGCCTTTCGACTCGCTGGCGCAACTGCGCACAGCGTTGATCGAAGCCGTGCCGCATCTGGCCCAAATCGACCACGTGATCGAGAATGAGGTCCAGCCGTTGGATGCCGGCCCTCTGGGTCAAGCAACGTTCCGCAATGTGATCAGGGATTTTTATCTGACCAACCCGATTGCACGGGCGTCGCAGTTGATGGCCGAGCTTTCTGCTCAGGCGCAGTCTCGGAATACCGGGAAGATTGCGGCAGAATGAACCAGACCCGTTTCATATCGCTTTCAGAAGCCAACATCGCTTGCGGTGCGGGCACCAGGGAACTGCGCATGAAACGCAATGAAAAAGGTAGCGCGATGGCTGTGGATGCTGTTTACACCTATGCGCCGACCCAACCGCAAGATGCGCAGGCACTTGGCCTGATCATCACCCGCGAAAAATTGAATACCCACGGTGTGAGGACCAATGGCTGATTTCTTTAACACCCCAGGCGGAATAGCCATCATCATTCTGGCGCAAGTGCTTGCAGTTGTTGCCTTCGTGATGATTTCGCTGTTGTTCCTTGTTTACGGCGACCGCAAGATCTGGGCCGCCGTCCAAATGCGCCGCGGCCCCAACGTGGTTGGCATCTATGGACTGCTGCAATCGGTGGCTGACGCCCTGAAGTACGTGGTGAAAGAGGTGGTCATACCGGCGGGTGCCGACCGCACAGTGTTCATCCTCGCTCCGCTGACCTCATTCGTATTGGCGATGATCGCCTGGGCCGTGATCCCGTTCAATGATGGCTGGGTGTTGTCGGATATCAATGTCGCAATTCTGTATGTCTTTGCCGTATCCTCACTGGAAGTTTATGGCGTGATTATGGGTGGTTGGGCGTCGAACTCAAAGTACCCTTTCCTTGGATCATTGCGCTCTGCGGCTCAGATGATTTCCTATGAAGTCTCCATTGGCCTGATTATTATTGGGGTTATCATCTCAACCGGCTCGATGAATTTCGGCCACATTGTCGAGGCGCAAGATGGCCGGTTCGGTTTCTTCAGCTGGTACTGGTTACCGCATTTCCCGATGGTCTTCCTGTTCTTCATCTCGGCGCTAGCGGAAACCAACCGGCCTCCGTTTGACCTGCCCGAGGCGGAGTCGGAGTTGGTCGCCGGTTATCAGGTCGAATACTCGGCGACACCGTTCCTGCTGTTCATGGCAGGCGAGTACATCGCTATCTTCCTGATGTGTGCGCTGACCACGCTGCTGTTCTTCGGCGGCTGGCTGTCGCCGATCCCCGGCTTGCCGGACGGAGTGCTGTGGATGGTCGCCAAGATGGCGTTCTTCTTCTTCCTCTTCGCGATGGTCAAGGCAATCACACCGCGCTACCGCTATGACCAGCTGATGCGGCTGGGTTGGAAAGTCTTCCTGCCCTTCTCGCTGGCCTGGGTGGTCTTTGTGGCCTTCGCGGCAAAATTCGACTGGTTCTGGGGCGCGTTTGCCCGTTGGAGCGTAGGGGGATGAGGATAAGTCTTCTGAATCTGTTGGTGGCTTGCACGGTGGCTGCTGGAAGCGGTCCTGTCGCGGCTGATAAAGCGGAGCCATTGGAGCAGCGGAACATGCTTGATTTGGCACGCGGGTTCTGCGGATCCGAAATTGACGCTGTATCTGCTATCGACGATAAGGTTCTAGGCATTCTCGCAAATAACACAGGTGGGTTGGACCCGCGGGTTGATGTGGACCAGCATTCTGCCTTCGATAAGTTTGCCATAGGTGCCCTTGCTAACGCGCTCCAGGTTGGCGACATGGCGGTTTATCGGAGCCACCTAGCCAATGGTGATCCGATTTCAGCGAGGATGCGTAACAAATCTATCGCTTTGTTGGATCTGGTTGATTGCCTTTGGATCACACAGGAAGACCGTGCTCACTTGGAAGAGTTCGTCAATTGGGGAATCGAAAACGGTGATTTTCCGAGCGATATGAAGGTGGATCAATTGCTGAGCGCGACAAATATGTCGGAATGCACGCGTATGAGAGAGTTTGACCGTCGCACATTAGCGCTCGATCCTGATACGCCAGATATCGTGGATCAGGTGTCGGCGATTGCAGAAGACACAATTGGACGCTGCGAGAAGGAGTCCTAAGCCATGACCCAAATCGATTACACTCGTGCCGCCAAATACTTCCTTCTGCAAGACTTCTGGGTCGGCATGAAGCTGGGACTAAAGTATTTCTTCGCCCCCAAAGCCACCATTAACTACCCGCATGAAAAGGGCCCCCTGTCTCCGCGTTTTCGCGGTGAGCACGCGCTACGCCGTTATCCGAACGGCGAGGAACGCTGCATCGCCTGCAAGCTGTGTGAAGCGATTTGCCCGGCACAAGCCATCACCATCGACGCCGAACCGCGCGAAGACGGCAGCCGCCGTACCACGCGGTATGACATCGACATGACCAAGTGCATCTATTGCGGCTTCTGCCAAGAGGCCTGTCCGGTGGACGCCATCGTCGAGGGGCCGAACTTCGAATTTGCCACGGAAACCCGCGAAGAGCTGTTCTACGACAAGGAAAAGCTGCTCGACAACGGCGAACGCTGGGAAGCTGAGATCGCCCGCAATCTGGAAATGGATGCGCCGTACCGATGACTGACACGCCCCAAAATCCGTTCGACCTGATGATGAAACAGGCGCAGGACATGGCCAAGGCGATGAATCCCGCGATGGAAAACTTCTCGCCCAAAGGGTTCGAGGCGCTGTGGCCGACTATGCCCAAAGAGGTCATGGAGATGATGTTTGGCAACACCGTCAACAAGGACGGTCTGGATGCCAAGACGCGCCTGCTGCTGACGCTGGCCGGGCTGACCTGTCAGGGCGCGCAGGCGGATGCGGCCGTAAGGCAGACCGTGCGCCATGCACTGGAGGCGGGCGCAAAGAAACAAGAGATCGTGGAAACGATCGGTCAGATGTCGGTCTTTGCCGGCATCCCGGCTATGACCCGCGCGTTGGAACTGGCGCAAGAGGTCATGGGCGACAACGAGGATGAGGATCAATGACCGTCTTTGCCTTCTACCTGTTTGCAATCAGCGCCATCACCGGCGGGCTGTTCACGGTGATCAGCCGTCAGCCGGTGCACTCGGTGCTATGGCTGATCCTGTCGTTCCTGTCAGCGGCGGGGCTGTTCGTGCTGCTGGGGGCCGAGTTCGTGGCGATGCTGCTGATCATCGTCTATGTCGGCGCGGTCGCGGTGCTGTTCCTGTTTGTGGTGATGATGCTGGATGTTGACTTTGCCGAGCTCAAGGCCGAGATGGCGCGCTATATGCCGCTGGCCCTGCTGATTGGTCTGATCATCCTGATGCAGTTCGTCATGGCCTTCGGGGCTTGGGACAGCGCGCAGGGTGCAGCGGCCAACTTAGCGCAACCGGTCCCGGCGGACCGTCACAACACCGAGGCCCTAGGTGTTATCCTTTATGATCAATACTTCCTTCTGTTCCAACTGGCGGGCCTGATCCTGCTGGTGGCCATGATCGGCGCCATCGTTCTGACGCTGCGCCACCGCAAGGACATCAAGCGTCAGGACATCGTCGGCCAGATGATGCGCGACCCGGCCAAGGCGATGGAGTTGAAGGACGTAAAACCGGGGCAGGGGCTTTAAGACGATGATCGGACTTGAACACTATCTTACAGTCGCGGCGACGCTGTTCGTCATCGGCATCTTCGGTCTCTTCCTGAACCGCAAGAACGTCATCATCCTGCTGATGAGCATCGAACTGATGCTGCTGGCGGTGAATATCAACCTCGTGGCGTTTTCCAGCTTTCTCGGCGATCTGGTCGGGCAGGTGTTTACGCTGTTCGTGCTGACCGTGGCGGCGGCCGAGGCCGCGATCGGGCTGGCCATTCTGGTCTGCTTCTTCCGCAACCGTGGCACCATCGCGGTTGAAGACGTCAATATGATGAAGGGGTAAGAGAACATGGAAACCACCATCCTCTTTGCCCCGCTGGTGGGCGCGCTGATCTGCGGGTTCGGCTGGAAGTTCATTGGCGAGAAAGCCGCCATGTGGACCGCCACTGGCCTTCTGTTCCTGGCCTGTCTGCTGTCGTGGATCGTGTTCTTCTCGTTCGACGGTGTGACCCAGCAGATCGAAATCATGCGCTGGATCGAAAGCGGTTCGCTGTCGACAAGCTGGGCCGTTCGACTGGATCGTCTGACCGCGATCATGCTGATCGTGGTGACGACGGTTTCGGCGCTCGTGCACCTCTATTCCTTCGGCTACATGGATCACGATCCGCAATGGCGCGAGGGCGAGAGCTATAAGCCGCGCTTCTTTGCCTATCTGTCGTTCTTCACTTTCGCCATGCTGATGTTGGTGACAGCCGACAATCTGGTTCAGATGTTCTTTGGCTGGGAAGGTGTGGGTGTGGCCTCTTACCTGCTGATCGGGTTCTATTATCGCAAGCCCACGGCCAATGCGGCGGCGATGAAAGCATTCATCGTAAACCGGGTTGGCGACTTTGGCTTTGCTCTGGGCATCTTCGCGTTGTTCTTCCTGACGGACAGCATCAATTTCTCGGACATTTTTGCCTCGGCCCCTGCGCTGGCCGAAGAGAAGTTGCACTTCCTGTGGGGTGAGTGGACCGCAATCGAGGTGATCTGCGTCCTGCTGTTCATCGGCGCGATGGGGAAATCAGCGCAGTTGATCCTGCACACCTGGTTGCCAGACGCGATGGAAGGCCCGACGCCTGTTTCGGCGCTGATCCACGCTGCAACCATGGTGACGGCGGGTGTGTTCCTGATCTGCCGGATGTCGCCATTAATGGAATTTGCGCCGGGTGCCACCGGGTTCATCACCTTCCTTGGGGCCTCGACCGCGTTTTTCGCCGCGACCGTTGGCCTGGTTCAGACCGACATCAAGCGCGTCATTGCCTATTCGACCTGTTCTCAGTTGGGCTACATGTTCGTGGCCGCGGGTGTTGGTATGTATTCGGCAGCGATGTTCCACTTGCTGACCCATGCTTTCTTCAAGGCGCTGTTGTTCCTTGGCGCAGGTTCGGTGATCCACGCGATGCATCACGAGCAGGAGATGACCGAATACGGCGGCCTGCGGAAGAAGATCCCCTATACATTCTGGGCGATGATGATCGGCACCCTTGCGATTACAGGCGTCGGCATCCCGCTGACCCAAATCGGGTTCGCCGGGTTCTTGTCCAAGGACGCCATCATCGAAAGCGCTTTTGCCGGCGGCACCGGATATGCCTTCTGGATGCTGGTGATCGCGGCGGCGTTCACGTCATTCTACAGCTGGCGTCTGATATTCCTGACCTTTTATGGCGAAGAGCGTGGCGACAAGCATACGCATGAGCACGCGCATGAAAGTCCGATGACCATGCTGGTGCCGCTGGGTGTTCTGTCCTTGGGCGCGGTGTTTGCCGGGATGATCTGGTATGGCAACTTCTTTGGTCACACAGACAAGGTCGGCAAGTTCTACGGTATACCGGTGGCTGAGGCGTCCGAGCATGCAGAGGCCAGTGATCACGGTACAGCCGATACGACCCATGGAGACGATACGCATGCGGATGAGGCGCACGCGGATGAAAGCCATGGTGATGACGCCGGACACGAAGAAAAAGCGGCGCACGGCGACGACCACCATTACGTCTTCGCGGGTGAGCCGGGCGAGGGCGCGATTTACATCGCGCCGGACAATCATGTTCTGGACGATGCGCATGCTGCCCCCAAGTGGGTCAAGGTTTCGCCTTTTGTCGCCATGGCTTTGGGCTTTATCGTGGCCTTCTGGTTCTACATCGTGAACACATCGCTGCCGACGCGTTTGGCGCAGAACCAGCGCCCCCTGTACCTGTTCCTGCTGAACAAGTGGTACTTTGACGAGATCTATGACGCGGTTTTCGTCAAACCCACCATCGCGCTCGGCCGGTTCCTGTGGAAACGGGGTGACGGCAACACCATTGACGGTTTCCTCAACGGGGTGGCCATGGGTGTTGTACCCTTCTTTACCCGCCTCGCTGGCAAGGCGCAGACGGGCTACATCTTTACTTACGCCTTCTGGATGGTTCTGGGTATCGCTGCCCTTGTCACTTGGATATCGATCGGCGGAGGCGCACACTAATGGATAATATCCTCTCCATTGTCACCTTCATCCCCGCTGTGGCAGCAGGCATTTTGGCCCTGTTCTTGCATGGCGAGGACGTGGCCGCACAGCGCAATGCCAAATGGGTTGCACTGGTGGCTACCACGGTGACGTTCCTGGTCTCGATCGGCATTTACACGGGTTTTGATCCGTCCAACACCGGCTTCCAGATGGTGGAAGAAGGCGAATGGCTGCTGGGCCTGAAATACAAGATGGGCGTGGACGGTATCAGCGTTCTGTTTGTCTTGTTGACCACCTTCATCATGCCCCTGACCATTCTGGCCAGCTGGCATGTCACGGACCGCGTCAAGGAATACATGATCGCCTTCCTGCTTCTGGAGACGCTGATGCTGGGCGTGTTCATGGCGCTGGATCTGGTGCTGTTCTACCTGTTTTTTGAGGCTGGGCTGATCCCGATGTTCCTGATTATCGGCATCTGGGGCGGCAAAGAACGCATCTACGCCAGTTTCAAGTTCTTCCTCTATACCTTCCTTGGATCAGTGCTGATGCTGGTCGCGATGGTCGCGATGTATGCGGACGCGGGCACTACGGATATCGAAGCACTGATGAGCCACCACTTCTCGTCCGAAGGGTTCAGCGTGCTTGGAATCTATATTGTCGGCGGTATGCAGACACTTATGTTCCTGGCGTTCTTTGCATCATTCGCAGTGAAGATGCCGATGTGGCCAGTACACACCTGGTTGCCGGATGCGCACGTTCAGGCGCCGACCGCCGGGTCGGTCGTTCTGGCGGCGATCCTGTTGAAGATGGGCGGCTATGGTTTTCTACGGTTCAGCCTGCCGATGTTCCCGGTGGGCTCGGCAGTAATGACCGATGTAGTGTTGTGGATGTCAGCGATAGCCGTTGTCTATACCTCGCTTGTGGCGCTGGTGCAGGAAGACATGAAAAAGCTGATAGCTTATTCCTCAGTCGCGCATATGGGCTTTGTGACCATGGGTATTTTTGCGGCGAACCAGCAGGGCATTGACGGCGCGATCTTCCAGATGCTCAGCCACGGGTTCATCTCGGCTGCGCTCTTCCTGTGTGTTGGCGTGATCTATGACCGGATGCATACTCGCGACATCGAGGCTTACGGTGGGTTGGTCATTCGCATGCCAGCCTATGCATTGGTCTTCATGTTGTTCACCATGGCCAATGTAGGTCTGCCGGGCACCAGTGGTTTCATCGGAGAATTCCTGACGCTGATGGGAACCTTCCAGGTCAACACATGGGTGACAGCTGTTGCGGCTTCTGGTGTGATCTTCTCGGCAGCTTATGCGCTATGGCTGTATCGCCGAGTGGTCTTTGGCGATTTGATCAAAGAAAGCCTCAAGGCGATGACGGATATGAGCTCGCGCGAGCGGCTGATCTTTGCGCCGCTGATCGTGATGACCATCTTGCTGGGTGTCTACCCGTCGCTGGTGACCGATATTGTCGGCAACTCGACCGCCGCGCTGATTTCGAACTATGACATGGCTCTGGCCGCGGCTGAGGCCGCGACCCAGTCAGCCGCATCGCATTAAGGGGGCTTTGGAGACATGATCCAGGCTGATCTGACGATAATCCTGCCAGAGATTGTTCTGGCCGTATATGCGATGGCGGCGCTGTTGGCGGCTGTCTACACGACGAAAGACGGGCTGGCACCTTTGCTGGTCTGGACAACCGCTGGGTTGATGGCGCTGCTGGCGATTTGGATCGCGACCAACGGCGATGGCACCAATGTCGCGTTCAATGGCATGTTTGTCGATGACGGGTTCGCAAGGTTCTCGAAGGTGGCGATCCTGCTATCAGCGGCTGCCATTCTGGTGATGAGCCAGGAATATATGGCGCGTCGGGATCTGCTGCGATTCGAATTCCCTCTATTGGTTGCGCTGGCCGCTGTCGGCATGATGATGATGGTCAGTGCTGGCGATCTGATGTCGCTGTACATGGGGCTGGAGCTGCAGTCACTGTCGCTGTACGTCGTGGCCGCGCTGCGCCGGGATAGTGCCAAATCGACCGAGGCCGGTTTGAAGTACTTCGTGCTTGGTGCGCTCAGCTCGGGCCTGCTGCTGTACGGTGCCTCGCTGGTTTATGGGTTCACAGGCACCACGCTGTTCTCGGGTATCATCCAGACGGTTCAGGATGGTGAGATTTCGGTTGGCCTTCTGTTTGGTCTGGTGTTCCTGATCTCGGGTCTGGCGTTCAAAGTGTCCGCTGTGCCGTTCCACATGTGGACACCGGACGTGTATGAAGGCTCGCCCACGCCAATCACCGCTTTCTTTGCCACAGCGCCGAAAGTGGCGGCCATGGCCCTGTTCGCACGCGTAATGCACGACGCTTTTGGTGGTGTGATCAAGGACTGGCAACAGGTGATCGTCTTGCTCTCGGTCCTGTCGATGCTGTTGGGTGCGGTCGCAGCGATTGGCCAGCGTGACATCAAGCGGCTGATGGCGTTTTCGTCGATTGCCCATATGGGCTATGCGCTGATCGGACTGGCTGCGGGAACCGAGTTGGGCATCAAGGCTATGCTGATGTATCTGGCCATCTATGTGACGATGAATATCGGCACTTTCGCTTTCATCCTGATGATGGAGAGAGACGGCAAACCGGTCACGGACATCGACGCCCTACGCCAATATTCCAAACGCGAACCGGGCAAGGCGCTGGCGGTGCTGATCCTGATGTTCAGCCTGGCGGGCGTCCCACCAATGCTGGGCTTTTTCGCCAAATTCGGTGTCTGGCAGGCTGGCGTAAGCGCGGGCCTGACCGGGCTGGTGATCGCCTCAGCCATCGCCTCGGTCATCGGCGCGTTTTATTATCTGCGGATCGTGTTCTACATGTATTTCGGAGCTGAAAACGACGACCCGATCGAAACGCATTCTTCGCCGGTTCTGTGGGTTGCTCTAATGGGCTCGGCTGCGTTGATGCTGGTGGGTGTGTTCTATCAGTTCGGTATTGAAGGCGCGGCGGCAGCTGCGGCGGCCACTCTTGTCAATTGATCAGCGTAACACAGCAAACTTGGGGGCTCGGTCAGCAGACCGGGCCTTTTTGACATGACAGACTGGCCACAGGGATACGGCCTGCACGTGCTGCAAGAGGTCGACAGCACATTGAACGAGGCCACCCGCATGGCCCCGACCACGACCGGTCCGGTGTGGATCATGGCGCATCACCAAACGGCGGCGCGTGGGCGACGGGGTCGGGCATGGGCAAATCCCAAGGGAAATCTTGCCGCGACCCTTTTGATGCGGCCACAGGGAAATCCGGAACAGGCCGCACTGCGCAGCTTTGTGGCTGCGCTGGCGCTGTTTGACGCCTGCGTTGCAGTGACTGGTCGGGCGACGGGCTTGTCCCTAAAATGGCCCAACGACGTATTGCTGAACGGCGGCAAACTGGCGGGTATCTTGTTGGAAAGCACAGGGCAGGGGCACGGCGTCTCGCACCTGTCCATCGGCATCGGTGTGAACCTGTCAGAGGCACCCGGAGCAGATCAGGTAGAACCCGGCGCCGTCCGACCGGTTTCCCTATTATCGGAAGCCGGAGCCAACGTAACGCCCGAGGATTTTCTGACCGAACTGGCTGTCGCCTATGCCAGATACGAGAACCAATTCGTGACTTACGGGTTCGAACCGATCCGGACCGCGTGGTTGGCCCGGGCTGCCAAGTTGGGTGAGGTCATCACCGCCCGTACCGCAGCGTCGGAAACGGTTGGAACCTTTGAAACGGTGGACGCAGCGGGCAATCTTGTCCTAAACACCGCCAAAGGCCGCGTCAGCATTCCGGCGGCGGATGTGTTTTTCTGAAGGAGGCCCAGATGCTTCTGGCTATTGATTGCGGCAACACGAACACTGTGTTCTCGATCTGGGACGGTGAAAGGTTTCTGTGCACCCTGCGCACATCGACCCACCATGCGCGCACGGCGGATGCCTATTTCACGTGGTATTCGACGCTGGTGAAACACTATGGGATCGAGGCTGAAATTACTGATGTGATCATCGCCTCGACCGTGCCTCGGGTTGTGTTCAACCTGCGGGTCTTTGCTGATCGGTTCTTTGGATGTCGGCCGCTTGTCGTGGGCAAGCCCGATTGTCTGTTGCCGATGAATCCGCGTGTAGACGAGGGCACAGTGCCCGGTCCGGATCGTCTGGCCAACGCGGTGGCTGCGTTTGACCGGCATGGCGGCAACGTGGTTGTTGTGGATTTTGGCACGGCGACGAACTTTGATGTGGTTGCGGCGGATGGGGCCTATGTCGGCGGGATCATTGCGCCGGGCGTAAATCTCAGCCTCGAGGCGTTGCACCAGGGCGCGGCTGCCCTGCCGCATATCGATATCACCCGCCCTGAAAATGTGATTGGCACGAATACGGTTGGCTGTATCCAATCCGGCGTGTATTGGGGCTATTCCGGATTGATCGAGGGGCTGATTTCCCGGATCAAGGCGGAATATGGAATGCCGATGAAAGTCGTTGGAACCGGTGGGCTCGCGCCGCTGTTCGATCAGGCGGACGTGGGGTTTGACGCAATCGAAGATGATCTGACGATGCACGGGCTTACCGTGATACATCGCTATAACAAGGACAATGGCTCGACATGAGCAGCGAAAGATTGATCTACCTACCGCTGGGCGGTGCCGGCGAAATTGGCATGAACGCCTATGTCTACGGCTATGGCAAACCCGGTCAGGAACGGCTGATCCTTGTGGATCTGGGCGTGACATTTCCGGACATGGACACCACCCCGGGCGTTGACCTGATCCATGCCGACATTTCTTGGCTGCGCGAACGTGCCGACCGGCTGGAAGCCGTGTTCGTTACCCACGCACACGAGGACCACGTGGGCGCTGTGGCGCATTGCTATGAGGCGCTGGGTGCGCCTGTTTACGCACGGGCCTTCACCGCCAACATCGCGCGCCGCAAGATGGAAGAGCACGGACACCCCGAGGATGCCGTACATACTGCATCGGCCTGGCCCGAACAGATTTCCGTTGGTCCGTTTAAGGTGGGTTTCCTGCCGGTCTCGCATTCGATCCCCGAAAGCGCTGCCCTGGTGATCGACACGCCAGAGGGGCGGATCGTACATACCGGCGACTTCAAGCTGGATGAAAATCCGATCGTGGGTGAACCTTTTGACCCCAATCTCTGGGCTGAGGTTGCCAAGTCTGGCGTCAAAGCGCTGGTGTGTGACAGTACGAACGTGTTTTCCCCCCATGCGGGTCGTTCGGAATCCGAGGTCGGCCCCGAGATCACCAGGCTGGTTGAGGAAGCCAGCGGCATGGTTGTTGCCACCACATTTGCGTCGAATGTCGCACGTGTGAAAACGCTGGCCGAGGCGGGTGAACGGGCGGGGCGCTCGGTCGTTCTGCTGGGTCGCGCGATGCGCCGGATGATCGAAGCCGCGACCGAAACGGGCATTCTGACCAGCTTTCCACGCGTCGTCAGCGCCGAAGAGGCTGTGGACATGCCGCGCCAGAACCTGATGCTGATCGTCACCGGCAGCCAGGGAGAACGCCGCGCGGCCAGCGCACAACTTGCGCGGGGCAAATACCGCGGGTTGGAACTGAAAGAGGGCGATCTGTTTCTCTTCTCGTCCAAAACCATCCCAGGCAACGAGCGTGGCGTGATTTTCATCATGAACCAGCTCAGTGAAAAGGGCGTGGATGTGGTCGATGACAGTGCGGGCCTGTACCATGTGTCTGGTCACGCCAACCGTCCGGATCTTGAGAAAGTACACGGGCTGGTCGATCCGCAGATGATCATTCCGATGCACGGTGAACATCGTCACCTGCGCGAGCATGCCAAACTGGCCGAAGCTGGTGGGCGTACCGGTATTCTGGCCGTAAACGGAACCATGCTGGATCTGACAGGGAATGCGCCACGGGTTGTCGATTATGTCGAAACCGGACGGACCTATCTGGACGGCACGGTCAAAGTTGGCGCCCTGGATGGGGTTGTGCGTGACCGGATTCGCATGGCGCTGAACGGGCACGTCACTGTCACGGTCATTCTGGACGAAGAGGACGAACCACTGGGCGAGCCGTGGTGCGATACGATGGGTCTGTCCGAGATTGGATCGTCCCGGGCTGCATTGGTTGAAGTTCTAGAAGAAGACCTGAATCAGTTCCTGATGCGGGCCGATGCCAAGACCCTGCGCGATGATGACAAACTGGAAGAGGCAATACGCCGGATCGTTCGCCAAACAGCAAAGACCGAGATTGGGAAAAAGCCCGAAGTCACCACGGTAATCAGCCGCATGAAATAACGTGTCTGAGGGCCACCGGCCCTCAGTCTGCTTCTGGCATGGGATAACCGCGAAGTTTGAGGAAAAGGCTTTCCTCCTCACTGTTCAGAAAGAACGGAACAGTTTCAGGTGGTGTTGGGTCTGTCACCCGAGCGGCGATTTCGGCCAGCACGACTTCTGTAATGAACGGCAGGTCGAATTCGCGCGCCCGGTCCAGCGGCACCCATTGCAGATGTGACAGCTCGTCCGAGGCGTGGCTGAAATCATCCAGATCGCCCTGTATTGCGGCGGCGTCTACCAGGAAAAAGCGTGCATCGAACCGGCGGGGTCGCCCAGGCGGGGTGACGGCACGAAAAACGAACTGAAGTGCTTGTGCCGATGGGCGGTATCCCATCTGCGCAAATGTCGCCCAATCTTCGGTCCGCGGGCCCGCCCAATCACCTGGTTGGCCCAAAATCAGTCCGGTTTCTTCCCAAAGCTCTCGGATCGCCGCCGCCGCCAAGGCATTTTGCAGCCCGGCTTGTGACCGCTCCGCAAGGCGATCACAGCACACAGCGGGCAGATCTGTTGACAGTGCAACATCTGCATCAGACGCATCGACAGCGCCGCCTGGAAAGACAAATTTGTTGGGCATGAACGCGGCTTTTGCACCGCGTTGCCCCATCAGGATGGATGGATTGGTCAGACGATCCCGCAAAACGATGACTGTCGCCGCGTCGCGTATGGCTGTTTTGTCCACCGTCATCCGTTGCTCAACTTGCGGTCCAAGATCACGCGGACTGGCCAAAGCCGTGCATGCGACGAGCCCATTGATAGGCGACAACTGCCCCTTTCAATCGTGGCAGCAGGAATAGTGACAGGGCAGTACAGCCAATTGCCAAAACCAGGAACATCGTCAGGGGCTCAGGGCGCCAATGGACATAAGATAAGTGCAGCGCCGGTGCCAGCAGGTGACCCACCAGAAGAATAGTCAGATAGGCCGGCCCGTCATCGGCGCGATGGTGAAACAGCTCTTGCCCGCAATTCGAACATTCGTTGTTAACCTTGAGGTAGCTGTGCAGCAGTTTGCCCTCGCCGCAATTTGGGCAACGGCAACGGAACCCTTTGACCAGTGCTGGCTTTGTCGGGCGGTCTTCTACATCGTGGGTTTCGATCGTCTGATCTGTCATGTTGATACTCGCGCGTTCCAATGATGAGGATATAACGCTTGTTTGCAGCTTCGGGAAAGGGGGTGCGTCGCTTTGCATCGCTAAGACGTTTCTAAAAAAGTTTCACTTCCTGCGACGGAATGGGATGCCTGCCCCGTTTGAACCTATGTAAGCAGCGGCAATGGCGCCGCGAAAACAAGGGAAAAACGTTATGAAAAGCGCCAAATTCATTCCGGCAATCATTGTGTCAGCACTGGCAATCACTGGCACATCCGTTTTCGCCGCAGGCGGTAAAGATCGCGAACCTGTGACCTTTCAACAGCTCGATGCGAACGGTGACGGGCAGGTGACCAAGGAAGAAATGCAGGCTCATCGGAATCAGCGTTTCACCAATGCCGACACCGATGGCGACGGCCAGCTGAGCGTCGAAGAGATGCAGGCAGCAGGTCAAAAGAAGGCCAACGACCGTGTTACGAAGATGTTTGAACGCAACGATGCCAACAAGGACGGTTTTCTGAGCGAGGACGAGTTGCCCAAGCCGCGCCGTGCTGACAAGATGTTTGACCGGATCGACGCGAACGAGGACGGCGCTATCTCGGAAGAAGAATTTGCCGATGCAAAAGACAGAATGGGAAAGCGCCACAAGAAACATGGGAAAGCGGACTCTGACGACAGCTGATGCGGGATGGAGGACCTGACCTCTGCTCCACAATACGTTCGCGGCGTGGATTACGCCGCGGACGAATTGGGCGACGATGTGTTGCTCAGGCAGTTTGCCGATGGCGATGCTGCGGCGGCGCGCGTTCTCACCGATCGGCTTGCGCCGCGCAGCTTATCAGTGGCCCTTCGGTTTCTGGGCAATCGCGCCGAGGCTGAAGATGTGACACAAGATGCGATGATGCGCCTGTGGCAGATGGCACCCGATTGGGTGCCCGGTCAGGCCAAAGTATCGACATGGCTCTATCGCGTGACGCTAAATCTGTGTGTTGATCTGCGCCGCAAAAAGACGCCGGACCGACTGGCGGATGTGCCAGAGCCAGCAGATGAAAAGGCCAGTGCGGCCGATCGTCTGCAGGACGCAGCCCGAAAGGATGCCCTGCAAATGGCACTATCACAACTGCCGGAGCGTCAACGACAAGCTGTTGTTTTGCGGCATATTGAGGAATTGCCCAACCCTGAAATCGCTGGGATCATGGGTATTTCGGTGGAAGCGGTGGAAAGCCTTACGGCACGAGGAAAACGGTCGTTAGCGGCGATTCTGGCCGGGCGACGTGATGAACTGGGGTACGACGATGACTGACGACAAAGACAATCTGGATCTGTTGTTCGCCCAAGCCCGGCAGGATCGGCAAGACTTGCCGGATGATCTGGCTGTGCGCATTCTCACCGACGCGGAATCTGTTCGGCTGGGTCGCCTGAAGCCAGATGAGCCAAAGACAAACTCTCTTTGGGCGCGCCTGCTGGCCGGGTTTGGCGGCTGGCAGGGAATGGGCGGTTTGGTTGCCGCCAGTATGGCGGGCGTCTGGATCGGCTTTTCAGCACCGGCGTTTTTGCCTGATCCCGCCAATTACATTTACGCGCAGGATGTTAGTTTCGTGGTCGCTGACCTAAGTCTGGATACGAGTTTTCTGGAGGACGCCGAATGAGCGATAGCCCCAAACCCAAAAACCGCTGGATGTCGGTTCTACTGGTCATCTCGCTGGCCTTGAACCTGTTGATCGTCGGCGTTGCCCTGGGGACCGCGCTGCGAGTCAAAGGGGGGGATCATGCAAAATCTCCGCCAGGTTTTGGTTCGGCGCTGTATCGTGCGCTGCCAAAGGAAGAGCGTAAAGCCATGCGGGGCGAGCTGTTCGACCGACACAAAAAGGGTGCACACAACCGATCCCAGGATTTTGCCCAACTCAGCACTGCTTTGCGGGCAAACCCCTTTGACGCTACGGCGGTTCAAGCCCTGCTGGACCAACAAGCGCAGTCCATGGCCGACTTGCAGAACGCGCTGCAGCAAGAGTGGTTGGCCCGGGTTGAAGCCATGAGCGATGAAGATCGTCTGGTCTATGCCGACCGGCTGGAAGAGGTCGTAAAACGAGGCCCGCGTGGTCACAAGAAAAAGGACTGAGGGTTTCAGGCAGCGCTCTGTCTGATCCTTACTTGATTGCGACCAGCCTTCTTGGCTGCATAAAGCGCAGAATCGGCGGATTTCAGCAACCGCTCCACCGGGTCACCAAGGGGCAGGGGCGGGATCGGCGCCGTCAGGCCGATGCTAATGGTGACTGGCACAGGGGCCGAGGTATCGGGCAGAGAAAATGGTGTCTTGCTGATACAGTCGCGCAGGGTTTTAGCCAGATCCATCGCCCCAGCCTGAGAGCTGTCAGGCAGACCTATCATAAACTCCTCTCCCCCGATGCGCGCGACAAAACCCGCCGCGCCAACCGTGCGCTTCATGCGCTTTGCGGCCTCGATCAAAACCTGGTCGCCGCTGACATGCCCAAAACGGTCGTTGATGGTTTTGAAATGATCCAGGTCTGCCAACATGACAACGAAACCGTGACCGGTTTGCGATGGTTGTCGTGCCAACTTATCCATAGCTTGCATAGCATAGCGACGGTTGTGCAACCCAGTCAGGGGGTCGACCCACGACTCGGCCAGCCCGCGCTTTAATGAGGCGCGCATTTGGTCCATTCGGGCCTTTCGCGTGATCTGGTTATCCATATGTAGTTGAACCTCTTCGACGTAGAACCCCCCCATACACACGGCGTCAGCGCCACGATCCAGCGCCTCGCTCGCCATTGTCGCATTTTCATCGGCCAAGACGGCGATCAATACGGTATGCCGAGTTGCCCCGCGTGACTTCAGGTCCGCCAACGTATTCAGGCCCGCGGCCGTCGTATCTATTTCGATTAGGATCGCGTCTGGCACTGGCCCTGACAGCAAAGCACGCATGTTCGAAGCTGCATGTGTGCTTAGGCTGTGATGCGATCTCTCGGACAACGCGGATTTCCACAATGTCCCGATCCGGGCGCTTTGGGTCAGTATGGCCACATGGGCCGATTTCGACGGCGTAATCAGCACGGTCGCGGGTTCTGCAAATCCGACTGGATGTGATCCGCCGCCCAGCTGAAGCTCTTGCGTATCTGCGCGCGCGCGCAGCAGACTGCGAATTCGCGCCAGAAGCAGGGTGTCCTTGAACGGGGCTGCCAACACGTCGTCTAACCCATCCGACAGTGCCTGCAATCTTGCCGCCTTGTCGTTCTGCGGCGCGATTGCAACGACCGGTACATCGGCCAGTTCCGCGTTGGCCATCACCAGTCTTTTGACGTCCGCAGCTGAGCCATCGGGCAGCGATTGCGCCACCAGCACCAGATCGGGGCGTGTGCGACTTAGCAGCCCGGCCAACCCCTGCAGCTTTTCAGCCTGAACCACGTGATACCACGCCGCCGTCAGCTGAACTTTTAGCATAATGCGATTGGTCGAAGTCCCGTCTAGGACAAGGATGGTTCCCTGCACGGACATATCTGTCACCGTTGATTGCATGCGTTGCCAAAGTGTTTATGAGTCTGGTTAACAAACCCTTTCCAAATGCATATTCGAGGCCTCTTTATGCCGATCACCGCCCAATCCGCCGAAACGCTTGCCCTGAACGTCCTGGGCTGGCTGGTCGGGAATGACGAATTGCTGCCGATCTTTTTGGGCTCGACGGGTGCATCCACCGAGGACTTGCGGGTTCGCGCATCAGAGTCGGAGTTCCTGAGTTCGGTTCTTGAATTCTTGATGCTTGACGATTCGTGGGTGATCGCCTTTTGTGACGCCAATTCCGTGCCCTATGACCTGCCGGGTCAGGCGCGGGCTGTTTTGTCTGGTGGCGACGTTCACTGGACCTGATTCAATTCACTGACAGGAGCATGTAATGCCCATCGATGCGATCTTGTTCGACAAGGACGGAACATTGTTTGACTTTGCGGACACATGGGGTGGTTTCGGGCGCAGCGTGTTGGAAAAGTTGTCAGATGGCGACCAAAAACGGGCTGCCGAACTGGGCCGGGCCATCGGGTTTGATCCGGTTTCGGAAGAATATGCCGACGACAGCATCGTGATTGCGGGGACCGTCGAGGAGATCGCCGAAGCCCTTGCACCCTACTTCCCGGATATGCCCAGCGATGAGCTGATTGACATTCTGAACACGGAATCGGCGACGGCGACACAGGCCCCGGCTGTTCCGCTGGTTCCCTTCCTCGATGCTTTGCGGCAGGCGGGCCTAAAGCTGGGCGTGGCCACGAACGACGGGGAAATGCCAGCGATGCAACATCTCGCCTCAGTCGGGATTCGCGACCACTTTGATTTTGTTGCTGGCTACGACAGCGGCCATGGGTTCAAACCCGGGCCCGGGCAATTGATTGCCTTTGCAACCCATGTTGGTGTCGACCCGTCGCGGGTGGCGATGGTGGGGGACAGCCTGCATGATCTTCAGGCCGGGCGAGCGGCGGGGATGATCACAATCGGTGTGCTGACGGGGTTGGCGCCGGCCAAGGCGCTTGCTCCGATGGCAGATGTCGTGCTGCCGGACATCGGTCACATTCCCGCCTGGCTGGCAGAAAACTGATCCAGCTTCGGCTGAATTCGACTGTCCAAGTAATAAAACCGACAAACCTTGTCGCAGACAGAGCGGCCACTGGGCCGACTTCAGGGCTTGCTTGAAGAAAGCAAGTTCCGGAGGGATCCAATGGCTGACACACAGACTCGCAAACGGCGCGGAGGGGGACGGGCAGGTGCGGCAGCGCGCAGGGGCAGCGCGGTGATCGACCAAATGCCGTGGAACCCGCCGATCAATACCGACAAACCCACCGAACCGCTGGACCAAGCTGGAATCGAAGCGATCCACGAGGGGGCCATGCGCATCCTCGAAGAGATCGGGATCGAGTTCTACAACGAAGAAGCCCTTGGCATCCTGAAAGAGGCAGGCTGTACGATCAATGGCGACAACGTTCGCATGGGTCGTGACTTTGTGATGGAAATGGTGGCCAAAGCGCCATCAAAGTTCACGATCACGCCGCGAAATCCTGACAAGACGATTGAAGTTGGTGGCAAAACCCTGTTGTTCGGGAACGTGTCTTCTCCTCCGAACTACTGGGATCTTGAGATTGGTACCAAGGTGGCCGGAAATCGCGAGATGTGCCGGAATTTGCTGAAGCTGACGCAGTACTTCAACTGCATTCACTTTGCGGGGGGCTATCCGGTCGAGCCGGTCGATATCCACGCCAGCGTCCGACATCTGGACGTGCTCTATGACAAGCTGACGCTGACCGACAAGGCGATGCATGCCTATTCGCTGGGTAAGGAACGCGTTGAGGACGTGATGGAGATGGTGCGGATCGCTGGAGGTCACAGCCATGAAGAGTTCGAAGCGACCCCGCGGATGTATACCAACATCAACTCGACCTCACCGTTGAAACACGACCATCCGATGATTGACGGCTGCCTGCGTCTTGCGCGGCGCGGGCAAGCAATTGTCGTGACACCGTTCACATTGGCCGGTGCGATGGCGCCCGTTACGATGGCCGGTGCGGTTGCGCAATCCTTGGCCGAGGCGTTGTGCGCAATTGCGCTGTTCCAATATGTCCGGCCGGGAATTCCCTGTGTTATCGGGACGTTCACGTCCAACGTTGACATGAAATCTGGCGCGCCTGCGTTTGGAACGCCCGAATATATGCGCTCAACCCAGATGACCGGCCAAATGGCAAGATATTATGGTTTGCCGATGCGGTCTTCGGGCGTGTGTGCGGCGAACGTACCCGATGGGCAAGCTGTGTGGGAGACGTCGAACTCGCTCTGGGCTGCTGTGCAGTCGGGCACCAACATGGTGTATCATGCGGCTGGATGGCTTGAGGGCGGGCTGATTGCGAGCCCCGAAAAATTCATTATGGATTGTGAAATTCTGCAGCAAATCCAGCGATACATGCAGCCCGAGATCACAGCAACAGGCCCAGATGAAATCGCGCTGGATGCTATCAAGTCTGTTGGGAACGATGGCCATTTCTTTGGTATTCAGCACACCCAGGACCGCTACACGACCGCGTTCTATCAGCCGTTCCTGAGCGATTGGAAAAACTATGAAGGTTGGGACGTGGCTGGCGGCATCTGGACCGCTGAGCGCGCCCACCACATGTTCAAGGAAATCGTAACCAGCTTTGAGCCCCCGCCGATAGATGACGGGATTCGCGAGGAGTTGGAGGACTTTGTTGCCCGCCGAAAGGCCGAGGGTGGCGCGCCGACGGATTTCTAATGTAACAACAGTGACTTCCAGATTGAGACTCTGTCGGATTGCCATCACCGCAACGTGGTTTTTGGCTATTTGTTAAGGATTGTCTGTCCAGATTGGGGCGTAACCAATTTGGGGCATCTCATGCATGGTCTGATCAATCGGGCAATACAATCATTTGTTTGCGCGACTTATGGACAACCCTGCTGGCTGCGGGTGACCGAGGCTGCGGGCCTGGGTTTTGCCGAGTTTGAGGCAATGCTGCTTTATGACGACGCCATGACCGCGCAGGTTTTGGACGTGTTATGTGCTGACCTGAATCGTCCACGGGCCGAGATACTGGAGGATCTTGGGACCTATCTGGTGTCGCACCCCAATATGGAAGATTTGCGCCGACTGCTTCGGTTCGGCGGTGTGACATATGTCGAATTCCTGCACTCGCTGGATGACTTATCGGATCGTGCCCGCCTTGCAGTATCCGATCTGCGTCTGCCAATGCTGGAGTTGTGTGAGGTGTCACCGGCAGAATATCACTTGTACTGCTACCCCGGCCTGCCAGGCTATTCCAGCGTGATGGTCGGCGTATTACGGGCAATTGCAGACGATTATGGAGCATTGGCCATGTTGTCGCATGAAGGGCAGCAGGCCGACGCCGAGGTCATCACGATCGTTCTGATCGAAAGCGCCTTTGCCGAAGGGCGTCATTTCGATCTTGGGGCGCGCAAGTCATGATGCAAGCCTCTGAACTCTCAGCTCTTTTGGACACGTTGTGCCCCATGTTCGTGATGGTGGATGACAAGGGCATGATCGTAAACGCAGGACCAACGCTGCAAAAGCTCCGTCCGGACCATCCGATGCAGGGGCGCGATTTTCTGGACGTTTTTGGACTTGTGCGACCGCGAACAATAACAACGATTTCCACGCTGTTATCTCTGACCGGTGGCAAAGTACATCTGAAATTTCACGACGAGCCTCGGACCGCGCTGACCGGGCTAATCGCGCCCTTGCCAAAGGGGAACGGGGCCATCATCAACCTGTCCTTCGGGATTTCGATACTGGATGCAGTTCGTGACTATGCCCTGACTAGCGCGGATTTCTCTGGCACGGATCTGGCGATCGAACTGCTGTACTTGGTTGAGGCGAAAACAGCCGCGATGGAGGCATCGCGCTCACTGAACTTGCGACTGCAGAGAGCTATGCTGGCCGCTGAAGAACAGGCGGTGACAGACATGTTGACGGGGTTGAAAAACCGCCGTGCGATGGATGTGGTTCTCGGCCACCTGATCACGGCCAATTGCGCTTTTGCGCTTATGCATCTGGACTTGGATTTCTTCAAAAGTGTCAACGACCGCCTTGGCCATGCGGCGGGGGACTTTGTGTTGCAACAGGCCGCATGCATTATGGAGGAAGAAACACGAACTGAGGACACGGTCGCCCGGATCGGTGGTGATGAGTTTGTTATCATTTTTAAAGGTCTGGTCGACGAAAGTGTCCTGTCTGACATAGCGGGGCGCCTGATCAGCAGGCTATGCCAACCCATGATGTTTCAGGGTGCCCAGTGTAAGATTTCAGCTAGCATCGGAACGGCCTTGTCCACGCAATTTGGCACGCCGGATGCGGCAGAGCTGCTGAATGCAGCGGATCAGGCGCTGTACGAGGCAAAGCGGCAGGGGCGTTCGCGGCATTGTCTGTACTCGGCACTTGCGACCACTGGGCTGAAGCCGGCCAGTTCTCAATGACTTATGAATCCGCGCGGGGCGGGTATTTAAGCTAATCCAGCGCAATAGCCCGTGTCAGAATTTCCGCAATATGGCGCTTGATCGGGGGAAGCTCTCCGACAACCGGCATCACGTGGCCTTTGAACCGCGCTCGCTCTAGCTCCTGTGGCACGTCATCCAAAACATGCCCGCCGGTGCAGGCAAAGAAGGGTAGGCACAGAGAGTGATCGCCAGCCCCGGTCGCGGCTTCGGCAATGGACGGGGCCTCTTCCACAAACCCGACGCGGATGGATTGGAAGGTCATGCACCGGGCCAGTTCCCTGGAAAACTCAATGGCGACAGCTGATGGATTGCGGCTACGGCCCGATCCATGTGCCGCCAGAACCAGATCCGTTTTGTCCGCGTCCCACCCCTTGCCCGATAGCGCATCCAGCAATGCGCCCGCAGCCAAAGCGGGGAGTTCTGGGTCAACGCCCAACGGGTCCAGAATTTGGATGTTTCTATCACCCAGACGCTTGGGCAGCGCACGTGTCACGAACCACCCCTTGGCCATAAAAAGGGGATAGATGACAGTGTCGTCGGGCAGTTCATCCAAACGAGCCTCCAGCATTCCAGGCGCAGCAAGCGTAGCTGAATGAACGCTGACGCCATCGCAATACGCATCGACCTCTGCCGCATAGGAAGCTAGCGCCGCTTCGGCAGGGGCCGGGTCCGAGGGTTGGCCGTGGGCGACGATCAGGGCGTGCGGCATTTAGGAGTATCCTGTGGCTTTTCAGTTAGGTGTGTCCGGCTGGTGCAAAGTCAATCCGTGGGACGTCACGCTATCCCAATAATGTCAGCCAAAGCCAGACTGTCAGGATCGAGACGCCGGTTCCGACCAGAACGGACGAGGCCGCGACCCGTTTTGCCCGTCCGTACATATTGGCAAAGATGTAAGCATTAAAACCGGGAGCCATCGCTGCCGTCAGCACGCCCGAGCGGAACAGGTCTTGCGGCAGGCCAACTGTTGAACCGAATAACCAGACAAGACTGGGATGCAGCATTAGTGAAATCGCGCAGACAAAGGCGATGGCGCGCAGGTCACCTTCGGGCTTGTACTTCACAAGCACTCCGCCAAGCGCGAACAGCGCCCCGGGCAGGGCGGCGCGGGTCACAAGGCCCAGCGCTTCGTCCACGACCGCAGGTATGCCAATGCCTGACAGGTTCACGGCAAAACCCAGCGCGATGCCTAGGATCAGTGCGTTGCGGAACATGGCCGACAAGATGGATTTGACCATGCGGGGGCCACCTTGGCCGCGATTTCGAATAACCTCCATCACCGTGATGCCAACGCCGTAGCAAAAGGGTGAATGGAAGGCGATGATCGCATAGTTGCCGGTCAGGTTTTCGGGGCCATAGGCGCGTTCGGTAATAGGCAATCCCAAAAGAACAGAGTTCGAGAACAGACAGCAAAACCCGATGGCGACACAATCTTCCCAATCCCGGCCAAAGATCAACCGTGCACCGAGCAGACCAGCAGTGAAACACAGGCCAGCTGCTGAGTAGAAGCTGACCAGAAGCCGGGGATCAAAACTAGCGCTTAGATCCAGATGCGAGATTGCAAGGAACAGAAGGCATGGGATTGCAAAGCCCTGGGTGAACTTCATCAACCCATCGATGTGGATTTCCTTGAAATACCCCAACCGCGTCGATGCATAACCTGCTCCGATCACAAGGAAAACCGGTAGAATGACGTCGATCAGACTTTGAAGCATGGCACCGCTTTGCAGGCTGGGCCGACGCAAAATTGCTGCGTCCCAGGTTGGTTGCGTGGGGTCTTAAAGCGCCTGATGGATCACCATTCCGTCATAGGCTGGGGTGATGTTGTCGGCGGTTTCTGCATCAACCGTGGCATAGTCCAGATCGATATGCATGTTGGTCAGGACCGCCCGCTTGGGGTTCAGTCGTTCGATCCAGCCCAGCGTCCTTTCCAGATGCGCATGGGTCGGATGAGGTTTCCGACGTAGCGCGTCGATCACTAGACAATCCAACCCTTCCATCGTCGCCCAGGCTTCGTCGTAGATTTCCGCCACATCCGGCAGGTACGCCAGGTTGCCCATCCGGAAACCAAGCGAGTCGATCGAGCCGTGGTTGACCTTGAATGGCTGGAACGGGATCGGGCCGCCGGGGCCGTCCACCTCGAACGGGCCGTCGATGGACTTCAGGTCAAGGATCGGCGGGTAGGGTGAACCTTCGGGCTGGACAAAGGCGTAACCGAACCGTCCCAGCAAGGCGTTCTGTGTGTCGCCATCGGCCCACACGGGCACGCGCTCGCGCATATTGAACACAATCATACGCAGGTCATCGATGCCGTGGACGTGATCGGCGTGCGAATGGGTGTAGATAACTCCATCCAGACGTCCGGTCCCGCTGTCGAGCAATTGGCTGCGCATGTCGGGGGAGGTGTCGATCAGCACCGAGGTTGTACCGTCCGGGCCGTCCCGTTCCACCAGCATTGAACAGCGGCGACGGATGTTTTTGGGGTTCTTGGGGTCGCAATCGCCCCAATGCCCGCCCAGCCGGGGGACGCCGCCGGATGATCCGCAGCCAAGGATGGTGCATCGCAATTCGGTCATGCAGCCGCCTTGTAGGTCGCTGCTTTGGTGAACAACCGGTCAAAATTTGCCTGCGTATGGGCAGCAAAATCGGCGTAGTCCATCCCAAACACCTCGGCCCCTTTGCGCGCTGTGTGGGCGGTATAGGCGGGCTCGTTCCGTTTGCCGCGATACGGGGGGGGGGCCAGGTATGGCGCGTCGGTTTCAACAAGGATGCGGTCGACCGGGGCGCTGGCAAAGATATCGCGAAGCTCTTGGCTTTTGGGAAAGGCCGCGATGCCGGACATCGACAAGTAGAACCCCAGTTCAAGGGCGGCTTTGGCCAGTTCGGCAGAAGATGAAAAGCAGTGCATCACGCAGGAATAGGGCGCGTTGCGGTGTTCCTGGGCCAGAATGCGGGCCATGTCGTCATCGGCGGCACGGGCGTGAATGATCAAAGGCAGGCCAGTGCGTTGGGCAGCCTCAATATGCAACCGCAAGGATTGCTTCTGCACCGCTGCGCTGTCGGCGGTATAGTGATAATCCAGCCCGGTTTCGCCGATACCTACAAATTTGGGGTGCCGGGACAAGGCGACGAGTTCATCGACCGATGCCATCGGCTCATCAGCGGCACTCATCGGGTGCGTTCCAGCCGCGTAGAAGACCGGCGCGTGGGTTTCGGCGATGGCGCGGACGGTTGGTTCGTTCCGCAAGCGGGTGCAAATTGTTACCATGCGGGTCACGCCAGCCTCGGTAGCATTGGCCACGATCTGATCCAGCTGACCTTCGAAATCGGGGAAGTCCAGATGGCAATGGCTGTCGGTGATTTCGGGCGTATTGCTCATCTGCTCTGACCGGCGGTTTCCTGTATCTTGAACACCGTATCTAGGACCAGAGCGGCAGGGTCAAGGTTCACCGCCTGCCCATGACGCGCACGTGCGGTGATCACTGCAGCGACCTCTGCCCATTTGCGGGCCTGCTGCGGTGAGGCAGACAGGCGGGCAAGGGTTTCTGCCTCGTTCGGAGCGGCCTCGGGCATCGGGGCCGCGCCGGTTGCACCGGTCAGCGCAAGCCGGGACAGGGCGACGTCGATCAACGTCAGTAACAGTTCAAACCGCTCGGCCGCGCCACGTTGGGCAGCAGCCTCGGCCAAGGCAAGCGCGCGCTGACGGTCCATTCGGGGCAGGGTGCCCAGAATGGCGATCAGCTCGGCGTAAATCTCAAGCCCGCCCAGGTTTATCAGGCGCACCGCATCACCCACGGACCCGGCAGCCAGTGCAGCCAAATGATCCGCCTGTCCCGGCATTTCTGTGCCGGTCTGCATCAGCGCGGCTTCCATATTCTCAGATCCCAGCGGAGACAGGCGCAGTGTCCGGCACCGCGACCGGATTGTCGGCAACAGACGCGACGGCTGGTGCGAGATCAGCAGCAGGGTGGTGCGGGCCGGGGGCTCCTCGAGCATTTTCAACAGCGCGTTGGCGGCGCTGACATTCATCTCATCCGCGGCATCCACGATCACAACGCGACGGCCACCGTCAGTCGAGGAAAGGCCGAAGAACTTGCCAAGCTTGCGAATATCATCAACCACAATCTCATTACGCAACCGCCCCTGATCGTTCAGAGATCGGGTAATTGCGGCCAAGCCGGGCTCGGCCCCAGCCTGAATACGGTGCGCGACGGGGTGTTCAGGATCGATCTCAAGGCTATCGGGCGGTGGCGGTGCACCAAATAGCCCGTCATCCTCAGTCGGAGGTGTTGCCAGTAAAAATCGCGCGATCCGCCAGGCCAGCGTCGCCTTGCCGACCCCACGTGGACCAGTAATCAACCAGCCGTGGTGCAGACGCTCAGAGGTATAGGCACTTAGAAAAGCCTGTTCCGCCGCGTCCTGACCAAACAGGCGCAGTGTCTCGCGCGGATGTGGGGCACCGGGTGCCTGATCCGGGGTTGGGGTGTCGTCGCTCATCTATCGTCTATCGCAAAGCTTGCAGAACGATATCTGTCACATCCTGTGCAACACTGTCCATGTCCCGGTTACCATCAACCACGCGGAAACGGTCGGAATACTCATCCGCAAGGGCCAGAAACCCTGCACGCATCTGTTGTTGCAGATCCAGCCCGAAATCTTCGAACCGTTCTTCTGTTCCCTGACGCCCCTTGGCGCGGGACAGCCCGGTTTCGGGGTCCATGTCGATCAAAACGGTCATGTCGGGTTCGCGCCCGATCATCAGGTCGTGCAATTGATCGACCAATCCCCGCAGATCGCCGCGCGACAGGCCCTGATACATGCGGGTGCTGTCGGCGAAGCGGTCGCAGATCACGACTTTGCCCTCGGCCAGCGCTGGCCTGATCGTGCGTTCCAAATGATCCCGGCGGGCGGCCGTAAACAGTAGGATTTCCGTCTCTGCGGACCAGCGATCCGTGTCACCTTCCAGAACAAGGCTTCGGATCTCTTCAGCGCCTGCAGATCCTCCGGGCTCGCGGGTCAGAACGACATCGTAACCGAGGCCACGCAAATGTTCGGCAAGCATTCGTGCTTGTGATGACTTTCCAGACCCGTCAATACCTTCGAAGGTCAGAAACAACCCTGCCTTCGTCACATCGCCTCCAGCGGATTGCCGATCACGTCTTCCAGAACAATACCGCCAACGGTTTTCATGCGCACGACAAAGCCGCCTACAGGCACGTCTTTGGCCGCGAAAAGTGGGCGACGGATTTCGGGCAATCCTTCGGGTGTGATCACCAGCTCAGCCAGTTTCTGCCCCTTTTCCACAGGCGCGTTGATCGGACCTTCATAGACGACCTCAGCTTTGACATCCTTGTCATTGAGAACTGGGAACAACAAGGTCAGATCCCCTTCGGGCACCAGCCCAACAGTCTTTTCTGCGCCCATCCAAATCTGGGCTTCGGCTATCGGCGTTTCGGCGTCGGCAATTGTCCTCTCGACAAAATTGCGAAACGACCAGTTAACCACGGCCTCAGCCTCCTCTGCGCGACGGGCGGTGCTATCGAGGCCAGTCAGGACAAAGACAACCCGACGGTCGCCTTGCTTGGCCGAGCCGACCAGGCCATAACCCGCCTCTTGCGTATGCCCGGTTTTCAGGCCGTCGGCCCCGATCCCCAGTTTCAGCAGCGGATTGCGGTTACGTTTGTTAGAAGGCGCACGGCCATCAAACTCAAACTCTTCTTCTGCGAACAGAGGGTAGTATTCGGGGAAGTCGCTGATCAGCCGGTTGGCTAATACGGCAAGGTCATGGACCGACATCATGTGGCCCGCCGCCGGCCATCCGTTCGAGTTGGCGAAGTTCGAGTTGTCCATGCCCATCTGCTTGGCGCGCTGTGTCATGTAGCGGGCAAACCCGGCCTCGGTCCCATCGGGGCTTAGCGCCTCGGCAATCACCACGCATGCGTCGTTACCAGACAATACGATGATGCCACGCAGCAGATCCTCGACGCTGACACGATCCTGCGTGTTCAGGAACATGGTCGAGCCACCATAGCTCATGGCGTGTTCCGACACGGGCAAGGTTTCACCCAGGGTCAGGCGGCCATCGCGCAACGCCTCAAACGCGACGTAGAGCGTCATCAGTTTGGACATCGACGCAGGCGGCAGCGGCTGGTCTGCTTCTTTCGACAGCAGAACCGTTCCGGTCGTCTGATCGATCACATAGGCCGCGCGGGCGGTTGTGTCGAAAGCGTGGGCGGGCAGGGCAAACAGCGCCAGCCCGAGGGTCAAAACAGATGATCGCAGTGAGGACAGCATGAGGGCCTCCTTGGTTTCAATTTTTGACGGTAAACGCGTCGTTAAAGCCCAGGTCTTTGACATCGCGTTGCATGGCATTGCGTTCCGAGCGCGACGTGGCTGGGCCGACTAGGACCCTCCAGACCGTTTTGCCGTCCGAGGTTAGTTCTCGCACCTCGGCAGGCATTCCGTTGCGGCGGATCTTGTTGGCAGCGCTATTGGCGTTGGTTTCAACCCCGAAAGTGCCAACCTGGACGAACGGTTTTGACAAGGACGATACCGAAGCCGCCGTGGCTGCCGATGCGTCCGCGGTTGTGGCAGAGGGGGTTCCGGCCGGTGTGGGTTCTGCCGCGTCAATCGCCGCAGCCGCGCCCGCGATCGGGTCCAGCGGCGTTTCGGTGATTTCATCGGGACTTTTCTTTTGCCACCATTTACGTTTGGCCGGTTGTTCAGTCGGGGGGGTAACCTCTGGGTCCACCAGTGAAGCCGATGATGTTGCTTCTGCCGTCGTTTCGACCACCTCAGTCGCTGTGTCGGTCGCCGTATCGGTCGCAGCATCAGCGGCCACGGCCGCCGTGGCTGGTTTCTTGCGCTGCCACCATTTGGGCTTGGCCGGTACTTCAGTCTCTGTGACGGTTTCGACCGCCTCGGCGGCTGTTTCCGCCGCTGTGTCGGTTGCCGTGTCGGTCGCGGCATCTGCGGCTACAGCAGTCGCGGCGCCGGCCGCCGCCGCAGGTTTTTTGCGTTGCCACCACTTGAGCTTGGCTGGCTGTTCAGCTTCTGCGGCCTCACTTTCGGCGATGTCGGTCTTGGGCTCATCCGCTGCTGCGGTTTGCGTTTCTTCGACAGGGGCCTCTTCGGCTGCGGGCTTTTCTTCAACCGGCTCAGGTTTCGGCTCGGGCGCTTTGCGACGCAGGGCAACGACATCAACCTGTGTAGGCGCGCCAGCCAGAATGCCCAGTTTTTCGGCCGCAGCAGAGGAAAGCTGCAGTTCAGGACCCGGCAGGTTTCTTTCGCGACGGAACAACGCGGCTGTGATCGTTTTATTGTTCTTGGGGTTTTTGACGCGCACACGCTCGGGCTGTGTCACATCCGGGTGGGCAACCCATATGCCGCCCAATGACGGGCGGCCATCCCATAGTCCGGGCTCAGACAGCTGAAACACCTCGGGCGCTTCGACATCATCTTTCGGGCTTCCGCTTGGAGTGGGGAAAAGGTCGGTCCGACCGTCTGGTGCGGATTCGGCGCTCTGGGTATCTGCCGAGACATTTTCGGGGGAAAGCACCTCATCGCAACCAACCAAAACCACGGACACAACGGCCAAAGCCGCTAACGCTCGCGGATGTGCGCGTGTCTCTGTCGCTCGCTTCATCTTGTCATCCCTTGCCTGATTGGGCCTCGTTTCCCGAGACCCGCCGCCGATTGCTGGTTCTGTGATGCCAGCCTGCTTCGGTCTTTCCTGCAGATCATAACGCGGCCAAAGTGTCATGGAAAGACCGCAGCGGGCGCTTCGGCAAGAATTCCCTATTTGGTCTTGCCACCGGTTCGCGATGGCCTTAGACCCGGCCCCACGCGGGGAGGTGGCAGAGTGGTCGAATGCGGCGGTCTTGAAAACCGTTGAACGTGAGAGCGTTCCCAGGGTTCGAATCCCTGTCTCCCCGCCACTCATACCTGTCTCACTTGAATTGTTTTTTCTGATCCTGAATTGTGCCGCAATTCCCGCGAGTTGGCGCATGCGCTTTCAATCAGAGACGGAGCAGGCCGTACACTCAGAGCGCAATTCAGGCCTCAGTCTCAGTGGCGCATTTTGGCGGGGTCGCTTTGGGCTGGGTTTCCCTGATAACCTGCGATTTACAGGGAATTTTCGTGAGATGGCTTCGATTTCAGACATTATGCATGTCAAAATTGTATTTTTTCAGAGGTTTATGTTGCAAATTCCCTAAAAGGTGGAACAGGGAATTTTCTTGAGCGAACAGGGAATTATTCCGACGGATCAGGGAGGGCGAACCCTGTATCAGGGAGGCCGGTTCTTGAGGTGTCAAAAGTCGAACAGACATTCCTGTTCGGCCCAATCAAGTGGGTGGGTCACGCTGACCAGGCGCTTGAGTGTGAGTTCGGGCGGCTGGGTGCCGTCGAGAATCGCGGCCTGAATCTTCGGTGAGAGAAAGGCGAGCTGAGCACGGGTACGGATGAAAGCGCCGGGAACGCTTTCCCGGCGCGCGATTTCCATCAGTTGAACTCCTGCTTTCAGATCACGGGCCCAGCCATGGGCGCGGATCAGCATGGAACGGAGGTGGGGGTCGGGTTGGGGTACCGTGTCTCCGGCGATGACCTTGACCTCGACACCGCGGCGGCGCAGATCGAAGGATGCGGTAACGTGGGCGAGATCCGGGTGCAGATGGTCCGCGGCGATGCCAAGTGCGCTTGCCAGGGTTTTGCGGTTCAATTCGAGGTCGATCTGGCCTCGTGCAATTCTGCCGCTGGCCAGAATATCAGCGCCGAACTGACCGCCTTGGCCTTGAAGCCGGGTCACTAAATCCGCAACTGAAGTCTGCACCGCCTCGGCTGATCTGGCTTCCGGCAGCGCCAGAACTCGATGCGTGATTGCAGCGTCTTGCAATTGTCTGACGATGACATCAATGACAGCGTTTTCCAGCGCCGGGCCGGGCAGTCGCCAGCCGGAGATATCCTTGCCGCCCGAGATCAACCGATTGGAGATATAGTAGCGCAATCGTCGGCCTTTGCGCGTGGTGTGGGTTGGCGTCAACCTGTCACCAGTTTCGTCCTGCATCAAACCGGTGAGCCAGGCGCCGGGGTCATTGGAGCGTTGGCGCGCATCGGAGCCGCCGCGTACCCGGGAGCGGTTCGATGCCTGTCGCATTTTCTCCTGTACCCGGTCCCAGACGCCCTGGTCGATGATCGCCGGGTGTTGTCCGTCCCAAGTCTTATCCTTGTGGCGGATTTTTCCGAGGTAAACCGGGTTGCGCAGCAGGTAATAGATCTGGCCGCGTGACAGCGGACAATCCCCCTTCACGCTGCCATCTGTCCGAATAACCCGTTTTGACCGCAGCCCTTCTGCCGTTGCTTCTTCTTCTACTTTGCGCAGGCACCCCAACTCGTCATAGAGACCAAAGAGATGCCGGACCGTTCTGGCCTCCTCCTCATTCACCACCAGCGTTCTTGCTTTTGGATCGGGGTGGCGATCATAGCCAAGGGGCAGATTGCCGCCCATCCAAAGCCCCTTTTTCTTTGACGCCGCGATTTTGTCACGGATGCGTTCAGCAGTGACCTCGCGTTCGAATTGGGCAAAGGACAGAAGCACGTTCTGAGTAAGACGACCCATGGAGGAAGAGGTGTTGAAGGCCTGCGTGACGGACACAAACGAACAATCCGCCTGTTCCAGCCGTTCGACCAGCTTCGAGAAGTCGGCGAGCGATCGGGTCAGCCGGTCGATCTTGTAGACCACCACCATGTCGATACGCCCGGCATCGATCTCTTCAAGCAAGTGTTGAAGGGCAGGGCGTTCGAGTGTGCCGCCCGACAGGCCACCGTCATCGTAGCGGTCTGACAAAAGGGTCCAGCCTTCATGTCGCTGGCTGGCGACATAGGCCGCGCAGGCCTCGTACTGGGCATCGAGTGAATTGAAGTCTTGGTCCAGCCCATCTTCCGATGACTTGCGCGTGTAGATCGCGCATCGGGTTTTGCGGCGCGGCCTCATTTTGCCGCCTTTCCGGTGAGCCCGAAGAAGCGCGGCCCCGACCAATGCGCGCCGGTAATCTCCCGAGCGATGGCCGAGAGTGAGCGATAAGACCGACCGCTCCAGACAAAACCATCCTTGGTGACATCGACCACATGGGTCACGCCGTTCCACTCGCGCAGCAGGCGCCCGCCGGGTTTAAGGGCAGGGCATTTAGGCCGGGGTTTCTTATCAGAGCCCTTTTCCAGCGTGGCTTTGACCTGGCGGGGTAGCCCGCCATGACGGCGGGACTGCATCTCAAAGGCGATAAAACGGCGCAGGAAGGGTTGGCTGAGCATGGCGGGTGCGGGTTGATCAAACAGTTGCTGCCAAATCGTAACCAGATCCAATCGACCCATGGCGGCGAGATCGGCGACATCGCTCGTCTTCGTCATGACTCTTTTCCTGTTCCCACCGTCAGGTGATACGTGGATGGTCCATTTGGTTTGTCGGATGCCCGCCTTTCAATTGTGACGCCTTTTTTCCGCAGACCGCTTAGAGCCGCTCGGACCGAATGAGGCTGCCACCCCGTTGCTTTGCAGAGCGCCTCAAGGCTGGTGCCGCTCGGGCGACGCAACAAAGCTTGCAACTTGTCAATTTTGCTTTGTTTGGATTTGGACATGTATTGTCTCCTCTGATCTGGGGCTGGCGAAATGCCGAACCCCGGTACCGAGGAGCGCCCGAATGGCTCGGGCTTGGATCCAGTGATGCGTGGTTCACAGCAACAGTCCAGCTCTTTCTGCAGCGATTACTGGAGGGGTGTGTTTTGCAGGGCGCTGCTTCCGTACCCCCGATTATTCGTCAACAATCTTAATTGGTTACGACTTAGTTACTTTTGGTTTTGGGGGTTGCAATTGAAAAAGCCCGTGCATAGATTCTATCCAGCCCTACAAGGGACAAGGTCCCACGGGGAGGTGAATACATCTCCCAGGCAGCATTCGGCCCCGCATTTTTTGAAGCGGATAAGACCGAGAGCATTCGAAGGGGCAACGAACCGGATCGATTGGTCCGGAGAGTTGCTTTCGTGCTCTCTCCGAATTCCCAACACGATCCTTTCTTGTCGACGCTAACGAGCGTCAAACGAAAGGAGGCGGCTATGTCTGCCAAAAAAACACAGAGCGACGCCAAGGCGTCCAACACGCCGATCTGGATGGCGGACAAAGTCGTCCAATCTCAGATCAGCCAGATCAAGCCATACGCCAACAACAACCGCGTGCATGCAGCCAAGAACATCGACAAGCTTATGGCGTCGGTGGCCCAGTTTGGCTTTGTCACCCCGATCCTGTTGGATGGTTCGGGCACAATCATCGCGGGTCATGGCCGCTATGAGGCCGCCAAGGCTCTGGGGTTGACGTCCGTGCCGACAGTTGTCGCGGATCACTTGTCAGAAGCAGAAGTGCGCGTTCTGCGCATTGCGGATAACAAGCTGGCGGAATTGTCCGACTGGAACGAAGCGGCCCTCCAGATTGAGTTTGCCGAGTTGATGGATCTCAGCCTTGATGGTGAACTGGACTTCAGCCTCGATATCACTGGGTTTGAGACGCCGGAGATCGACATCATCATCGACGGCGCGGGCGAGGCCACGGAGACGGAAGCGGAGACTGTAGAGGCCCCGGACCCTGCGGCACCCGTAATCACTCAGCCGGGCGATCTTTGGGTTCTTGGAGATCATCGCATCTTCTGCGGGGATGCCCTGCAAGCCCAGAGCTACGACACTTTGCTGAAGGGCGAGAGCCCGCAGATGGTCTTCACCGATCCTCCATACAACGTACCGGTCAATGGGCATGTCCGCTGTGGCATCAGTGGCGAACATCGCGAGTTTGCCATGGCGTCGGGTGAAATGTCTAACAGTGAGTTCCGCGTCTTTCTTTCAGGCGTGGTCACCCGGCTGTTTGACTGCTTGCCGGACGGAAGCATTGCGATGATCTGCATGGACTGGCGTCACATTGAAGAACTGATTGCGGCCGGCAAGGCAGGCGGCTTGGATCTCATCAATCTTTGCGTCTGGAATAAGACTAACGGAGGGATGGGCAGCCTTTATCGTTCCAAACACGAGCTGGTCGCAATCTTTAAGAAGCCCGGCGCGTCGCATATCAACAATGTCGAACTGGGCAAACATGGGCGCAACCGCACCAATGTCTGGGATTACGCCGGTGTGAACAGCTTTGGGGCAGGACGCGAAGCGGATCTCGCTGATCATCCCACGGTGAAGCCGACAGCTTTGATGGCAGATGCCATGATGGATGTAAGTCATCGCGGCGATGTCGTGCTGGACGTCTTTGGCGGGTCCGGCGCGACCTTGCTGGCAGCTGAGAAAACCGGGCGCCGGGCGCGGCTCATTGAGCTTGACCCTGTTTACGTCGATGTCGCCATCCACCGTTGGCAGGAGATGACCGGTGAAAGCGCGGTGCATGCTGTCACGGGGCAAACGTTCGATACGCGTTCTGCAGCCAACGACACCACTTCAGAGCAGGAGGTGGATCATGTCTGACGATACGAAAGAGTATGAGGTGGGCTACGGCAAGCCGCCCAAAGCGACCCAATTCAAGAAAGGCCGCTCCGGCAATCCGAAGGGACGACCAAAAGGTGCCAAAGGGGTGAATGCTAGCTTGAAACGCGAACTGGAAGCCAAGATCACCGTCCGCGAAGGCAACAACGAAGCTCGGATTTCCAAGGCGGAGGCAATTGCAAAGCGGCTCACGGCCGGTGCGTTGAAGGGCGACACGAAATTGCTAATGGCGCTTCTCAAGGTCGACGCTGATCTGTTCGGCGGTCCAGATGATGGGAGCGAACAGGCTGGCTCTGAAGTGAATGGGCCGGAGGCAGTTGACTATGACATCCTCCGGGATTTCTTTTCCAGCCAACTGGACGGTGACGGTGGTCCGGAAAACGAGGAGGCGGAAGATGACGACTCCTGATCCAAAAATGGTCCTGCAAGCCGCTCGCGAGGTTTGCCGGGACAATTTCTTTCCTTTCGTGTGGCGTGTGTTTGACACGCTGCACCAAGGGACTGACCGCAGCTTTGATCCGGCTTGGCATGTGCGTGCCATGTGCCATGAGTTGGACAATGTCCGCCAAGGCGAAAACAAGCGGCTGATCATCAACATCCCGCCACGTTGCCTGAAATCGGTCACCGTGGCCGTTGCATATGTCGCTTATCTTCTGGGGCACTCACCCAGCGCCAAGATTATTGTTGCCAGCTACGGGCTGGATTTGGCGCGCAAGCATTCTGAAGATTGTCGTCGGATCATGTCCGCGCGCTGGTACCGGGAAATGTTCCCTGAAACGGTTTTGGCCCAAAAGGGCAACTCCTCAGAAGAAATCCGCACCACAAAGGGAGGCAGTCGCAAGGCTGTCTCCATCGGCAGTTCTGTTACTGGCCATGGCGCTGATTACATCATCATCGATGACCTGCTGAAAGCTGGTGATGCGGGTTCCGAAGCCGAGCTGGTCAAGGCACAGGAGTTCATTGAGGGGACCTTGCTGTCGCGCTTTGACAACCCGGCCGAAGGGCGTGTGGTTATGGTTGCACAACGGTTGCACGAGATGGATCCGCCAGGCTACCTGCTTGAACGCGGTACCTATCGGCACCTGAATCTGTCTGCCATCGCCGAAGAATATGAGACGGTGCCTCTTGGGCGTGGAAGGGCCATGCACCGCAAACCGGGTGATCTCCTTTGCCCGTCGCGCCTGGATCAGCAAACGCTGGATACCAAGCGCCGTGAAATGGGCGCAGCCGTGTTCAATTGCCAGTATCAGCAGAACCCGATTGCACCAGACGGATCGCCCCTTCGCTGGGAGTGGTTCAGTATTTATGAGACCATCGAAAATCGTCGCTGGTTCCAACTGGTGGTTCAAAGCTGGGATACGGGCATGTCAGCGGATCCCCGGTCCGACTTCTCGGCCTGTACAACCTGGGGATTCCGCGAAAATGCGTGGTACCTTCTCGACGTCTGGCGCGGGCAGGTGGACTACCCAGACCTGAAAGCCAAGGCGCTACAGCTTGTCGGCCTTTGGGATCCGGATCGTGTTTTGATCGAAGATGCGGCCTCCGGTAAACCGCTTCTGGACGAGCTGTTTCGTGATGACCGTCGGCGCTACGAACGCATTAAACCCGACAAGGACAAGGAAACCCGGTTCCAGTCCGCTTGCGGTCCTGTCGAAGAGGGCAAGGTGTATCTGCCTGCAGACGCACCCTGGCTGCCGGTATTCAAACGAGAGCTTCAGTCCTTTCCACGCGGGCGTAACGACGATCAGGTCGATAGCTTCGCGCATTTTCTGAACTGGTCCAAGGGACTGGGGTTCTACCGGGCATTGGGTCGCGACCACCGGATCAACATCGAACGTCGGGAGCGTAATCGAGAGAGGATCAGGCGACGGTAGAACCTCAGCGTCAAGCTTGAAAACTCGTTGAATAGTGCTGGGAGGGCCGATGTCGGACCAATCCTGAGAGCGGCCCCAATGACCGCTCGCAACCACAAACCAGTCTCATCGCTAATGCTGTCGGATGACGGCTTCGAGCCCAGAGCAACTAATGCTGCACCATGCACGAAGGACTGCATTGTGCAGAAAGCGGGCCTTGCAGAGCCGATAACTGGAGCCAGCTAAGGCTGTTCAATCGCTGACTTAGTAAACCCCAGATCAGTCGGTGGGCAAAATCAAAGAACGTCCAGAAGCTTCGAATACCCAGCGTTCAAAACAAGAGCCGCAAGTGTCCCTGTTATCGTCGCCGGTATACCCTGCTTCCAAGTATCGAACACTAGATGGCAGAATATCGCTCCGACAGATGTGCAGAGCAACGCAAGTGCTCCTAGCGGCCCGATCCA